>NZ_JAGQEJ010000004.1:0-281099 GCF_018101075.1 Alistipes sp. Marseille-P2263
CCGGAGAGGCGCTGCGGCAGGGGTGGAATGGTCCCCGGGGCGGGCGATGTGCCCGAACCGGGCCGGTAACGGGGGGCCGTGGTCTCGTTCGTGGAATCGGCTTTTGGAAAAACGGCTCCGCCCCGGCACGGGTTCGGCGGCCGGGGCGGGACGTGGTAACGGGATTCGGACCGGATGCCGGAATGCGCCGGCCCGGGCCGCACACGGGCGTGGGTCGCGCCCGTGCGGTTATTGCATGTAAGCCGTGACGTTGCCGCTGATCTGCTGCAACGAGATTTCGCACAGCTTGGTGTTGTACTGCGCCGTCAGGATACGCTCTTCGGCGTCGAGCAGGCTCTTCTGCGCCTCGCGCATCTCGATTCCCGAGAGGTCGCCCAGCAGATACCTGTCCATGGCGATCCGGTAGTTTTCGCGTGCCGCGACGAGGTTCTCCCGTTCGAGCTGGATCACTTCGAGGTTGTTGCGGTAGGCCTGCCAGAAGTTCGACAGGTCGGCCATGAGCGATTGTTCGAGCCGCAGACGCGTGAGCTGCGTGTTCTCGACGTTGAGGCGGGCGTTGCGCTGTTCGCGGCGGCGGTTGCCGTCGAAGATCGTGAAGCCCACCTGCAATCCGGCGTTCAGTCCCAGTTGGCCGCGCATCCGCGTCGTGCCGCTGCCGTAGCGGTTGTGTGTGTAGCCGTAGCCGGCCGTGAGGTTCAGGTAGGGGTAGTTGCGCGAGCGGATGCTCTGCAACTCCAGCTCGGAGATCGCGTTGTCGCGGTCGGCCATCAGCAGCTCGGCGTTCGCCGTGCGGGTCTCGGCCACGAGGACGTCCCATTGCAGGGCGTCGTCGATGGCGATGACCGTGTCGCGCACGAGGAACCTGCGGTCCAGCTCTTCGTTGGCGAGCAGCTCGTTGATCCGGATGCGCGAGGCCACGACGGCCTCCTGCTGCGACATGTACTGCGAGCTGTCGGCATTGAAGTCCACGCGGGCCTGCAACACGTCGAGTTGTGCCGAACTGCCCACGTGATACCACGCCTCGGCGATGCGGAGCCGTTCGCGCGAGAGCGCCATCGCGTAGCGGAAATTCTCGAGGCGCAGGGTCTGCTGCACGAAATTGTAGTATTCGGCCGTGAACGAGGCGATGAAATCCTCGATCGTGAGACGGGTCTGCAAGGCTCCTTTTTCTTTCAGTTCCTGCAACTTGCGGTAGTCGGCGCGGATGCGGAACCCGTCGAAGAGGGTCCAGTTGAGCGCCACCCCGGCGTCGAACGTTCCGTCGTAAACGCCTTTTGCGGTCGTGACGTCGCCTTCGCGGGGCGTCGTGCGGATGCGGTTCACGTTGCTTCCGTAACCGGCCGAGAGGTCGATCGTGGGGAGCATCCCGGCGTTGGCCGCCGTGGCGTCGTTGTCCGTGATGCGCTCCTCGTTGCGGACAATGCGGATGTCGTAGTTGCGTTCGAGCCCCTTTTCGAGGCATTCGCGCAGCGAAAGCACCTCCCCGGCGGCCGGCGCGGCGGCCGGTACGGGGGCGATCCGTCCGTCCGTCGGACCGCCTTTCGCGCCGGAGCCGGGTTTCCCGGAGCGCAGCGGGGCGGATGCCGCCTCCGGGCGCACGTCGTCCGCTGCGGGCCGTTCCGTTCCCGTTTCGTGCGTCGTCTCCGCGTGTCCGGGCTGCGGTTGTCGTTCCTGGGCGGCGGCCGCGATGCAGAGAAGGGCCGCCAGCAGCGTAATCAATCCCCGTTTCATATTCATAGTGCTTCGTTTTTCGTTCGTTTGCTCCGGTCGGTCGAGACATAGCTGTAGATCGCCGGCACGATGTAGAGGGTCAGCAGCGTCGAGACGAGCATGCCGCCCACCACGGCGATACCCATGGCGATACGGCCGTTGGCCCCCTCGCCCGTGGCCACGGTCAGCGGCAGCAGGCCGAGGATCGTCGAGGCGCTGGTCATCAGGATCGGGCGGAGGCGTTGCAGCGCCGCGTCGCGGATGGCCGCCATCTTCTCCTCGCCGGCCTCCTGCTTCTGGTTGGCGAATTCGACGATCAGGATGCCGTTCTTGGCCACCAGACCGATGAGCATGATGATTCCGATCTGGCTGAAGATGTTCATCGTCTGGTCCGTGCCCCACATGAAGACGAGCGCTCCGGCGATGGCCAGCGGCACGGTGAGCATGATGACCAGCGGGTCCTTGAAACTCTCGAACTGCGCGGCCAGGATGAGGTAGATCAGCAGGATGGCCAGCAGGAAGGCGAACATCAGGCTCGACGAGCTTTCGCGGAACTCCTTCGAGTCGCCGGCCAGCGCCGTGCGGAAGTCGTCGTGGAGCACCTCGGCGGCGATGCGGTCCATTTCGTCGAGTCCCTGCCCGATGGTCTTGCCCTTGGCCAGTCCGCTCGAAATCGTGGCCGAGAGGAACCGGTTGTAGTGGTAGAGCTGCGGCGGGGCGACCGTCTCGACGAGCGTGATGAGGTTGTCGAGCTGGATCATCTTGCCGTCGTCGCCGCGCACGTAGATCGACTTGAGGTCGGCGGGCTTGTTGCGCTGCTGGCGGTTGATCTCGGCCAGAATCTCGTACTGCTTGCCGTTCATGTAGAAGTAGCCCATGCGCTGGCCGCTCAGTCCGTACTGCAACGTCTCGCCGATGTCCTGCGCGCTGACGCCGAGCAGGTTGGCCTTGTCCCGGTTGATCGTCACGCGCGCCTCGGGCTTGCTGAACTTCAGGTCCACGTCGGCCATCTGGAAGACAGGGCTTTCGTAAACGCGTTTCATGAACTCGGGCAGCACCTCCTGCAGGCGTTCGATCGAGGTGGCCTGGAGCACGTACTGCACGGGCATGTTGCCGCGGCGTCCGCCGAAGGTCGATTGCTGCTGCACGAAAGCGCGTGCCTTGGTCTTCGCGCGCACGGCGGCCGACAGCTCCTCGGCGATCTCCATCTGGCTGCGGCTGCGTTCGGAAATGTCCTTCAGGGCGATGCGGATATTGCCCCTGCCGCTCGACACGCGGGCCGTCGTGGCCTCGGCTTCGGGGACGAGCGAATCGACCAGGCGGTTGATGTCCTCGGTGTAGTCGCGGACGTATTCGTAGGTCGCGCCCTCCGAGCCGCGGGTGTTGATCGTGATCTGCGAGCGGTCCTCGAGCGGGGCCATCTCCGTGGGGATCGTGCTCCAGAGCAGGCCGATCAGCACGACCATCGCGCCGACCAGCGGCAGGGCGATCCAGCGGCGGCGCAGGAAGGCCGCCAGCGAACGGCTGTAGAAGTTGTTGAGGCCGACGAAGAACGGCTCGGTCTTGTTGTAGAACCAGCTCTTGCGCTCCTGCCGGACGAGGAGCTTGGTGGCGAGCATCGGGGTCACCGTGAGGGCCGCGAAAGTCGAAATGAGCACCGAGCCGGAGACCACGAGGCTGAACTCGCGGAACAGGCGGCCGGTCGTGCCCTCCATGAAGACGATCGGGAAGAAGACGGCGATGAGCGTCACGGAGGTGGAGAGCACGGCGAAGAAGATCTCCTTCGCGCCGTCGATGCCCGCCTCGAAAGGCGTCATGCCGCGTTCGATGCGGATGTAGATGTTCTCGGTCATCACGATCGCGTCGTCCACGACCAGACCCACCGAGAGCACCACGGCCAGCATCGAGAGGACGTTGATCGAGAAGCCCGCCAGGTACATGAGGAAGAACGTACCGATGAGCGAGACGGGGATCACGATGCAGGGGATGAGCGTCACGCGCCAGTTCCGCAGGAAGAGGAAGATGATGATGATGACCAGCACGAAGGCCTCGTAAACGGTCTGCTTCACCTCGTCGATCGAGGCGCGGATGAAACGCGTGTTGTCGAATCCGTAGCCCGTCACCACGTCTTCGGGAAGGTCCTTGCGCATGGTTTCCATGCGGCGGTAAACCTCGTCGGCGATGTCGATGTGGTTGGCGCCCGGCTGGGGGATGACGACGATGCCGACCATCGGCACGCCGTTCATCTTCATGTAGCTGCGCGTGTCTTGCGGACCGAGTTCGGCGCGGCCGATGTCGCTCAGGCGGATGATGCGGCCCGCGTCGGCGCGGATCACCAGGTCGTTGAACTCCTGCGTGGTGTGCATCAGGCCCATCGTGCGGATCGTCAGCTCGGTGGTGTTGCCCTCGATGCTGCCCGACGGCAGTTCGACGTTCTCGCGGTCGAGCGCCTCCTTGACGTCCACGGGCGTGATGCCGTAGCCGGCCATCTTCGCAGGGTCGAGCCACAGGCGCATCGAGTAGCGTTTCTCGCCCCAGATCTCGACCGAGCTGACGTCGCTGATGGTCTGCAACTGCTCCTTGACGGTCAGGTCGGCGATTTCGCTCAGCTCGAGCAGCGAACGTTTGTCGCTCTGGATCGTGGCCATGAGGATCGGCGTGGCGTCGGCGTCGGCCTTCGCCACGGTCGGCGGGTCGCAGTCGCGCGGCAGGTAGCGCTGCGCGCGCGACACCTTGTCGCGCACGTCGTTGGCCGCGGTTTCGAGATCCACCGACAGCTCGAACTCGACGGTGATGCGGCTCTGCCCCTGCTGGCTGGTGCTCGACATGGAGCGGATGCCCGGAATGCCGTTGATGTTCTGCTCGAGCGGCTCGGTGATCTGGTTCTCGATCACGTCGGCGTTGGCGCCCGGGTAGGAGCATGTCACGGAGATGATCGGGTTGTCCACGCTCGGGTATTCGCGCACGCCGAGGTAGGTGTATCCGATGACGCCGAACAGCAGGATGATGATGGTCAGCACCGTGGCCATGACGGGCCGCCGGATGCTCAATTCGGAGATGTTCATGCGGCGGCGGGTTTATTCTACGGTGTCGAGTTTCACGGGCAGGTCGGTGCGCAGTTGCAGCGTGCCGGAGGTGATGATCGTGTCGCCGACATTGAGGCCCGCGATGATCTGGATCGAGGAGTCGGTGCGCAGCCCCGTGCGGACGGTCACGGCCCGCGCCTTGCCTCCCTTGTAAAGGTAAACCTTGTCCACGCCCATTTCGGGGACGATCGCCTCGGTCGGGATGGCGATGGCGTCCGGAATGTCGTGCATCCGGATTTTGACGTCGGCGAAGCGTCCCGGGAGGAGCTGTTTGCCCTGCCGGTTGGGGAAGAGCGCGCGCACGGCGAAAGTGCGGGTCTCGATGTCCACTTTCGACTCGGTGGCGTAAACCTCGGCGCGGAACTGCTCGTCGCGCCCCTCGACGGTGAACGTGAGACGCGTGCCGGGCTTGATCTGGTTGGCGTACCGTTCGGGGACGAAGAAGTCGATCTTCAGCGGCGAGATTTTCGTGAGCTTGGCCACCACGACGTCGGGCGAGGCGTAGGCGCCTTCGCTGACGTTGCGCAGGCCGATCACCCCGTCGAAGGGGGCGTGCAGCTCCGTGAGGGCGATGTTCGACTTCACGATGTCGATGTCGGCGTAGAGCATCGCCAGTTCGGTGCGGGCCTGTTCGTAGGCCTCCTGGCTCACGGCGTCCTTTTCGAGCAGGGCGCTCTGGCGATAGACGCGGTCTTCGGCCAGCTTGCGCTGCGCCTCGTAGCGTGAGAGCTGCGCCTGCAGGGGCCTGTCGTTCACCTTGGCCAGCAACTCGCCCTTGCGCACGGCGGTTCCCTCCCGGAAATTGATCTCCACGATCTTGCCCGAGGTCTCGAACGAGAGGTCCACCTCCTCGTCGGGAAGCAGGTTGCCGATGGTGGTGATGCCGTCGGTGAGCGTCTGCGGGCGGATGACCATTCCGTTCACGTTCAGGACGTTCTTCTGTCGCGGCGCGGGGAGCGCCTCCGGTCCCGCTTCCGCGTCGGGGCTGTCATGACGGAAATTGTAATATCCCAGCGCAGCGCAGAATACGGCGAGAATCGCGGCGGTCGTAATCCATCTCTTCTTTTTGTTCATTGTGCGAAAGTGCGGTTTAGGTTCGGAAATCGTATGCAAATATACGACAAAATGCAGCTTTCGTCGCAAAAATTCACCTTTTGCGGAACAAAAAAATATATAAATGTCGCAAAAAGCCGGCCAAAGTGTGTCCGGAGTGGCGGAAAAATGTACCGGGGATGCGTTTTCCGGGTTTCGCCGCTCCCCGGAAACGTCCGGCGGGCGTTTCCGGGGAGCGCCTCCGGCCTCCGGCGGGCCGGACAACGCGCCCCGCCGGGCAGCCGGTTGTGGAATATCTCCCCGGCGGGTGTGGAACGTTTCCACGTTTTTTTTGCGTATCTTTGTCCCGTCGTTCCGTTAGGGGGTTGGAAATGACCGTTTTGCGTTTGCGGCGGCCGGATTGGTCCGCGGTTTGTCCCTTTCGCGACGATAAGCCCGCGTGCGGCCGTGCCCGTACTGCGGCGAAAACAGACAAAAAAGTAAGATGAATTTCGAAAGAATGAAACCCGATCTGAAGAACCTGGATCTGGACAAACTGAAGAGGGGAGTGGCGGAACGGATTCCGCATGTGTCGGTCGAGATGAACCGCAAACGGTGGATCGTGCTGGTCTGCGCGCTGCTGGCGGCCGGCGGCGGTGTCTGGTGGTGGCTGCGGCCGCGTCCCGTGCCGGAGGTGCTGCCGGTCGTGGCGGCCGAACCGGTGGAGGTCGAGGACGTGAGCGTCTATGGCGAGTACGTGGGGCGCATCCGCGCGCAGCAGTTCGTCGAGATCCGCGCCCGCGTCGAGGGCTATCTCGAGCGGATGCTCTTCACCGAAGGCACGTATATCAAGAAGGGGCAGACGCTCTTCGTCATCGACCCCAAACTCTATCGGGCGCGCGTGAACAAGGCCAAGGCGCAGCTCAACAAGGCCAAGGCGCAGGCGCTCAAGGCGCAGCGCGACTTGGAGCGCATCCGGCCGCTCTACGAGCAGAACGCCGCCAGCCAGCTCGACCTGGACAACGCCATCGCCTCCTACGAGAGCGCCGCGGCCGACGTGGTGGTGTGCGAGGCCGACCTCACGCAAGCCGAGATGACGCTGGGCTACACCACCGTGCAGTCACCCGTCTCGGGGTACATTTCCGAGCGCAACGTGGACATCGGCACGCTGGTCGGTCCGAGCGGCAAGTCGCTGCTGGCGACCGTCGTGAAGAGCGATACGGTGCGCGTCGATTTCAGCATGACGGCGCTGGACTACCTGCGCTCGAAAGCGCGCAACGTCAATCTGGGTCAGAAGGACACCACCCGCAAGTGGAATCCCTATATCACCGTGACGCTGGCCGACGGTTCGCAGTATCCCTACCGGGGACTGGTCGATTTCGCCGATCCGCAGGTCGATCCCCAGACGGGAACCTTCTCCGTGCGGGCCGAGATGGCCAACCCGGACCACATCCTGCTGCCGGGGCAGTTCACGAAGGTGAAGCTGCTGCTCGACGTCAGGGAGGACGCCGTGGTCGTGCCGACGAAGGCGCTGGTGATCGAGAAGGGCGGGGCCTATATCTATGTCGTGCGGCCCGACAGCGTCGTGGAGAAGCGGTTCGTGGAGACCGGACCGGAAATTCCCGACAACAAGATGGTCGTCGAGCGCGGCCTTTCGCCCGAGGAGCGGATCGTCGTCGAGGGGTATCACAAGCTCCAGCACGGCATGAAGGTCGAACCGGTGGCGCCGATCCGCCGGGAGGATAACGCAACCGGGGAGGAATAGGCCATGAAGAGCGACTTTTTCATCGACAGGCCCGTCTTCTCGACCGTCCTGTCCATCGTGATCGTGATCGTGGGGGCGATCGGCCTGGCGCTGCTTCCCGTCGATCAGTATCCGCAGATCGTGCCTCCGGTGGTGAAGGTCTCGGCCTCGTATCCGGGCGCCGACGCGCAGACCGTGACGCAGGCCGTGGCCACGCCCATCGAGCAGGAGCTCAACGGCACGCCGGGCATGATCTACATGGAGTCGTCGAGTTCCAACTCGGGCGGCTTCACCGTGACGGTGACCTTCGACATCTCGACGAACCCCGATCTGGCGGCCGTCGATATTCAGAACCGCATCAAGGAGGCCGAGGCGCGCCTGCCGGCCGAAGTCGTGCAGAACGGCATCTCGGTCGAGAAGCAGGCGTCGAGCAAGCTGCTGACCATCACGCTGCTGTCGTCGGATCCGAAGTTCGACGAAATCTACCTCTCGAACTACGCCACGCTCAACGTGCTGGACATGTTGCGCCGTATTCCGGGCGTGGGGCGCGTCTCGAACGTCGGCAGCCGCTACTACGCCATGCAGATATGGGTCGAGCCGGACAAGCTGGCCGACCTGGGACTGACGGTCAAGGACTTGCAGAACGCCCTGAAGGACCAGAACCGCGAATCGGCGGCCGGCGTGCTGGGACAGGCTCCGATGGAGGGCGTGGACGTGACGATTCCCATCACGGCGCAGGGGCGTCTGTCGTCGGTGAGCCAGTTCGAGGACATCGTCGTCAGGGCCAATCCCGACGGGTCGATCATCCGTCTGCGCGACGTGGCCAACATTTCGCTCGAGGCGCAGTCCTACAACACCGAGAGCGGCATCAACGGCGGCAACGCCGCCGTGCTGGATATCTACATGCTGCCCGGGGCCAACGCCGTTGAGGTGGCCGGTGCGGTCCGTGCCACGATGGACGAGATCAGCCGCAACTTTCCGGAGGGCATCACCTACAACGTGCCCTTCGACATGACGACCTATATTTCCGAATCGATCCACCACGTTTACCGCACGCTCTTCGAAGCGCTGGTGCTGGTGATCCTCGTGGTCTTCCTCTCGTTGCAGAGCTGGCGCGCGACGCTCATCCCGATCGTCGCCGTGCCCATTTCGCTCGTCGGTACGTTCGGCGTGATGCTCGTCTTCGGCTTCTCGCTCAACCTGCTGACGCTGCTGGGTCTGATCCTTGCCATCGGCATCGTGGTGGACGACGCCATCGTCGTGGTGGAGAACGTGGACCGTATCATGCACGAGGAGCACCTGTCGCCCTACGAGGCGACGAAGAAGGCGATGCGCAGCCTGGGCGGGGCGCTGATCGCCATGTCCTTGGTGCTCTGCGCCGTGTTCGTGCCCGTGAGTTTCCTCTCGGGCATTACGGGGCAGCTCTACCGGCAGTTCACCATCACGATCGCCGTGTCGGTGATCATCTCCACTGTTGTCGCGCTGACGCTCAGTCCGGTGATGTGTTCGCTGTTCCTGCGGCCCGAGAACGCCGGAAAGAAAAACCGCATTTTCCGTTATATCAACCTCTTCCTGGCCCGCGGCAATCTCCTCTACGGCCGGACGATCGTGCGGGCGCTGGGCCGTTCGCGGCGGATGCTGACCGCCTTCGGCATCGTGCTGGTGGGCATCTGGGCGATGAACCGGCTGGTTCCTCAGAGTTTCATGCCGCAGGAGGATCAGGGATACTTCACCGTGGAGCTGGAGCTGCCCGAGGGCGCCACGATCGAGCGGACGCGCGAGGTCACGGACCGCGCCGTGCGCTTCCTGAAGAAGGACCCCGACGTCGAATACGTGCTCAACGTGACGGGGTCGAGTCCCCGTGTGGGGACGAACCAGGCGCGCAGTCAGCTCACCGTCATCCTCAAGCCGTGGGACGAGCGCGAGACGGAGGATATCGGCGAGGTGATGCGGCGCGTGCGCGACGAGTTGTCGCGCTATCCCGAGAGCAGGGTTTACCTCTCGACGCCGCCGGTGATTCCCGGACTGGGGCAGTCGGGCGGTTTCGAGATGGTGCTCGAGGCGCGCGGCAACACGACCTACGGCGAGCTGCAACAGGCGGTCGATACGCTGATGTACTACGCCGGGCGGACGCCCGAGCTGACGGGGCTGTCGTCGTCGATGCAGGGCGACATTCCGCAGCTCTACTTCGACGTGGACCGCGACAAGGCGCAGTTGCTGGGCGTCTCGATGTCGGACGTCTTCTCGACGATGAAGGCCTTCACGGGGTCGATCTACGTCAATGACTTCAACCTGTTCAACCGCATCTACCGCGTCTATATTCAGGCCGAAGCGCCCTACCGGGCCAGCCGCGACAACCTGAACCTGTTCTTCGTGCGCGGCGCCGACGGGGCGATGATCCCCGTCACGGCCCTCGGCACGACCGACTACACGACGGGACCCGGAACCATCAAGCGGTTCAACATGTTCACCTCGGCGACCATCTCCGGCGAGGCGGCCCACGGTTACAGCTCGGGGCAGGCGATGGATGCGCTGGAGCGGATCGTCGCCGAGCATCTTCCGGCGGATATAGGCGTCGAATGGAGCGGCCTTTCCTATCAGGAGAAGCGGGTGAGCGGGCAAACGGGCGTCGTGCTGGCGCTGGCCTTCCTGTTCGTCTTCCTCTTCCTCGCGGCGCAGTACGAGAGTTGGTCGGTTCCCGTGGCCGTGATCCTGTCGCTGCCGGTGGCCGGCATCGGGGCCTATCTGGGCATCTGGATATGCGGACTGGAGAACAACATCTATTTCCAGATCGGACTGGTGATGCTCGTGGGTCTGGTGGCCAAGAACGCCATCCTGATCGTGGAGTTCGCCAAGGAGGAGGTCGAGAAGGGACGCGACATCGTCGAGGCGGCCGTCACGGCGGCGCACCTGCGCTTCCGCCCGATCGTCATGACCTCGCTGGCCTTCATTCTGGGCCTGCTGCCGCTGGTCTTCGCGTCGGGGCCGGGTTCGGCGAGCCGCCAGGGCATCGGAACCGGCGTGTTCTTCGGCATGCTCGTGGCCATCTCCGCCGGCATCGTCTTCGTGCCCTTCTTCTTCGTCTGGATTTACCGTCTTAAAGCCAAACTGAAACGATGAAACGAATCCCGATATACCTTGCCGCCCTTGCGGCGGCCTTCCTTTGCGGCTGTTCGGCGGTCAGGCACTGCAAGTCGCCCGAGCTGAACCTGCCGGAGACCCTCTCCCCGGACCAGACCGATTCGACGACCGTCGCCGACGTCGCGTGGTGGCGGTTCTACGGCGATGCGGCGTTGTGCGACCTGATCGAACGGACGCTCGCCGCCAACAAGGACATGCTGGCGGCCGCCGCGCGCGTCGAGCGGATGCGGCAGCTCTACCGGATCGACAAGGCCAGCCGGCTGCCCGTTTTCTCCGCTTCGGTCTATGCCAACCGCGAGACGAACGATTATTACGAGAAGCCGTTCAGCAACGACCCCGAAATGGGAGCCAAGGCCTCCGTGAGCTGGGAGCTGGACCTGTGGGGCAACCTGCGCTGGGCCAAACGCCGGGGCGGGGCCGAATACCTCGCGTCGGTGGAGGATTGGCGCGCGATGCGCATGACGCTCGTGGCGGAGGTCGCCACGGCCTATTTCGAACTGATGGCGCTCGACAACGAACTGGCGATCGTGCGGCGGACGCTCGAGACGCGGCGCGAGGACGTGCATCAGGCCAAACTGCGGTTCGAAGGGGGCCTCACGGCCGAGACGGTCTATCAGCAGGCGCAGGTGGAGTACGCCACCACGGCGGCGCGCATCCCCGATCTCGAACGGCGGATCCGGATGATGGAGAACAGCATCTCGCTGCTCGCGGGCGGCTATCCCGGAGGGGAGGTGCGGCGGAGCGGGCTGGCGCTGAACATCACCATGCCCGACAGCCTGCCCGTCGGGTTGCCTTCGGGGCTGTTGCAGCGGCGCCCCGACGTGCGTTCTTCGGAGCAGCAGCTCCGGGCCGCGATGGCCGAGGCGGGCATGGCCTATGCCGACCGTTTCCCGCGGCTGACCTTCACGCTGACGGGCGGCGTGGAGAACAGCGAGCTGACGGGCTTTTTCCGTTCGCCCTTCTCTTATGTGGCGGGGGCGATCGCAGCCCCGGTCTTCGGGTTCGGCCGTAGGCAGGCCAAGTACCGTGCCGCGCTGGCGGCCTACGACGAGGCGCGTCTGGCCTACGAGAAGAAGGTGCTTGAGGTTTTCAAGGAGACCGACGACGCCATCGTGACCTACCGGAACGTCCGGCGGACGGCCGAGCTGAACGTCACGCTCCGCGATGCCGCCAGCAAATACGTCAAACTGGCGAATATCCAGTACCGCGGCGGCAATATCAACTACATCGACGTGCTGGACGCCCAGCGGCGTTACCTCGATGCGCAGATCGGGCTGAGCAATGCCGTCCGCGACGAGCACCTGGCCCTCGTGCAGCTTTACAAGGCGCTGGGCGGCGGCTGGACGATGCCCGACGGCGGGCGGAAGTGAGCGCGGGCGTGCGCCGGCGAATTTTCCGCCGCGGATCTGCGGGTCCGTGGCGGATTTTTCGTATTTTAGCGTCGTCAATTCCAACTGAAACGTTATGAACATCCGCTTTTTCAGCCTGCTCGCGTTGGCGGGGTGCACGGTCTTCGGCGTCTCCTGCGCCGGGTCCGGAACGCCGGAACGGAGCGGCAACCCCATTTTCGAGGGATGGTATGCCGATCCCGAAGCCGTCGTTTACGACGGAACCTGCTGGGTCTATCCCACGAGCAGCCTTCCCTACGACGAGCAGCTCTCCTTCGACTGCTTCTCCTCCGACGACCTGGTGCACTGGACGAAGCACACCGGCATCCTGAAGCAGGCCGACGTGGCGTGGGCGCGGCGGGCCATGTGGGCGCCGGCCGCCATCCGCAAGGACGGCCGCTACTACTTCTTCTTCGCGGCCAACGACGTGCACGAAGGCGAGGTCGGCGGTATCGGCGTGGCGGTGAGCGACCGTCCCGAGGGACCCTACCGCGATCTGCTCGGCAAGCCGCTGATCGGCGAGATCGTGAACGGCGCGCAGCCCATCGACCAGTTCGTTTACGAACACGGGGGCGAATACTACATGTATTACGGCGGCTGGGGCCACTGCAACGTGGTGCGGCTGAAGGAGGACTTCACGGGAATCCGTCCTTTCGACGACGGGGAGCTCTACAAGGAGATCACCCCCGAACGCTATACCGAGGGGCCGTTCCTGTTCGAACGCAAGGGAAAATACTATTTCATGTGGTCCGAGGGAGCCTGGACGGGCCCCGACTATTCGGTGGCCTACGCCGTGTCGGATTCGCCGCTCGGGCCGTTCGAACGCATCGGAACGATCATGCGGCAGGACCCCGCCGTGGCTACGGGAGCCGGACATCACTCCGTGATCCGCATCCCGGGCACGGACGACTACTATATCGTCTATCACCGTCATCCGCTGGGCGACGGCGAGGGGGCTCACCGGCAGGTGTGCATCGAACGGATGACGTTCGACGCCGAGGGCCGGATCGAACCGGTCCGGCTGACATTCGAAGGAGTGGAGGCCCGCGATTTGTCCCGCAATCTGTAGAGAAGCCCGGCCGGAGGCCGGAACTGCCGGTACAAGAGGCAGTCCGACGAGTTCGGCCTTACGTGTTCACCCCTGTCGGAGCAATCTCCGACAGGGGTGATTTTTGCTTGCGGAGGAGACTTTGTCGGGCATCCCCTTTTTTCGTCGCGCTTTTCGTCGCATGTCCCTTTTTTCGGGTTCCCTCCCGGTTCCTTCGTCCGGCTTCGGGGCCTTTCCGGTTTTCTGCGTCCGGCTTTTGGCTTTTTCCCGGTTTTCGGTTTTTCCGTTTTTTTGCTCCGGCCCTTTCCGGAATATGAATCCTGTCCGCCGCGGGACGGGTTTCCATTCCTTCTTTTTCGGGCACTCCCTAAATGCAAGAAAGAGAGCCTTTTGGACTCTCTTTCTCCTGTGACGCCGACAGGACTCAAACCTGTAACCTTCTGATCCGTAGTCAGATGCTCTATTCAATTAAGCTACGGCGCCGAATTGCGAGTGCAAATATACGGCGGAAATCCGAAACTCGCAAATAATTTCGGGAAAAAATTGCCGAATTTCTGTCTCCGTAGTGCAATGCGTTGATTGCTATTGCATTGCGGTGCGGATTATTTGATCTCCCGGTCGGGGTGTTTTTTCAGAAACTGTTCCCAGCTTTGCGATCCGCCCTTCGAGGCGGCCTTTTTGCCTCCGCCGAGGCCCTTGACGCGGTCGTTTCCCAGCAGGGCGTTCATCGGGCCGGAGGTCGTGAAGTAGTGGCACAGGGCCACGGCCATTCCGTCCGTGGCGTCGAGCCGCTTCGGCGGCCGTTCGACGGCCAGCGTGCGGCAGACGATGGCGGCGACCTGCTCCTTGGCGGCCGAGCCGCGTCCGGTGATGGATTGTTTGATGCGCATGGGGGCGTATTCGAATACGTCGAGGCCGCGGCTCAGCGCGGCGGCCATCGCCACGCCCTGCGCCCGCCCGAGCTTGAGCATCGACTGCACGTTCTCGCCGAAGAAGGGCGATTCGAGCGCCACCTCCTGCGGACGGTAGGTATCGACCAGCGCGCCGACGCGTTCGAAGATGTAGCGCAGCTTGGCGTAGGGATCCGCGATCCGGTGCAGGTCGATGTCGCCCAGCACGACCGGACGCAGCGTGCGCCCTTCGATCTCCAGCACGCCGTAACCCATGTAGTTCGTGCCGGGGTCGATGCCCATGATGCGGTAGGATGTCTTGTCAGCCAACGGCGTGCGCGGTTTGCGGTGAAACGGATTCGGAAAAGCGCCCCTCCGGACGGCGAACCGGAACCGGAGGGGCGCAGGGTCGGGCGGAACGGGCTATTTCAGCAGCTCCCCGATCTTCTCGTAGAGCGCCTCGCCGCGCAGGTTCTTGGCGACGATCCTGCCCTCGCGGTCGATCAGCAGGTTCGTGGGAATGGCCTGTACGGCGTAATCCTTGGCCGCCTGGTTGTCGAATCCGCCGAGCGTGCTCACGTGGATCCAGTCCATGCCGTTGTCCTTCACGGCGGCGAGCCACTTGTCGCGGTTGTTGTCGAACGACACACCGTAGATCTCGAATCCCTTATCGTGGAACTCCCCGTAGGTCTTCTTCAGGTGGGGAACCTCGCCCATGCAGGGACCGCACCACGAAGCCCAGAAGTCGAGCAGGACGTATTTCGTCGCCGGGTTCTCTACGACGGATTTGAGCGACACCTCCTTGCCGTCGGCGTCGGGCTGTACGACGTCGATATAGGGCTGTCCCACGTCGGTCTTGAGCTTCTGCTCGGCATTCTCCCTGATTTTGGTCATTTCCCCGGTCTGCTGCAACTCCGCAGGGAAGAGGGCGATCTCGTCCAGAATCTCCTGGCCCGAAAGTCCGTAGGCCTGCTGCGAGAGCATCACCACGCCGAAATAGTTGTTGCGGTTCTGCTCGAGGGCCTGGCTGCCCAGCTCCTCGTACTCCTCCTCGATGGCCTCGCGGCGCTCGTCGGTGGTCTCCGGATCGCGGAATTCGCGGATCAGCTCGCTGCCGGCGGTCATGTAGGCCGTGTTGGCGTCGTTCGATACGGTGCCTGTCGCAAACAGGGCGTTCTGCTCCTGCTCGCTGCGGGCCACCGTGATTGTGCCCGGTTCGAGGATCAGCATGACGCCGAACGTTCCGCGCATGTCGCGGGCGTCGGTCAGGATGGCGCTCGCGGGGGCTTCGGCCACGCCTTCGATGCGGAATGCGCCGTTCTCTACCTTGGCCGAGTCGAGCAGTTGCTGCTGCCGGTCGAACAGATAGACCATCTCGTTGATGCCTTCGAGATTGCCCTCGACGACATACCGGTTTTCGTTATTGCCGCAGCTGCACAGCACGGCGGCGGCCGCTGCGAGTGTCAGAATCTTTTTCATGGTCGTCAGTTATTTTTTAAGTTCCGTAATCTCTTTCTCCAGGGCCAGGACCCGTTTGTCCAGCTCGGGAAGCCGTTTGAAGACATTGGCCGCGCGGTGGTACTGCATGCCGGGCAGCGCCGGGTAGCCGAAGCGGATCTCCCCGTCGGGCACGTCCTTGTCCAGACCGCTCTTCGAGCCGATCTTCACGCGGTCGCCGATCGTCACGTGGTCGGCGATGCCCACCTGCCCCGCGAGGAAGCAGTTGGCCCCGACCTTCGAAGTCCCCGCGATGCCGGTCTGCGCCGACGAAACGGTGTTCTCGCCGATCTGCACGTTGTGTCCTATCTGGATCAGGTTATCAAGTTTCACGCCACGGCGGATGACGGTCGAGTCGGTTTTGGCGCGGTCGATGCAGGTGTTGGCTCCGATCTCCACGTCGTCTTCGATCACCACGTTGCCCAGTTGGGGAATCTTGTCGAAGCCCCCCTCGGCGTTGGGAAGGAATCCGAAGCCGTCGGCGCCGATCACCGCGCCGGCGTGGAGGATGCAGCGGCTGCCGATCGTGCAGCCTTCATAGACCTTGACCCCTGGGTAGAGAATCGTGCCGTCGCCCACCGTCGTGCCCTGCCCGAGGTAAACCTGCGGGTAGATTTGGCATCCCCTGCCGATCCGCACGCCCGCTTCGACGACGGCGAAATCGCCGATATAGCACTCCTCGCCCACGACGGCCTCTTCGGCCACCGAGGCGCGGGGGCTGATCCCCGTGCGGCGGGGCTTCGCGGCGTTGTACATTTCGAGCAGACGGAGCACGCAGGCTCCGGCGTCGGCCACCCTGACGAGCGTGGCGGCGACCGGGCGCGAAGGCGTGAACGAACTGTCCACGAGTACGATCGACGCTCCGGTGGTATAGACGAAGGGTTCGTATTTGGGATTGGTCAGATAGGTCAGCGATCCGGCCTTCCCCTCCTCGATCGAGGAGACGGTGTGCACTTTGGCGTTTTTGTCGCCGATGACTTCGCCGCCCAGAAACCCGGCGATCATTTCGGCTGTGAATTCCATCATAGGCTTATTGCAAGTAGTTGTTTATGTCGATTCCTTCGGGCATGAACTCCTCCACCGTGCGTCCGAACGAGAGCACCTCGCGGACCGTCGAGGAGGAGATGTCCGCCACGGGCGAAGGGGTGAAGAGCATCACGGTCGTGATCTCGGGGTAGATGCGGTGGTTCGTGGCCTCCATCGTGCGTTCGTATTCGAAGTCGGTGGTGTTCCTCACGCCGCGGATGATGGCGCAGGCGCCCATCTGCTCGGCGAACTCGCCCGTCAGCCCCGTGTAAACCCGGGCCTCGACGCGCGGATTGCGGGCGTAGATGTCGTCGATGAGCCGCTTGCGGTTTCCGACGGTCAGCAACCCCTGCTTGGCCGTGTTGTTGCCGATGCCGATCACCACGCGGTCGAACAGGTTGAGCGCCTCCTCGACCAGCGCGGCGTGGCCGCGCGTGAAAGGGTCGAACGACCCCGGAAAGATTGCAGTCCGTTCCATACCGGACAAAGATACGCAACAAAGTGAAAAGGGCAAGGGTTCAGGCGGATTTTTTATTCGGCGGGGTGTGTCCTGCAGCTGCGTGCGGGTCAGCGCTCGATGCGGACGTACTCCGTGTAGACGATCCGCGTGTGGGGGTTCGACGAGACGATCTGCTGCCGGAGGGCTTTCGTGCCCCAGCGGATGAAGAGGAACCGGCGCGGGACGCGGTGCACGACCTGGCGCAGGGTATCGACGCTGCGGATGCGGCATTCGACCGAGTCGCGGCCTATCGACCCTTCGACCGTGACCCACGGATCGCGCCAGCGGAACCGCCGCAGGGTGTCCCATGCGGGGACCGCCGCCCGGCGGGGAACGAGCGTGTCGCGCAGCGGCGCGCGGAGTACGACGGCGGTCTGCGTCGAGCTCTTCGCCGCGGCTTCGACCCGGCGCAGCCTGATTCCCAGTTGCCGGATGCGGGCGGCGTCGGCCGCGCGCAGCTCCTCGAACTCGGCGCAGCGGAGGCGGAGCGCCTGCACCGAGGCGGCCTCCTCGCCCAGCCGTGTGCGGTAGCGTTCGACTTCGGAGGCGAGGGCGGTCTGGTTGTCGGCCAGACGCCGGCTTTCCCCGCGGGCGTGGCGGCAGGAGCGGCAGGCGCAGGCGAGCAGCGCCGTCGTCAGGACGGCGTAGCAGAGAAGGAATTTTTTCATGATTGAAGCGTTTTTACGACCCTGCTGCCGGGACGGTTTTCCGCACGGCGCAGGGTCCGGTTCGACGCTCCGAAGATAGGGCGGCGGAGGGCGTTCGGGTTTCTATTTTTTCGGAAACAGCCCCTCCAGCGCCTCCGCGACGCGTTCGGCGACGAGTGTCATGAGCGGCTGCCCGTCGCAGCGTGAAAGGGCCGTGATGCCCCGGTGGTCGGCGTAGAACAGCTCTTCGGCCCGGGGCAGCTCGCGGCGTTGGAGCGGCTCCTCGCGGAGCGTCAGTCCGGCCGCCCGGACCGCTTCGCGCACCAGGCATCCCTCGACGCTCGCGGGCGCGGGGGCGGTGTACACCGTGTGTCCGCGCACGGCGAACAATGGGGCGCCGTCGGCCGTGAGCAGCCGCTCCTCCGCGTCGCAGCGCACGGCCGCCGCCGCGCCGCGGAGGGCGGCGAGCCGTGCGGCCAGCAGTTCCGCGGCCTCCCGGGCCGAGGTGGGGGCTTCGGGGCAGAGCGGGTCGTAGCGGAGCGTGACGGCCGCGGGCGAGAGGCTCCGCAGGGCGTACCCGTCGTAAAGGGAGATGCCGGCCGCGAGCAGCCGTTCGCCGCCTTCGGGCGTCAGCTCGAGGCGTACGAAACCCGAGACGCCTGCCGGGTAGCGTTCCGCTGCGGCGAGGGCTTCGATGCGGGCTGCGAGCCGTGCCGGATCGGGTGCATAGGGACGTCCGAACAGGGCGCGCGACGCTGCGTCGAGCAGCGCCGCATGCGCTGCGACGTTCCGCGCGCGCCCGCGGGCTACGTGCACGGTCTGGTATAGGCAGAGCTCCGTCAAGCGAAGAAGATTTTCAGCAGCAGTTCGCGCAGCAGCTCCCCGTCCGGCGCGCCGCCGGCGTTGAGCCCCTTGCTCTTGGCGTCGTATTCGCGCAGCAGCCCGAGGATGCCGAAGACTTTGCGGTTGTCCCACGCCGCGGCGTTCTGCTTGATTTCGGCGAGGACGAACGTGTTGTTCTTGCGCAGGATACGCATCAGTTCCTGATCGGGCGGGAAGGGCTTGCCCTTGTGGCGTGCGAGCCACCGCAGGTAGTTCACCACGAACAGGTCGCGGAACTGCCCGAACAGCGCCATGACGGTCAGCAGCAGCGGGTTGTCCTTGGGGTTGCGGGCGAAGTGGTCGGCGATCATCAGCGCGCGGCCCATGTCCCGCGTGAGGACGGCCTTGCACAGTTCGAAGTTGTTGAAATCCTTCGAGATGCCGATGTTGGCCTCGATATCCGCATCGGTGATGCGCTTCGTTCCCTCGGGCAGCGAGACGGTGAGCTTGCACAGCTCGTTCGATATTTTGGCGATGTCGGTCCCCAGGTGGTCGGTGAGCATCGACAGCGCCTTCTGGTCGATCGTCAGCCCCCGCCCCTTGACGAACTGCTGCAACCACGAGGCGATCTCGTAGTCGCGCGGCCGCACCGATTCGAACACCGCGCCGTTCGCGGCGCATCCTTTGTAGAAGGCCGAACGCTTGTCGGCGTTCTTCTCCTTGTGGCAGACGACGAGAATGGTCGTGGGCGAGGGCTTCTGCGTGTAGTACGAGAGTTTCTCGATGCCCCGCAACTGTTGCGCCTCCTTGACGATCACCACCTGGTACTGTCCCATCATGGGCATCTGCCGGCAGAGGTTCACCACCTGTCCGGCGTCGGTGTCGCGGCCATAGACGGTGATCTGGTTGAAGGCCCGCGACGCCTCGTCGAGGACGGTCGTGGCGAGCCGTTCGGCCAGCGCGTCGATGAAGTAGCCCTCCTCGCCCATGAGCAGGTAAACGGGAGCGAACCTCCGGGCCGCGATCTCTGCGGCGAGCTGTTCGTACCGGGCGACCGAGTCGCGGAATTTGAGTGCGCTTTTTGCCATGTTTTCAGAGAATCTCTTTGGTGATCCGCAGCACGTTCTCCGTGCCGCGCGTCAGGCGGTAGCGGTCGTCGATGCGGCGGCCGACGAGCCATGCGATCTCGTCGCCGGAGAGCAGCACGAACTGCCGCTGCTTCTCGGGCATCGACACCTTGGCGTCCACCAGGAAGTCGCTGACCTTCTTGCTGCCGGTCATGCCGAAGGGGATGAACCGGTCGCCCTCGCGCCAGCGGCGCAGCGTGAGCGGATAGCGCAGCCTGTCGGCATCGAGCAGCGCGACGTTCGGAGGGGTGTCGAACGTCCTGACCTCGTCAACGGAGAGGTATTCGTAGTAGAGCGCCGAGTTGCCGCAGTAGCTGCGCAGGGCGCCCTGGCGGACGGTCGTCAGGCAGTCGTCGTCCGGGGCGATCGGAGCCACGCGGATCGCTCCGCGGTCGATCGTGGCCACGCGGTCGCGGGCGTAGAAGCGCTTTCCCGTGGCGTTCTGCTCCAGGGCGCGGCACAGCGCATCGACCGTGTCGCCCTTGAAGCCGTAGGCCGAGCTGAGCAGCTCGTAGATGACGAACTCGCGCGGGAAGGCCGGGTCGATGCGCTCGGGACGGATCGTGTCGATTCCGTCGCGGCTCTCGACGGCCTCTCCGCGGATGCGTTCGATGCCGTGGTTGATGAACAACTGCGCGTCGGTGAGCCGCGCGAGGTTGCGGCGCATCAGGAGGGTGAATTTGGGGTTGATCTCCCGGATGCGGGGAATCAGCCCCAGCCGGATCTTGTTGCGCAGGTATTTGGTCGAGCGGTTCGACGAATCCTCCCGGAAGGGGATGCGCTGCTGGACGGCGTATTCGAGAATCTCCTTGCGCGAGGCGAACATGAGCGGACGGACGACCTTGCCGATCTGGGCCGAAATGCCCGTCAGCCCGCGCAGCCCCGTGCCGCGCAGCAGGTTGATGAAGAACGTCTCGATCGAGTCGTCGGCATGGTGGGCGATCGCCACGGCCGTATAGCCGTGTTCGCGGCTCAGACGGTCGAACCACGCGTAGCGCAGCCGCCGGGCCGCCATCTCCATCGACTCGCCCGTGCGTTCCATCTCCGCGGCCGTCTCGAACCGTTTGTTGTAGAACGGCACGCCGTATTTGGCGGCCTCCTCTTCGACTAACACCTCGTCCTCGTCGCTCTCGGCGCCCCGCAGCTGGAAGTTGCAGTGCGCCACGCCCACGGAGTATCCGCAGCGGGTGAACAGCGACAGCATGACCATCGAGTCCACGCCGCCCGAGACGGTCAGCAGGATGCGGTCGTCGTGCGAGACGAGGCGGTTCTCGTCGATATAGCGTTGAAAGGCTTCCGGCAGATTCATCGTTCCGACATGTTTTCGTTTCGTTCCCTTTCCGGCGGGGCGGGCCCGGCTGCGGCGGGGGTGTTCAGAGGATATTGACTTCGGTCGAGATCTCCACGCCGAACCGTTCGGCGACCGACCGCTGGATCCGCCGGGCGAAGGCGATCACTTCGGCGCCCGTCGCGCCTCCGCGGTTCACGAGCACCAGCGCCTGCCGCTCGTGCACGCCGACGCGCCCTTCGCTGCGGCCTTTCCACCCCGCGCGGTCGATGAGCCATCCGGCGGCCAGCTTCACGCCGCCGTCCGGGGCGGGGTAGTGCGGCATGTCGGGCCAGGCAGCCAGCAGCCGCGCTGCTTCGGAGGCTCCGACCACCGGGTTCTTGAAGAAGCTGCCCGCGTTGCCCGCGACTTTCGGATCGGGGAGTTTCGCGCGGCGGATCGCCGAGATCGCCTCGCGGATGTTGCGCAGCGACACGCCCCCGCGGGCCTCGACCTCGCGCGCGACGTCCCCGTAGTCCAGCCGGGGCTGCGGCGTGCGCGAAAGGCGCAGCTCGACGGCCGTGATGACCACGCGCCCCCGGAGCGTGTGCTTGAAGACGCTCTCGCGGTAGCCGAAGCCGCAGTGCGCCGCGTCGAGCGTGAGCATCGTGCCCGTTTCGACGCAGAACATTTCCACCCGTTCGATGACATCCTTCGCCTCGCAGCCGTAGGCTCCGATGTTCTGCACCGGCGCGGCTCCGGCCTTGCCGGGGATGAGCGAGAGGTTCTCGATGCCCCACAGTCCCCGCCCGACGGCCCACTCCACCAGGTCGTCCCATTCGACGCCCGCCTCGGCCCGGACGTACACCCTGTCGCCCTCGTCCTTCGTCACGGCGATGCCGCGCGCCGCGGGGGTCAGCAGCAGCCCGTCGTAGTCCCGGGTGAAGAGGATGTTGTTGCCGCCGCTCAGCACGCACCACTCCGCGGGCGCGCCTCCGGCGAAGATCGCCCGCAGGTCGTCGGCCGTTTCGAACTCGGCGAGCCGTGCGGCCTGCTGCTCGACGCCGAAACTGTTGCGGTCGCGCAGGCTGATGTGGTGAAATTCTCGGATCATACGTGCAAAGTTAGGAATTATTTAGTAACTTTGAATGATCGCGGGGGACCATTCCGCTTCCGGCGGTTTTTTCCCGTACCGCGCGGCGCTCTCCGCCCGCGGCGCGCGGCCCCCGGTCCGACGATACGACAACCTAAAAAAACGAACGATCCGATGTTTACCGAAAAAGACTTACGACAGATCGAAGCCCGCGGCCTGACGCTCGGACAGGTCGAGGCGCAGTTGGAAAATTTCCGACGGGGATTCCCCTTCCTGAAGGTCGTGCGGGCCGCGTCGCCCGGCGACGGCGTGACGCTGCTCGACGCGGCGGCGGCCGATGCGGCCGTGGCGCGTTACGAACGCGATGCGGCCCGGCTGGGCGTCGTGAAATTCGTCCCCGCCTCGGGCGCGGCGACCCGCATGTTCAAGGAGCTGTTCGAATTCGTGAACGAGGGCCGGCGCGGCAAGGGCGTCGATACGCTGCTGGAGCACCTCGAAGAGTTCGCCTTCTGGCCCGAGCTGCGGGCCGTGCTGCCTGCGGGGGCGGACGACCGGGCGAAGGTGGACGCCATCGTGAACGACGGGCTGGAGTACGGCCGCAAACCCAAGGGGCTGGTGACCTTCCATGCCTATCCCGAGGGGAGCCGCAAGGCCGTCGAGGAGCATCTGGCCGAGGGCGCGGCCTATGCCGCGTCAGGCGGTGGGGTGCGCATCCACTTCACCGTCTCGCCCGAGCACATGGCCGGATTCGAGGAGCTGCTCGCGGAGCGTGTCCCCCTCTACGAGAAACGTTTCGGCGTCCGCTACGACATCTCCTTCTCGGTGCAGAAGCCCTCGACCGACACCATCGCCGTGAATCCCGACAACACCCCCTTCCGGCAGGAGGACGGCTCGCTGCTGTTCCGTCCCGCGGGGCACGGCGCGCTGATCGAGAACCTGAACGAGATCGACGCCGACGTGGTGTTCATCAAGAATATCGACAACGTGACCACCGATGCCCGCCGGGGCGACACGGTCCGCTGGAAGAAGGCGCTGGCCGGCGTGCTGCTCGGGTTGCAGGAGCAGGCGTTCGAATACCTGAAGGCCCTCGAGGTCGGGGGCGCCGAGCTGGCCCCGATCGCCGCGTTCGTCGAGCGGCGGTTGTGCGTGAAGCTCCCCTCAGACTACGATTCGGCGCTGCTGCGCGCCGTGCTCGACCGTCCGATCCGTGTCTGCGGCATGGTCCGCAACGAGGGCGAGCCGGGCGGCGGTCCCTTCTGGGTGGCCAATCCCGACGGCACGGAGTCGTTGCAGATCGCCGAGTCGAGCCAGATCGCTCCCGCCGACCAGCCGCTCATGCAGGCGGCCACGCATTTCAATCCGGTCGATCTGGTGTGCGGCATCCGCGACTCGAAGGGCCGCAAGTTCGACTTGCGCCGATATACCGATCCCGCGACGGGCTTCATCTCGTCGAAATCCGCGGGCGGACGGCCGCTGCGCGCGCAGGAGCTCCCGGGGCTCTGGAACGGCGCGATGGCACGGTGGAACACCGTCTTCGTCGATGTTCCGATCACGACCTTCTCTCCCGTCAAAGTGGTGCAGGACCTGCTGCGCCCCCAACACCGGTAGCCGATGAAGGGACGTGCATACGCTATCGACCTGCTGCGCGGGCTGGCCATCGTGGGGATGGTTCTCTCGGGCAACTTCGGCTGGAATCCCGCGCTTCCGGCATGGCTTTTCCATGCGCAGGTCCCGCCTCCGGACTTCACGTTCGACCCTTCGCTGCCGGGCATCACGTGGGTGGACCTGGTCTTTCCCTTCTTCCTCTTCTCGATGGGCGCGGCGTTCCCGTTCTCGCTCGGACGGAAGCTGGACCGGGGCGTGCGGCCCGCCGCGATCGTCGGGGGAATACTCCGGCGGGGCGTGCTGCTGGCCTTCTTCGCCGTCGCGCTGGGCAATCTGAGCATGTGGCGGCTCAACGAGGTGCTGCCGCAGCCGGCCCTGCGGGCCCTGCTGACGCTCGCCGTGTGGGGCGGCTATTTCGCGCTGTTCATCCGTCTGCCGGCCTTGTCGAAGAGGCGCAACGACCTGCTCAACGCCTGCGGCGCCGTGTGGCTCGTGGCGATGATGCTGCTCTACCGCCGGCTCGGCGTGCCGGTTTCGGTCGAGCGGTCGGATATCATCATTCTGGTGCTGGCCAACGTCGTGGTCGCCGGGTCGTTTGTCTGGTGGGCGACGCGCCGCCGTCCGCTGGCGAGGCTGGGCGTCGTGGCGCTGCTCGTGGCGCTGAAGATCGGCGCGTCGGTGCCGGGATCGTGGAACGAGACGTTGTGGAACGCCTCGTTCGCGCCGTGGCTCTACCGTGCCGAGTTCATGAAATACCTCTGCATCGCCCTGCCGGGCAGCATCGCCGGCGATCTGGTCGCCCGCTGGCTGGCGCGGCGGCCGGAGGCGGGCGAACGTCCGGCAGACCCCGTCCGCACGTACCTCGCGGCGGGGCTCGTCCTGCTGGCCGTGCCGGTCAATATGTGGGGCCTTTTCACGCGGCATCTGACGGCGAACCTGCTGCTGACCGTCGCGCTGGGAGGTGCGGCGTGGCTGCTGCTGCGCCGTCCGCGGACGGAGACCGAAGGGCTGCTCGCGCGTCTCGTCTCGACCGGATTCTTCTGGCTTCTGCTGGGGCTGGCGTTCGAGGCGTTCGAAGGCGGCATCAAGAAGGACCACGCCACGATCAGTTACTTCTTCGTGACCGTCGGGCTGGCTTCGTTCGTGGTGACGGCGGCCACCGTCTGGTTCGAGTGCCTGCGTCCGCGGGCCGGGTCGCTCGTGCGCTGCGGCCAGAATCCGATGGCGGCCTACGTGGCGGCGGGCTACGTGATCGTTCCGCTGCTGACGCTCCTCGCCTGCGTCGTTCCGCTGCCCTGGCTGTGGGGCGGCAGCGGTTGTGCGATGAGTCTCTTCCGGGGCGTGCTCATCACGGCGCTGATGGTGCTCCTCACGGCCGGATTCTCGAAACGCGGGTGGTTCTGGCGGACCTGACGTCCGGGACCGGTTCCCGCGGAAAACGGCCGGACCCCGATTCGTTCGGGGCCCGGCCGTTCGTTTCGCCGGGGCTGAAAATGCCCGCTGCCGGGGCCGTTATTTCCCGATTTCGGCCTGCACCCGCTTGACGACGGGCGGCAGGATGCGCTCCATCACGGCATAGCCCGCTTCGGTGGGGTGCACGCCGTCTTTCGTGTAGTCGGCGTTCATCGACCCGTCGGCCGCGGCCATGGGGGTATGGTAATCGACATAGGGGATGCCCTCCGCGTCGGCATAGGCGCGGATCATTCCGTTGAGGCGGACGATATCCTGCGCCGGCTTCAGCCCCGGACGCCAGCCGAACGCTCCGGCGGGCGGCACGGAGCAGAGGATCGGCCGGATGCCGTTGGCGCGGGCCAGTTCGACCATCGACTGGAGGTTGTCCAGAATGTGTTCGAGCGAAATGCGGCCCGTGTTCCGGGCGATGTCGTTCGTTCCGGCGCAGATCACCACGATCCGCGGGTGCAGCTCCACGACGTCGGCGCGGAAGCGCACGAGCATCTGCGAGGTGGTCTGGCCGCTGATGGCGCGGCTCACGTAGCCGTTCTCGGCGAAGAAGCCGGGACGGAGGCGGATCCACCCTTCGGTGATCGAGTTGCCCATCAGCACGACCTCGGGCGAGGAGGCGAGGGCGGCGTTTTCCGCTTCGAAGCGGCCGAAATTCGCCCAGTCCGTTTCGGGGTCCTGGGCCGCTGCCGTCGCCGCCGAGAGGGTCAGGGCGGCGAGCAGGAGGAGTTTTTTCAGGTTTTTCATCGCGTAGGTTTGATTTTCCGGCCTCTAATATACGACTTTTTCCGGCATTTCCCACCCCGTTATGGTGGCGATGTAGGGGATGATGGCCGAAGCCAGCTTCCGGTGGCCCCGGTGGTTGGGGTGGAAGTTGGCCCCCATGTCGTTGCCCCAGTTGGTGATTCCCGGGGTCATCACGGTGCAGTGCAGCGCGGGGTCCTGTTGCTCCCGGAGGAAGGTTTGCAGGTAGCCGTGGACGGTCGTGTTCTCGGCCGGGGCGACGCACAGCACGGGCACGTCGCCGTAGGCCGCGCGGATCTGCCGCAGCGCCTGCGCATAGGAGGCGTTGAAAGCCTCCTCCGAGGGGGCGACTCCCTCGCTGAAGTCGTTCGATCCGAGTTTGATTACCACGATGTCGGGCCGGTACTGCGCGAAGTCCCAGAGGGGCGTCTCCTCCATGTCGAAGGTGCGCATCATGCGCTCGCGCATGGTGCAGTCGGAGACCTCCTTCTCGTCGCCCCAGTTGCGTACGATTCCCTGCCCGGAGTGTGCGATGAGCGTGTAGTCTGCGTCGAAGTAGCGTGCGATGATGCAACTCCACGCCAGGTCGCAGTTCTCGGTCTCGGGCGTGAAGGGCTCCTTCGGGGATTTGCCCTCCGTGCCGTATCCGCAGGTGTGCGAGTCGCCGATGAACTCGATGTGCCGGCCCGGGGCCTGGGGCGCATCGAGCAGGGGCCCGTCGGAACCGACAGCGAAGAGCGTCGTGCGTCCCTGCTCGCCCTCGGTTCGTTTCTGTACGAGTACGGTGTGTACACCGTGGGGGAGTCCCTCGGCCAGCACGATGGTCTTCGCCGGTCCCTCTGCGGTGACTTTTCCATGGGGTTTGCCGTCCACGAATACGTTGTAGTAGTTCCGTTTCGAGTCCGCGGCCCGCATGGCGCACCGCGTACCCTCGAATCGGAACGAGAAGTAGGACCCGCTCCAGTCGAACGAGAGCGCGCCGTCGTCGGAGCGTGCGGCGCGTCCCACGAATCGGATTTCCGGCGCTGTCGCCGGAGTGAATCGGAGCGTTTCCGCGGCGGCGGATTCGTGCGGCAGCGTCTCCCGGGCCTCCGAGAATCCGGCGGCGAGGAGGAGCAGCGCGGTAAACAGGTGTTTTTTCATAGGTGTTCGGTTTTTTTATTGTTCGATTTTCTTTTCGGCGCGCCAGACGTTGCCGAAGCGGTCGCGGGCGGTCACTTCGACGTGCCGCGTTCCGGCGGGCAGCGGCGCCGCGTAGTAGTGGTCGGACGGGACGACCGTGATCCATTTGTGCACGAGTTGCGACGGGTCGGCGTAGAGCGTGCGCGCCTGGGGATCGGCGGCCATCGTGCGCTCCATCGCGACCGGTTCGCCGCCGTCGGCGCGCATTTCCACGCGCCATGCCGCGTCGCAGTTCCAGACGTTCGCCACGATCCGTCCCGCGAATGCGGGATCGTCCCCGCCGTCGTAGAGCTTCATCTGCACTTCGCGCGGGAGGCCGACGGATTTGTAGTACCAGCTCACCCGGTCGCCGTCGATTTCGAAGACGGCGTAACCCGCGGGCGTCCCGTCGGTGCAGATCGCGCCCTGCCACCACGCGCCGCTCAGCGCCGCGACGTTGTGTTCGTAGAGCCGTTCGCCGATCTCGCAGTTGGCCGTCGTGTGCAGGTGTCCCGAGACGATGTGCGCCCGGTAGGGTTCGAGCAGCCGATGGAGCGCCTTGTAGTTGGCCAGCGTCTTGGCCGCCTTCGCGTAGTCGAACGGCTGTCCGTCCTTGCCGCGGAACGCGGTCGGGATGTGGATCGCCACGACGACCGTGCTCCCGGGCGCGACGCAGGCCAGGTCGCGTTCCAGCCAGGCCAGTTGCCGCTCCTCGAGGTAGCCGATGTAGTACCAGTCGCGGCCGATGAAGAAGTTGTCGTTGAGTACGACGTAATGCACCTTTCCCACGTTGTAGGAGTAGTGGCTGGGGCCGTACACGTCCTCGAACGCCCGGAGCGAGCTCTCGTACGACCGGCCCCAGATCTTCATGTCGTGGTTGCCCATCGCGTTGCGGAACGCCAGTCCCGTGCGGGCCATCGTCTCGTTGTACTGCGGGTAGAACGTGTGGTCGCCCGCGATGAGGTCGCCGACGCAGATGCCGTGGAACGGCCTGTCCGCCTCTTCGGCCGTCGCGCGGATGTCGTCCGCGGCGCGGGCGAGCAGCGCGAACTCCCCGCGGGCGAATACCTGCGGGTCGGCCACGACGACGAAGCCGTGGCGCGTCCGGTCCGCGGCCTCGCGCCACAGCTCGAAGTCGTAGCTGCGGCGCGCGTCGTCCACGGGGAGAAAGAACCGCACGACGTGCTCCTCGACGGGCGAGTCGTAACCGGCGGGCGTGGAGAGATAGACGAAGCGGGCGTCCTCCGTCCGGGGCAGCGCGAAGCGTCCCCGGGCGTCGGTCCGGACGCAGTGCGTGCCGTCGGTCACGACGACGCCTTCCACGCCCCGGCCCTCGCAGCGGACCGTGCCGCGGCGGACCCGCTCCCCGGCGCCGGCCGTGAGGACCGCGAGCAGCGCCCATGCGATCAGTGTGATTCGTTTCATGGTCCTATTCGGTTTTTTGGGCCTTGAACCGGACGGCGCAGCCGCCGCCCGATGCCATGCGGATCGTGAGCCTGTCGTCGGCCCCGACCTCGCGTTCCGTGATTTCGACGGCATAGGGATTCGTCTTCCAGTCGGCCCCCTCGCCGTCGGCGTAGATTTGCGCCGTGTACTTCCGTCCGGGCGTGAGGAACGACAGCGCGACCTCGACCGTGCGCGGCTCCTCGTCCGTAACGGCGCCCAGATACCAGTCCTCCCCGTCGCGCTCCTGACGCGCGAAGACGCAGTAGTCACCGATGACGGCCTGCGGCACGACGGTCCGCTCCCAGTCGGTCGGCACGTCGCGGATGAAGGCGAAGGCGGGTTTTCCGGCGTAGTTCTCCGGCAGGTCCGAAGCCATCTGCAACGGGCTGTATATCACGACGTAGTGGGCCAGTTCGCGGGCCACGGTCGATTGCACGCGCGCGAAAGGCGACACGGGGTTCGAGAAGTCGAACGTCCCGAAGGTGTAGTCCATCGGTCCGGCCAGTCCGCGCAGGAACGGGAGGACGGTCGTGTGTTCGGGCGGGTTGCCGCCGTCGGGCGACCAGGCGTTGTACTCCTGTCCGCGGACGCCCTCCTGCGTCATCAGATTGGGCCACGTGCGTTCGAGGCCCGTCGGCATCACCGGCTCGTGGTTGTCGATGCAGATGCCGTAGCGCGCCGCCGTCTCGATCACCCTGCGGTAGTGCCGCACGCCGTACTGGCTGTCGTGCAGCTCCTTGCCGTCCATGAGCACGTTGACATAGCCCGTCTTGACGACGCGCACGCCGTATTTGCGGTAGAAGGCGAAAGCCTCCTCCATCTGCGCCTCGTAGTTTTTCGTGTTGGCGCCCGTCTCGTGGTGGCCGATCAGCTCCACGCCCTTGCTGGCGGCGTATTCGGCGATCCGGGCGATGTCGAAGTCGGGATAGGGCTGCGTGAAACTGATCCTGTCGGTGTTCTTGGTCCATGCGCCGTCCCAGCCGACGTTCCATCCCTCGGCCAGCACGCCCCGGATGCCGTTCTCGGCGGCGAAGTCGATGTAGCGCATCATGTTTTCGGTCGTGGCGCCGTGTTCGGGCCCCTGTGCCCAGGTCTCCTGGAAGAGGTGCATCGACCACCAGATGCCGATGTACTTGCCCGGCCGGATCCACGACGTGTCCTCGATCTTCGAGGGTTCGTTCAGGTTGAGCATCAGGCGCGAGGTGGCCAGGTCGCCGGGGGTGTCGCCGACGACGACCGTGCGCCACGGCGTGCGGAACGGCGTCCGGGCGTAAACCTTCACGCCGTTCGACCACGGCGTGAGGCAGCAGCGCAGCGTCGTGCCCTCCTCGCCGGCGGGGCGAAGGCTCATCTTGGCGTAGTCCGTCAGGTCGGCCTCGTGCAGGGCGAGGTACGTGCCGTCGGCGCATTCGAGCGTCAGCGGCGTGTTCACCGTGTCCATCCGCGAGAGGGGCGTGTGGCGCGCGATACTTTCGTAGTAGGGCTCGCGCGTGGGCATCCACCAGGCCATGTGGTCCTGCGGAAAGCGGAATTCGGTCAGCTCGTCCATGATGACGAACTCGCCCAGTGCGGGCTGCTCGGGGAATTCGCAGCGGAATCCGACGCCGTCGTCGAACAGGCGGAACACCGCGTCGAAGCGGCGTCCGGGCGCTTCGCGTTCGCGTACCGTGACGCGCAGCTCGTTGTAGCGGTTGCGGACGAAGTGCTCTTCGCCCCAGACCTGCTCCCAGGTCTGGTCGAACGATGTCCGGGCCGTGGCGTCGATCGTCAGCCCGTCGCGCAGCGCCGGGGCGTCACGGAGTTCGAATCCGAGTGTCGAGAAGTCGAGGAGGAGCGTCTCCCCGCGGCTTAGCGTGTATCCGATGCGGCCGTCGCGTTCGGCCACGCGCAGCGTCAGCCCGCCGTCGGGCGAACTGACCGCCGTATCCTGACTGCATCCCGTGCCGAGGAGCATCGACAGCCCCAGCGCGGCGAGCAGCGCAAATTGTCTTCGCATTGTGTCGGGTGTTTATTTTGCGGTTTGTGCGGCCGGACGGGAGGTGTATCCCTTCCCGGCGGACCATTCATAGACGTTGCCGAACCGGTCGGTCACCTCCACGCGTACCTCGGCGTCGGGCGACGAGGGAACGGCGTAGAAGAGGTGTTCGGTCTGTGCGGCGCCGATGTATTTGTATTTGAAGCGGTCGCCGTAGCGTGCGACGTAGTCGCAGATCGACTCGTCGTAACCCGTGTAGCGGGTCATCTCGCCGCGGCAGCGGCCGTCCTCGTACCAGCGTACCTTCCACGCCGGGTCGTAGTTCCATACGTTCACCGTCACGGCGTCGGGCTTGTGGCGGTCGGCGCCCGCGGCGTAGGCCGTGAACTGGCGTCCCCGGTCGTGATCGACCGCCTTCCAGTACCACGACGCGATCCGTCCGCCGTCGGCTTCGTAAACGGCGTATCCGGCCGGAATGCCGTCCATGCTCAGCGGCGTCTGCCAGAAGAGCGTGCTCAGCGGGGCGTGGACATGCTCGAAGACGTGCGGCACGGGAGTGTAGTTCTCGTTGTAGTGCTCGTGCGCCGAGAGGATGTGCGCCCGGTAGGGTTCGAGCAGCTTGTAGAGCGCCCGGCGGTTGTTGAGCACCTTGTTCGTCTGCTCCTTGCCCCATTCGCCCCGCCGTGCGGCGCACGACCAGGTGGGGATGTGGAGGCATACGACGACGGTCGAGCCGGCCGGCACGGAGGCGAGGTCCTGTTCGAGCCAGCGGAGCTGCCGCTCCTCGAGGTAACCGGCATAGAGGTAGCTGCGGGCCAGGAAGAAGACGTCGTCGAGCACTACATAATGGATCTTCCCGCGGTCGAAGGCGTAGTAGGTGGGGCCGAAACGCTCCTTGAACGAGCGTTTGGAGTAGTCGTTCGTGCGCACGTCGGTATCCATGTCGTGATTGCCGAAGACGTAGAAGAACGGCACGCCGCTTTCGGCCAGCGCATCGCGCACCGGCCCGAAGAGCGTCGGGCGGCGCGTGATGTCGCCGATGATGTCGCCGCAGGCCACGCCGAAGGTCTCCACCCCGTCCGATGCCGTGCGGCGGATGTCCGCAGAGGCGCGGCGCACGCTGTCGAGCTCCTCTTCGAAATAGACCTGCGGATCGGCCACGAGGACGAGGCGGTGGCGCATCATGTCGCGTCCGGCTCTCCGCAGCGCGAAGTCGTACCGCCGCTCCTGTCCGGTGATGCGCCGGTAAAATGCGGCCGCGCCCGCTTCGGCGGGGATTTCGTACCCGTCGGGGAGGGTCAGATAGACGAACTCCGCGTCGGAGGCCGATGCGAGGCGGTAGCGTCCTTTGGCGTCGGTCCGGACGATGGTCCGGCCGTCGGTCACGGCCACGCCTTCCACGCCCCGGCCGTCGGCCGTCACGCGGCCGCGCAGCTCGGCGGGCTGCGGCTCCGTCGGCCGCTGCGCCGTCCGCTCCGCCCCGGCGAGGGCGAAGCAGGCGGCGAGCGCCGGGATAAGGGTCAGAAAAATCCTGCGTTTCATGGCGTCATTTTACGGGGGTCAGAATGGCTGCCCAGCCGCCTCCGGAGGCCAGCCGGACGTTCAGTTTGTCCTCCCGGGTCACTTCGCGCTCCCCGGTGCGGAAATCCTGCGCATAGCTGTCGGCGTTCACGCCGTCGGCGAAGTACTGCATGCGGTAGCGGCCTTCGCCCAGGAACGAGAGGTCGATCTCCATGTCGCGGCCCGTCCAGTCGGTGATGGCGCCGATGTACCACCGGTCGCCGTTGCGGCGTGCCACGGCGGCGTATTCGCCGGCCGAGGCGTGCAGCGCCGCGGTCTGGTCCCAGACGGTGGGCACGGCGGCGATGAAGCCCGTGAACTCGGGCGTGCGGAGGTAGTGCGACGGCGAGTCGCAGAGCATCTGGAGCGGGCTTTCGTAGATGACGTACAGCGCCGCCTGGTGCGCGCGCGTTCCCTGGCTCATCGGATGGCTCCAGCTGACCGAGAAGTCGGCGGCCGTGGCGTTCACCGTGGCGCCGGGCGTGTAGTCCATCGGTCCGGCCACCATGCGCGTGAAGGGCAGCACGCAGTCGTGCGCCGGGGTGATGTCCTTCGAGCACTTGTCGTTCTCCATGCCATAGACGCCTTCGAACGACAGCACGTTGGGGTATTTGCGTTGCAGTCCGGCGGGCTTGAACGAGCCGTGGAAATCGACCAGCAGGCCGCGGTCGTAGGCCGCGCGGGCGATCTGTTCGTAGAAATTGACCATCTCCTGGTCGGAGCGCTGCATGAAGTCGATCTTGATGCCCTTCACGCCCCAGTCGCGGTAGGTGTCGAGAATGCCCGTGAGGTCCTTCTTCATCGGGTTCCAGAGCGTCCAGAGGATCACGCCCACGCCCTTTTCGTTGCCGTAGCGGACGATCTCCTTCAGATCGACCTCCCTGCGCGGCTCGCGGATGTTGAGCGTGCTCACCGACCACCCCTCGTCGAGCAGGATGTACTCCAGTCCGTAGCGGGCGGCGAAGTCGATGAAGTACTTGTAGGTGGCCGTGTTCACGCCGGCCTCGAAATCCACGCCATAGACGTTCAGTCCGTTCCACCAGTCCCACGAGATCTTGCCGGGGCGCACCCACGAGGCGTCGCCCTCGACGGCCTTCGAGGCCAGTTGGTAGGGGAGGTAGTTCTCCAGCAGCGCGCGGTCGTCCTCATCGACGGTCACCACGCGCCACGGATAGGTGCGCGTGCCTTCCGTCACGGCGATGTAGTCGGCCTTGCGGAGGAACTCCTCGTTGCGGTCCGAACCCTCCTTCAGGCGGCTTTCGAGCACCACGGGCGGAAATTCGGCGCGGAGCCTGCGGCCCTCGCCGCCGAAGAGGAACATGCAGGGGTAGTCCTCCAGGTCGGTCTCGGTGACGACCATGCGCGTGCCGCCCGGCGTGGCGAAATAGACGGGCAGGTAGGCGTAGACCGAGCGCTCCAGCTCCGAGAGCCGCTTGCGCTCGAAGAACGCCTCGCAGTGGGAGATGAAGTCCGGGTTCCGCTCGCGGGTCCAGTAGGTGTCGTTGTCGGAGGCGAAGTTGAACTCGGCGGTCTCGTCCTCGACGACTGTCTCGCCCCGGCGTGCGGTCTCGAAGCGGTAGGCCGCGCCGTTGTCATAGACGCGCAGCCGCACGGCCCAGTCGCCGCGGAAGGCGATCAACAGTTCGTTGCAGCGGTCGTGCAGCTCGCGGAACTTCGTCGGGACCTCGGCCGTCGAACGCGTGTCGATGGCTTCGGTGCGGACGCTCCGCACCGCGGGGGCGACGCCCAGCGGCGCCTCGCCGGCCAGCGTGAGGCCGATGCGGCTCGGTTCGAGGAGCCGATCGCCTGCGCGGGAGAGGCTCCACCGCAGCTCGGGCTGCGTCGATACCTTCACCTCGATCTTTCCGTCGGGGGAGGTGACGGTGTATTCCCGGGCGGAGGTCGTTGTCGCGGCCGTCAGCGCGGCGGCGATCAGAAAGAGTCTTTTCATGGTTCGCATAGTTGTCTGTGAGTTCATTGCTGTGCGGCGGCGTCCTCCGCCTCGGCGCGGTCGATGCCCCGCTTGATGGCCGCCCACATGTCGTTGTTGATGACGTGCACGATGTCGAAGACCATCAGTCCCGCCGTGCGTTTGAGGCAGTAGTAGCAGGCCTCCTCGACGTCGAAATTCTTCTGCGAGCACTCGATCGTGCCGTAGTAGGTGCAGGCGTTGAGGAGCATCCGCTCGGCGCGGTTGATGCCGAACTCGATCGACTCGCCGTCCTCGGGGCCGTAAACGCGCGGCAGGTAGGTTCCCAGCAGGAACGTGTCGAGCTGGTCGGCGAAACCCGTTCGGTTGTAGTTGTTCGAGCACCATGCGCGGAAATTCGGGGCTTCGATGTCCTGGAGCGGCATGAACGAGGTGCTGGCCCAGTTCTGGCCGTTGGCGTAGAGCGCGCCCCACCACGAGGCGGCCCAGTATTCGAGCTTCACGTCGGGTTTGAGGGCCTTGATCTCCTGCCGCACGGCGGCCACGAAGTCGCGGATGACCATCGAGCGGAACTCCCACCACTGCTTGTAGTAGGGGCCTGCGACGATGCCGCCGTTCGCGTCGTAGGTGTACACGTCGTCGGGCCACGTCGCGACGCTGCCCTTGACGTAGTCCTCGAAGGCCCGTTTCGACGCCTCCGAGAAGTCGCTCTGGTTGTCCGGGAAGCGGCAGTAGTCGAGCGCATAGGCGTCGAAGTCGTATTTGGAGACGATCTCGCGGATGAAGCTCAGGGCGAATTCGCGCACTTCGGGAAGCACGGGGTTGAGGAAGGCGGCCACTTTCGTCGGATCGTCCTTGATGTCCGTCAGTTGGCTGCCGCCGCCCGCCTTGGGCTTGTTTTGCAGGCAGGTCTTGCCGTTCCATTTGCTGTCGCGATAGACGGGCCCCTGCCGCGTCGAGGGCATGCCCATCGGGAAGATCGTCGTGGAGACGGTGACCTTCAGACCGCGCTTGTGCGCCTCGTCGAGGAAGAATTGCAGGTAGTCCCAGCCGCGGGCGGGGACGGTGACCGATCCGATCGTGGTGGCCTGCGTCATGAAGTCGCTCGCGTAGAGCACGTCGCCCTCGACGGGCTTGACATCCACGACGATCTTGTTGAATCCCGCCTCCACGGTCTTGTCGAGCATCGCGGTGATGCCCTCCTTCGTGGAGAAGCGCTGGAAGTTGGCCTCGGCGTCGAACCAGAGCATCTTCTCCTTCCCGCTCGCGGGGCCGTCGCCGGGATCGACCGGCTTGTCGTTTTCGTCGTCGCCGCCCTGGTCGAGCGAGGGCGGGGCCTGATGCTCCTCCGAGCAGGCCGTAAAGGGCATTGCCAGCAGCGCTGCACATAGCAGCGGCAGTATTCGTCTTGTCATTCGTTCGCCTGTTTTTCGTTCGGTCGTGTCATTTTCCTTCGTTCGCGATCTCCGCCTCGGCGCGGTCGATGCCCCGCTTGATGGAGTCCCAGAGGTCGTGTTCGATCACCTGCACGATGTCGAAGACCATCACGCCCTTCGTCTTCTTGAGACAAAGATACACCGCATCGTCGAATTGGTCAAGGTGATTCTGCGCGTAGAGCGATCCGTAAACCGTGCAGTCGCCCGCCACGTCGCGCAGCGAGCGGTTGAGCCCGTACTCGATCGACTCGTTGTCGTCGGCTCCCCAGACGCGTTCGAGGTAGGTTCCCGTGATGAAGACGTCGAGCAGGTCGGCGAAGCCGGCCTCCTTGTACCCGGGCGTGGCCCACGTGTCGAGGTATTCGTCCGAGAATGTCGAGCGGGGGCTGCCCCAGTTCTGTCCGTTGGCGTAGATGGCGTGGAGCCACGAACCGGCCCAGTATTCGAGCCGCACGTCGGGCTGCAGTTCGTCCACCGCGGCACGGACGCGGGTGATGAAGTCGCGGACCACCTTCGCGCGGTACTCCCACCACGGCTTGTAGTATTTTCCGGGAATGCGGTTGCTCTCCTCGTCGTAGGTGAATATGTCCTCGGGGAAACGCTCGACTGCGTGGCCGAGGAAGCGTTCGAACTCCCTGCGGGAGAACTCCGAGAAGTCGGCCGTGGCGCCGGGGTAGCGGCAGTAGTCGAGCGCATAGCCGTCGAAGCGGTACTTGGAGAGAATCTCGCGGATGAAGCGCAGCGCCCACTCCTGGTTCTCGGGCATGGCGGGGTTGAGGAACGCCACGTTGATCGCCTTGTCGTCGCGGATGTCGAGCAGCGTGCCGTCGGGCATGTATTCGATGCAGGTGCGGCCGTCGAATGCCGCGTCGCGGAAGACCGGGCCCTGCCGCGTGGCCGTGAGCCCTGCGGGGAAGATCGTGGTGGAGACGGTGACTTCGAGATCGCGCCGAGCCGCCTCGTCGAGGAAGAATTGCAGGTAGTCCCATGTCCGGTCGGTCTTCGTGCCGCGGAAGTCCGTCAGCTCGGTCATAAAGTCGCTCTTGTAGAGTACGTCGCCCTCGACGGGTTTGACGTCCACGACGATGCGGTTGAAGCCCGTCTCGACGGCCCGGTCGAGCCAGTAGCGGATCGAATCCTGCGAGGCGAAGCGCGCGAAGTTGGCCTCGGCGTCGAACCAGAGGTATTTGGCCAGCCCGCTCTTCGGCGCGCGGGGCGGATTTCCGGCCCCTCCGCAGCAGGCCGTGCAGAGGGCCGTGCCTGCCAGCGCCGCTGCGATCCATGTACGAATTTTCATAAACCTGAACTAATTTTCGTGTGTGATGACTGTGATTTCAAAAGAACCGCATCTTCCCGGCCCGGGAACGGCCCCGGGCCGGAAAAACGCGGATGTTCGGTGTCCGTAACCGCCGCCCGGGCGGGCGCGGTCCGGCGGGGCGGCTATTCGTAAACGACGGTCAGCTTCCAGCTCTTCACGAACTGGCCCGCTTCGAGCGCGAAGACATAGCCTGCGCCTTCGGACTCGTTATATACGTAGGTGATCTGCGGGATCGGCTCCGAACCGTTGTGCGATATGGGAGTGGCGGTATCATTGGGGTTGAGCAGGAATTCGCCGTTGGCGTCCACAATGGATACGTAGGTCATAGGCCATCCGGTCGAAATGTAGGCGCCGTAAGCCGTGCCGTTGAATGTGAATGCGCGTACGGAACCCAGCGTCAGGTTGCCCCAGCCTTCCAGGCCATCTTCTACTGCACCCGGAATAGGGGTCATGTTGAAATTGTTGGGAGCGGACCAGTTGCTGAACGTATAGGCCCTGCCGAGACCCACTGTTTTATTCGGATCATCCGGGTCGGGTCTTCTTTCGGGGTCGAAGACGAACCAGGTTCCCAGCGGGTCGCCCGAGCAGGCCGAGATCGTCTGCGACCAGTTGCCGTCGTTCGAGGGTACGTTGGTTTCCACGCCGTAGAACGGAGTCTCCGGATGCGACGCGCCGTCGAGGTGGGCCCAGGCGAAATGCGCGCCTTTGGGGCCCGTGCCGTTCATCGCGGAAACGATACCCGCGCCTTCCAGCAGGTTGCCGCTGGCCGAGATCTGTTTGCCGATAAAGCTCGTCTCCGATTTGATGTACTCCGACGGAGCCTTGTCCCAGCCGTCCTTCCAGCAGATGATCGTCGTCGGCACGGCGCTCGCACCGTCGGCATTGACGGCTGCGATCAGGTGTCCGGCCTCGTCGTTGGCCATGCCGGTCATCTTCTGATCTTCGTATCCCGTCATGTTCAGGTCGCCTGCGGGCGCGAAGGTCTTGTAGTCGAAGACCTTTTTCCCGACGACGAGCTTGTCGCCGCTCACGCCGACGAACTTGTAGTCCGCGGCGGTTCCGATACCCATTTCCGTCGCGGTCTTGGAGGTTGCCGCTTCGACCTTCGTATAGCCTTCCAGTACCTTCTCCACGGGTTTGGTCGTGTAGGTGCGTGTGGTCTTGCCGTCCTTGGCCGTCACGGTGAACGACAGAGGCTGCGTGTAGTCCGCCGTCTGCGAGGGATCGGGCGACACGGTCGCGCCCTCCGAAAGCGTCAGCGTGGCCGTTGCGGACTTCATCATCTCGAATTCGGCGGTCGTGTAGGAGAGGTCCACCGATTTGTCGTAGTCATAGACGTCGCCCGAAAGCGTCGTGCCGTCGCTGAAGTTCAGCGTGAAGGTTTCGATGCGGCACGCCTTGTCGCCGCGTTCCACGTCTTCGCCCTTGGGCGCGGTGTCGTCGTCCGAACAGCCTGCCATCGGCAGCGTAAGACCTGCCAGCGCAACGGCGAAAGCAAATGATTTGAAGGTTTTCATATTCGTCTCAAAGTTTTTTCGTTAGTGATGGGTTTTGTTTTAGCGGCGCGTGTAGAAGGCCCATAAGGTGTAGGTGCGCGTCCCCTTGTCCCCGGCCGTGAGGGTGATCGTGAAGGGGTTGTCGCGGTCCGAAAGGTCCTTCAGCCCCGTCAGCGAGGGGGTGATGAAGGTGTCGTATTCCACCTCGGCGCGTACCATGAGGCTGGTGATGTCGTACTTCTCGCGCTCCTTCTTGGGAATCGGGAAGTAAACTTCGCCCGTGGTCTCGTCGATGACGCCCGCGATTCCGGCGCCGCCTCCGGCCGGCTGGACCTCGATGGAGAGGAGCCGGCTGTCGGTGTGGAGAAATTCGTCCTCGGGCTCGGCGCACGATCCCGCGGCGAAGGCGGTGAGGGCGGCCGTTGCCAGGACGGCAAAATATCTGCGGAGTTTCATAGTCGTTGCTGTTTTGTTATGGTTCGGTTGTCGTTATACCCATCCTTGGTTGTTGTCGCAGAGCGGGTTTTTCGAACGCTCCGACTCGGGAATGGCGAAATGGTAGTAACGGTCGTAGAAGATGCGCTTGTTGCCGTTGTCGGCGTCCACGTGCTCGTAGTTGAATCCGCTGTCCGTCTTGGTGATCTTCACGCCGTGCACGTTCTTGCCGTTGATGACCTCCTCGGCCAGCCTCCAGCGGCGCAGATCCCAGTAGCGGAAGCCCTCGCCGGCCAGCTCGACCATGCGCTCGTGGCGGACGAATTCCATGAACTCCTCCTTGCTGGCGGTCTGGCGCGAAGGCAGACCGACGCGTCCGCGGACGTCGTTGAGCGCCTGCAACGCCTCGACGCTGTTCTGGTCCCAGCTCAGTTCGGCCAGCGCTTCGGCCTTGTTCAGGAGCACTTCGGCATAGCGGATCAGGATGCACGTCTGGGCCGAATAAGCGGTGATCCAGCTCTTGTCTCCGTCCTTGAGGTATTTGCGCAGGTAGTAGCCCGTCACGGTCGTGTTGGCCGATTTGGAGTTCTCGTACTCCTTGAATCCGTCGGCGCCGCCCACGTAGCTTTCGATCGTGCGGCCCATCCACGAGGCGCCGTTGTAGAGAATCGTGGCGTAGAAGCGCGGTTCGCGGCCCGTGTAGGGATCGCTGCCGTGGGTTTCCCAACTGAAGGGCGTGCCGTCGGCCATTTCGTAGCTGTCCGCCAGTTCGCTCGTGGGGAAGAACACCGAATAGAGCGCCGACGTTCCCAGCGCCTTGGCATCGCCGCTGGGACGTACGTACGCGTCGTAGCGGTGCGTGATGACATCTTGTTCGAAGTCCACTCCGAAGAGGATCTCCTTATTGCTCTTCAGGTCGCCGTTGAAGACGTTGGCATAGCCCGTCAGGTCGAGCGCTCCGCCGCACTTCTCCACGTCGCGCGCGGCCTGGGCGGCCACGTCCCAGCGCTCCGCGAAGAGGGCGACGCGGCTCAGCAGTCCGTAGGCGGCCTGCTGCGTGGCGCGGCCGTAGTTGGCGTCGTCCCAGTTGTCTCCGTTCTCCGTTTTGTTCCCCTGCGGAAGCTGCGGAGCGAGGTCCTTCAGCTCCTCGATGATGAAATCCCAGCAGTCGGCTTCGGTCGAGCGGGCCTTGTCGTTCTGCTCGGGGCCATCGACCTCCGTGCGGAGAATCACCCCGCCATAGACGCGGCAGAGCAGGTAGTAGGCGTAGGCGCGGCAGAAACGCACCTCGGCGATGCGGGTGTCCATCCATTTCTCGCCGAACTTCTCCCGGTATTTCGGGGCGTCGCGCAGGAACTCGTTTTCGCGGCGGATACGTTCGTAGTGGGTGCTCCAGCACTCGAACGCCCCGGCGCTGGTGCTGTTGAACGCCGATTCCTGGAACAGCGAGCGGTTGTAGCTGTGGTTGTACTGGTCCCACGAACCGCTCTTCAGTATGTCCGAATAGGCATCCGTCAGGTTGGGCGATCCCGTGCCGTAGAATTCGCAACTGGAGCTGAAGATCGAATAGAGTCCGAGCACATAGCTGTCCACGGTCGTCGTCGAGGACCAGACCGTGGCCGGAGAGAAGCGGTCGCCCGGGTTCAGGTCGATGACGTCGGAGCAGGACGTGCCGCATAAGGCGGCGGCCAGACCCATTGTCAATATCGTTTTTTTCATGGTATTCGTAGCTTTTGCGGTTTAGAAGGAAAGATTGACGCCGATGCTGTAGGTGCGCTGCTGCGGATAGTAGCCGTTGTTCACCGAAGGCATCTCGGGGTCCACGTATTTGAAGGCGCTGAACGTAAGCAGGTTCGTGCCGGCGATATAGATGTTCACGCGCTCGATGCCCGTCTTGTTGAGCAGGTGCTGCGGCAGCGTGTAGCCGATCTGCAGGTTCTTCAGACGCAGGTAGGCGCCGTTCTTCACCCACCACGACGAGGGCCATGCGTTGTTGCCGTTGGCCACCGTGCTCAGACGCGGGTATTCGGCGTCGCGGTTGTCTTCGCGCCAGGCGCCTTCCACCAGATAGTAGGGGGCGTTGCCGCTGGAGTAGAACGGACGGGTGTACATCGTGTTGTCGAACGTTCCGCTGTTATAGGCCGCGCTCAACTGGTAGGAGCAGAGCGCCGCGCCCTGCCAGAGGGCCGTCAGGTAGAGGTTCTTGTAGGCTACCTCCATGTTCAGCGAGAAGTTCATCTCCGGGGTGTAGCTGCGTCCGATCTTCACGAAGTCCTTCGACGAGTCGATTTTGCCGTCGCCGTTGATGTCGGCGTACATCAGGTCGCCCAGCCGTTTTTCGCCCGAGGGGGCCGTCGGCGCATTGGCGATCTGCTCCTCGGTCTGGAAGAGCCCCGTCGCCTTGAAGCCGTAGACCGAGCCGATCGGCTGACCGAGGATGGCGCGGTACATCGGGTGGTCGTCCGAAATATGCTTGGCGAGCACCTTGTTGCGGGCCCACGAGAGGCTTCCGGTCAGCGAGTAGCGCCAGCCGCTGGAGAAGTGGTTGTTGTGCTTGAGCACCAGCTCGAAACCGCGGTTGTCCATTTTACCCGAGTTCATGTACGAGGGGACGTTGCCGCCCAGCGACGGAGCGTACGATCCGGCCACCTGTTCGAGGATGTGGTCCGTCAGCTTGTAGAACCAGTCGAACTCCACGCCCAGCTTGCCTTCCCATACCGACAGGTCGAAGCCGACGTTGAAACTGTGCGTGCGCGACCAGGTGAGGTTGTCATAGACGTAGTTGCTCGTGTAGTAGGCCGTATGCCCCGTGCCGCCCACGATATAGCTGAAGCTGGGGGCCGTCGTCGAGTAGCTCTGCATGTAGAGCCATGCCGACGTGTCGTCCGCACCCAGTTCGCCGTACGATGCGCGGAGTTTGAGGAAGTCCACCTTGGGCAGCGCCTTTTTGAAGAAATTCTCTTCGGACACGACCCATCCGAGGGCGACCGAGGGGAAGAAGCCCCAGCGGTTATGCGGCGCGAACTTGTACGAACCGTCGGCTCGGAAGGTGAACTCGGCGAGGTATTTCCGGTCGTAGGCATAGCTGATGCGGCCCGCGAAGCTGGCGATGCCCGTATCGCTGAAGGAGCCGCTGACCGGAACGTCGATGCCTTCCCAGGTCGAACCGAGCGAGAGATCGACCGGATAGTCGGCGTAGTAGCCGTTCTTGCGGCCGGTCATCGTATCCGAGTAACCTTTCTTCTGCTCGTAGAGGAACAGGGCGCTGACGTTGTGCTTGCCGCCGAACTCGCGCTCGTAGGTGATCGTCGGACGGACCGTGAAACTGTCGCCCCACGACGCGGATTTGCTGAACGAACTCAGCAGGTTGATTCCCGATGCCGTCACTTGGGTCGATTCGAACGTGGAGGACGAGAAGGACATGAGGTTGAACGACCGGTTGAAGTTGCGGTTCGTCGAATTGGAGTAGTCGTAGGCGACGAATACGCCGGCCTTCAGGCCCTGGAGCGCCTCGATGCTGCCGAAGTCGTACTCCAGTTTGGCGTTGCCCTCGAACTGCCAGCGGGTGTCGCGGATATAACCGCTCTGCTCCACGGCGGCCACCGGCTGCTGGGTGTAGGAACCGTTCATGTAGCCCTGCGGCAGTCCCTTGTAGGTGGGGGCGATGATCGGCAGGGCGTAGAAGGCCTGCATGATCGGGTTGAAGTCGTACTGGTTGGTGATCGGGTATCCCGGCGCATTCTTGTTCTCGCGGAATCCGCTCACGTTCATCGAGAAGCTGAGGTTGCGGGCGATCTTTGCGTCGATGTTCGACCGGATGTTGAACCGTTTGTAGGAGGTGTTCGGCACGATACCGTCCTGATTCATCAGTCCGACGCTCGTGTAGTGCTTGATCCGGTCGTTGCCGCCCGTCGCGGAGATGTTGTGCTGGTGGGTGAAGCCGTAGTTCTTGAAGAGCAGGTCCACCCAGTCCGTTTCGCCGTAGGTTCCGTCGGCCTTCATCTTGGCGATCACCTCGTCGGTCCACACGGGAGCGAGCCCGTCCATTTCGCGGGCTTTGTTGTGCCAGCCGATGTAGTCTTGGGCGTTGAGGAATTCGGGAAGCGCGGTGTTCGTGGAGAAGGTCACCGAACCGTCGTAGGAGATCTGCGTGGCGCCTTCCGAACCGCTTTTGGTCGTGATGAGAATGACGCCGTTGGCGCCGCGGACGCCGTAGATCGCCGATGTGGCGGCGTCCTTGAGAATCGAGATGGAGGCGATGTCGTTCGGATTGACCGTGTTGATCATGCGTTCCACGCCGTCCACCAGGCAGAGCGGGCTCGAATCGTTGAACGTGGAGGAGCCGCGGACCAGGATCGAGGCCTGGTCGCTGCCGGGCTGGCCCGAACGCTGGATACTCGTGACACCGGGCAGTTTGCCGGTCATCATGTTCGACACGTTGGTCATCGGGGCCTTGAGCAGCTCCTTGTTCGATACCGACGAGACCGAACCCACGAGGAACTGTTTCTTCTGCGTGCCGTAACCGACTACCACCACCTCGTCCATTTCCGTGGCGTCTTCGCTCAGGCTGGCGTTTACGGTCGTCCGGTTGTTTACGGGGATTTCTACGGTCTTGTAACCGATGAAACTGAATACGAGGATATCGTTGCCGGATTTCACTTCGAGCGTGTAGGCGCCCTGCGAATCCGTCGTAGTTCCCCGGGTGTTGTCACCCTTGACTACGACCGTAGCTCCCGCAATTCCCCCCCCCTCGGCGCCGGTTACCCGGCCGGATACGGAAAGTTGCTGAGCCACAGTGATTCCGGTCCCCATGAGCAGCACCGCGAACAATGCCGCCGCACGCCGTGTCGCACGACGCAGGCCGGAAAATCTCAGTTGTAAATCATTTCTCATAAGTCAATAGATAGGTTTGAATTTGCTTGTCCGGGAGCCGTGCTCCCCTTTCGTCTTTACCTTCGTTCCGTTTTTTCTGTCTTTTCTGTCTGCCGATGATTTTTTAGTTAGTTGTTGTGTGTCGATTGGTATGAGTCCGTTCCGTGATTCCGTTCCGGGGACGGAACGCCTCCGGCCGTTTCCGCAGCGCCGGCCGGAGGCAGGGGCGTCTCCGTGCGTGCGGCGGTTCCGGCCGGTCGGGGCCGGTGAAAATCCTTACGGTTCATGCGCGGTGTCTTTATAAAAAATAGGCGTTCCGGTCGGGACAGAGGTATTTTTCGGCCCTCGCTCCGGGTAAATCGGAAACAAAAATAGCAACAAATATTATTTCTGCAAATAATTATTGTAATAAATTTTATTCTGAAAGCGCTTCGTGGTAAAATTATACGGTTCGGAACTGCCCGGACCGGCGGAATCTTTCCGGATTCCGCCTCCGTATTTGCCGGAAAAAGTCTTTCCGGGTGTCCGGTCCGGTTCGTTTCGCCGTCGTTTTCGCCGGATTCTTTTGGCTGTTTGCATTTTAATTGGTAACTTTACCATGGAAAACGCAAATTAAACAAAACGGAAATATGACCAGTTCGTTTCTGAAGCAGGCTACGGAAGGCAACAAAAACGCAATTCTCAAACAACAGATTATCCGGCAGTACATTTTCAGCGGCGATTCGAGCATTACGGATCTGAGCCGGGCCGTCAATCTGAGCGTGCCGACCGTGACGAAACTCATCGGCGAGTTGATCGAGGAGGGCTTCGTCCACAATTTCGGCGAGCAGGGCACGGCCGGAGGCCGGAGACCCAACATCTACGGCCTGAATCCCTATGCGGGTTATTTCGTCGGCGTGGAGATACGGACCGACTCGGTGGTGCTCGCGGTCGTCAATTTCAAGGGGCAGCTGCTCGCCGATACGACCGTCGATTTCCTGATGGACAACGACCCCCATTCGCTCGACCGGCTCTGCGACATCATCCGCGGCTTCATCGACGGGCACAAGATTCCCCACGACAAGGTGCTGGCCGTCGGCGTGAATATTTCGGGCCGCGTCAATTCGCAGACGGGGTACAGTTACAGTTACTTCTTCGTCGAGGAGCAGCCGCTGACAGTGCTGCTCGGCGAGCGGCTGGGCTGCACGGTCTATATCGAGAACGACACGCGCGCGGCCACCTACGGCGAATATATGTACGGCGATGCGCACAGCGAGAAGACGATGCTCTATATCAACGCCTCGTGGGGCCTGGGGCTGGGCATGATTCTCGACGGCAAGGTCTTTTACGGCAAGTCGGGCTTCTCGGGCGAGTTCGGCCATTTCCCGCTGCTCGACAACGAGATCATCTGCCGCTGCGGCAAGCGCGGCTGCCTCGAGACGGGAGCTTCGGGTTCGGCGCTGCACCGCCTTTTCCTAGAGAAGCTGCGTTCGGGCAGCGTGTCGATGCTCTCCGAGAAGTTCAACAAGGGCGAGGAGATCACCCTGAAGGATATTCTCGACGCCGTGCTGAAGGAGGACGTGCTGGCCATCGAGATTCTCGAATCGGTCGGGCATACGCTGGGCAAGGCCATCGCCGGACTTATCAACATGTTCAATCCCGAGATGATCGTCATCGGCGGCCTGCTCTCCGTGGCCGGGGAGTCGCTGATGCTGCCCGTGCGCACGGCGGTCAATAAGTATTCGCTGATGCTCGTCTATAAGGATACGCAGATCAAGCTTTCGACGCTGGGCGAGCGCGCCGGGGTTATCGGTGCGTGCCTGCTGGCCCGTAGCAAGGCCCTCGGATTCTACTGATCCGAATCTTCTGCGATACGGACGCCCCCGCTTTCATGCAAAGCGGGGGCGTTTCCGTCATGCGGGGCGCCGAATGCGTGCCGATACCTATATTATAATCGTCGTCCGCGCCCTGCCGGACTTTCTCCGCTCTTGGTCTCATCCGATTTCCGTCCGGCCCGGGTTCCGTTCTTCCGGAGCCCGTTTCTCCGGCCCGGCCCGGTTCCGTGTCCGGAGAGAGCGGTATGCGGCGGTGTCCTGCCGCCGCGCTGCCGTCGGGGCGGGATTCGGCGGTCGGTTTCCGCGGAGCGAACTCAAGTAAATTTATTTACAATATCGGAAAGATTCGAAAAATTATTTTATTATATTTAACCCGTCTAATTCGAATACCGATAATGAAACGAAAACACATGCTTTGCCGCCTGTTGCTGGCGGCTGTTTTGACGGGTGGCGTCTTCGTGTCGTGCGAAGGCGGCGACCACCAGACTCCGCCGCCCCTGTCCGGGAACGGCGGGACGGGCGGGAACGAGCCGGACGGAGGCGACGAACCCTCCGGATCGGACGGTTATCCCGCAGGACTGACGGTCGAGGCTTTTGCGGACGATCTTTCCGGCGGCGGACAGTGTCTCGGCTTTTATGCCGTGGCCGATCTGAAAGCCAATCCCAAACTGCGCTTTTGTCCGCAGTTCTCCGCGGCCAAGAGACCGACGGAGTACTTCGCCGATTTCGCCGCGTCGGGCAAGGGCGTGCCCTGTGTCGTGGTGAACGGCGGCTTCTTCGGCGGCACGACCTCCGTGAGCCTGCTGGTCGCCGACGGGGAGCTCCGGTCGCTCGCCGCGCAGGAGGACCTCTACCGGAAAACGGAGCCTCCCACGGTTTACTATCCCGTGCGGGCTGCCTTCGGGCAGTCGGCCGACGGCTCTTTCGAGGCGGTGTGGGCCTATTGCGTGCGGGACGAGGGCGGACAGCCCTATGCCTTTCCTTCGCCGCTGGGCAACGACGAGCGCACCGGGACGTTCATGTCCGCGCCGCCCAGCTCGCTCACCGAAGGCGGCCGCCGCTGGGAGGTGCGGCAGGCTGTCGGTGCGGGCCCGATGCTGGTCCGCGACGGGAAGAATGTCGCCGAGGAGAGCTATTGGCGCGAGGTGCTGGACCACGGCGGTGTCTCGGGCCTTTCGCGCCAGCCGCGCACGGCGATCGGCGCGACGGCGGACGGCAAACTGGTCGTGTTGGTGTGCGACGGCCGCAACAAGCGGGGCAGCAAGGGATTCACGCTGCCCGAACTGGCCGACAAACTGATTTCGCTGGGCTGTACGGAGGCGGTCAATCTCGACGGCGGCGGCTCCTCGACCTTCGTCGGAAGGGAGGGAAAGGTGCTCAACATGCCGAGCGACACCGAGGGGACCGATCCTGCGGGAGCGGCGATCGTCGAGCGGCGGATTCCCACGGCGGTCGTGATCGCCGCGGAGGAGTAGCCCTGCGCCCGGGAGACGCTGTGCGGCCGGCGGGATTCTCCGCCGGCCGTTTTGTGTCCCCGATGGTGCATTTTGTTCTGCAAAATTGTCAAAATCAGATAAATTATCGCCCGAAAACGAGGTTATCCGGGAATCTTTTATATATTTGTGTGCGAAATTTGAGAAACGATAATCAAAACTAAATAACGCTATGGAAAACAAACTTCAGGAACTGACCCGGAAACTCTACGACGAGGGGCTGGAGAAGGGGCGCGCCGAGGCGGACAAGCTGGTGGCCGACGCCCGCAGGGAAGCCGAAAAGATCGTCTCCGACGCCCGGAGCGAGGCCGCGGAGATCGTCAGTCGCGCCCGGGCCGAGGCCGAGGATGCGGGAAAGAACATCCTGACGGAGGTCGCGCTGGCGGGCCGGCAGGCCGTTGCGAAGATCAAGTCGGAGATCGCTTCGCTGATCGTCGCCGAAGCTACGTCCGAAGGGGTGAAACGCACGGCTCTCGATCCGGAGTTCATCCGCGGGATGCTGCTCTCGATGGCGAAGAACTGGACGGGCGACGCGTCGGGCAGGGTGGAGCTGACGGCCCTGCTGCCCGAGGCGGAGCGTGCGCAGCTCGACAAGGCGTTCGACGCCTGCGCGAAGGAGCTGCTCTCGGCAGGCGTCGAAGTGGGCTGGTCGAAGCAGGTGAAGACGGGCTTCAAGGTGGGTCCGAAGGAGGGCGGCTACTACATTTCGTTCTCCGACGCCGACCTCGAGGCGCTCCTTTCGGAGTACCTGCGCGAGAAGGTTTCCCGCATGTTGTTCAAGGCATAGCAGGGTCATGTTCGGAAGCGATTATTACTGCCTGGTGGCCGGACTGCGGGAGTATGCGCTCGACGCCGATACGAAGGGCTTCGACGCCCGCGCGATCGTCGCCGAGATTCTCGACGGAGTGTCGGCGCGCGATGCGAAGCAGGTGCGTCTGCTCTACGGCTACTACGACTGCGAGAACCTCGCCGCCCTGCGTGCGGGACGCGCGGCGCACAACCCCCTGGGGCTGCTGACGCGCGAGGAGCTGGCGGCGGAGCTGAAATCTCCGAAGCGCCTGCCCGAAGCCGTCGCCCGCGTCGTGCGCGCCTACGCCGATCCCGAAGGCGAGGACGCCGAACAGGTGGATACGGCGCAGCGTTTCGAACGGGCGCTCTTCGGGGCCTATTACGCCGCCTGCGAACGTGCCGGGGGCGACTTCCTGCGCGCCTGGTCGGAGTTCGACCGGACGCTGCGCAACATCGCCGCAGCCGTCTCGGCACGGGCCGCTGGCCGCAATGTCGGGGAGGCGGTCGTGGGCGGAGGCGACGTGGCCGAACAGTTGCAGCGTAGCTCCGCGTCGGATTTCGGGCTGCGGGGCGAGCTTCCCTATATCGACGCCGTGATCGCCGCCGTGAACGAGGAGGCGAACCTCGTCGAGAAGGAGCGCAAGATCGACCGTATCCGCTGGCGGGAGGCCGAGGAGCTGGCCGCGTTCGACTATTTCGACATCGACGCCATCCTCTCCTACCTGGTGCGGGTGAATCTGGTGGCCCGCTGGTCGCGGCTCGACCCGGCGCACGGACGCGAAATGTTCGCGCGGCTCGTCGAGGCGCTCGACGGGCGGAAACTGATTGAAAATAAACAATGAAAGATACGATGAAAACAACGGGAAGCGTAAACGGTATCATTTCCAACATCGTGATCGTCAAGGCCGACGGCGCCGTGGCGCAGAACGAGATCTGCTACGTTCACACGGGAGATACCAGAATGATGGCCGAGGTCATCAAGGTCATAGGCGATGCGGCCTATGTGCAGGTTTTCGACAGCACCCGCGGCCTGAAGATCGGCGACCGCGTCGAGTTCGAGGGCCACATGCTCGAGGCGACGCTCGCCCCGGGCCTGCTGTCGCGCAATTACGACGGTTTGCAGAACGACTTGGAGAAGATGGACGGACTGTTCATCGCCCGCGGCTCGGTCACCGACCCCATCGACTTCGGGGCCGAATGGGAGTTCACGCCGCTGGCCGCCGCCGGCGACCGGGTCACGGCCGCGTCGTGGCTGGGCGAGGTCAAGGAGCAGTGGGTCATGCACAAGATCATGGTCCCCTTCGCGATGACCGACACCTACACGGTGAAGAGCGTCGTCCCGGCCGGCAAGTACCGGGTGACCGACACCGTGGCCGTCGTGACCGATGCCGAGGGGTGCGACCACGACATCACGATGGTGCAGCGGTGGCCCGTCAAGCAGGCCGTGCGCTGTTACCGCGAAAAGCCGCGTCCGTCGCGCGTCATGGAGACGGGCGTGCGCGCCATCGACACTTTCAACCCGATGGCCGAGGGCGGCACGGGCTTCATTCCCGGACCGTTCGGCGCGGGCAAGACGGTGCTCCAGCACGCCATTTCGAAACAGGCCGACGCCGACATCATCATCATGGTGGCCTGCGGCGAGCGCGCCAACGAGGTGGTCGAGATCTTCAAGGAGTTCCCCGAGCTGGTCGATCCCCGCACGGGGCACAAGCTCATGGAGCGCACGATCATCATCTGCAATACGTCGAACATGCCCGTCGCCGCGCGCGAGGCGTCGGTCTATACGGGCATGACCATCGGAGAGTACTACCGGGCGATGGGCCTCAAGGTGCTCGTCATGGCCGACTCCACGTCGCGCTGGGCGCAGGCGCTGCGCGAAATGTCGAACCGCCTGGAGGAGCTGCCCGGTCAGGACGCCTTCCCGATGGACCTTTCGGCGATCATTTCGAACTTCTACTCGCGCGCCGGACTGGTGACGCTCAACAACGGCCGGACCGGTTCGGTGACCTTCCTCGGAACGGTGTCGCCCGCGGGCGGCAACCTCAAGGAGCCGGTGACCGAATCGACCAAGAAAGCCGCGCGCTGTTTCTACGCCCTCTCGCAGGGACGCGCCGACTCGAAGCGCTACCCGGCCATCGATCCGCTGGAGTCCTACTCGAAATACCTCGAATACCCCGAGATCCGCGCCTACCTCGACGAGCATATCGAGAAGGAGTGGGTCGATCGGGTCTATGCGGGCAAGACCATCGTGCAGCGCGGCAAGGAGGCCAACGACCAGATCAACATTCTGGGCGACGACGGCGTGCCGGTCGAGTACCACGAGCGGTTCTGGAAGTCGGAGCTGATCGACTTCGTGATCCTGCAGCAGGACGCCTTCGACGACATCGACGCCAACTGTCCGATCGAACGCCAGAAGATGATGTACGAAATGGTGCTGGACGTCTGCCGGAAATCGTTCGGCTTCGCCGATTTCGAGGAGTGCTCGCAGTTCTTCAAGGGGTTGATCAACCTCTTCCGACAGATGAACTATTCGGAGTGGAAGTCCGAGAAATTCGAGGATTACCGCAAGCAGATCGAAGCGTATGTGGACGCAAAAACGAAATAAGCCATGACAACACGAGCATTTCAGAAGATATACACCAAGATTGACAACATCACCAAGGCGACCGTGACGCTCCGCGCCTCGGGCGTGGGCAACGACGAGCTGGCCACCGTGGGCGGCAAGCTGGCGCAGGTGGTGAAGATTATGGGCGAGAACGTGACGCTTCAGGTCTTCGCCGGGACCGAGGGAGTGGCTACGGACTCCGAGGTCGTCTTCCACGGCGAGCCCCCGAAACTGCGCGTCTCGGACAACCTGGCCGGCCGCTTCTTCAACGCCTACGGCGAGCCGCTCGAAGGCGGGGAGACCGTCGAGGGCGAGGAGCGCGAGATCGGAGGCCCGACGGTCAATCCCTTCAAGCGCATCCAGCCTTCGGAGCTGATCGCCACGGGCATCGCCGGCATCGACCTGAACAATACGATCGTCACGGGGCAGAAGATTCCCTTCTTCGCCGATCCCGACCAGCCCTACAACGCCGTGATGGCCAACGTGGCGCTGCGCGCCAAGGCCGACAAGATCATCCTGGGCGGCATGGGCCTCACGAACGACGACTTCCTCTACTTCAAGTCGGTCTTCGAGAACGCCGGTGCGCTGGACCGCATCGTCTCGTTCGTCAATACGACCGAGAACCCGCCCGTCGAGCGGCTGCTCGTGCCGGACATGGCCCTCACGGCCGCCGAGTACTTCGCCGTGGACAAGGGCGAGAAGGTGCTGGTGCTGCTCACGGACATGACCCTCTATGCCGATGCGCTGGCCATCGTCTCGAACCGTATGGATCAGATTCCCTCGAAGGACTCGATGCCCGGTTCGCTCTATTCGGACCTGGCGAAGATCTACGAGAAGGCCGTGCAGTTGCCCAACGGCGGTTCGATCACGATCATCGCCGTGACGACCCTCTCGGGCGGCGACATCACGCACGCCATCCCCGACAACACGGGTTACATCACCGAGGGCCAGTTGTTCCTGCGCAACGACTCCGACACGGGCAAGGTCATCGTGGACCCGTTCCGTTCGCTGTCGCGTCTGAAGCAGCTGGTCATCGGCAAGAAGACCCGCGAGGACCATCCGCAGGTGATGAACGCCTGCGTGCGCCTCTACGCCGATGCGGCCAATGCCAAGACGAAACTCGAGAACGGCTTCGACCTGTCGGACTACGACGAGCGCACGCTCAACTTCGCCCGCGACTATTCGGAGAAACTGCTGGCCATCGACGTCAATATCGGCATCACGGAGATGCTCGACACGGCGTGGAGGCTCTTCGCCGAGTACTTCTCCGAGGAGGAGGTGGCGATCAAGAGCGAACTGGTGGCCAAGTACTGGCCGAAGACCGTCTGAGCGGATGCAACGCGGCACGGCGATGGACGGGAGAACGGGCGGAGGAAGACGCAACCGCCGGGCCTGTGGTCTGGCGCAGTCGGCAGTCATTCCGGTGCCGGCCCGGGGGCCGCTTCTCGTGACGGAGGACGGTCTGCCCGGACGATCGCACGGCACGTCCGCACTGACGGCGGCCGTCAGTCCCGGCGTGGGGACGCTCGTGACGGGCGCGGTCGGGCGGCGGCAGCGTGATTCGGAAAAATAGAAAGCTATGGCAATCAAATTTCAGTATAACAAAACCTCGCTGGGCGAGCTGGGCAAGCAACTGAAGATGCGGCAGAAGGCTCTCCCGACGATCAAGAGCAAGGAATCGGCTCTGCGTACAGAGGTCAAGCGGGCGAAGGACGCGGCGGGCGAACTGCGCCGCCGGCTCGACGCCCTCAGGGCCGAGTACGACTACATGACCGCGCTCTGGGGCGAATTCGACGCCGGACTGCTGCGGGTGGACGACGTGGAGCTCGACACGCAGAAGATCGCGGGCGTGCGTACGCCCGTGTTGCGGGAGGTGCTTTTCGAGGAAAAGCCCTACGATCTCTTTTCGTCGCCCGTGTGGTTCGCCGCCGGGATCGACCTGCTCAAACGCATGGCCCGGCTGGGCATCGAGTACGAGGTTTACAGTCGGAAGATGGAGCTGCTGGACTTCGCGCGCCGCAAGACCACGCAGAAGGTGAATCTCTACGAGAAGGTGCAGATTCCCGGCTACGAGGATGCCATCCGGAAGATCAAGCGCTTCATGGAGGATGAGGAGAATCTCTCGAAATCCGCTCAGAAAATCGTGAAAACCAAGCAACAGGCCGCCGGGGAGGGCGCAATGCTATGATCGCGAAAATGTCCAAATACGCTTTTGTGCTCTATGCGGCGCAGAGCGACGATTTCATCGGGCGGCTGCGCGAACTGGGGCTGGTGGACATCACCACGACGGGCTGGGAGCCTTCGGAGGAGGATCGCCAACTGATGCTCGACATCGAGGGCTGCGCCCGGGCCGCCGAGTTCCTGAAGACGTTCCGTGCGGACGCAGGACGCTTCGACGCGCAGGCCGCGCCGTTCGCTTCGGGCGAGGAGGCGTATGCACGTTATGCCGCGGCGCAGCGCGAAGCCGCCGCCCTGCAGGCCGAGATCGGCCGGCTGGAGAAGGCCGCCGAGGAGCTGCGCCCATGGGGGGCTTTCGACCCGGCGCGTGTCGGGGCGCTGGCCGCCGACGGGGTGGTGCTGCGCTATTTCTCGACGCAGCGCAACCTTTTCGACAAGAATGCGACCGGATGGTCCGCGCAGTATGCCCTGGCCGAGATCGGCCGGTCGGACACTGCCGTGTGGTTCGTCGTCGTGGCGGCTCCGGGCGAGGAGATTCCGCTCGATGCGCAGGAGATGAAGGCGCCCGGCATGGACATCCGCGAGGCCGAGCGCCGCATCGCGGAGGCCCGGGCCGGACTGGCGCGCCTCGACGCCGAATTTTCGCGCGTGGCCGTATCGGAGCGGCTGCTCGCCGGATACGCCGCTTCGCTTCGGGAACGACTGCAAGGCGCGCGCGTGAAGGCCACGGCGCACGCCGAGGCCGAAGGCCGGCTGGTGGTCATGGAGGGCTGGGCCGAGGAGGAGACCTCCGACAGGGTGGATGCCCTGCTCGAAGCCTATCCCGGCGTGGTCTATCTCAAGGGCGATCCCGAGCCCGGGGACGATACGCCCGTGAAGCTGAAGAACAACCGGTTCGCCCGCGTGTTCGAACTGGTGGGCGACATGTACGCCCGGCCGAAATACGGAACGATGGACCTCACGCCCTTTTTCGCTCCCTTCTACATGCTTTTCTTCGGCATCTGCCTCAACGACGCCGGCTACGGCGCCATCCTGACGCTGCTGGGCGTGTGGATGCTTTCGCGGAACCGGAAGCCCGGCATGATGCGGCAAGCCGCGTGGTTCGCCACGCTGTGCGGCGCGATGACCGTCGCGTTCGGCCTGCTGTGCGGATCGTTCTTCGGCATCAACATGAAGGAGTGGTTCCCCGGGATTCCGTTCTTCGATTTCCAGGGCAGGTTTTTCTCCATCGCGCTGGCCATCGGCATGGTGCAGATTCTCTTCGGCATGCTGCTCAAGGTCGTGATGATCTCCTCGACCGCGGGCTTCCGCCATTCGCTCGCCTCGCTGGGGTGGCTGCTTGTGCTGCTGGGCGCGAGCGTGGCCGGCGGACTTCCGATGCTCGATCCCGCCTGGACGATTCCCTTCTATACGCCCTCCTCGCCGGCCTTCTACGCGACGCTCGGCGCGGGAGCCGTGCTGATGCTCTTCTTCAACTCGCCGGGCAGGAATCCCTTCGTCAATTTCGGCCTCGGGCTGTGGGACACCTACAACAACCTGACGGGTATCCTTTCGGACGTGCTGTCGTACATCCGCCTGTTCGCCATCGGTCTCTCGGGCGGCATCCTCGCCACGGTCTTCAATGCGCTGGCCGACGGCTTCGTGCCCGAGGGGGCGAACATCGTCGTGCGGCTGCTCGTCATGGTCCCGATTCTGCTCGTGGGCCACGGCATCAATCTCTTCATGTCCACCATCTCGTCGTTCGTGCACCCGATGCGTCTGACGTTCGTGGAGTTTTACAAGAATGCGGGCTTCGAAATGTCGATGCGTTCGTTCGAGCCCCTGCGCAAAATGGATGATTCGGAAAATCAATAACTAAAAACAATTTACGATTATGGGAACAACAACTGCAATTATTATGGGCTACATCGGCGTAGCGCTGATGGTGGGCCTTTCGGGCGCGGCGAGCTGTATCGGCACTTCGATCGCCGGCCAGGCTTCGGTCGGCGCCATGAAGAAGAACGGCGGCGCATTCGGTAGCTACATGATTCTCTCGGCCATTCCGGGTTCGCAGGGCCTCTACGGTTTCGTGGGCTACTTCATCATCAAGGGTTTTCTCACCGAGTCGATGACCATGCTGCAGGGTGCGGCCATCTTCGGCGCGGGCCTGCTGACGGGCCTCGTCTGCCTCTTCTCGTCGTACTACCAGGCCAAGATCTGCGCCAACGGCATCGCAGCCATCGGCAACGGCCACGACGTGATGGGTAAGACGCTGATCCTCGCCGCATTCCCCGAGTTGTACGCCATTCTGACGGTGGCCGCCATCTTCCTGATCGCGGGCGCCATCTGATCCTCCGCGGAAGCGATTCCGTTCGGGGCGGGCCGCGGGTCCGCCCTTTTTTTCGCTCCGCGCCGCACTCTTTTTCCGCCGATTCTTTTTTCTTTGCATCCGTTTTGCGATCTTTGTGCTGCGATTCATCAACCAAAACATGCGATTTATGACAATGAAACTTTTTTCCGTAACCACTCTGCTCGCCGCGCTGTCGCTGGGCGCTTCCGCCGCGGCCCATGAACGATGCGGAAACCGCGCCGACGTGCCCGTTGCGGCGGCCGACAATACGCGTCTGCCCGCCTCCGCATCGAAATACGCCGTGACGAACCGGCCCGCCGAGGCCGAGCGGCTCTTCACCTCCGAGGCCGTAGAGGCCGAAATCGCCCGCGTCAAGGGCGTGCTCACCAACGCCCGGCTGGCGTGGATGTTCGAGAACTGCTTCCCCAATACGCTCGATACGACGGTGCGCTGGACCCGCGAGGACGAGCAGGGCAGGGACGACACGGTGATCTATACGGGAGACATTCATGCCATGTGGCTCCGCGACTCCGGGGCGCAGGTGTGGCCCTACGTGCAGCTGGCTCCGAAGGACGAGAAGCTGCGCCGCATGATCGCGGGCGTCATCCGCCGCCAGTTCAAGTATATCGGGCTGGATCCCTATGCCAACGCCTTCCTCGATCCGCTCGATCCCGATCCCGACACGCACTGGCAGACCGACGGGACGCAGATGCGCCCCGAGGTTTACGAGCGCAAGTGGGAGATCGACTCGCTCTGTTATCCGATCCGCCTGGCCTATGAATACTGGAAACGGACGGGCGACACGTCGGTTTTCGACGAACACTGGCTCACGGCCATGGAGAATATCCTCCGGACGTTCCGCGAGCAGCAGCGCAAGGAGGGCGTGGGACCCTATACCTTCCTGCGCGTCACGGACCGCCAGCTCGACACGGTGTGCAACGTCGGCAACGGCAATCCGGTGAATCCCGTGGGGCTGATCGCTTCGGTGTTCCGTCCGTCGGACGATGCGACGACCTTCCTGTTCCTCGTGCCGTCGAATTTCTTCGCCGTGACGTCGCTGCGCAAGGCCGCCGAGATTCTCTCGGAGGTGAACCGCAGGCCGGAGATGGCCGCCGAGTGCCGGTCGCTGGCCGACGAGGTGGAGGCGGCCCTGAAGAAATACGCCACCTACGACCATCCCGAATTCGGCGAGATCTACGCCTTCGAGGTGGACGGATACGGCAACCGTTTCCTCATGGACGACGCCAACGTGCCGTCGCTGCTGGCGATGCCCTATTTGGGCGACGTGGACGTGAACGACCCGGTTTATCAGAATACCCGCCGGTTCGTCTGGAGCGAATCGAACCCCTATTTCTTCCGCGGCACGGCGGGTGAGGGCATCGGCGGTCCGCACGTGGGATACGACATGGTGTGGCCCATGAGTATCATGATGAAGGCCTTCACGTCGCAGGACGACGCCGAGATCAAGCGCTGCATCGAGTCGCTGATGACCACCGACGCCGGCACGGGCTTCATGCACGAGTCGTTCCACAAGGACGATCCCGCGAACTTCACCCGTGCGTGGTTCGCCTGGCAGAACACGCTCTTCGGCGAGTTGATCCTCAAGCTGGTGAACGAAGGCAAGGCCGATCTGCTCAATTCGATCGTGATCGAGTGAGGCCCGTTGCCGGACCGTTCCCCGGCGCCGGGGCGGTTGACGGCGCCGCCGTGCGGACCGACGGCGTGAGATTCCGTATGACTACCTAAATTTTACGATATGAAGAGACTGTTGTCAGTCTGCTGCGCATTGCTTTTGGGCGGTGCGGCGCAGGCGAAACCCATCGAAGTCGCGTCGCCCGATGGCCGGCTTCGCCTTACGGTCGAGGTGACCGACCGGATCGACTACACGCTGCGCGACGGCGACGACGCGGTGCTGGGCGGCGAGGGCCTCGCGCTCCGGCTCGCGGACCGCACGCTGGGCGAACGGCCCCGCCTGCGCCGTGTGTCGCGCTCGTCGGCCGACGAGCTGCTGCAACGGATCAACCCCACGAAAAACGCCGGGGTGCGCAATCGCTACAATGCCGTGCGGCTCGACTTCGCGGGCGGCTACGCGCTGGAGTTCCGCCTCTTCGACGAGGGCGCGGCCTACCGCTTCGTGACCTCGTTTCCGGGCGGCATCGACGTCATGGAGGAGCGCGTGCGCTTCACGCTGCCCTCGGGCAGCGAGGCGTGGCTTTCGGAGGTCGGCGGGTTCAACTCGATGTACGAGGAGCCTTACACCCTCCGGCAACTCTCCGCCTTCGGTCCCGACGGCCGTATGACCTACCTTCCGGTGCTGACGGCCGAGCCTTCGGGCCGCAAGGTGCTGCTCGCGGAGTCCGATCTGCGCGACTATCCCTGCATGTTCCTCCGCGGCGACGGCAGGGGAGGCTTCACGGCGACCTTCCCGCGCGTGCCGAAGGAGTACGGGCCCAAGAACGACCGGAGCCTCGAAATCCTTTCGGAGGAGACCTATATCGCCCGGACGGAGGGTGCACGCACGTTCCCGTGGCGGGTGGCCGCCGTGGCGCGCGAAGATGCCGATCTCGTCCGGCAGGAGCTGGTGTGGCTGCTGGCCGAACCGGCCGCCGAGCGGGACTGGAGCTGGGTGCAGCCCGGTTTGGTGAGCTGGGACTGGTGGAACGGCATGCGTCTTACGGGCGTCGATTTCCGCGCCGGACGCAATACGGAGTCCTACCGCCGTTACATCGACTTCGCCGCCGAGTACGGCATTCCCTATATCATCATGGACGAGGGGTGGTCGGCATCTACGACCGACGTGTTCCGCCCCAATCCGAACCTCGACCTCGAGGAGCTGGTCGCCTACGGCGGGCAGCGCGGCGTCCGGATCATACTCTGGCTCACGTGGCTGGCCGTCGAGCGCGACATGGAGCGCCTCTTCGGGCAGCTCGAGGAGTGGGGCATTGCGGGCGTGAAGATCGACTTCATGGACCGCAGCGATCAGTGGATGGTCTCCTATTACGAGCGTGTGACGCGCTGCGCCGCGGAACACCGCCTGCTGGTGGACTGGCACGGCTCCTACACTCCGAAGGGGCTTTTCCGGACCTACCCCAACCTCGTCAATTACGAGGGCGTGCTCGGCATGGAGCAGGGGGCGCGCTGCCAGCCCGAGAACAGCAACCTGCTGCCGTTCATCCGCAACGCCGTGGGGCCGATGGACTTCACGCCCGGCGCGATGCTCTCCGCGCAGCCCGAGGAGAACCGTTCGACCAACTCCAATCCGATGGGATCGGGAACCCGGGCCTACCAGTTGGCGCTGTACGTGCTCTTCGAGGCTCCGTTGCAGATGCTCGCCGACAGCCCCATGGCCTATGAACGCGAACGGTCTTCGGCGGAGTTCATCGCCTCGGTTCCTACGACGTGGGACGAACTGCGCGTCCTGCATGCCGCGTGCGGCAAACAGCTCGTCGTGGCGCGCCGCAAGGGGGCGAAGTGGTACGTCGGCGGATTCACGAACAACGAACCTTTCGAGACGGAGATCGCGCTGGATTTCCTGCCCGCGGGCCGCAAGTTCCGCATGACTTCGTTCGAGGACGGCGTGAATGCCGATCTCCAGGCCATGGATTACAGGCGCCGCGTCCGCATCGTCGATGCCTCGACGCGGATTCCCGTGAAGATGGTACGCAACGGCGGCTGGGCCGCCGTGATCGAGTAGGCCCGCCGGGTCTCCGGGCGGCCGGGTCCTCCGGAAACCGATCGCCCCTGCCACAATCGTGCGGCAGGGGCGATCGCCGTTTTCGGGACATCCGGATATTTGTCCGGCATACGCCGTGCGGTTCCGGAATGCGCTGCGTTCTTCGGGGCGTTCCCTCAAGCCTTTCCGGCCGAAGGCCTACCTTCCTTTCCGGCGCGACGAGCGGTGCGATCCGCCGCCGTTCCGGCCGCGTGACCCGGCCCCGTTCCCGCCGGCGGTGTGGCTGCCGCGCGACCCGTGGAAATCGGGGTCTCCGCCCTTGTGCCGGGCCGGGGCTCCGGGCAGCAGCAGCTCGAAGTCGAGCTGCCGCTTCTGCAAGTCGGCGCGCTTGACGCGGATGCGCACGGCGTCGCCCAGCGTGAGGCGGCGGCCCGTGGCGCGGCCGACGATTTCGTAGGTCGTCTCCTCGAAGGAGAAGTAGTCGCCTTCGATGTCCCGCAGGAACGACATGCCCTCGATGTGCGTCTCGTCCAGCTCCACATAGACGCCCCACTCCGTGAGGCCCGAGATGTGGCCCTCGAACTCCTCGCCGATGTGCTCCTTCATGAATTCGACCATCTTGTATTTGATCGAGGCGCGTTCGGCCTCCGCGGCGATCACCTCGCGGTCCGACGCCCGTTCGCACAGGGCGTCGATTTCGGCCTTGTCCGCCGATTTGCCCCCGGCGAGGTAGTGCGCCAGCAGGCGGTGCACCATCATGTCGGGATAGCGGCGGATGGGCGACGTGAAGTGCGTGTAGCAGGGGAACGCCAGTCCGTAGTGGCCGATGTTGTCGGTCGAGTAGTAGGCTTTGGCCATGGCGCGCACGGCCATCGTCGAAACGGCGTTCTCCTCGGTCGAACCCTTGATCTGCGCGAAGAGCTTGTTCATCTCCCTGGCGACGGCGCGGCCTTTCGAGGCTTTGAAGACGTGGCCGAAGCGGAGGATGAACTGCCGGAACCGGTCGAGCTTCTCCTCGCTCGGGGTGTCGTGCACGCGATAGACCATCGTGCGCGGCACGGCACGGCCCTTTTCGCTGCGGCGGTGGCTGCAGAACTCCGCCACGCGGCGGTTGGCCAGCAGCATGAACTCCTCGATCATCTGGTTCGATTCCTTCTGCTCCTTGAAGTAGATGCCCAGCGGCCTGCCGTTCTCGTCGAGCCGGAATTTCACCTCCTCGCGGTCGAACGAGATCGCGCCGTTGCGGAACCGCTGGCGGCGCAGTCCCTGGGCCAGACGGTTGAGCGTCAGAATCTCCTCGGCGTAGTCGCCGCGGCCCGTCTCGATCACCTCCTGCGCCTCGGCGTAGGTGAAGCGGCGGTCGGAGTGGATCACCGTGCGGCCGAACCATTCGTCGAGAATCTCGAGGTTCTCGTCGAGCGTGAAGACCGCCGAGAAACAGAGACTCGTCTCGTTGGGGCGCAGCGAGCAGAGCTCGTTCGAGAGCCGCTCGGGCAGCATCGGCACGGTGCGGTCCACCAGATAGACCGACGTGCCGCGCTCTACGGCCTCGTCGTCGATCGTCGAGTGCGGGCGGACGTAGTGCGTGACGTCGGCGATGTGCACGCCGATCTCCCACACGCCGTCGCGCACCCTGCGCACCGACAGCGCGTCGTCGAAGTCCTTGGCGTCGGCCGGGTCCACGGTGAAGGTCACCGTGTCGCGGAAGTCGCGCCGCGAGGCGATCTCCCCGGCCGTGATCCGGGCGTCGATGGCCCCGGCGGCCCGCTCGACCTCCTCCTCGAAGCGGTAGGGGAGTTCGTATTCGGCCAGAATGGCGTGCATCTCCGTATCGTTGTTGCCGGCCATGCCCAGCCGCTCGACCAGCTCGCCCACGGGGCTTTTGCTGCCCGGCTGCCAGTCGGCGATGCGCACCACGACCTTCTCGCCGTCGCGGATGTCGGGGCACGTGCGTTTCGACAGGTAGATGTCCATGGGCATCCGGCGCGAGTCGGCGCGCACGAAGATCTGGTGCGCGCCCACCTCCGCCACACCCACGTAGGGCTTACGGTTGCGTTCGACGATGCGCGTGACCTGGCCTTCGAGTTTCCCGTCGCGGCCGCGGTGCATCACGGCCACCTCCACGCGGTCGCCGTCGAGGGCGTTGGAGGCGTTGCGCTGATTGACGAAAATATCGTTTTCGAGCCCTTCGACCCGCACGTACACCGCGCCCGAGGAGGTCATGTCGGCCACGCCCTCGTAGTGGGGCAGGTGCTTCTGCGTGAGGCGGTACTTCTCCCGTGCGCACTCCTCGACGATCCCCTCCTCGAAGAGCCGCCCGAGGATTTCGAGCGTCTCGCGGCGGCCCTCCTTCGAGGCGCCTCCCGAGGCCGAGGCCAGGTGCTTGAGCGAGAACTTGTTGTTGGGAGCCTCGCGGAAAAGATTCAGTATCACGGACGTCCGGTCCGTCTTCGCCGCGCTTCGCTGAGTGCGGCGGGTGTTTTGCTTTTTCATTGTCTGTTGAGTATTTGCAACGCCAGGCGGCCCATGAAGCCGATGCCCGCGTCGATGGCCCCCTCGTCGGGGGAAAATGAGGACGTGTGGGGGCGTCCTGCGGCGGCGCCCACCCCCAGCCGGTAGAACAGCGACGGATAGACGCGGCAGTAGAACCCGAAATCCTCGGCCGTGGTGCGCAGCGGGAGCATCTCGACCTTCAGCCCCGTCTCTTGGGCCAGCGCCACGGCCCGTTTGACGAGGATTTCGTCGTTCACCACGCACGGATAGCCGCGGCCGATCCCGACGTCGGTGCGCACGCCGTGGCGTTTGTCGATGTCCGCGGCGATGTTGGCGATGCGGCGGTGGATGATTTCGCGCTCGCGTTCGTCGAAGGTGCGCAGCGTGCCCTCCATGTACAGTTCGTCGGGCACGACGTTCGTCGCCCCATCGGCCTGCACGCGGCCCACCGAGAGCACGCACTCCTCGCCGTTGAGCGCGACGAGGCGCGTCAGCAGCTCGGCGCCCGCCGCCACGGGGTCCCTGAGCTGGCTGCGCAGCGCGCCGTGGCCGCCCGTGCCGCGGACCCGGAGGCGCAGCTCGTCGCTCGCGGCCATGTACTTCCCGGCGCGGAATCCCAGCGTGCCGACTTCGAGCTGCGGCTCCACGTGCTCGCCGATCACCGCCCGGATGTCGTACTCCCCGAACGGGTCCTCGGCCAGCACCAGCGAGGCGCCTCCGGGGTTGCACTCCTCGCCGGGCTGGAACAGCCCGAGGAGCGTGCCGCCGAAGTCGGGATCGGCGGCCAGGCGTTGCAGGACGCCGAAGAGCACCGCCGCGTGCACGTCGTGTCCGCAGGCGTGCATCACTCCTGCGTTCCGGGAGCTGTACGCCAATCCGGTCCGCTCGGCGATCGGCAGGGCGTCGATGTCGGCGCGCAGCACCACGGCCCGCCGGTCGCCCGGCGTCGTCCGGCGTCCCGGGATGCGTGCCAGAATGCCCGTCCGGGCTATCGTGCGGTGTTCGATGCCCAGCTCTGCGAGCTGTTCTGCGATGAATGCCGCCGTGCCGTCCTCCCGGAACGAGAGTTCGGGATGCGCGTGCAGCCGGCGGCGGAATTCGACGGGTGTCATTTCGTATCGGTTTGGTCTGTCGTCTCTTTTGCGGCCGGACCCTCTCAGAAGAGGGCCTTCACGATCTGCTGGATGTTGGTCGTGCGGCTCATCGTATAGTAGTGGAGCACGGGGACGCCTGCGGCCATCAGTTCGCGGCTTTGGGCGACGGTCCACTCCACGCCCACTTCGCGCACGTGCTCCGGGTGCGCCTTCGCTTCGCGGACCAGCTCTTCGGGCAGCGTCACGGCGAAGGTTTCGGGCAGCACCTCCAGGTGGCGCAGCGTCGAGATCGGCTTGAGGCCCGGGATGATCGGCACGACGATGCCCGCCTCGCGGCAGCGGCGCACGAAGTCGAAGTAGCGGCTGTTGTCGAAGAACATCTGCGTTATGACGTACTCCGCCCCGGCGTCGATCTTCTCCCTGAGGTGGCGGATGTCGCTCGTCACGTCGCGGGCCTCGAAATGCACTTCGGGGTAGCCGGCCACGCCGATCGAGAATTTCGAGTGGTGGCACTCCTCCACTTCGCCGTCCACGAACTCCCCGCGGTTCATCGCCGCGATCTGCCGCACGAGGTCCGCCGCGTGGGCGTGTCCCTGCGGGTGGGGCATGAACCGCCGTTCGTTCTGCGACCGGTCGCCGCGCAGCGCCAGCACGTTGTGCAGCCCGAGGAAATCCATGTCGATGAGCGTGTCCTCGATGTCGTATTTCGAGAGGCCCCCGCAGATCAGGTGCGGGACCACCTCCACGCCGTAGCGGTGCTGGATGGCGGCCGAGATGCCCACCGTGCCGGGACGGCGGCGCACGACGTGCCATTCGATGCCGCCGTCCGGGAGCGCGGTCTCCTTGATACCCTCGCGGTGGTAGGTGATGTTGATATAGGCCGGGTCGAAGGGCATCAGCGGGTCGATGGCCGCGAAAATCTTCTGCATCCCGTCCCCCTTGAGCGGCGGCAGCAGCTCGAAGGCGAACCGGGTGCGTCCGGCGGCGATGGCTTCGTTTATGATCTCTGGTACGTTCATCGGATGTTGTTCGGAATGATTTTTTTCACTTCCCCGGCCTCCATGCCCCTGCGGCGGGCGTAGTCCAGGAGTTGTTCTGCGTCGATCCGGCCCACGGAGAAGTACTCCGCGTCGGCGAAGAACAGTCCGCAGAGCGCCTCGCCCGGGGAGATCATCCAGTTCTCCGTCAGGCGCATCCCCGTCGTGATCTCCACCGCGAGCAGATCGAAGACCTCCCGTTTGAGCGAGTGGTCGGGCGAGGCGGGATAGCCGAAGGCCATGCGGCGGCCCCGGTATTCGCCGCGGACGATCCGCCCGGGAGGGAGCGGGTCGCCCTGTTCGTAGCCCCACATTTGCCGCCGCACGAAGGCGTGCACGGCCTCGGCGAAAGCCTCCGTCAGGCGATCGGCCAGCAGCTTGGCCATGATCGCCGAATAGTCGTCGCCCTCCGCGCGGAACCGCTCCGCGAGCTCTTTCAGCCCGATGCCGGCCGTCACGGCGAAACAGCCGATCCAGTCCCCTTCCGGAGCGATGAAGTCCGCCAGCGAGCGGTTCTCCTCGCCGCGCGTCTGGTTGCGGAGCATCGCCAGGGTCCGTTCGCGCCCCTTGCTGTCCGTCACCCGGATGTCGTCGCCCTCCGCACGGGCGGGGAAGATGCCCGCGACGGCCTGCAACGTCAGCAGCCGTTCGTCGCGGATGCGCGCCAGCAGCGCCTGCGCGTCGTCGAAGAGCCTGCGCGCCTCGGGCCCCTGTTCGGGGTGGTCCAGAATCTCCGGGTAGCGGCCCTTCATGCCCCAGGCGGGGAAGAAGAAGTTCCAGTCGATGTAGGGTTCGACGTCGGCCACGTCGTAGTCGGGGAAGACCATCCGCCCCGGGTGGAGCGGCCGCACGGGACGGTGCGGCGCGGTGCGGCGGGCGTTCCTGCGCGCCTCGGCGATCGGAACGAGTTCGCGCGCGGCCTCCCGCCGGAGGTATTCGCCGCGCAGGGTCTCCTGCCCGGCCTTCACGACGGCGGCATACCGCTCGCCGCCGTGACCGAGCAGCCGTGCGAGAATCTGGCTGTTGCGGCTGGCGTTCGCCGAGTGGACCACGACGCCCGAATAGACCGGGGCGATCCGGACCGCCGTGTGGAGGTCCGAGGTCGTCGCGCCGCCGATGATGACCGGAATGCGCAGCCTGCGGCGCTCCAGCTCCTCGCAGACGTGCGCCATTTCGTCGAGCGACGGGGTGATCAGTCCGCTCAGGCAGATGCACTGCGCGCCCCATGCCACGGCTTCGTCCACGATGCGTTCCGATTCGACCATCACGCCCAGGTCGCGGATTTCGTAGCCGTTGCAGGCCATCACTACCGAGACGATGTTCTTGCCGATGTCGTGCACGTCGCCCTTGACCGTGGCGATGAGCACCTTGCCGGCGCTGTGCGGCGCCTGTTCCGCTCCTCGTTCGATGTAGGGCGTCAGCGCCGCCACGGCGCGCTTCATCACGCGGGCGGTCTTCACTACCTGCGGCAGGAACATTTTCCCCTCGCCGAAGAGGGCTCCGACCCGCTCCATCGCGGGCATCAGCAGCGTGTCGATCACCGCCATCGGGCTTCCCAGCGTTTCGTAACCCTCCAGTGCGTCCTGTTCCACGTAGTCGGCCACGCCCTTAAGCATCGCGTGCCCGATACGCTCCTCGAGCGTCCCCGCACGCCATGCGTCGGGAGCCTGCGGCTGTGCCTGGGCCGTCTGCTGCACCTCGTGGGCGTACTCCGTGAGCCGCTCCGCGGCGTCGGCCCGGCGGCAGAGGATCACGTCCTCGACGCGGCAGAGCAGTTCGGGTTCGATCTCGCTGTAAACGCGGAGCATCTGCGGATTGACGATGCCCATGTCCATTCTGGCCCGGATGGCGTGGTAGAGGAACGCCGAGTGCATCGCCTCGCGCACGGCGTTGTTGCCGCGGAAGGCGAACGAGAGGTTCGACACCCCGCCCGAGACCTTCGCGTGGGGGAGGTGCTCCTTGATCCAGCGCGTCGCGTCGATGAAGGCTTTGGCATAGCCGTCGTGTTCGGGGATTCCCGTGGCCACGGCCAGCACGTTGGGGTCGAATACGATGTCTTCGGGCGGGAATCCGTCGCCGGTGAGCAGCGCGTAAGCCCGCTCGGCCACTTCCGTCTTGCGCTCGAAGGTGTCGGCCTGCCCCCGCTCGTCGAAAAGCATCACCACCGCGGCGGCGCCGTAGCGGCGGATCTCCCGGGCGCGGCGCAGAAATTCCGCCTCGCCCTCCTTGAGCGAGATGGAGTTCACCACGGCCTTGCCCTGCGTCGCCTCCAGCCCGGCCTGCAGCACCTCCCACTTCGACGAGTCGATCATCACCGGCACGCGGGCGATCTCGGGCTCCGAGGCCATCAGGTTGAGGAACGTGCGCATGGCCTGCGGACCGTCGATCAGGCCGTCGTCCATGCAGACGTCCACGATCTGCGCCCCGGCCTCGACCTGCGCGCGGGCCACCGAGAGCGCCTCCTCGTAGTTGCCTTCGCGCACGAGGCGGGCGAAACGGGCCGATCCGGCGACGTTCGTGCGTTCGCCGACGTTGATGAAGTTCGCCTCGGGGACGATCCGCAGCGGCTCCAGACCGCTCAGCACCGTTTCGTGCCGCGGTGCGGGCAGCGGCCGCGGGGCGTAGCCGCCGACGATCTTCGACAGTTCGAAAATGTGCGCCGGCGTCGTGCCGCAGCAGCCTCCCACGATATTGACCAGCCCGCGGCGCATGTATTCGCCCACGTCCTCGGCGAACATCGCGGGGGTCTCGTCGTAGCCGCCCATGACGTTCGGCAGGCCGGCGTTGGGGTGCGCCGAGACGCGCACGCCGGCCACGGCGGCGAGCCGTTCGAGGTAGGGGAGCAGCTGTCTGGCTCCGTAGGCGCAGTTGAGCCCCACGGAGAGCAGGCGCGCGTGCGACACGGAGACGGCGAAGGCTTCGACGGTCTGTCCCGAGAGGGTGCGGCCGCTGGCGTCGGCCAGCGTGCCGGAGACCATGACGGGAACCCGTTGCCCCCGTTCGGCGCAGAGGGTGTCGATGGCGTAGAGGGCCGCCTTGGCGTTGAGCGTGTCGAAGACGGTCTCGATCAGCAGGATGTCCGCGCCGCCGTCCAGCAGGCCCCGCGCCTGCTCCGTGTAGGCTTCGGCGAGCCGGCGGAACGTCACTTCGCGCGCCGCGGGGTCCGCCACGTCGGCCGACATCGAGGCGGTGCGGTTCGTCGGGCCCATCGAGCCGGCCACGAACCGCGGCTTGAGCGGGTTGCGCTCCGTGAAGGCGTCCGCCGCCCGGCGGGCCACGGCGGCCGCGGCCTTCGAAATCTCGTAGGCCAGTCCCTCCAGGCGGTAGTCGGCCAGCGACACGGCGTTGGCGTTGAACGAGTCGGTCGTGATGATGTCGGCCCCGGCCCGAAGGTATTTTTCGTGAATCTCGCGCACCGTGTCGGGGCGGGTCAGCGCAAGCAGGTCGTTGCACCCCTTGAGCTGCACCTCCCAGCGGCGGAACCGCTCTCCGCGGTACTCCTCCTCGCCGAGGCCGTAGCCCTGCACCATCGTGCCGAATCCGCCGTCGAGCAGCAGGATGCGCTCGTCGAGGCAGTCGTATAGTTTGTTGCTTGTCATGTTCCGTTTCCGTGTTTTTTTCGCCGTCCGGCGGCGTCCGTGCGCAGCGGCGGCCGTCCGCGGCCGCATCCGTGCGGCCTATTGGCGGACGAGCTCGATCTCGAAGAGTTTGCTCCAGTTCTTGCCCGTGAGGAAGATGCGGCCCGTGGCGGCGTCGTAGGCGATGCCGTTCAGCACGTCGGTTCCGGGCGTGCGGTCTTCGTCGGGCAGCAGCCCCCGCAGATCGACGATCCCCTCCACGCGGCCCGTCGCCGGGTCGATGATGACGATCTGGTCGGTCGTGTAAACGTTGGCCCAGATGCGGCCGTCGATCCACTCCAGCTCGTTGAGCAGCTCCACGGGTTCGCCCCGGAGCGTGACGGTCGTGCGCCTTTCGCGGCGGAACGTCGCCGGGTCGATCGTGTAGAGATTCGCCGTGCCGTCGGTCATGTAGAGTTTCTCGCCGTCGGTCGTCAGCCCCCACCCCTCGCCGGCGTAGCGGTGGTCGCGTAGCCCGGTGCGTTTCTCCGGGTCGTAAACGTGGGCCGTGTTCGACTGCCAGGTGAGCTGGAACAGTTCGCCGCCGACGAGCGCGATGCCTTCGCCGAACTCCGAGCGGGGGAGCCGGAAGAGCACCTCCGTGCGTCCCGTCGCCAGGTCGGTCCGCTGCACGACCGACTGCCCGTACTGCCCCGTGCCTTCCCACAGCAGTCCTCCGGCGAAGAACAGCCCCTGCGTGTAGGCCGAGGTCGAATGGGGATGGACCGCCTTCACGCGGTAGGTGTAGTGGACGGGTTCGGCCGCCGCGGCCGTGCGCGTCGTGTCCCCGGCGCGTCCGGTGCGGGCCGCGGAGCCGCCGCAGGAAGCCAGCAGCAGCGCGGCGGCGAGCAGATATGCGGTTCTGTTCATGTATGCGATGGAGAATAATCGTGCAAAGATACGTTTTTTGCGGCATAGTTCCGCGCCGGAGCTGCATATTTGTATTGCGAAGCGGTGAATTTTACCTATCTTTGTCCGTTCAAACCTTTGATCCGAACGATACTATGTGGAAACGACTGACTCTTTTGTGTCTCCTGTTCACGACGGTCTCCCTCGCGGCGTCGGGAGCCGACGGCGGCCGGGTCGGGCAGCGCATCGCCGCGCTCGAAGGCGTCGAGGAGACGAAAGCCCTGCCGGCGGGCGAGTTCGCCGGGAAGTACGAGGTGATGCTGACGCAGCCGCTCGACTGGCGCCATCCTGAGCGGGGAAGCTTCTTGCAGCGCGTGGTGGTGATGCACGTCGGATGGGACCGTCCCACGGTGCTCATCACGCAGGGTTACGACGCCAACTTCGCGCTGCCCGAGAAGTACCGCGACGAGCTGTCGGAGCTTTTCGATACGAACATCGTCTTCGTCGAGCACCGCTATTTCGACCGCTCGACTCCCGAGCCGCTGGACTGGCGCTACCTGACGGCCGAGAATTCGGCCTGCGACCTGCACCGCATCCGGACGCTCTTCGGCGAGCTGTACCCCGGCAAGTGGATCGCCTCGGGCATCAGCAAGGGCGGCACGACGACGATGCTCTATGCGGCCTATTTCCCCGGTGACGTGGATATTTACGTGCCCTACGTGGGCCCGGTGTGCCATGCCGTGGAGGACAAGCGCTTCGCGCCGTTCCTCGCGCAGGTCGGCACGGCGGAGAGCCGCGCCGCTGTCCGGGAGTTTCAGCGGGAGGTTTTCCGCCGCAAGGCCGATCTGATGCCCGGCTTCCGCGCGGTCTGCGAGCAGAAGGGTTACGCGTTCCGGGTCCCCGTGGAGGAGATTTTCGACTACTGCACCCTGGAGCTGGGGTTCTCCCTGTGGCAGTGGGGATTCGATCCGGAGAAGCTCCCTTCGGCGGAGGCTTCCGACGAGGAGGTGCTCGATTTCCTCGTGGCCAATGCCGGACCCGACTACTTCTCCTCCGGCAACGCGCAGGCGCCCTTCTTCGTGCAGGCGGCCCGCGAACTGGGCTACTATCCCTACGATGCCGAGCCGTTCCGCGAGTACACGTCGGTCGATACGCGGGACTACCTGCGCCGGCTGTTTCTGCCCGAGGAGCTGCGGGGTACGAAGTTCTCGAAGAAACTCGGCCGCAAGATCACCCGCTACCTGAAGAGGAACGACCCGCGGATGATCTTCATTTACGGCGGCGACGATCCGTGGACGGCTCCCGGCGCGGCGTGGGCCGCGACGCCCGGCAAGCGCAACATGAAGGCCTTCGTGCAGCCCGGCGGCAGCCACCGCACGCGGATCGCCACGCTGCCCGACTCGATGCGCCGCGAGGCCGTCGCCACGCTGCGCGGCTGGCTCGCGGAGTAACGGCGCGCCGTCGCCCCCGGCGGGGATTCCCCGCAGCGGCCTTCCGCCCGGTGCGCGGCGCGGAGAGGCGGAGGAAAATATTTGTCGGATTCGCATTGCCGTTAATTCTTTATTTCGTATCTTTGCAGGCCGATTCCGAGAGGTAAGAAACAAAATAACAACCGATTCAATATGAATATCGTAAGAGAACAACGCGAGCAGAACACCTCGCTCATCAAGGTTACGGTGGGCGAGCAGGATTATGCGCAGGAGGTCGACAAGGCGCTGCGCGAGTACAAGCGCAAGGCCAACGTCCCGGGTTTCCGTCCGGGCATGGTTCCGATGAGCCTCATCAGGAAAATGTACGGCAAGGGCGTGCTGGCTGAGCAGTCGTACCGCAAGGCGTCGAACTCCGTCTTCGAATACCTCCAGAAGGAGAACATCGACTACCTGGGCGACGTCATCCCTTCCGAGGAGCAGGGCGACTTCGATTTCGAGAACGGAACCGAGTTCGAGTTCGTGTTCGAGATCGGCGAGGCTCCCGAGATCAAGCTGGAGCTTTCGGACAAGGACAAGCTGACCTACCATAAGATCAAGGTGGACAAGAAGATGCACGAGGACTACCGCTCGAACTTCCTGCGCCGCTTCGGCCGTCTGGTGGACGCCGAGAAGGTCTCTTCGGACGAGGCGCTGACCGTGACGCTCGACAACGGCGAGATGAAGGTCGAGGACGCTTACGTGGGGCTGATCTCCATGTCGGAGGAGGAGCGCAAGCCCTTCGTCGGCAAGAAGGTGGGCTTCAAGACGAAGGTGAACGTCAATGAGCTCTACAAGAACCCTTCGCAGCGCGCCGCCTGCCTTCAGGTCAAGGAGCACGAGCTGGAGGGCATCAATCCCGAGTTCGAACTGGAGATCACCAAGATCCGCAAGTTCGCCGAGCCGGAGCTCAACGAGGAGTTCTTCAAGATGGCTTTCCCCGCGGGCAACGTCAAGACGGCCGAGGAGTTCGAGAAGTTCATCGACGCCCAGATCGAGTCGGAGCTGCGCCGCGAGAGCGACTACCTCTTTACGCTCGAGGTGCGCAACTACCTGGTCAAGAAGGCCGGCCTGAAGATGCCCGAGGCGTTCCTCAAGCGCTGGCTCTACACCATCAACGAGGGCAAGTTCACGATGGAGGAGATCGAGAAGGATTTCGACCAGTTCCTCAAGATGTTCACGTGGAATTACCTCCAGAAGCACTTCATCAAGGCCGACAACCTCTCGGTGAGCAAGGAGGAGGCCGAGGCCGAAGCCAAGGCGCTGGCCGCCGCGCAGTTCGCGCAGTACGGCATGCCGTCGGCTCCCGAGGACATGCTCGCCGGCTACGCAGGGAAGATTCTCGCCGACAAGGAGCAGGGGCAGAAGATTTACGAGAAGCTCTACGAGACGAAGGTCGTCGAGGACGTGAAGTCGAAGGTCAAGGTGACGGAGAAGTCCGTCTCCGCCGACGATTTCGCCAAGCTGGCGCAGGCGCTTTAGCACGGGGCCGCCGGTCTCTCCCGCGGCCGGAAACAGGCTGCCGGAGCCGTGCTTTCGGGGGGGGGATACCCGGCGACAGGGCGGTTTCCGCCCTCTTTCCGGGCCGGAAAAACAGCGATAAAACGGCGGAATGATGACTGCATTCGCAAAAAGGCTCGGAACTCTGCGAAAAAATACCTATCTTTGGACTTTGCAGGCTTGAAGTTTGCAAAGTCCTTTTTTTGACTGAAAACGAAATTGACATGACTTCCGAATTTGAAAAATACGCCCGGCTGCACTGCGGCATCGGCTCGCTCAGGCTGCACGATTTCCGCTCGGCGAGCGCCGCATACGTCTCGCCGACGATCATCGAGGAGCGGCAGCTCAACGTCGCCACGATGGACGTCTTCTCGCGTCTGATGATGGACCGCATCATCTTCCTCGGCGCCCCGATCTACGACGATGCGGCCAATATCATTCAGGCGCAGTTGCTGTTCCTCGAGTCGGTCGATCCGGAGAAGGACATCCAGATCTATATCAACTCGCCCGGCGGGTCCGTCTCGGCCGGGCTGGGCATCTACGACACGATGCAGTTGGTCAGCTCCGACGTGGCGACCATCTGCACGGGCCTCGCGGCCTCGATGGGCGCCGTGTTGCTCGCGGCGGGCGCCAAGGGCAAGCGTTCGGCGCTGCCGCACTCGCGGGTGATGATCCATCAGCCGCTGGGCGGGGCGCAGGGGCAGGCCTCGGACATCGAGATCACGGCCCGCGAGATACTGAAGACCAAACGCGAGCTGTATGAGATCCTCGCGGCGCATTCGGGCGTCTCGATCCGCAAGATCGAGAAGGACGCCGACCGCGACCACTGGCTGTCGGCCAGGGAGGCCAAGGAGTACGGCCTGATCGACGAAGTGCTCTCCAAACGCGAAAAGTAACCTTGCATGGCACAGAATAAAAACGGCAACAACAATGCCTCCCGCGGCGGCGACAACTGCTCGTTCTGCGGCGCCCGGCGCTCGGAGGTGGAGATCATGTTCCAGGGAGCGAACGGCGCCTCGATCTGCAACAAGTGCATCGAGAACGGCTACAAGATCATGCTCGACAACGACATCGTTCCGGGACGGCAGCGCGCCGCCGCGGCTCCGCTCAGGATGGAGGAGCTGCTCAAACCGGCCGAGATCAAGGCGTTCCTCGACCAGTACGTCATCGGGCAGGACGCGGCGAAGCGTTACATGTCCGTGGCGGTTTACAACCACTACAAGCGGCTCATGTACGCCCCGAAGGAGAACGAGGTGGAGCTCGACAAGTCGAATATCGTCCTGGTGGGGCCCACGGGCACGGGCAAGACGCTCATGGCCCGCACGATCGCCCGGCTGCTGAAGGTTCCCTTCACGATCGTCGATGCGACGGTCCTCACGGAGGCGGGCTATGTGGGCGAGGACGTCGAGAGCATCCTCTCGCGGCTGTTGCAGGTGGCCGACTACGACGTGGCGCAGGCCGAGCGCGGCATCGTCTTCATCGACGAGATCGACAAGATCGCCCGCAAGGGCGACAACCCCTCCATCACGCGCGACGTCTCGGGCGAAGGCGTGCAGCAGGCGCTGCTCAAGATTCTCGAAGGCACGGTGGTGAACGTTCCGCCCCAGGGCGGCCGCAAGCATCCCGAGCAGAAATTCGTCCAGGTCGATACGCGCAACATCCTCTTCATCTGCGGCGGCGCGTTCGACGGGATCGAGAAACGCATCGCCCAGCGGCTCAATACGCGCGCCATGGGTTACGGACGGCTCAATGCCGATCCGATCGACCGCGGCAACCTGATGCAGTACGTCACGCCGCAGGACCTCCGGTCGTTCGGGCTGATTCCCGAGCTGGTGGGCCGTCTTCCGGTGCTGACCTACATGCAGCCGCTCGACAAGGCGGCGCTGCGTTCGATCCTCACGGAGCCGAAGAACGCCATCGTCAAGCAGTACGTGCGGCTCTTCGAGCTGGACGGCGTGGAGCTTACCTTCGACGAGGAGGTGCTCGACTACATCGTGGACAAGGCCGTCGAGTTCAAGCTCGGCGCCCGCGGCCTGCGTTCGATCTGCGAGGCGATCATGATGGACACCATGTTCGAGCTGCCTTCGACCGACACGCGGAAATTCACCGTTTCGCTGCCTTACGCCCGGAAGAAGGTCGAGAAGGCGAACATGCGGGAGCTCAAGCAGGTGGGATGACGCCCCGGGGACGGTCCGGCCGGAGAGACCCCGGCCGGTTCCCGACGCCGCTCCGCCGAACGGACCGACAAGATATACAGAACTTATAAAACGCTAACTTCATGTCTTCTACAAATTCCAAACTTACGCGCGTCGCCGACAACGTCCGCATCCTGTCGGCCGCGATGGTCGAAAAGGCGAAATCGGGACACCCGGGCGGCGCGATGGGCGGCGCCGACTTCATCACGGTCCTCTTCGCCGAATTCCTGCGATACGATCCCGACAACATGGCCTATCCGCACCGCGACCGCTTCTTCCTCGATCCGGGGCACATGTCGCCGATGCTCTATGCGACGCTGTCGCTGGCCGGACACTATACGACCGAGGACTTGCAGTCGCTCCGGCAGTGGGGCAGCGTGACGCCCGGCCACCCCGAGGTGGACGTGCTGCGCGGCGTGGAGAACACCTCGGGCCCGCTGGGACAGGGGCACGCCATGGCGCTGGGCGCCGCGATCGCCGAACGGTTCCTTGCGGCGCGCTTCGGCGAGTGGACGGCGCACCGGACCTATGCCTACATTTCGGACGGCAGCGTCGAGGAGGAGATTTCGCAGGGCGTGGGCCGCATCGCGGGGCATCTGGGGCTTTCGAATTTCGTCATGTACTACGATGCGAACAACGTGCAGCTCTCGACCAAGGTGGACGAGGTGGACACCGAGAACGTCGCCATGAAGTACGAGGCGTGGGGCTGGAACGTGCTCTCGATCGACGGCAACAACATCAACGCGATCCGCGAGGCGCTGGTCGCCGCCGAGAGCGAGACGGAGCGGCCGACGCTCATCATCGGCCGGACGGTGATGGGCAAGGGGGCCCGGGGTCCCGCCGGAGAGAGCTTCGAGGACAAGGTCTCGACGCACGGCCAGCCGCTCACGGCCGCCGGGGCGGACATCGGGGCCACGATCCGCAATCTGGGGGGCGATCCCGAACATCCGTTCGCCGTCTTCGACGAGAGCCGCGAGGTGTTCGCCGAGCGGCGCGAGGCGCTGCGGGCTTGGGCCGCGCAGCAGGCCGCCGTCGAGAAGTCGTGGCGCGCGGAGCATAAGGAGCTGGCGCGCAGGATGGACCGGTTCTTCTCGGGCGAGCTTCCCGAGATCGACTACAAGACGATCGAGGTGAAGCCCGACGTGGCGACGCGCGCGGCTTCGGCCGCGGTGCTGGGCGTTTACGCCGAGAAGGTAGGGAACATGATCGTCTCGTCGGCCGACCTGTCCAATTCGGACAAGACGGACGGGTTCCTCAAGAAGACCCGGGCCTTCGTGAAGGGCGATTTCTCGGGGCAGTTCTTCCAGGCCGGCGTTTCGGAGCTGACGATGGCGTGCGTGATGAACGGCATGGCGCTGCACGGCGGCGTGATTCCGGTGTGCGGCACGTTCTTCGTCTTCTCGGACTACATGAAGCCGGCCGTCCGTCTCTCGGCGCTGATGCGCCTGCATGTCATCTACGTCTGGTCGCACGACTCGTTCCGCGTGGGCGAGGACGGCCCGACGCACCAGCCCGTCGAGCAGGAGGCGCAGATCCGGCTGATGGAACACGTGCGCAATCACCGCGGCGAGCGGTCGATGCTCGTGCTGCGTCCGGCCGACGGCGACGAGACCGTCATGGCGTGGAAGCTCGCGCTCGAGGAGCAGCGTCCCGTGGCGCTCGTGCTGTCGCGTCAGAATATCCGGAGCCTGAAGACGCTCGCCACGAGCCGCCGCGAGGAGGCCGCGCAGATAGCCAAGGGCGGATACGTGGTGATGGACGCCGCCAAGCCCGCCGCCGTGCTCATCGCGTCGGGTTCGGAGGTCTCGACGCTCGCCGAGGGCGCCGGGCTGCTCGCGGCGGAGGGAATCCCCGTGCGTGTGGTGAGCGTTCCGAGCGAGGGGCTTTTCCGCGACCAGCCCAAATCCTACCAGGAGAGCGTGCTGCCTGCGGGACTGCCGCGTTACGGCATGACGTCGGGGCTCGAGGTGAACCTGCGGGGCCTCGTGGGCGATGCGGGGACGATCCACGGTTTGAACCATTTCGGCTATTCGGCCCCCTTCAAGGTCCTCGACGAGAAGTTCGGTTACAACGGCGAGACCGTGGCGGCCGAAGTGAAGAAGATGCTGGGGCGGTAGTTTTGGCGCACCTCGATATGAATGATGAAAGCCACCGCTTCCGCGGTGGCTTTTTCGTTCTGCGAACCCGGGCGCGGTCGGCAGGCGGCGTTTCATGGCCGGTCCGGATGCCGGTGCGCGGCGACGGAAACGGGGCGAGGACCCGTTCCGCCGGATTCCCGTTTTCGCGGAAAACCGCGGCCGGATTTTGCGGTTCCGGAAAAAATGCGTACCTTTGTCCTCCCGTCTGTCGGGCGGGGGAATGTGGAAAGATTTGGACTGCTTGCAACCACAATAAAAAATCGCTAAAACAGCACGTTTTTTATTCCAACAGCCAATTTTTCCCATTTTATACGTTTAACCCTAAAAAACGGATAACAATGGGCTTTTTGTTTACATCGGAATCGGTGTCCGAGGGGCATCCCGATAAGGTCTCCGATCAGATTTCCGACGCCATCCTGGACGAATTCCTGCGTCACGACGCCAACTCGAAGGTAGCGTGCGAGACGCTCTGCACCACGGGACTGGTGGTCGTGGCGGGCGAGGTGCGCTCGGAGGCGTACGTGGACGTGCAGGGCGTGGCGCGTCGCGTCATCAACCGCATCGGCTACACGAAGGGCGAGTACCGCTTCGACGGCAACTCGTGCGGCGTGGTGTCTGCCATTCACGAGCAGTCGCCCGACATCAACCGGGGCGTCGTGCGCGAGGCCGAGGAGGAGCAGGGGGCCGGCGACCAGGGGATCATGTTCGGCTACGCCTGCAACGAGACGCGCGAGATGATGCCCGCGACGCTGATCCTCTCGCATGTCATTCTCAAGGAGCTGGCGGCGATCCGCCGCGAGGGCGAGGTGATGCGTTACCTGCGGCCCGACTCGAAGTCGCAGGTGACCATCGAATACGACGAGCGGACGCGCAAGCCGCTGCGCGTGCATACGATCGTCGTCTCGACGCAGCACGACGAGTTCATCCTTCCGGGCGGGGGCCTCACGGAGAAGGAGGCCGAGCGCAGGATGCAGGAGACGATCCGCGAGGACGTGCGCACGATCCTCATTCCGCGCGTCAAGGCGCGTCTGGAGCGGGCCGGCGACAAGCTCTCCGAGCTGCTGACGGGCGACTACATCCTGCACGTGAATCCCACGGGCAAGTTCGTCATCGGCGGCCCTCACGGCGATACGGGCCTCACGGGCCGCAAGATCATCGTCGATACCTACGGCGGCCGGGGCGCGCACGGCGGCGGCGCCTTCTCGGGCAAGGATTCCTCGAAGGTGGACCGTTCGGCGGCCTACGCCGCGCGGCATATCGCCAAGAACCTCGTGGCGGCGGGCGTCGCCGACGAGGTGCTCGTGGAACTTTCCTACGCCATCGGCATCGCCGAGCCGCTCTCGGTCTATGTCGATACCTACCGTTCGGAGCGCCCGGCGGCCATCGCGGGAATGACCGACGGCGAGATCGCGCGCCGCGTCGGCCGGCTCTTCGACCTGCGTCCGGCGGCCATCGTGAAGCGGTTCGGGCTGAAAAACCCGATCTTCGAGGCCACGGCCTCCTACGGACACTTCGGAAACCGTCCCTACAAACGGGTGGAGAAGGTCTGGGAGAACGGTGCGGAGACCGAGCGCGAGATCGAGTACTTCGGCTGGGAGAAACTCGACGCGGTGGATGCCATCAAAAAAGAGTTCGGCCTGTAACGGTCTGTACGGCAATGGAATCGGGGCGTCCGTCGGGGATGCCCCGATTTTTGTGCCGGACGGACATACTAACCGGCCGGGCGGGTGCGTTTGTCCTGCAAACCCGGCTTGAAAAACGATTCGCTTATGGATGAAGTTGCCTCCGAATGATAATTAGAACCTAAACATTTCGATTCATTATGAAAAAGGCATTTTTGTTTTTGGGAGCTATCGCCGTCGCGGCTGCGGCGGGCGGCGTGACGGCCTGGGCCGTGAGCGGCGGGCGCGGCGGCGAGGTGAAGTATATCGAACGCGAGGTGGAGCGCACCCCGGCGCTGGGCACGCATTTCACGTCGTACCAGAGCGACAAGTATCCCGACCTGACGTATGCCGCCGAGAACGCGGTGAAGGCCGTGGTCAATATCGAGGCCATCCAGCAGGTCGAGATGCCGCAGCGCCGCGGCTACGACCCGTTCCTCGAGTTCTTCGGCATTCCGCAGGACTACGGTTACGGCGACGGGCGGCCGCGTTACCGCGAACAGCGGGCCGGAGGCTCGGGCGTCATCATTTCGAAGGACGGCTATGTGGTGACGAACAACCACGTGGTGGACGGCGCCTCGAAACTACGCGTGAAGCTCAACGACGGGCGGACGTTCGACGCCAGGCTCGTCGGCACGGATTCGGCGACGGACGTGGCGCTGCTGAAGATCGACGCCGACGACCTGCCGACGCTGCCGTTCGGTTCGTCCGATGCGCTGCGGCTGGGCGAGTGGGTGCTGGCCATCGGTTCGCCCTTCGACCTGCAATCGACCATCACGGCCGGCATCGTGAGCGCCAAGGCGCGTAATCTGGGGGCCATTCCCAACGATTTCCGCATCGAGTCGTTCATCCAGACCGATGCCGCGGTGAATCCCGGCAACTCGGGCGGCGCGTTGGTGAACACGCACGGCGAGCTGGTGGGCATCAATACGCTCATCAAATCGCAGACAGGCAGTTACATCGGCTATTCGTTCGCCATTCCGGAGTCGATCGTGCGCAAGGTAGTGGTCGATCTGAAGGAGTACGGCGTCGTGCAGCGCGCCATGCTGGGCATCATGTTCCGTCCCGTGGATCAGGACTTCATCGACAGCGAGGGCGAGGAACTCGGCATCAAGGAGATCGGCGGCGTCTATGTGGCCGGCGTGACCGAGGGCGGCTCGGCTTCGGAGGCGGGCATCCGCAAGGGCGACGTGATCGTGGAGATCGACGGTCTGAAAATCAACGATGCCGCGACGCTGCAGGAGCAGATCGCACGCCACCGTCCCAACGACAAGGTGAAATTGTCGGTAAAAAGAGACGGCGACGTGAAACAAATCGACGTCACTTTGCGTAATAAGGCAGGTAAAACGGAACTGATCACCAAGGAGGACGTCGATGTGGTCGAGGCTTTGGGCGGCAAATTCGCCGACGCGGGCACGAAACTCTGCCGCGAGCTCGACATTCGGGGCGGCGTGCAGGTGGTCGGCGTCAAGCAGGGCGGAATCCTCTCCCGTGCCCGTGTCAAGCAGGGATTCGTGATTACGCACATCAACGACGCGCCGGTTTACTCGCTCTCGGACATGGAGCGCATGACCGAGAAGATCCGCTCGATCGACGGCATCTATCCCAACGGCCGCTCGGCAAGCTATATGCTTGTGGAGTAGCCGGCGGCGGTCCGGGCGGGTTTTTCATGCGGAAGATTAACTTTTTTGGAGTACAGATAAGAAGATGCGTCAGTTAAAAATCACGAAATCCATCACCAACCGCGAGAGCGCGTCGCTGGACAAGTACTTGCAGGAGATCGGCAAGGAGGAGCTCATCACGGTCGAGGAGGAGGTGGAACTCGCCCAACGGATCAAGAAAGGAGACCAGGAGGCGCTGGAGAAACTCACCAAGGCGAACCTGCGGTTCGTGGTCTCCGTCGCCAAACAATACCAGAATCAGGGCCTGAGCCTTCCGGACCTCATCAACGAGGGGAACCTGGGGCTTATCAAGGCCGCCGAGAAGTTCGACGAAACCCGCGGTTTCAAGTTCATTTCCTACGCCGTGTGGTGGATCCGCCAGTCGATTCTCCAGGCTCTGGCCGAGCAGTCGCGCATCGTGCGTCTGCCGCTGAACCAGGTCGGCTCGCTCAACAAGATCAACAAGGCGTTCGCCCGCTTCGAGCAGGAGCACGAGCGCACGCCGTCGCCCGAGGAGCTGGCCTCGGAGCTGGAGCTTCCGAAGGAGAAGGTGACCGACACGCTGCGTGTCGCCGGCCGCCATGTCTCGGTGGATGCCCCGTTCGCCGACGGCGAGGACAACTCGCTGCTCGACGTGCTGGTGAATCCCGATTCGCCCAATGCGGACCGCGGGCTGATTAACGAGTCGCTTTCGACGGAGGTGGACCGCGCGCTGGAGACGCTCACCGAGCGCGAGCGCGACATCATCAAGTATTTCTTCGGCATCGGCTGCTCGGAGATGACCCTCGAGGAGATCGGCGAGAAGTTCGACCTCACGCGCGAGCGCGTGCGTCAGATCAAGGAGAAGGCGATCCGCCGCCTGCGTCATTCGTCGCGGTCGAAGCTCCTGAAGTCCTATCTGGGATAACCCCGGATCGGAGCGAGAAGACGGCCCCGGAGCGATTCGCTCCGGGGCCGTTTCGTCGTACGGGAGAGGCTCCGGCGGACGGAGCGTTCCTCGCGGCGGGGCGTATGTATGTCCGCATCCGGGACTTGTGTCCGGATACCCGGATTCCTATGCCTGTTCCCGGAGACGCTTGCAGTAGCGTTCGCACTGTCCCGCGATGTCGTAGCCGAGCATGGTGCCGAGCATGAAATCCTCCTCGGGCGAGAGCCGGTTGAGCGGTTTGTGGATGAATGTCGCTACGGCATCGAGGCAGCGGCGGTTGCCGAAATAGAGGTTCACCTTGCTGCCCGCCACCTCCTGAATGAGGTAGCCGATGCCCTGACGTTCGAGCCGTTCGGCGAGCAGCGAGGCGCACGTGCGGCACATGGTGCAGAGCACGAGGTTGCGCACGCCCTTCCGGAACTCGTAGATCTGGTGCAGGAACAGCTTCATCGAGTCGTAGCGGTGGAACTCTTCGGCGCTCATGGCTATTCTTCGGTTCTGAGCAGCCGGCACCATGCCGCGACGCGTTCTTCGGTCTTGTCCGGGGCGCTTTCGTCGATGGCCAGCCCTACGAACCTGCCGTCGGCGCAGACGAGCGAGTCCGTGACGTCGTATCCCACGGGTTCGTAGGAGCCGACGAAAATGCATCCGGTCGGTTGCAGCTCCTCGTAGAGCAGCCCTACGGCGTCGCAGAAGGTGTCGGGGTAGGAGCCGCTGTCGCCGCAGCCGAACAGGGCGACCTTCCTGCCGGTCAGGTCGCGGGTCTTCAGCCGGTCGAGGAACCCGTACCAGTCGTCCTGCAGGTCGCCGTTGCCCCAGGTCGGGGAGCCGAGGACCAGCAGGTCGTATTTGTCGGTTTCGTCGGCCGAAGCGTCGGCCACGTTGTGTACGTCGGCATCCGCGATGCCGAGCTGTTTGGCGATGTCCTGTGCGACGGCCTCGGTCGATCCGGTCGTGCTGCCGTAAAAAATTCCGGTCATAGTCTCTGATGTGTTTTTGGTTCTATGCAAAGAAACGGCATTTCCGCAAGTCGGGCAATACCGAGATTCCGGGATTTTTGCGGCGGGACCGATACCGTCTTTGTGCGATGCCCCCGCATCGCGGAGAGCGGATGCGGGGGCGTCGGAAGGTGCGGAAACGCCGGGACGCTGTTTCCGGAATCGGACCGCACGGCGGGCGGCATCCCTTCGCGGGACGGCCTGTCGCGGAGCGGGCTACCAGACGATCGGCTCCTTGCCCGCCGAGCGCAGGTAGTCGTTGGCGCGCGAGAAGTGGCGGCAGCCGAAGAATCCCCGGTAAACCGAGAGCGGCGAGGGGTGCACGGCCTTGAGGATGAGGTTGCGCTGCGGGTCGGCGATGGCGCCCTTGCGCTGGGCGTAACTGCCCCAGAGCATATAGACGATGCCCTCCTTGCGTTCGGCGATGGCGCGGACCACGGCGTCGGTGAAGGTCTCCCAGCCGCGGCCTGCGTGCGAGGCCGCCTCGTGGGCGCGGACCGTCAGCACGGAGTTCAGCAGCAGCACGCCCTGTTCGGCCCAGCGGTCGAGGTTGCCCGAGGCGGGGACGGGCGTTCCGGTGTCGTCGGAGACCTCCTTGAAGATATTTTGCAGCGACGGCGGGAAGGGAATGCCGTCCGCCACCGAGAAGCAGAGGCCGTTGGCCTGCCCGGGGCCGTGGTAGGGGTCCTGCCCGATGATGACCACCTTCAGCCGGTCGAACGGGCATTTGTCGAAAGCCCGGAAGATGTTGCTGCCGCGCGGGTAGATGCGCCGCGTGGCGTATTCCTGCCGGACGAAATCGGTCAGGGTGACGAAATAGGGTTTCTCGAATTCGGGAGCCAGCAGCTCTTTCCAGTCGGGTGCGATCTTTACATCCATAGGAGTTACGATGCGGTTAAAGTTGCGTAAATGTAGTAAAAAGTTCGCTCAATATCGCTAACTTTGTTTCCGTTATGAAGAAAACGATACTTTTTCTGGCGGCTTTTCTGCTTTCGGCGGGGAGCCTGGCGGCGCAGACCTCCGCGGAAGGCGTGCGCAATGTGATTTATCTGATCGGCGACGGCATGGGGCTGGCGCAGGTATCGATGCTCAAGATCGAAAACGGCTATGAACCCACGGCCTTCGACCGGGCCGAGGGTGTGGCGCTCATCTCGACCTACTCGGCCAACAACCGCGTCACCGATTCGGCGGCGGCCGGTACGGCGCTGGCGACGGGCGGGAAGACGAACAACAGCGTGCTGGGGCTCGATCCCGAAGGGAATGCGCTGCATTCGATGATGGAACGCGCCGCGGAGCGGGATATGGCCACGGGCTTGGCCGTGGTGACCTACCTTCAGCATGCGACACCCGCGGCGTTCTACGCGCATGTCGGAAACCGCGGGGAGACGGAGGCCATCACGCGCGACATGCTTTCGTCGGGGATCGACGTGATGCTGGGCGGCGGCTGGCGGAATCTGCAAAAGCCCTGCGACGAGGGCGGAACCTATGCCGAGGCGTTCGCCCGGCGCGGATACCGGGTCGTGCAGTCGCTCGACGAGGCCGAGGAGGTCTCGTCGGGGCGGTTGCTTTGCGCCGTGGACGAGAAGGAGTTCGACGGATTCGCGGTCTCCGAGCGGGGCGATTTCCTGCCGCGCGCGTCACGCAAGGCGATGGAATTGCTCGAAGGGATTGCCGGCGAGCGCGGCGGGGGATTCCTGCTGATGATCGAAGGTTCGCTGATCGACGGCGCATGCCACGGCAACGACGCCGAACGGCTGCTGGCCGAGATGCGCGATTTCGACCGGACGGTGGCCGCGGCGATGGACTTCGCCGACCGCACGCCCGGAACGCTGGTCGTCGTGACGGCCGACCACGAGACGGGCGGTCTGACGATTCCCAGCGGCAATGCCGATTTCACCCGTGCGGAGAGCGGCATCGACTACCGCTTCTCGACGAAGGGACATACCGGAACGCTCGTGCCGGTCTATCTCTACGGTGCGGGAGCCGATGCCATCCGCGGCGTGATGGACAACACGGAACTGGCCCGCCGGATCATGGAGCTGCTCGGTCTGGAGTAGTCCGAAGCGGCGGACATGTCTGTCGGAATGCGAATCGGCGCCGCCCGTTCCAGGGCGGCGCCGATTCGCCGTTTGGAGGACTTGCCGTCAGCGCGTTCCGGATCCGGCGGCGACCTTCTCGATCGTGTCGGGCAAGATCGGCGAGGCGGACGGGTTCCGCCCCGGACGGGGAATCCGGCTGCATGGCGGCCGGCCGGAGATCGGAAACGGCGTTTTGTTCCGGGTCAGCGGTTTCCGCGTTCGGCTTCGTTGTCCTTCTCCGGCTTTTCGTCCTCCTCCCAGTCGAACCAGGGGAATTCGCGCCGGCCGCCGAGCGAAAAGCGCGTGTAGGTGATCGGCAGCCCCATGCCGAGGAACAACTGTTCGTAAGCCGTTTTCACCGAAAGCACCTCGTCGGCATACCCCGAGCCGTAGATGTCGGGGTTCGAGACCGCGCAGGGCAGACCGAAGCGGCGGATGACCTCGTTCGTGTAGGCGTAGAGGTGCTTGGAGTCGGTTTTGAGGTGGATCGTCCCGTCGGCCCGGAGCAGGCGGGCGTAGTATTCGAGGAAGAGCGGCGAGGTGAGCCGCTTCTTGGCGCGGCGCGTTTTGAGCTGCGGATCGGGGAAGGTGATCCAGATCTCCGAGACCTCCCCTTCGTCGAAGAGCCCGTTGATGAACTCGATGCGCGTGCGCAGGAATCCCACGTTCCGCATACCCCGTTCGGTCGCGGTCTTGGCTCCGCGCCACATGCGGGCGCCCTTGATGTCGATGCCTATGTAGTTGCGCGACGGGTCGCGTTCGGCCAGCGCCACGGTGTATTCGCCCTTGCCGCAGCCCAGCTCCAGGACGATCGGGTTGTCGTTGCGGAAGAACGAGTCGTGCCAATGTCCCTTAAGCGGGTGGTCGCGGCGGAACACCTCGTCGAATTCGGGTTGTACGAAACAGTCGAAAGTCAGGTTTTCGCGGAATTTGCGGAGTTTGTCTTTTCCCATAACCGGATGAATCTGCCGCCTTGACGGGCGGACCGGGGTTGAAATTCTGTCATTGGCTGTCGGAGGTTCCGATCCCGACGGCTTCGATACCGCGCACGGGCCGTGTCGGTGCGATCGTCATGCGGTAGTCGCCCTCCCGTGCGAAACGGACGCGGCGGCGGTAGGGTACGGCGATTTCGCGGGCGATGGCTGCCGGACCGTTTGTGCGCGGAGACGTTATGCGGAAAAACTCCTCGAAGCGCAGCGAATCGGGTGTTGTCGTGGCGATGCGCAGTGTCAGCGTATCCTCGCCGAAGCGGTCGTTGCAGCGCAGGAACAGGGTCAGGTCGCGCAACGACGTCGTGTCGGCGTTCGCCAGCACGATTCCGGCCGGGTCCTTCCACGAGACCGGATCGGTGTCCGCGGCGTTCGACCGGAAGGGCTGCGTGCAGCCTCCGGCCGCAGCGACCGCCGCAATCGCAGCCGCCGGAGAAGCGATACGCCGGACGATGCGTTTCACGGCCTGCGGGTGTTATGCGTTCTGCGGCGGCGTGCCGCCGTTGTTGCCGTTGCCTCCGGATACCGGACCGTTGCCGCCCGGTGTGCCGCCGCCATTGTCGCGCCCGCCGCCGTTATTGCCTCCTCCGCCGGCCGGGGCGTCGCCCTTTCCGGAGCGTCCCCCGTCCGGATTGCCGCCGCTCCCGCCCGGCGCATTGCCTCCGCCGCGCCGCCGGTTGCGGTTGTGGCGGGAGCGGTTGCCCTCGCCCCGATCGCGCGGGGCGTCGTTCGTGCGGGATTCGGTGCGCTGTGCGCGGTTGTCGTCGCGGTCGGCAGCCTTCGGCTCGCGGCCTTCGCTGCGCGGGGTGTTTCCGGCGTCGTCGTTCGGACGCTCCTCGCCGTTGCGCGGACGCTCTCCTCGGCGGCGGCTGCGCTCCCCGCGGCCCCCTTCGCGTGCGGGACGGCTGCGGTCGCTGCGCTCTCCGGCGTTTTCGCCGCCGTCGCGGCGCTGCTGCTGCGGAGCGGCGCTCTGCGTTTCGCCCTGGGGCGTCTTCTCGCCGCGGCCGCGGTTGCGTCCGCCCCGTTTGCGGCGTTTGGCCTGGTCGAAACGGGTGATGCTGTCCTCCTCGGCGCGGTAGGTCGGCTCCTCGGGCTCGTCGCGCAGCGAGTCGGCGTGTTGCAGCCGGTCGGGCTTCTTGCCCTGACGGTTCAGGGCGAGAATCTCCCTGACGCGGGAGACGGGAAGCGTCGTGGCATTGACCATCGCCTCCTTCGACGAGGAGAAGGTCATCGTGCCGGCCAGCACGTCGCTCTTGACGAGGAACCACTCGCCGTCGATCGTCTGCAGGGGTTCGCGCAGGCGCGGGAACTCCTTGCGGGCGTCCACATAGGCGTCGTATTCGTACATCATGCAGCACTTGAGCTTCGAGCACTGCCCGGCCAGCTTCTGCGGGTTGAGCGAAATGTCCTGCACGCGCGCGGCGCCCGTCGTGACGCTCGAGAAGCTCGACATCCACGAGGCGCAGCACAGCTCGCGGCCGCAGGCGCCGAGCCCGCCGATGCGGCCCGCCTCCTGCCGCGCGCCGATCTGCTTCATCTCGATCCGTATGTGGAACCGCTCGGCGAAGACCTTGATCAGCTCGCGGAAGTCCACGCGCTCGTCGGCGATATAGTAGAAGATGGCCTTGATCTTGTCGCCCTGGTACTCCACGTCGCCGATCTTCATGTTCAGTCCCATGTCGGCGGCGATCTGCCGCGAGGCGATCATCGTCTCGTGTTCGAGGGCGATGGCCTCCTGCCAGCGTTCGATGTCGTAGGGCTTGGCCTTGCGGTAGATCTTCCTGAACTCGCCGTTGTAGGGGTTGAAGCCCGTGCGGCGCATCTGCCGCGCGACCAGGTCGCCCGTGAGCGAGACGATGCCGATGTCGTGGCCGGGCGAAGCCTCCACGGCCACGATGTCGCCCCGTTTGAGCGGCAGGTTGTTGACATTCTGGTAGAACGAGCGGCGGGTGTTCTTGAAGCGCACCTCGACGATGTCGCTCGGGACATTGACGGGGTACTCCTCGAGCCACGCCGTCTCGTGGAGTTTGAAGCAGCCGTCGCAGGGCTTCGCTTCGACTTCGGAGCCGCAGTCGCAGAAGGCGCAGCCGCGGCCTATTTCGGGTTTGAATCTGTTGTTATGCGGTTTTTCGGTATCCATCGTAGGCATAATTTGCGTAAAGATACGAAAAAAATTTCAATTGCCCGCACGGAGTTTCCGGACGCTGCGGCGGATGCGGCGGATGAGCAGCACGGCGGCCGACGACAACCCCACGGCGAAGCCCAGATAAAGTCCCGTGGGGCCCATGCCGAGCGTGAAGCCGAGCAGGTAGCCCACCGGGAGGTTGAGCAGCCAGTAGGAGACCAGCGCGATGGGCATGATGACCTTCACGTCCTGGATGCCGCGCAGCACGCCCACCGAGACGTTCTGGATGCCGTCCGAGAGCTGATAGAGGGCGGCGAAGACGAGCAGCGAGGAGGTCGTGGCGATGACCTCGGCGTTCGTGGTGAAGAAGGTCGGGATGAGGTGGCGCAGCGAGATGAACACCAGCGCCGCGAGGGCGTTCCATGCCAGCACGAGGTGGTAGGAGGCTTTGGCCGCCAGCGTCAGTTCGCCGACGTTGCGTGCGCCGTAGCAGTGCGAGACGCGGATGGTCGTCGCCGCGCCGATCGACATGACGATCATGAAGGCGCAGTTGCCCAGCGTGATGGCGATCTGGTTGGCGCTCATGGCGATCTTGCCGAACCAGCCCATCATGATTCCCGTGCCGACGAAGGCCGAGGATTCGAGGAACATCTGCATGGCGATCGGCAGGCCCATGTGCACGAGCCGCCGCACGACCTCGGCCGAGAGCACGCGGTGCGAGAATCCGTCGAGGTAGCGGCGGTAGCCCCTGTGGCGGCAGAAGTAGCCGATGATCAGGGCGGCGGCCAGCACGCGCGAGAGCAGCGTGCCCAGTCCGGCGCCCTCGGCGCCCATCTCCGGAAGACCGAAACGTCCGTAGATGAAGACCGAGTTGAAGCCGATGTTCGCCAGGTTGGCCAGGATCGTCACGACCATTTCGACCTTCGTGTTGCCGACGCCCTCGAGAAATTGCTTGAAGGAGAAGAACAGCATCATGAAAGGCATGCTGAAGACGAGCATCCGGTAGTAGGGAATGGCCATTTCGACCACCTCGACGGGTTGTTTGAGGTGGTACATCAGCGGGATGACGGCATACTGCACGCCGGCCATGATCAGTCCCAGCAGCGTGTAGAAGAGGATGCCGTTCTGGAGCAGGGCGGCCGAGCGGATCCGGTCCTTCTGGGCGTAAAGCTCCCCCACGAGGGGCGTGAGGCCCAGCGCCATGCCGATGGCGGCGACGAAGAGGATGAAGAACACGGCGCCGCCGAACGACACGGCGGCCAGCGGCGTGGGGTCGTCGCCTCCGTAGCGGCCGACCATGAGGTTGTCGGCCACCTGCGTGAGAATCTGTCCCACCTGCGTCAGCACGATCGGCAGCGCCAGCCGCAGGTTTTGCCGGTACTGCTCCCTGTATAGCGAAAATCTGTACATAATATGTTTCGGTTGCGATTCGGTTCGGGGCGGCAAAGGTACGAATTTTGGCCCGAATAACCTCATGCGGAGCCGAAAGGGGCGGAGAAAAATGCTTTCGGGACACCTTCCGGACGCAAAAGAGCAGACAGCCCGTCGGGACTGTCTGCTCGGAACGGGGCCGGCTGCCGCCGTGCGCTCCGTCAGGCGACGCGCAGCCTCACGCCGCGGGCCTTGTCCGACTCGACGACCACCGTGTCGCCCATGCGGAGCTTGCCGTCGAGGATGAGCGACGAGAGCGGCTCCTCGACGTTGTCCGTCAGCGTCCGTTTGAGCGACCGCACGCCGTAGCGCGGTTCGTAGCCCATCGCCGCCAGGCGTCGCTTGGCGCCGTCGGTGATCTTGACCTTGTAACCCAGCCGGCAGGTGCGGGCGAAAAGCCCTTCGAGCTCCAGCTCGACGATCCGTTCCACGTCGCCCTCGTCGAGCGTGCGGAAGACGACGATCTCGTCGATGCGGTTGAGGAACTCCGGCGCGAAGACGCTTTCCAGCGCCTTGCGGTACTCGCCCTGCGGCGCGGCGGCGGTGCAGGAGCTTTTCGAGGGGGTGCTGTAACCCACCTGCGCGGATCGCCGCACGGCGGCGCGCGAGCCGACGTTGGAGGTCATGATGAGGATCGTGTTGCGGAAATCGACCCTCCGGCCCGCGCCGTCGGTGAGGTGTCCCTCGTCGAAAATTTGCAGCATCGTGTTGAAGACCTCGGGATGCGCCTTCTCGATCTCGTCGAAGAGCACCACCGAGTAGGGCCGGCGCCGCACGGCCTCCGTGAGCTGGCCGCCCTCGCCGTATCCGACATACCCCGGCGGCGATCCGATCAGGCGCGAGACGTTGTGTTTCTCGCCGTATTCGGACATGTCGATCCGGATCAGGCCGCGCTGCTCGTCGAAGAGCCACTTCGAAACCTCCTTGGCCAGCAGCGTCTTGCCCACGCCCGTCGGGCCGACGAAGAGGAAGACGCCGATCGGGCGGTTCTCGTCCTTGAGCCCGGTGCGCGAGCGGCGGATCGTGCGTGCGATCTTCTCCACGGCCTCCTGCTGGCCCACCACGCGCCGTGCGAGGTAGTCGCCGAGGTTCCGCAGGCGGTTGGCCTCCCCGTCCGAGATGCGTTCGGCCGGAATGCCCGTCATGTCGGTCAGCACCTGCCGGATGTCCTCCTCGGTGATCTGCACGGGGTTGTGTTCGAGCGTGTGCCGCCATTCGGCGCGGCGCTCGTCCAGCTTGGAACGGAGCGCGAGCTCGCGCATCCGCGCCGCGGCGGCCTTTTCGTAAACCAGCGTTTCGACCGCTTCGCGCCGTTCGCGGCGGACCTCGTCGAGTTCGGCCTCCATCGAGCGGAGCGAATCCGGCTCCCGGGCCGAGCGCAGGTGCGCGCGCGATCCGGCCTCGTCCAGCACGTCGATCGCCTTGTCGGGAAAGTAGCGGTCGGCGACGTAGCGTCCGGTGAGCGTCACGCAGGCGCGCAGGGCCTCGTCGGAGTAGCGCACCTTGTGGTGCCGTTCGTAGCCGGGAGCGATGTTGCGCAGAATCTGGAGCGTCACCTCGGGCGTCGTCGGCTCGACGAGCACCTTCTGGAAGCGGCGTTCGAGCGCGGCGTCGGTCTCGATGTTCTCGCGGTATTCGTCGAGCGTCGTGGCGCCGATGGTCTGCAACTCGCCCCGGGCGAGGGCCGGCTTGAGGATGTTGGCCGTGTCGAGGCTCCCCTGCGTGGAGCCTGCGCCCACGATGGTATGGATCTCGTCGATGAACACGATCGTGTCCTGCGCCCGGCGCAGCCCGTCGAGCAGTTGCTGCATCCGCTCCTCGAACTCGCCGCGGAACTTTGTGCCCGCCACGAGCGACGAGACGTCGAGCGAGAAGAGCGTCTTTCCGGCGATGGTGTAGGGCACTTCGCCCCGCGCGATGCGCAGCGCCAGCCCCTCGACGATGGCGCTCTTGCCCACGCCCGCCTCGCCGATCAGGATGGGGTTGTTCTTCTTGCGGCGCGAGAGAATCTGCACCACGCGCTCGATCTCCCGGTCGCGTCCGATGACCGGGTCGATGCGCCCTTCGCGGGCCAGCCGCGTGAGGTTCACGCCGAACTTGTCGAGCGGATGCGCGGCGGAGCGCTGTTCGGCGGGGCGGTTCTCCTCGTTGAAGTCGAGGCGGTGCACCTCGATCTCCGTGCGGAAGTCGCCGCCTGCGGCGAATTTGCGCAGCTCCTCGGCGATCGTCTCCGGCGTGATGCCGTACATTTCCAGTACGCGCGCGGTGGCCGTCGTGCGGTCGCCGGCGATGGACAGCAGGGCGTGACCCGTCGTGACGCTCCGCGGAGCGTCCGACGTGGCGAGCAGTTCGGCGGAGAAGTTGCGGTAGAACTCCTCGGACGAGCGGTCGTCCGCCTTCGCCTTGGCGGAGGCGACTTCGCGCTCGATGCGCAGACGTATCTGGTAAAGCTCCCAGTCGCGGAGCCGTGCTGACAAAAGCTGAAAGGCGAGCGAGCCCTCCTCGCGGAGCAGCTCCAGCGCGAGAAAATCCTTGAGCGAGTGGGTGATGCCCGCCTTCGTCGTGTTGAATGCCGAACGGGCGATAAGCCCCTCGAGCGTTTTCGAAATTTTCAGTTGCATCGTTGCGTCGTCTTTTTGGTTTCGACAGACTAACGCGGGGGCTTATGTGAATATTATATGGACGTATTTGTTTGGTGCGTGGCCTTTGCGGATTGTCCCGTAGCCGGGCTGAAGCCGGATTCTCTCCGGATCGTGCATGTCCTTATGTGCGATTAAATTGCTTATATACAGTGTTATATAATGCGTGTCGGGATGTTGTCGGGCGGATATGTGTAGCGCATGACCGTTTGGCGCCGCATCCGGAGACGGTATGCGGAATGCGTTCCGGCGCATTGCGACGGCCGCTTCGGCGTATTTTCCCGGCTTTTTGCGGAAAAGGATTTTCCCTCCCGGGGCGGGACTTCCTACCGCCGGGACCACTCGCCGACCTCCATGTCGCGCATCTGCGCGCCGTCGATCGTAAGGCGCACGGCCGTGCGGACCTTGTGGAAGCCGTATTCGCCCGCTGCGCCGGGGTTGATGTGCAGCAGGTCGTAGATCGGATCGTACATGACCTTGAGTATATGGGAGTGCCCCGAGACGAAGAGTTTGGGGTGCACGCTGCGGATTCGGGCCAGCGCCCGCGGGTCGTAGCGGCGGGGGTAGCCGCCGATGTGGGTCATCAGCACCCGCACGCCTTCGCAGTCGAAGACGTTGAAGTCGGAGTAGATGCGGCGCGTGAGCGCGTCGTCGATGTTTCCGGCCACGGCCCGCAGGGGCTTGAAGGCTGCGATGCGGTCCGAGATCTCGAGCGAACCGATGTCGCCCGCGTGCCAGATTTCGTCCACGTCGCGGAGGAACTCCCGCAGCGTGTCGTCGAACGTGCCGTGCGTGTCGGAGATGATCCCTATGCGTTTCATTTGTATTTCTCTTTCCACAACTGCGCCATCCGTTCGGCGATCTTCGCTTCGGCGGCGTTTCCGGTGTTGGGTTCGTAGAACTTCGTGCCCGCGAGGCTTTCGGGCAGAAACTCCTGTTCGGCGAAGTTGCCCGCGTAGTCGTGGGCGTATTTGTAGCCCTTGCCGTAGCCGGCCTTGTCCATCAGCTTGGTCGGGGCGTTGCGCAGGTGCAGCGGCACGGGACGGTTGGTCGTGTCGTGCTCCACGAGCGCGAGGGCCTTGTTGATGGCCGCGTAGGCCGAGTTGCTCTTGGGGCTGGTGGCCAGGTAGATGGTCGTCTCGGCCAGCGTGATGCGCGCCTCGGGCATGCCGATCTTGTGCACCGTGTCGAAGCAGGCGTTGGCCAGCAGCAGGGCGTTGGGATTGGCCAGTCCGATGTCCTCCGAGGCGAGGATCACGAGCCGCCGGGCGATGAAGCGCGGCTCCTCGCCTCCGGCGAGCATCCGCGCGAGGTAGTAGATCGCCGCGTTGGGATCGCTGCCCCGGACCGACTTGATGAAGGCCGAGATGATGTCGTAGTGCTGCTCGCCGTTCTTGTCGTAGAGGGCGATGTTCTGCTGGAGGCAGTCCGTGACATAACGGTCGGTGATCGTGACCTTGCCCTCGGTGGCGCCTGTGACGATGTCGAGGATGTTGAGCAGCTTGCGTGCGTCGCCTCCCGAGAAACGGAACAGCGCGCCCGTCTCCCGGACCTCGATTTCCCGCTCCCGGAGTTCCGCGTCGGCGGTCAGCGCCCGGTCGAGCAGCGTTTGCAGGTCCTTGTCCTCCATCGGGCGGAGAATGTAGACCTGGCAGCGGCTCAGCAGCGGCGAGATCACCTCGAACGACGGGTTCTCGGTCGTCGCGCCGATGAGCGTCACGACACCCTGTTCGACGGCCCCCAGCAGCGAGTCCTGCTGCGACTTGTTGAAGCGGTGTATCTCGTCGATGAACAGGAACGGGGGCCGCTGGTCGAAGAAACGGCTCTTGCGGGCCGACTCGATCACTTCGCGCACCTCCTTCACGCCCGACGTCACGGCCGAGAGGGTGAAGAAGGGACGTTCGAGCTGCGTGGCGACGATCCGCGCGAGGGTGGTCTTGCCCACGCCCGGCGGACCCCAGAGGATGAACGAGGGGACGTTGCCCGTCTCGAAGAACTTGCGGAACACGCCGTTCCGTCCCACGAGGTGTTCCTGACCGATGTATTCGTCGATCGTTCGGGGGCGGAGCCGTTCGGCAAGGGGTGCGGACATGGTGCTTTCGGTTTACGGGAACAAAGATAGCGATTTTTCAAAAAATAATCCTATATTTGCCGGACATACTGACAAACACGGAGAGTGTAAGTCTGTTCCCGAATCGTGAACGTAGGAAATTCATTGCAAGAGAGGAATAGGCAAACATCTTGCCGCGTCGTATCCGTATTTCGCGGGTATAGGCGTGGGAGCTGTCGCTTATTTTATCTTGCAGGGTATCCTACGACCTACGATTCTGAAATAGGCTTCGGCACCACGCTTTCTTTTTTGTTTTTTGCTGCCGGGGTGCGGGCGGCGGATAAATCGACTGCATTTATGGAAAAGAAGGAAGGGAGTTATCCCTATGATCGTGGAGGACAGACTGTTATCGTCAACCAATCGGAGGGAAAACGGTCCAATGGACTGGGAACCGCCGGTTTCGTGCTGGCTTTACTCGGATTGATTTTCAGTTGGATGCCCGGTTTGGGCTGGGTGTTGTGGCTGTTGGGACTGATTTTCTCGTTCGTGGGCATTTTCCGGGTTCCGCGCGGTTTGGCGATCGCCGGATTGGTAATGTCGTGTATCGCGCTGATTATTTTAATCGTTGTGGCAGGAGCGATAGGCTCGCTCATCGCCGCCATGTAGGTCTCGAGAACCGAGCCGTTTTTATGTATGCACCCCTGCCGCAGCGGCGGCAGGGGTGTATGCACAATCGGTCGGTGGACCTGTGTCGGACGACTTCGGCTCTATGCCTCCGGATTCCTCAATTCCAGACAGAGCTCGTCGAGCTGCGCCTGCGCGACGGCCGAGGGAGCGTCGAGCATCACGTCGCGGCCGGCGTTGTTCTTCGGGAAGGCGATGTAGTCGCGTATCGAGTCCGAACCGCCGAAGAGCGAGCAGAGCCGGTCGAAGCCGAAGGCCAGGCCGCCGTGAGGGGGCGCGCCGTATCTGAAGGCGTTCATCAGGAAGCCGAACTGCTCCTCGGCCGCCTCGGGCGTGAAGCCCAGGCACTCGAAGATCTGCGCCTGCAACTGCTGGTCGTGGATACGGATCGAACCGCCGCCCAGCTCCGTGCCGTTGCATACGAAGTCGTAGGCGTTGGCGCGCACGCGTCCCGGGTCGCTCCGGAGGTACTGCACGTCTTCGGGCTTGGGCGAGGTGAAGGGGTGGTGCATGGCGTAGAAGCGCTGCGTCTCGTCGTCCCACTCGAACATGGGGAAGTCCACGACCCACAGCGGGGCGAACTTCTTCGGGTCGCGCAGTCCGAGCCGCTGGGCCACCTCGAGGCGCAGGGCGCAGAGCTGCGTCAGCGCCCTGAACTTCCGGCCGCAGAGGATGAAGACCATGTCGCCGGCCTTCGCGCCGCAGCGATCGGCCAGCGCGCGCACCTCGTCGGGCGTGTAGAACTTGTCCGCCGACGACTTCACGGCGTCGGCCTCGACGCGGATCCAGACCAGCCCCTTGGCGCCCACCTGCGGCCGCTTGACGAACTCGGTGAGGGCGTCGATCTGCTTGCGCGTGTAGGAGGCGCAGCCCGGGGCGGCGAATCCGACGACGTATTCCGCCTCGTCGAAGACGGGGAACCCGTGCCCTTTCGCGGCCTCCGTCAGGTCGGCGAACTCCATGCCGAAGCGCAGGTCGGGCTTGTCCGAACCGTACTTCTCCATCGCCTCGATCCACGGCATGCGGCGCAGCGGCTCGGCGAACTCGACGCCCAGCACCTCGCGGAACATGTGCTTGGCCCAGCGCTCGAAGATTTCGAGCACGTCCTCCTGCTCGACGAACGACATCTCGCAGTCGATCTGCGTGAACTCGGGCTGGCGGTCGGCGCGCAGGTCCTCGTCGCGGAAGCAGCGCACGATCTGGAAATAACGGTCGTAGCCGGCCACCATGAGCAGTTGCTTGAGCGTCTGCGGCGACTGCGGCAGGGCGTAGAACTGGTTGGGGTTCATGCGGCTCGGTACGACGAAGTCGCGCGCCCCTTCGGGCGTGGATTTGATCAGATAGGGGGTTTCGATCTCGAGGAATCCCTCGCTGTCGAGGAAGCGGCGGATCTCCTGCGCCATCTTGTGCCGCAGGATCATGTTGCGCTGCAGGGGCGGGCGGCGCAGGTCGAGGTAGCGGTATTTCATGCGCAGGTCGTCGCCGCCGTCCGACTGCTCTTCGATGGTGAAGGGCGGGGTCTGCGCCTCGTTGAGCACCTCGATCCGCTCGGCGACCACTTCGATGTCGCCCGTGGGCATCTTGGGGTTCTTCGCCTCGCGCTCGACGACGCGTCCCGTGACGCGGAGCACCCATTCGCGGCCCACGCGCGAAGCCGCTTCGCGCACCTCCGCCGCCGAATGCTCCTCGACCGTGATCTGCGTCAGCCCGTAGCGGTCGCGCAGGTCGATGAAGGTCATGGCGCCGAGGTTTCGCACTTTCTGCACCCACCCGGCCAGGGTCACGGTCTCGTTCACGTTGCAGGCTCTCAGGCAGCCGCACGTATGGGTTCTGTACATGGTATCGTATTTTGTATTTTTGTTCCGATTCGTTACCTTTGTCTTCGCAACCCGCAAAGTTAGCAATTTTAACGGGAATAACGCGCCGGAAAACCAAAAAATGAGGATATGACGAACGGAACGGAGGAGGAGCAGCGGTCGATGGACGAAAAATTCATGCGGCTGGCGCTGAACGAGGCCCGCAAGGCGCTGGCGGAGGAGGAGGTCCCGATCGGGGCGGTGGTCGTCTCGCACGGGGCGGTCGTGGGGCGGGGGCACAACCTCGTCGAGACGCTTTCGGACCCCACGGCGCACGCCGAAATGCAGGCCCTGACGGCCGCTGCGGCGACCGTCGGGGGCAAGTACCTGCCCGAGTGCACGCTCTACGTGACGGTCGAGCCGTGCGTCATGTGCGCCGGGGCGATCGCGTGGGCGCAGACGGGGCGCGTGGTGTGGGGCGCCGACGATCCGAAGAGGGGCTACCGCCGTTATTCGGAATCGGTCCTCCATCCCAGGACCTCCGTGACGCGGGGGATTCTCGCCGCGGAGTGCGAAGAGCTGATGACTTCGTTTTTCGCCCTTTTGCGCGGGTAGTATTTGAAGAGAAAGAAAAATTTTATACTTTTGCGAACGACGCGTCCGACCAGGCAGGGCGTGTGGAGCGAGAAAAGAACTGAAAAACTTTAAAGAAAAACACACGACATGAAAAAGTTATTTGTATCGGCAATCGCGCTGTTTGCCGCCGCGTCGCTCTCGGCGCAGGACGTCACGGCGCTTTACAACGAAGCGGCCGCCGCTTACGGCGCCAAGGATTTCGCGGGAGCGGCCGCCAAGTTCGAACAGGTGATCGACCAGGGGCTCGACAATCCCGACGCCGCTTCGATGGTCGCCACGGCCAAGACGACGCTTCCGAAGTGCTACTTCATGCTGGGCGGCGGTTCGCTGAAGACGAAGAACTACGCCGAGGCGCTGAAGAACTTCGAGAAGTCGGCCGAGCTGGCCGAGCTTTACGGCGACATGACCCAGATGGGCAAGTCGAACGGCTGGGTGGCCAAGATTTACCAGATACAGGGCGGCGACGCCTTCAACAGCAAGGACTATGCGACGGCCGCCGGCATCTTCGAGAAGGGCTACAAGGCCGATCCCGACAATACGGGCATGGCTTTGAACCTGGCGATGAGCTACTGCGAGATGTTCATGGCCAGCGGCGACATGGCCCAGTACGAGAAGGGCATGGACGTCTATGAGGCCGTAGCGGCCAAGACGCATCCCAAGTATGCGGAGGATGCCGCCAAGGCCCGGGAGATGATTACGCTCTATACCAACAACATGGTAGCCAAGCTGCAGGCCGCGGGCGACAACGACGGCATCATCGCCGCTGCGGACAAGATGCTGGAGAAGAATCCCGAGAGCGCGCTGGCGCAGAATATCCGTCTGCAGGCCTATGCCGGCAAGAAGGATTACGCCAAGGTGATCGAGCTGGGCGAGGCCGCTGCCGCCGCGCAGACCGAGGCCGCCGACAAGAGCCTGATGTACTACCTGCTGGGCGCCGCCTACAACGCCAAGGAGATGAAGGACCAGGCCGTCGCCGCCTTCCGGAAGGTGACCGACGGCCCGGCCGCCGAGAATGCCAAGGCCGCGCTGACCGAGCTGACGAAGTAAGGGGTCCGGAACCCCGGAGGAGACCGGTCGGCCGCAGGGCCGTTCGGAGATATATGAGAAAGCGGACTTTCCCGAAGGGGGAAAGTCCGCTTTCCGTTTGACGGAGGCCGGGCGGGAGCGGCGGAAGCCCTGGACCGTTCCGCTCTGGCCGTTGTGGAATCATTTCCGGCGGATGTTTCGCTGGATGCGTCGCAGACCGCTGCGGGTGAGGGGCGTGCGGCCGAAAAGCTCCCCGAAGCGCGCTTCGTCCAGCGCGAGCCACGCCGCCTCGTCCATGGCGAGCGGATCGAAGAGGGGATCGAACGCCGGGTCGCGGTGGAGCGGTGCGCGGAGGTTGTGGGGACAGCAGCTCTGGCAGGCGTCGCAGCCGAATATCCAGCCGTGGAGATCCACCTCCGTGCCGGGTTCCTTTTCGATGGTGTGGCAGGCGATGCAGCGCCCCGTGTCGAGCATCCGAGAGCGGACGAGAGCCCCCGTGGGGCAGCTCTCGAGACAGCGGCGGCAACGGCCGCAGCCCTCCCCCTCGAACGGGGCGTCGTAGGCGTCGGCTTCGTCCGTCAGGATCAGCTCTCCCAGCAGTACGAACGATCCGTATTGCGGCGTGACGAGCAGCGACTGCCGTCCGATCCACCCCAGCCCGGCCTCCACGGCCAGTTGTTTCTCGCAGAGCGGAGCCGTATCGACGAAGGCGCGCCCTTCGAGTGCGGGGTGGGCGGCCTTCAGCGCGGCGAGCATCCGGCGGAGGCGGTCGCGGATCGTCGCGTGGTAATCCGCCGCGCAGGCATAGGAGGCGATGCGGGTGCGGCAGCCGGGCGGGTAGCCTTCGCTCGCGCGGTTCTTGTAGGCCACGGCGCAGACCACCGCCGTCCGGGCCCGCTCGACCAGCCGCCGCGGGTCGAACCGCTTGTCGGCGTTGCGTTCCAGATAGTCCAGCGACGACTGATAGCCCGCCGCCAGCCATTCGCGGAAACGGGCTTCGTTCTCGGCCAGATGGCGGCACGGCGCGATGCCGCAGAGGTCGAACCCCTCCCCGGCGGCGAGCCGTTTGATGTTCCGATGGTCGAGCATTTTGATATTTTAGCCCAAAAATAGGGATTTTCAGGCGAAAATTAGTAATTTCGCCGCAAATTCCGCGTTATTCATACGACGTTAATTCGAAATTTGACATGACGATCAATACACTGTACGGACTGGTCCGTCAGAGCACGGAGCGGTTCGCGTCGCGGATCGCCTTTTCCATGTACGAGGGCGAGGAGCTGACCTACGCCGAAGTGGGCCGCCGTATCGCCCGGGTGCAGGAGACGCTTACCGGAGCGGGGCTCGGTCCCGGCGACAAGGTGGCCCTGCTGAGCAGCAACATGCCCAACTGGGGCGTATGCTACCTGGCCGTGACATCCGCGGGGATGGTCGCCGTGCCCATTCTGCCCGATTTCTCGGGCGAGGAGCTGGACATGATCATTGAGCACTCGGAGGCCCGGGCGCTGCTGGTCTCCGACCGTCTGTTCACCCGCCTTTCGAAACGGACCATCGAGCGGCTGAACGTCGTGGTGCGCACGAAAAACCTCGGCGTCATCTCGCAGCGCGTGCGCGGCGAGGGGACGACGGCCGTGCCCGCGCCGGACGATCTGGCCGTCATCATCTACACCTCGGGCACGACCTCGAAGCCCAAGGGGGTGATGCTCACCCACCGGGCGCTCTGCGCGCAGGTGGACATGTCGTCCGCGATCTTCCCCATCGGCGGCGAGGACACGTTTCTCTCGGTGCTGCCGCTGTCGCATACCTACGAATGCTCGATCGGCATGATCTACCCCTTCTCGATGGGCGCGCGGGTGGTCTATCTGGACCGTCCGCCCACGGCCTCGGCGCTGATGCCGGCCCTGCGGTCGGTACGGCCCACGGTCATGCTCATCGTGCCGCTCATCATCGAAAAGATCTACCGCCACCAGGTGCTGGCCAAATTCAATTCCAACGGCTTCTGGCGCACACTCTACCGCGTGGGGTTCATGCGCCGCTACCTGCACCGCGTGGCGGGCAAGAAGCTGATGAAGCTCTTCGGGCGCCGGCTGCGTTTCCTCGGAATCGGCGGCGCGAAGCTCGACCGGGGGGCCGAGCAGTTCCTTCTGGAGGCCCGCGTGCCCTATGCCATCGGTTACGGACTGACCGAGACCGCGCCGCTGCTGGCCGGGGCCGCGCCGGCGCAGGTGCGCCTCGGATCGACCGGACCGCAGGCGCCGGGCGTCGAGCTGCGGCTCGAGAACGTCGATGCCCGGACGCGCCAGGGCGAGATCGTGGCGCTCACGCCGAGCGTCATGCTGGGCTATTACAAGAATCCCGAAGCCACGGCCGAAGCGTTCACTCCCGACGGCTGGTTCCGCACGGGCGACCTGGGCGAGTTCGACAAGGACGGGTGGCTCTATATCAAAGGCCGCCTGAAGAACATGATCGTCGGCCCGGGCGGAGAGAACATCTATCCCGAGGACATCGAGAGCGTGCTCAACTCGCACGTCTGCATCGCCGATTCGATCGTCACCGAGCACGAGGGGCGTCTGGTGGCGCTGGTGCATTTCAACCGCGAGGAGATCGAGGCGATGCTCGACGACTGGCGCGAGGAGTGGGCGACGCAGAAGGAGGCGTGGGAGGCCAAGACCGAACAGCTCAAGAAGGAGATCATGGATTTCGTGAATGCCAAGGTGAGCCGCTTCTCGCGCATCTCGGAGGTCGTCGAGGAGAAGGAGGAGTTCGTCAAGACCCCGACGCACAAGATCAAGCGCTTCCTCTACAATAAGCGCGGCAAGGCCTCCGGCGGGGAGGAAGATCCGCAGGGCGGTCCCTCCGGTTCCGGAGCGCGGTAGTCGTGCGCGTGTCCCGTGCCCGCGAGGGCGGTGACGACAGACAGGACGGTCCCGGATTCCCGGGACCGTCCTGTTTTCGGCCCGGTCCGGAGTCCGGAGCATGCGGCGGAACATCCGGCGTTCGGCGCCCGCCGGCATGCGCCGGCATGCGCCGGCGTCCGGACCGTCCTTCCGGCGGCAGGCGGTGCGGAAAGGCCGTAATGAAAAAAGGTTGCAGTTTTGGCTGCAACCTTTTTCCGGCTTGGCCGGCTTGGCCCTGTCCGCCGGGCGTTTCGCCCCGGCGGTCACTCCCCGGCGGGCGCTATCTGCACCGTGTCGCCGTGGGGCTTGTCGCCTGCGTCGAGCAGGTTCTCCTCCGAGACACCCAGCGAACGGTAGTAGTCGTTCAGCTCGGCCACCACGTCGCGGCGTCCGGCGTAGCTGGCCAGGTAGTAAACGTCGCCCAACTGGTCGAGCTTCTCGTCGAGCGCACCCGAGATCATGTCGCCCTGCGCTCCCTCGAATTGCAGGTAGTACTCGATGTACTCGATGAGCGTCCGGGCGTATTCGCGCAGCAGGGCGTCGCCCTTCCCGGCGGCATCCGGCGCACCGAGCGCCGAAGCGGCGTAGTAGGCCTCGAGGAACGGGTAGGTGTTGGCGTCCGTGAAGCGGATCTGCGAGGTCGGGAGCCGTTCGAGCCCCAGGTCGAGCAGCTCGACGCCCTCCTCCACGCGGTTCTGCCGCAACAGCTCCTTGGCCACGCGGGCGAAGGCTTCCCGGGCGTGCGAGGCCGAGAGGTTGTACTGGATGAAGTAGTCGCAGTAGATGTCCGGGTCCGAGAGGTTGCCGTAGCGGAACTTGTCGCGCAGCAGCGGCGCGGCGTAGTCGGGGTCGATGCGGCCGATTTCGTAGGCGTTCCGTACCGGGGTGAGGATCGGCACGAAACGGTAGGCGTAGCCGTCGAACTGGAGGTAGTCCATCAGTCCGAAGTTCTGCAGGATATAGACCTGCGTGAGGTAGATCGGGCGTTTCCAGTCGAAATTGGCCAGCATGTCGAGCAGCATCAGCTCGTTCTTGGCCAGCGCGTTCTTTTTGAGGTTGATGTAAACCGTGTCCACCATCTGGTCGCGGTCCTTCTCGGCCACGATGCCCGAGGCGATGGCGTTCTCCTTGTTCACCGGCAGCGCGATGCGCTTGCAGGGAATGTAATCGGTCGGCGTGCCGTCGGAGAGCGCGGTCTTGCTCCGCGGATCCTCGCTGCGCACGAAGTCGATCACCTCGCGGATGTCCACCGGATGGTCAACGATGTCATATACCGGGATGTAGTCGTTCGTATGGGTGTATTTGCTCTTGGGCAGCGAGAAGGGCACGCCCGGAGCGTCGTTGGCGCGGGTCTTCATCTCGTCGATGTACCATTCGCCGCCCAGATAGGAGGTGTTCATGATCCGCACGTCGGGACGCACGCCATAGACCTCCTGATTGTTCCAGAGCGGGAAGGTGTCGTTGTCGCCGTAGTTGATGATGATGGAGTTGGGCAGCGTGGACTGGAGGTAGTTCCAGCCGATGTCGCGCGCCATGTAGCGGCCCGAACGGTCGTGGTCGTCCCAGTTCTGGGCCGCCAGAATCGCGGGAACGGCCATGCAGACGGCCGTTGCGGCGACGGCCGCCGCCGTGTCGCGCCCGGTCAGCCGTGCGAAGAGTTCGCGCAGGGCCAGCACGCCGAAGCCGATCCAGATCGAGAAGGCGTAGAACGAGCCGGCATAGACGTAGTCGCGTTCGCGGGGTTCGCCCGGCGAGGTGTTGAAGTAGAAGACCAGCGCGATACCCGTCATGATGAATAGCCACATGACGATCGAGAAGTTGCGCGGGTCGCGGTTGAGCTGGTAGAGCAGCCCGACGAGTCCCAGCAGGAACGGCAGGAAGTAGTAGGTGTTGCGGCCCTTGTTGCCGGCCACCTCGCGCGGCAGGTTCTCCTGCGGTCCGAGGTACTTCTCGTCGATCCATTTGATGCCCGAGAGCCAGTTGCCGTCGGTGATCGTCGTGCGCGTGGGCTGTATGTCGCTCTGGCGCCCCACGAAGTTCCAGAGGAAGTAGCGCCAGTACATGTACGAGAGCTGGTAGTTGAAGAAGTAGTGGAGGTTCTCCCCGAAGGTGGGTTCGGTCACGGCGCGCGTGTCGCCGTAGGAGTCCGTATAGGTGCGCCTGCGGCCGAAGTCGAGCACCTCCTGCCGCACGGGGCGCCCCTGCTCGTCGCGGACCGCCTCGCCGTTTTCGTCGCGTGCGATCTCGGTGCGGGTGCGGTAGGCGCCCCACTGTTTGTACTCCCGTTCGTCCTTGTTGGCGTCCCACATGCGGGGGAAGAGGTGCATGAATTCCGGGGCGTGGGTGTAGTGCGAGGGAATGCGCGCCGTCTTGTAGCGCCCGTCCTCGTCGAGGTAGGTGACCTCCTTCTCCACGAGCGCCTCGGGAGGCGCCGAGAAGTAGGGGCCGTAGAGCAGCGGGCGGCTGCCGTACTGGTCGCGGTTGAGCACCGCCAGCAGCGCGTGCGGATTGTTCGGGTTGTTGGAGTTCATCGGCGGGTTGGCCGCGGCGCGGATGGTCATCGAGGCGTAGGAGGAGAAGCCCACGAGGATCATCGTCGTCGAGAGCAGCAGGATGTTCAGGACGACGCGCCCCCGGCGGTGGGCCTTCCACGAGGCCCAGCCCAGTCCGAGGATGAGCGCCAGCGCGAAGACCACCATGCCCGAATTGACCGGAAGCCCCAGCGTATTGACCGCCAGCGTGTCGATCTGCGCGCCGATCCAGACCGTGTAGGGGATGATGATGTTGTTGATGAACACGAGCACGGCCCCGGCCGCGAGCGTCGTCCACGCGGCGCCGCGCCACGTCACGCGGTCGGTCGTGCGGAAGTAGTAGATGAACGCCAGCGTGGGGATGGTCAGCAGGTTGAGGATGTGCACGCCGATCGAGAGGCCCATCAGGTAGGCGATCAGCACGATCCAGCGCGAGGCGTGGGGCTGGTCGGCCTGCTCCTCCCATTTGAGCATGAGCCAGACCACGAGGGCCGTGAACATGGACGAGAGGGCATAGACCTCGCCCTCGATGGCCGAGAACCAGAAAGTGTCGGTGAAGGTGTAGGCCAGCGCACCGACGGCTCCGGCGCCCAGCGCGGCCCATGTCTGTGCGGACGAGGGGTCGCCGCCGCGGGTCATCATGCGCCGCGCCAGGTGGGTGATCGTCCAGAAGAGGAAGAGGATGCAGAAGGCGCTGGCCAGGGAGTTCATCGTATTGACGGCGATGCCCACGTAGTCGGGGTTGCCGAAGGCGAAGAGCGTGGCCAGACGCGCCAGCATCATGAACAGCGGCGCTCCGGGCGGGTGGCCCACTTCGAGTTTGTAGGAGGTGGCGATGAACTCCGAGCAGTCCCAGAGACTCGAAACGGGTTCCATCGTCAGAAGGTAAACCATCGCGGCGATGGCGAAGACGGCCCATCCGACGATGTTGTTCCAGCGTTTGAAAAATGTCATATACGGTATATGATACGGGTTTATCTCGGCAAATATAGCTATTTAACGCCGGACTTCCAATTCTTATTACGCGGTGCGTGCGGAAAACTCCGCCGCAGGGGATTTTTTCGGCGGGAAATGGCCGATATGTGGCGAAAAAGTCGTAACTTTACCCGTTCGAAACGATTTTTTTCAAAAAGCGCTATGGATTCCAAACTCGTACTTTACAATACGCTCACCCGCCGCAAGGAGACCTTCGAGCCGCTCGTGGCCGGGCGCGTCGGCATGTATGTCTGCGGACCGACCGTTTACGGCGATCCCCACCTGGGGCATGCCCGGCCGGCGGTGACGTTCGACCTCCTGTTCCGCTACCTGAAGGCTTCGGGCTACAAGGTGCGCTACGTGCGCAACGTGACGGACGTGGGCCATCTGGAGCACGACGCCGACGAGGGCGAGGACAAGATCGCCAAGAAGGCACGGCTCGAGCAGCTCGAACCGATGGAGGTGGCGCACTACTACACGGAGCGCTACCACAGGGCGATGGATGCGCTCAACGTCGAGACGCCCTCGATCGAGCCCTACGCCTCGGGCCATATCATCGAGCAGATCGAGCTGATCCGGCGCATTCTCGACGACGGGTTCGCCTACGTCTCGAACGGGTCGGTCTATTTCGACGTCGAGAAGTACAACGGGAAATACCGCTACGGCCGCCTCTCGGGCCGCAATCTGGAGGATATCGTGGCCAACACGCGCGAACTGGACGGGCAGTCGGACAAGCGCCACTCCTACGACTTCGCGCTGTGGAAGAAGGCCTCGCCCGAACACATCATGCGCTGGCCCTCGCCGTGGAGCGAAGGATTCCCCGGCTGGCACATGGAGTGCTCGGCCATGTCGATGCGCTACCTGGGCGAGCGGTTCGACATTCACGGCGGCGGCATGGATCTGATGTTCCCGCACCACGAGTGCGAGATCGCGCAGTCCACGGCGGCGCTCGGGCACGATTCGGCACGTTATTGGGTGCACAACAACATGATTACGATCAACGGGCAGAAGATGGGCAAGTCGCTGGGCAACTTCATCACCCTCGGGGAACTGTTCGCGGGGACGCACGAGCTGCTCGCGCAGGCCTATTCGCCCATGACGATTCGCTTCTTCGTCCTGCAGGCCCACTACCGCTCGACGCTCGACTTCTCGAATGAGGCCTTGCAGGCCGCCGAGAAGGGGCTGGACCGCCTGATGAAGGGCATCGAGGCGCTGGAGAAGCTCCGCCCTGCGGCCGCTTCGACGGTGAATCCCGCGGAGCTGGAGGAGCGGTGCCGCGCGGCGATGGACGACGACCTGAACTCGCCGATGGTCATTTCGGCGCTCTTCGACTGGGTGCGGACGATCAACCAGATCGCCGACGGGCGGGAGACGATCTCGGAGGCCGACCTCGACGCGCTGAAGCGCACCGTGCACCGCTATGCGTTCGACATTCTGGGCCTGCGCGACGAGAAGGCCGCCGGTGCGGCCGCCGGGCGCGACTACGTGACGCCGCTGGTGGAGATGCTGCTCTCCATGCGGCAGGAGGCGAAGGCCGCGAAGGACTGGGCCGCGTCGGACCGCATCCGCGACGGACTCACGGCGGCCGGAATCCGCGTCAAGGACCGCAAGGACGGTTCGGACTGGGAACTGGAGTAGGAAAGGGGCGGCCGGGGATTTCCGCGGCCGCCGTATGCGAAAGTCGTTCGGAAATGGGAGGATGGATCAAATACCTCGCGGCCGCCGTCGTGGCGGTCGGGGCGTGCGGCTGCACGGCCCCGTTCTACATGCAGTCGCGTCAGGGCACGGCCGTCGGCTCGGGAATGCCGGCGCCGCAGGAAATCGACTCGCTGACGCGCCACCGCATGACCGTCGGCGCGGAGGAGACCTTCTCGCTGCTGCTCGGGGTCCTGCGCGCCGAGGGGTGCTTCGTCGAGACGGCGGACCGGAGCTCGGGGCTGGTCGTGGCGCGGCAGGTGCTGCCCTATGAGGGGGCCGCGGTTCCCGTGGCGGGCGAAATCCGCCGCATGAGCTTCCTCGTCGCCCCGGCGCAGCAGACCAGCGAGGTGTGCCTTACGATCTACGTCTCGCGGCAGTGGTACTCCTCTTCGGCGCAGGCGTTCTGCACCGAGGAGCTGGGGCTGGCGACCGATCCGGAGCTCTACGGGGAGTGGTTCGGCCGGCTCGACCGGGCCGTGCCGCGGTAAGGAGAAAACGAAAGAGGAATTATGCCGACAACAGAACTCAAATCGGCGGCGATGGAGCTCGGGACCGAGCGTATCCGGAAGCTGCTCGTGCAATACGCCGTGCCGGCGGTGGTCGCCATGACCGCCTCGTCGCTCTACAACATGGTGGACAGCATCTTCATCGGTCACGGCGTGGGACCTCTGGCCATCTCGGGACTGGCGCTGACTTTCCCGCTGATGAACCTCGCCGCGGCCTTCGGGTCGCTCGTGGGCGTGGGCGCCGCGACGCTCGTGTCGATGCGTCTGGGACAGCGCGACTACGACACGGCCCGCCTGGTGCTGGGCAACGTGCTGGTGCTCAATCTGATTATCGGAACCGTCTTCGGCCTGCTCGCACTGGCGTTCCTCGACCCGATACTCTACTTCTTCGGCGCGAGCGATGCCACGATCGGCTACGCCCGCGAATACATGTCGGTGATCCTCGCGGGCAATGTCGTGACGCACATGTATCTGGGGCTGAACGCCGTGCTGCGCGCCTCGGGCAATCCCCGCAAGGCGATGTACGCCACGATCAACACGGTGCTCATCAACACCGCGCTCAACCCGCTGTTCATCTACGGCTTCGGCTGGGGCATCCGCGGCTCGGCCATCGCCACGGTGATCGCGCAGGTCGTGTCGCTCGTCTGGCAGTTCCGCATCCTGTCGGACCGCCGCGAGCTGATGCACTTCCAGCCGGGCATCTACCGGCTGCGCCGACGGCTCGTCCGCGACATGCTGGCTATCGGCATGTCGCCCTTTCTGATGAACCTCACGGCGTGTTTCATCGTCATCCTGATCAACAAGGGGCTGAAGACCTACGGCGGCGATCTGATGATCGGCGCCTACGGCATCGTGAACCGCCTGGCGTTCATCTTCGTCATGATCGTCATGGGCATCAACCAGGGCATGCAGCCCATCGCCGGGTACAATTTCGGCGCGCAGCAGTACGACCGCGTGCTCAAGGTGCTGCGGCTGACGATCGTATGCGCCGTGTGCGTCACCTCCTCGGGCTTCGTCGTCGGGGAGTTCATGCCCCATCTGGCCGTGTCGCTCTTCACGACCGACGAGGAGCTGGTGCGGCTGGCCGCGGACGGCATGCGCATCGTCTTCCTCTGCTTCCCGATCATCGGGTTCCAGATGGTGGCGACGAACTTTTTCCAGAGTATCGGCATGGCCGGCAAGGCGATCTTCATGTCGCTGTCGCGCCAGTTGGTCTTCCTGCTGCCGGGCCTGCTGTTCCTGCCCCGCGTCTTCGAGGCCCATACCGATTGGGGCGGCGGCTGGGGCGTGTGGTGCGCCATGCCCCTGTCGGACCTGCTGGCTACGGTGGTGGCCTTCTTCATGCTGACGTATCAACTGCGGAAATTCCGGGCCGCGATGGCCGCCCGCTCCGCCAACGAATAAAACAGAACGACGACCATGAAAGAGCTGTTCGTAATCAACATAGGCCGCCAGCTGGGCAGCGGCGGCAAGGACATCGGGGAGATCATCGCCCGGCGGCTGGGCGTCCGGCTCTACGACAAGGAGCTGCTGACGCTGGCGGCCAGGCAGAGCGGCCTGTGCGCCGAGTTCTTCGAGAAGGCCGACGAGAAGGAGTCGCGCAGCGTGCTTTCGACCATGATCGGCTACCTGCGCTCGCCCTTCGCGGGCGACTGCGGCGGGGTGACCAGCGTGCTGTCGAACGACGCGCTGTTCAAGATCCAGAGCGACGTGATACGCGACGTGGCCGAACGCGAGTCGTGCATCTTCGTCGGCCGGTGCGCCGACTACATTCTGCGCGAGCACCCGCGGCGGGTCGATGTCTTCATTTCGGCCTCCGAGGCGGACCGCATCCGCCGCATCTGCGCGCGCACGGGCTGCACGGCCGACGAGGCGCGTGCGCAGATGGAGCGCGGCGACGCCCGCAGGGCCGGTTACTACAATTATTACAGCTCGAAGACCTGGGGGGCGGCTGCGACCTACCACCTCTGCATCGACTCCTCGGTCTTCGGCGACGAGGGAACGGCGGATTTCATCCTGGAGTTCGCGTCGCGGAAACTGAACATGAAATTCTGACGTATGGTACTTGCAGAGCAGATCAAGGAGATGGAGCGGCGCCGTGCGGCGCTGGAGCGGTGTCTGGACATCGAGCAGAAACGCATCGACCTCCGCAACGAGGAGGAGAAGACCCAGGAGCCGGATTTTTGGGAGAATCCCGACAAGGCGCGCGAGCAGTTGCGCAAGGTGGCGGGGATCAAGGCGTGGGTCGAGGACTACGACGCCGTGTGCAAGGAGGTCGAGGACCTGCAGCTGATGCCCGACTTCGTGAAGGAGGGCGTGGTGACGGAGGCCGAACTCGACGAGCAGTATGCCCGGACGCTGGAACGTATCGAACAGCTCGAGATGCGCAACATGCTGCGCCGCGACGAGGACAAGCTGGGGGCGATTCTGGACATCAACGCCGGAGCCGGAGGCACGGAGGCGCTCGACTGGGCGTCGATGCTCCTGCGCATGTATACCCGCTGGGGCGAGGCGCACGGCTACAAGGTCAAGGTGCTGGATTACCAGGCCGGCGACGAGGTGGGGGTGAAGTCCTGCACGCTCGAGTTCGAGGGCGAGTATGCCTACGGCTACCTCAAGAGCGAGAACGGCGTGCACCGCATGGTGCGCCTGTCGCCCTTCAACGCCAACAACAAGCGGCAGACGACCTTCGCGTCGGTCTTCGTCTCGCCCGCGGTGGACGATACGATCGAGATACGGATCAATCCGGCCGACATCGAGTGGGACACCTTCCGCTCGTCGGGTGCGGGCGGCCAGAACGTCAATAAGGTCGAGACGGCCGTGCGGCTGCGTTACCACGGCAAGGACCCCGACACGGGCGAGGCGGTGGAGTTCCTGATCGAGAACATGGAGACCCGTTCGCAGTTGATGAACCGCGAGAATGCCATGCGCATCCTCCGGTCGAAGCTCTACCAGCGCGAGCTGGACAAGCGCATGGCCACGCAGCAGGCGCTCGAGGCGTCGAAGAAGAAGATCGAGTGGGGCTCGCAGATACGCTCCTACGTCTTCGACGACCGCCGCGTGAAGGACCACCGCACGGGCGTGCAGACCTCGGCCGTGGAGGCGGTCATGGACGGCGACCTGGACGCCTTCATCAAGGCCTACCTGATGGAGTTCGGCGGGCAGGCGCAATAAGAGAGGGATATGGAGCCGGTTGCGGGAGATACGGATCGCATGGAGACGGATCGGCTGCTGCTGCGGCGTTTTTCCGGGGAGGATGCGGAGGCGCTGCTCGCCTTCCTGGGCGATCCGGAGGTCAATGAGTTCCTGCCGATGTTTCCGTTGCGGGATGCGGCGGAGGCGGAGCGCTACCTGCGGTATATCGGCGACTGGGTCCGGCAGGGCGGGCTTTACTATGCGGTCTGCCTGAAGGGAAGGCCGGAGCCTGTCGGCTGTGTGCATGTGAGCGGCGACGACAGCCGCGATCTGGGATACGCCCTCGGACGGGCGTTCTGGAACCGTGGCATCTGCACCGAGGCCTGCCGGGCGGTGATCGCACGGCTGAAGCGGACGGGCGCGCCGTATGTCACGGCGACGCACGACGTGAACAATCCGCGGAGCGGAGCCGTGATGCGGGCCGTCGGCATGACCTACCGCTACTCGTACGAGGAGCTGTGGCAGCCGAAGAACCGTCCGGTGACCTTCCGGATGTACCAGCTCGATCTGAACGGCCGGGAGAATGAGACCTACCGGAAATACTGGGACCGGCATCCGGTTCATTTCGTGGAGAATCCCTGATCTCCGGGCGGCTGTCCCCCGGAGACCGTTGTATTAGCGAAGAGCGAAAAATCCGTAAAAGCCTATGAAACGTCGGATATTCTGTTGTCTGGCCGTGTGTGCGCTGCTGGCCGCACCGGCCGTTCTGGCGCAGCCGCGGGTCGGGATGACCGACACCACGGCCTATTTCCCGTTGCTCGAAGGGCGCCGCGTGGCGGTGCTGGCCAACCAGACCTCCGTGGCCGACATGCCCGGTGCGCCGGGCGCCGACGCCTCCGGGAGGGTTCATCTGGTCGATCTGCTGCACGGGAGAGGATTCCGCGTGACGGGCATCTTCTCGCCCGAGCACGGGTTCCGCGGCGCTGCCGACGCCGGGGAGCGTGTGGGCGATTCGGAGGACCCGCGGACGGGCATTCCGATCCGGTCGCTCTACGACGGCGGGTCGGGCCGTCCTTCCGGAGAGACGATGCGCACGTTCGACGTCCTGGTGGTCGATATGCAGGACGTGGGGCTGCGGTTCTACACCTACCATATCACCATGTTGCGGATGATGGACGCCTGTGCCGCCGCCGGGCGCAGGGTGATCGTGCTGGACCGTCCGAATCCCAACGGCGGGCGGGTGGACGGTCCCGTGCTCGACATGAAGTACCGTTCGGGCGTCGGGGCGCTGCCGATCCCCGTGCTGCACGGCATGACGCTCGGCGAGATCGCCCGCATGGCCGTGGGAGAGAGCTGGGCCGCGCCGTGCGATCTGACCGTCGTCCCGTGCCGCGGCTATACCCATGCCACCGAATACCGGCTGCCCGTGGCGCCGTCGCCCAACCTGCCGACGCAGCGCGCCGTTTACCTCTATGCCTCGCTGTGCCCCTTCGAGGGGACGGTCGTGAGCCTCGGGCGCGGCACGGACCGGCCGTTCGAGGTTTACGGCCATCCGGATATGCGCGGACGGGAGTTCTCCTTCACGCCCCGTCCGACGGACGGAGCCAAGCACCCGCCGCTCGAAGGGCGCGTGTGCCGGGGCGTCGATCTGAGCGGCATGCCGCTGGGCGAGGCGCGCGGGGTGGGTTTCTCGCTGCGCTATGTGATCGACGCCTACCGCGATCTGGAGGCGCTGGGCGAGGAGTTCTTCACCCCGATGTTCGAGAAGCTCGTCGGCGTGGGGTGGGTGCGCCCGATGATCCGCGCCGGAGCCTCCGACGAGGAGATCCGCGCCCGCTGGCAGGAGGACGTCGCGCGTTTTACCGCACTGCGGGCGAAGTATCTGTTGTACGAATAGGCGGGCATGCCCTAAAAGACTTCGGCGATGCGGTCCGCCTCGGTGACGGGCCGCACGACGCGGCAGGGGTTGCCCACGGCGACGACCCCGGCGGGGATGTCGCGCGTCACGACGCTTCCTGCGCCGATCACCGTGCCGTCGCCGATGGCTACTCCCTGCGTTACGACCGTATGGCCGCCGATCCAGACGTCGTTGCCGATCGTGACGGGCAGCGAGCGCATGATCCCTTCGGCCCGCTGGTCGGGCAGCAGGGCGTGGTTCACGGTGTAGATACCCACGTTGGGGCCGATCAGCACCCGGTCGCCGATCGTGACGGGCGCTTCGTCGAGGATCGTGAGGCCGAAGTTCCCCACGAAGTCGTCGCCGATGGAGATGCTCTCCCCGAAGTCGCAATGGAACGGGCTGTGCAGACAGCAGTTCCGGCCGACCCGGCCGAAAAGCCGTTTCAGAATCGCTTCGCGCTCCTCGCGCCGCGAGGGCGGCAGGGCGTTGAGTGTGAAGACCAGTTCCTCGGTCCGGCGCAGGGCCTCGCCGATGGGCGGACAGACGGCGTGTAGCCAGAGTCCCGCCCGCATCTTTTCGAGTTCGTTCATTTCGTTACGGGTCGTTTCGGGTGAAACATTCGTAGGCCGCACGGGAGATCTCGGCGGCGATGGCGGCATTCGTTCCGTCCGTCTCGCGGGAGTCGGTGACGAAGACCGCGACACAGTAGCTCCGGCCGTCGGGCAGCAGGACGTAGCCCGCGTCGTTGTCGGCGATGCGCACGCCTTCGGCCGTGCGGTCCGAGGAGCCGGTCTTGTGGCCGAGGCGGACGTTGCCGGGCAGTCCCGCACGGAGCTTGTTCGCTCCGGTCGGGGCCTCCTCCAGTGCGCTGCGGAGCAGTGCGTCGTATTCCGCGGGGAGCAGTCCGCCCCGCAGCAGGCAGGCGAAGAGTTCGCAGACGGCCGACGGCGGGGCCGTGTTGAGGCGCTGGTTTTCCGTCGCGCGGTGCATCGTGCGTTCGGAGGCCGCGATGCGGAATCCTCCGATGCCCGCCCCGCGGAGGTACTCCTCCACGGCTGCGGGACCTCCGGCGAAATCGAGCAGCCGGTCGCAGGCGATGTTGTCGCTCAACGAAATGCTGTACCGGATCAGGCCGGCGAGCGTCACCGTGCCTCCTTCGGGCGGCAGCGAGTCGCGCATCGGGCTGTACGTATTGCCGTCGAGCCGTTCGGGACCTACGTCGAACGGAGCCGAAAGGGGCATGCGTTCGCGTGCGGCACGGTCGAGGGCGGCCAGGGCCACGGGAACCTTGAAGACGCTCAGCAGCGGCAGCGGAACGTCTCCGCGGCGGATCGTGCGGCCGTCGGGTGTGCGGACGGCGACGCCGATCCGGGCGCGGCGGCCCTTCAGCGCCTCGTCGAGGCGGTGTTCCAGGTCATCCGTCGGGCGGGTGCAGGCCGCCGCGAGCAGGGCGGCCGCGAGGCAGATCGTGCGGATCATGGCGGTGTTTTTCGGGGCGGACCGTAAAAACAGCCGCTCCGGAAGGTCCCCGGAGCGGCTGTTGTCGGATTTTACGTCGTCGTCGTTACTCCGATACGATCGCCTCGCTCGGGCAGACGCCTGCGCACGTGCCGCAGTCGATGCACTTGTCCGGGTCGATCACGTAGATATCGCCGGCCGAGATGGCCTCGACGGGGCATTCGCCGATGCAGGTTCCGCAAGCGACGCAGGTGTCGGTGATTTTGTAAGCCATTGCTGTAAAGATTTATTGTTAAAGTGTGTGTTTGTGTCCGACAAATATATGAAACTTATTCGATAATATCAAATCCCGTGTAGGGAACCAGCGCTTCGGGAATGCGGATGCCTTCGGGCGTCTGGAAGTTTTCGAGCAGTGCGGCCACGATGCGCGGCAGGGCCAGCGAGGAGCCGTTGAGCGTGTGCGCCAGACGGATCTTCTTCTCGGCGTCGCGGTAGCGGAGCTTCAGGCGGTTGGCCTGGAACGACTCGAAGTTGGAGACCGAGGAGACCTCCAGCCAGCGCTTCTGCGCCTCGGAATAGACCTCGAAATCGTAGGTGAGCGCCGAGGTGAAGGACATGTCGCCGCCGCACAGCCGCAGGATGCGGTACGGCAGGCCGAGCGAGCGGACGATGCCCTCGACATGGGCCACCATGCCGTCGAGCGCCTCGTACGAACGCTCCGGCAGCGACAGTTGCACGATCTCCACCTTGTCGAACTGGTGCAGGCGGTTCAGGCCGCGCACGTCCTTGCCGTAGGAACCGGCCTCGCGGCGGAAGCAGGGCGTGTAGGCGGTCATCTTCACGGGAAAATCCTTCTCGTCGAGGATCACGTCGCGGTAGATGTTCGTCACGGGAACTTCGGCCGTGGGGATCATGTAGAAGTTATCGACCGTGGCGTGGTACATCTGGCCCTCCTTGTCGGGCAGCTGGCCCGTGCCGAAGCCCGAGGCTTCGTTCACCATGATCGGCGGCTCGACCTCGAGATACCCCGCCCGCGTGTTGCAGTCGAGGAAGTAGTTTATCAGCGCGCGCTGCAACCGTGCGCCCTTGCCCTTGTAAACGGGGAATCCCGCGCCGGTGAGCTTCACGCCCAGATCGAAGTCGATGATGTCGTATTTCTTCGCCAGCTCCCAGTGGGGCAGCGGATTCTCGGGCAGGGCGGTGTAGTTCTCCACGAGCTTCACCACGAGGTTGTCCTCGGCCGTCCGGCCTTCGGGCACGATGTCGGCGGGGAAGTTCGGGAGCGTCACCAGCGCCGCCTGCAACTCCTGCTGCACGTCGGTCGATTCGGCTTGCAGGCGCGAGGATTTCTCCTTGAGGTCGGCCACGAAGCGCTTGCGCTCCTCGGCCTCGTCGCGGCGGCCCTGGCCCATCAGCGCACCGATCTCCTTGGCGGCCTTGTTCTGGGCGGCGAGCGTCGTGTCCAGCTCGACCTGGATGGCCTTGCGGCGGTCGTCCAGGGCGACGATCTTTTCGATGACGGGCGCGGCGTCCACGCCCTTCTTCGCCAGACGGCGTGCGGCGGCCTGCATGTCGTCGCGGATTTGCTTGATTGTAAGCATAGTATCTCTCGGTTTTTGAATATGCGCGTTACAGAATGCAAAAATAGTAAATTCAAAGCAATGTTGCGCGTGCGCGCGGCGAATTTTTTCCTGCGGCGCGCCGCGGCTCTTTCCGGCGGCCGTCCGGAGCGTTCTTTCGCTTTTCCGCGTCCCGGAGGCGGCGATTCCGGGCGGGAATGCGCCGAATTTCGTGAAAAAACTTTACCTTTGTTTCATCTATGGAAAGCCTTCGCAGGAAAACCGTCGAGTTGCTCGCACCGGCCAGGGACTACCTTTCGGCCGTGGCCGCCGTGGATTACGGGGCCGACGCCGTTTACATGGGCGGCGCGAAGTTCGGGGCTCGGCAGGCCGCGGGCAATGCGGCGGAAGAGATCGCCCGTGCGGTCGGATACGCCCACCGTTACGGCGTGCGGGTGCACGCCACGCTCAACACGCTCCTCTGGGACGACGAGCTGGAGGAGGCCGAACGGCAGGCGCGCGAGCTGATCGCCGCGGGGGTCGATGCGCTCATCGTGCAGGACATGGCCCTGCGGCGGATGGATCTTCCGGTCGAGCTGCATGCCTCGACGCAGGTGTCGAACCGCACGCCCGAAGGGGCGCGGTTCCTGGGCGAGGCGGGGTTCGCGCGCGTCATTCTGGAGCGGAACCTTTCGCTCGACGAAATCCGCGCGATCTGCCGCGCGACGCGGGCCGAGGTGGAGTGCTTCGTGCACGGGGCGATCTGCGTGGGGTACAGCGGCCGCTGCTTCCTGTCGCGGTCGATGTCCGCGCGCAGCGGCAACCGCGGCGCATGCAGCCAGCCCTGCCGGCTCACCTACGACCTGACGGACGGCCGCGGACACACCTATATCGCGGGGAAGCACCTGCTCTCGGTGCGCGACATGAATCTGTCGGCGCATCTGGGCGAACTGCTCGATGCGGGCGTCACGTCGTTCAAGATCGAGGGGCGCCTCAAGGACGTGAACTACATTCGCAACGTGGTGGCCTTCTACCGCCGGGCGACGGACGAGGCGCTGGCCGCCCGGCCCCGTCTCGGACGGGCCTCCGTGGGCGAGAGCGTCCCGGACTTCACGCCCGACACGGCCAAGAGTTTCACGCGCGGCGAATCCGAATACTTCTTCGCGGGACGGTGCGCCGGCGTGGCGTCGTTCGACACGCCGAAGGCCGTGGGCGAGCGCATCGGCCGTGTCGTCCGGGTCGAGCGGGGCGCTTTTCGGCTCGACGCGGCGGAGGGCCGGACGCTGGCGGCCGGGGACGGCATCTGTTTCGTTACGCCCGGAGGCCTCGTCGGCACGAACGTCAATGCGGCGGAGGGCGGACGCATCGTGCCCCGCCGCATGGAGGGAATCGTTCCGGGCGCGGAGGTTTTCCGCAACTACGACAGGGCCTTCACGCTCCGGGTCGAGCGCAGCCGCACGCGGCGGGTGATTCCCGTCACGGCGCTCGCGGAGGTCTCGGCCGGGGAGCTGCGCCTGACCTATACGGACTGCGAGGGGATCGCGGCCTCGGCGTCGCGGCGCGTGGAGCTCGGCCCGGCGCACGATCCGGAGGCCAATGCCGAGGCGCTGCGGCGGCAGGCCGTCCGCAGCGGCGACACGATCTTCTCCGTGCGCGGGGTCGAGGTGCGGGGCGCGGAACGATTCGCCCCCGCGTCGCTCGTGGCCGGGTTGCGCCGCGAGGCGCTCGGACGGCTCGCGGAGATGCGGCGGGCCCGGGTTCCCGAACACCGGATTCTCGCCGAGGATCCCGCAGCGCGTTACCCTTCGGAATGCCTCACGGCCGAGGAGAACGTGACCAACCGTCTGGCCGAGGCCTTTTACCGCGACCACGGGGTGCTGCGGATCGAGCGGGGGCTGGACCTGGCGCCGACGACCGCGGGCCGTACGGTGCTGCGCTCGGCCTACTGCATCCGCCGCGAGATCGGCGAATGCCTGCGCGAAAATCCCCGCCTGCGGGGCGGGTTGTGGCTCGAACGCGGCCGGCACCGCTACCGGCTCGATTTCGACTGCCGGCGGTGCGAGATGAGCCTCGTGGACTGCACCTCCGATACGGACGGAACGAACCTGAAACCGAAATAAAACCGAAAAGTCATGAAAAGACGAATCCTGGCCCTGACGGCGTGGTTCCTGACGGGCTTTGCATGGGGCGCTGCGGCGCAGACGTGGACCGAATGGCGCGATCCGGAGGTCAATGCCGTGAACCGGCTGCCGATGCGCTCCTCGTTCGAGGCGGGCGAGCGGCTGTCGCTCGACGGCGTGTGGCGTTTCAAATGGGTGCGCCACGCGACGGAGCGGCCCGACGGCATCTGGCGCACGGATTACGACGACAGCGCATGGGATACGATGCCCGTGCCGGGAATCTGGGAGCTGAACGGATACGGCGATCCGGTCTATGTCAATGTGGGCTACGCATGGCGCGGCAACTTCCGGAACGATCCGCCGCACGTCCCCGACGCCGAGAATCACGTGGGTTCCTACCGCCGCACGTTCGACGTGCCGGCCGGCTGGGCCGGGAAGCAGGTCACGCTTTCGATCGGTTCCGCCACGTCGAACGTTTACGTCTGGATCAACGGCCGCTTCGTCGGTTACAGCGAGGACAGCAAGCTGGCGGCGCAGTTCGACGTGACGAAGTACCTCCGGCCGGGCGAGAACCTCGTCGCGCTGCAGATCTACCGCTGGTCGGACGGCACGTATCTGGAGGATCAGGACTTCTGGCGGCTGTCGGGCATCGCCCGCAGCGTGGAGCTGGTGGCGCGCGACAGGGCGCACCTCGAGGACGTGCGCATCACGACCGCGCTCGACGCCGACTACCGCGACGCCGTGCTGGCCGTGGAGACGCGGACCACGCCGCAGGTGAAATCCCTCGCGCTGACGCTGCGCGACGCGGCGGGTGCGGAGGTGGCTTCCGGAACGCTGAAACCCCGCGACGGCGCAGCCTCCGCGGAGCTGGACGTGGCCGGTCCCGCGAAATGGTCGGCCGAGGAGCCGAACCTCTATACGCTCGAAATCGCCGTGTCGGACGGCCGCCGGGTGACCGAGACCGTCACGCAGTGCGTCGGATTCCGCTCGGTGGAGATTCGCGGCGGGCAACTGCTCGTGAACGGGCAGCCCGTGCTGATCAAGGGCGCCGACCGTCACGAGATGGATCCCCTGAAGGGATATGCCGTGAGCCGTGAGCGGATGATCGAGGATATACGCATTATGAAAGAATTGAATATCAACGCGGTGCGGACATGTCACTACCCGAACGACCCGCAGTGGTACGACCTCTGCGACCGTTACGGGCTCTATGTCGTGGACGAGGCCAACGTCGAGTCGCACGGCATGGGATACGGCGAAAGCACACTGGCGAAGAACCCGGCCTATGCGAAGGCGCACGTGGAGCGCAGCAGCCGGATGGTGCTGCGCGACAAGAACCATCCCTCGGTGATCGTCTGGTCGCTGGGCAACGAGGCGGGCATGGGGCCCAATTTCGAGGCCTCCTACCGCTGGGTGAAGGAGTACGACGCGTCGCGTCCGGTGCAGTACGAGCAGGCGATCGGCTACAAGACGGAGGAGGGTTCGCCCTATACGGACATTGTCTGCCCGATGTACTGGGATTACGGGCGCTGCCGGGAGTACTGCGAGTCGAATCCGGACAAACCGCTCATCCAGTGCGAATACGCGCACGCCATGGGGAACTCGCTGGGCGGGTTCGACATCTACTGGGACCTCGTGCGCAAATACCCCGCCTACCAGGGCGGATTCATCTGGGACTTCGTGGACCAGGGGCTGGCGCACTACGAGCCGGACGGCCGCGTGTCGTTCCGTTACGGCGGCGACTTCAACGATTACGACGCGACGGACAATTCGTTCAACTGCAACGGCATCGTCGCGCCCGACCGCACGTGGCATCCGCATGCCCGCGAGGTGCAGCGGCAGTATCAGTCGGTGTGGACCGAGCCCGTCGCGCTGGAGCAGGGCCGTGTCGGGGTCTATAACGAGAATTTCTTCCGCTCGCTGGAGAACTGCGAGCTGGAGTGGCAGGTGGTGGCCGACGGTCGCACGGTCCGGCAGGGGCGTGTGTCCGATCTCGATGTGGCGCCGCAGCAGCGCCGCGAATACGCGCTGGGCTTTTCGGCGGCGGATTTCCCCGCCGGAGCCGGCGAGGTGCTGGTGAACGTGGCCTACCGGCTCAAGAACTCCGAACCGCTGCTCGACGCCGGGTTCGCGGTGGCGCGGCAGCAGTTCGTCGTGCGGGAGTACGATTTCGGAGCGCATTTCGATTCGGATACGGTTTCGGAGGGGACCGTGCGGGTGTCCCGGTGGGAGCGCGGCACGCGCGTCGAGGGCGACCGCTGGACGGCTTTCTTCTCGCGCGACGGGTTCCTCTCGCGCTACTGCACGGACGGCCGCGAGCTGCTGGCCGAAGGCGCCTCGCTGCGTCCGCAGTTCTGGCGCGCACCGACGGAGAACGACCTCGGGGCCGCGCTCGACCGCAGGCAGGGCGTGTGGAAGAATCCGGAGATGAAGCTCGAATCGTTCGAGGCGCAGCAGGCGGAGGCCGGGGCCGTCGTGACGGCGCGCTACTCGCTGCCCGGGACCGGCGCTTCGCTGACGCTCGTGTACCGGATCGACGGTGCGGGCGCGATGACCGTCGAGGAGCGGATGGAGGCCGGGGCGGAGGAGGCTCCGCACCTCTTCCGGTTCGGAATGACGATGGAGATGCCGGCGCGTTACGACCGCATCCGCTATTACGGCCGCGGGGCGCACGAGAACTATGCGGACCGCCTCTCGTCGGCCGACCTGGGACTGTATGTGCAGCGGGTGTCCGACCAGTACCACGACGAGTACGTGCGGCCGCAGGAGTCGGGCACGAAGTGCGACGTGCGCTGGTGGCAGGTGCTCGATTCGTCGGGATCGGGGCTGGAGATCGTCTCCGACGCACCCTTCTCGGCTTCGGCCCTGCCCTATTCGACGGCCGCGCTCGACGTCTCGAACTTTCCGCCGCAGCAGCACTCCGGACCGCTTCAGCCGGACGGCCGGACGCATGTGAACTTCGAACTGCGCCAGTCGGGACTGGGCTGCGTCGATTCGTGGGGCCGCCTGCCCGAGGAGCGGTACAGGCTTCCCTACGGGGACTATACGTTCCGGTTCCGGCTGAAGCCGGTGGTGAAATAGGCCGGTGCGGTGCGGCCGGGCGTTTTCCTCGTCCGGCCGCATGCCGCGGTACGGCACTCTCTTCCTCCGTCTGCCTCCTCCGCCCGCCGGGGCGGAGAGCGGGCGGAAGTTTCCGCCTTGCGGGGCGGAGGGTGTTTTTTGATTTTCGGAAACTATGCAGATGCAACTGACCCCCGCATTCGGGGATTACGAACTGCTCGATACGGGCGATTTCGAGAAACTGGAGCGTTTCGGCCGCTTCGTCACGCGCCGTCCGGAGCCGCAGGCCATCTGGCGGCGGTCGCTGCCGGAGGCGGAGTGGCGGCGGGCCGACGCTTCGTTCAGACGCGACGGACGCAGCGAGGAGCGCGGCGAGTGGCGCCTTGCGCCCGGTATGCCCGACCGCTGGACGGTGGAGTATGCCGGCCGGGGGATGCGCCTCCGGATGCGGCTGGCGCTGACGTCGTTCAAGCACGTCGGGATTTTTCCCGAGCAGGCCGCCAACTGGGATTTCATCTACGACCGATGCCGGGAGCTGGCCGGCGGCGGTGCGTCCGCGGGGAGCGGCGAGCGGGCGGAAGGCGCGCCGAAGGTGCTGAACCTGTTCGCCTATACGGGCGGCGCGACGCTCGCGGCCCGGGCGGCCGGGGCCGAGGTGACGCACGTGGATTCGGTGCGGCAGGTGGTGACCTGGGCGCGCGAGAACATGGAGCGGAGCGGGCTGGACGGGGTGCGCTGGATCGTGGAGGATGCGCTGAAATTCGTGCAGCGCGAGGTGCGCCGCGGCAACCGCTATGCCGGCATCGTCCTCGACCCGCCGGCCTACGGACGCGGCGCGAACGGCGAGAAATGGGTGCTCGAGGAGGGTATCTGCGAGATGCTGGAGCATTGTGCGCGGCTGCTGGAGCCCGCGGGGGCGTTTCTCGTACTCAACCTCTACTCGATGGGGCTCTCTTCGACGCTGGCCCGGACAGCCGTCCGGCAGGCGTTCGGCGCGCCCGGCGAGGAGCAGTGGGGCGAGTTGTGTTTCACGGACCGCGGCGGGAAGCAGTTGCCGCTGGGAACCTATTACCGTTTCGTGCGATAGCGATGGAGTGGCTGCTCGATCTGGGCTATCTGGGCCTTTTTCTCGGCACGTTTCTGGCAGGGACGGTGCTGCCGCTCAGTTCGGACGTGCTACTGATCGGAATGCTCGCCGCGAAGGCCGACCCGGCGGTGTGCCTCGTCGTGGCGGCGGTGGGCAACTGGCTCGGAGCCATGACCTCCTACTGGCTCGGATGGTACGCCCGGTGGGAGTGGCTCGGGCGCTGGTTCGGGGTGCGGCCGGAGACGCTGGAGAAGCAGAAGGTGCGCGTAGATCGTTTCGGTGTGTGGCTCGCGCCGTTTTTCTGGGCTCCGGTGATCGGTGTGGTCTTCATGATCGCGCTGGGAATCTACCGCGTGCGGCCCCGCACGACGGCGTTCATGGCGCTTGCCGGCTCGTTCGCCCGATTTCTTTTCTGGGTGTTGCTGCATCGGGCGTTCGTCTGACAGGCGAAGAGGGGCGGCCGGGAATTGCCGCCGGGATTTGAAAACGACTAAAACGATTGCGATATGGGCATACTTACCGTGGTATTCGGCATCCTGAGCGGATGCCTGCTCTCCGTGCTGGTGGGCATCATCGGCAGCAGCCGCAGGATCGGTTTCGGCTGGGCCTTTCTCATCAGTCTGATTTTCACGCCCCTCGTGGGGCTTATCGTCGCTCTGCTGACCGATCCGCTGCCGGGCGGCGACCGCCGCTGGGGCTGTATCGGCACGCTATTGGCCATTCTGGGCCTGGCCTTCCTCGCGGCGTTCCTCCTGCTGCTGCTCACGGGCGGCGCGCTCGTGCTCGCCCTTTAGCGGGCGTTTCAGAAAGGATGGTAGATCACGATGCCCGCGGCGGCCGAGAGAAGGATCAGCAGGATGGGATTGACCTTGCGGGCCGAGGCGACGACGCAGAGGCCGAAGATCGCCCAGCTCCAGCCGTCGATAAAGCTCTCGCCCTCGTGCGAAGCGGGGAACATGAGCAGCAGGGCCGCCGAAGCGATCATGCCGATGACGACGGGTTTCATGCCCGACATGGCTCCCGCCAGGACGGCATTGCCCTTCAGGCGCAGGAAGAAGCGTGTCAGGACGAGCATGACCGTCAGTGACGGCAGGCAGACGGCGAAGGTGGCGATCGCAGAGCCGAGGATGCCGAAGAACGGGTTGTCGCCCGCCTGCGCCCCGACCGTGTAGCCCACGTAGGTCGCCGAGTTGATGGCGATGGGGCCGGGGGTCATCTGGCTCACGGCCACGATATCCGTAAATTCGGTGTTGGTCATCCACGCGTGGCGGACGACCACCTCGTTCTGGATCAGCGCCAGCATGGCGTAGCCGCCGCCGAATCCGAAGAACCCGATCTTGAGGTACGATAGGAAGAGTTGCAGGTAGATCATTTGTGCAGGCGTTTACCGATTGTGAGCGTCCATCCGATGCCGGCCGCGGCTCCGGCGGCGATGAGCAGCACGGGCGACCAGCCCAGGCCCCAGACGGCCAGCGCCGCGAGGACCGCGACGGCCATGAGCGCCGGGTGCATGCCCCGGGCCAGCGAGAAGACCGGCACGACGATCAGCGCCACGACGGCCGGGCGCATCCCCTTGAAGGCGGCGTCCACCACCGGGTTGTGGCGGATGCCCGCGAAGAAGATCGCCACGATCAGGATGATGAGGAACGACGGCAGCACGGCCCCCAGCGAGGCCGCCACGGCGCCCCGCAGTCCGCGGACCTTGTAGCCGATGAAGACCGACGTATTGACGGCGATGGGTCCGGGCGAGGATTGCGCCAGCGTCAGCAGGTCCAGGAATTCCCCCTGCGGCAGCCAGCGGCGCCGTTCGATGATCTCGGCCTCGATGAGCGGAACCATCGCGTAGCCGCCCCCGAAGGTGAACAGTCCGATCTTGAAAAAGCTGCGGAAGAGTTCGAAAAGAGTGGTCCGCTCCATGACTTATTCCCGTTTTTTTCTGCCCAGCAGCGTGCGGATGCCGTCGATGAAGACCATCGGGTGAGTCGGTGCGCCGGGCAGCCAGAGATCGACCCGGTGACGGTCGAAGAACGAGCGGTCTATGGCGCGGTTCGCGGCGAACAGCCCGCCCGAGCAGGCCTCCGTACCGCAGGCGACGAGCACCTTCGGTTCGGCGACGGCGTCGTAGCAGATTTCGAGCGCCTCGGCCATGTTCCGCGTGACGGGTCCCGAGACGACCACGCCGTCGGCGTGGCGCGGCGAGGCGGTGAATCCGATGCCGTGGCGGCCGAGGTCGAAATTGACGTTGCCCGTGGCTCCCAGCTCCATCTCCACCGAGGCGTCGCCGCCGGCCGAGACTTCGCGCAACTGGAGCGCTTCGGCGAAAAACCGGCGGATCTCGGGCCGCACCTGTGCGGCGTCGAACGGGATGCGCTCCTGCCCCGGGCGGACGACGAGACCCTCGCGCACGGGCGATCCGATGCGGTAGTCGTTCGTGAAGCGTATCGCGCTTTGCGCGATGCGGGCGCACTCGCCGCAGAAGAGGCAGCGCCCCAGGTCGAGCGCGAAGGGCTGCGCGGAGAGCGCGCCCGTGGGACACCGCTGCGCGGCGCGTCCGACAGCTTCCGCCGTCTGGTCGTCACAGGGAGCCGTCAGGACGGGACGTCCCCGGAATTTGGGGGTCAGCTCCACGGTGTCGAGATCCGGAATGGCCTGCCGGCCGTGGCTGCGTAGAACGCGTATCTTGGGAAACAGCATGTTCGGTCTATTTTTTCGGTTCGTTCCGGCGGACGGTCCGCGGTGGCGGTGCGCCCTGCCGGGCCTCTTCTCCGGGCGGGCCGCGTCAAAGGTCGTGCCCGCAGTAGGAGAGGTTGAAACTCTTGTTGCAGATCGGGAAATCGGAGATGCCTTCGCCGCGCACGGCCAGCGCGAGGGCCAGCCAGTTGTGCAGGCTCGGGTCCTTGATGCGGCAGGCCGCGATGCGCCCCGCGGCGTCGGTCACCGCGACGTGGCATGTCTCGCCGCGCCATCCTTCGACCAGTCCGAACGACAGCGCCTCGGGGGCCAGCGGCGCCGTGTAGTCGGGCTGCGGGACGGCCGGAGGCGTCTGCCGCTCCCACGCGTCGAGCAGGCGGTCGATGTAGGCGGCCGATTGCAGCACCTCGCGGCAGCGGACCATCAGGCGGGCCATCACGTCGCCCTGCGTCCTGACGATGGGTTCGTGGCGCAGCGTTTCGGCGTAGATGCCCCACGGGTGCGAGGCGCGGACGTCGCGCGCAAGGCCGCTCGCGCGGGCCGCCTGTCCCACGCCGCCGATGCGCAGCATCTCCTCGCGCGACACGATGCCGCACTGTTCGAAACGGGCCAGCAGCGAGGGCGAGGACTTGATGTCGCGGCGCACCTCGTCGTAGCGGCGGGCGATTTCGCGGACGTTGCGGCGGATCGTGCCGGCCGTCCCGGCGTCGAGCGGATGGTCCGTGCCGCCGGGGCGGACGAGGCCCTTGCCGAAGCGGTTGCCGCACCACGCCTGCGTGGTGTTGATCGTCATGGTGCGCAGCGCCTCGCAGGCCACCTGCCCGAGCTGGTAGCCGACGTCCATGGAGAGCGCCCCCGTGTCGGCGATCTGCATGGCCATCCGTTCGAGTTCGAGGGCGATGCCGCGCTCGGTCTCCAGACGCTCCGGAGCGCGGAATCCCGCGAGGCGTTCGACGGCGGCGGCGAACGCCGAGGCATGGGCCACGGCGCTGTCGCCCGCGACGGTTTCGGCCAGACACGCCTGCCGCAGCCGGTTCTCCGTAGCGGCGAACTCGGCTTCCGCGCCGCGGTGCTGGTAGCCCAGCGCGATTTCGAGGTGGAGGACTTGCTCGCCGTTGCAGATGAAGCGGAAGGCTCCCGGTTCGATGATTCCGGCGTGGATCGGCCCGACGTTCACTTCGTGCAGCGAGCGTCCCTCCATCGTGTAGAAGGGGTAGTTGTCGATCGAGCTGCGGCGGTCGTAGCCGTCGGCGGGGAACCGCAGCGGTTTGGGCCACGGCATGGCGTCGAACCGGATGCCGTAGCGCTCCGCGATGTCGCGTTCGAAGGGGTGCATCTGCGGGTGCAGGGCCGTGAGCGACGGCAGAGCTCCGTCGTCGTAGTACTCCGTGGCGTGCGAGGCGATGAGCACGCGGCTCCGGGCGTCGTCGAGCAGCAGGCAGAAGAAGCGCATCCGGTCGCCCGCGGGAAGGGCGAAATAGTGCGCCACGTGGTACTGCGGCCGGGCGAGGCGCGCGGCCAGCTCGTCGTGGAATTCGGCGTAGGCGACCTCGGGAATCTCGCTCAGCGGGACGTGCAGGGAGCGGTTGTCGGTCGAATACCAGTTCATAGCGATACGATTTGAGCGATCAGACGTTCGAGGAATGCGGGCTGCCACACGCCGACGACGATCGCGGCCAGCAGCAGCGTGAGGGCCGACCACGAGAGTTTGCGGTCGGCTTTCGAGGGGTGCAGCTCGTCCTGGTTGGGCTGGTAGCAGAGCCGGAGCATCCGCACGCAGAAGGAGTAGATGACGATGCAGAGCAGCAGCAGCATGACGCCCACGAGCCACCATTTGCCGGCGGCGATCACCTCGCGGAGGATCGCCAGCTCGGAGACGAAGAGCGGCGAGGGCGGGAAGGCCATCACGACGACCATGCCGGCGAGCAGGCCGACGGCCCCCACGCGGTTGATGTGGATGTAGTCGCCGATGCGGTTGATGCGGTAGCCGTTGTAAACCTGCCGCACGACGGCCATTTGCAGGAAGAGGCTGCTCTTGATGAGCGTGTGGCAGACGACGTGGAACACGGCGGCCCAGACGCCCGCGCCGCCGATGCCCAGTCCGATGGCCGCGATACCCATGTTCTCGACCGTGGAGTAGGAGAGGAAGCGCTTGTAGTTGTTCGTGCGGCGCAGGAAGAGCGCGCCGATCGCGAGCGACAGCACGCCGACGACGAGCAGCACGGAGCGGACCCACGGGAAGACCTCCGTGGCGGCGAGAATCCTATAGACGCGCAGCACGGCCAGGAAGCCGGCATTGACCAGCCCCGTGGAGATGAGCGCCGAGGCGGGCGACGGCGCGGCGAAGTTGGCATCGACGCCCACGGTGTAGAGCGGGAAAAGCTCGACCTTGCAACTGTATCCGCAGAGGATCAGCAGGAAGGCGGTCTTCAGGTAGAGGGCGTTGCCGCCCGCGGCCGCGGCGGCGACCGCTTCGTAGGAAAGCGATTCGCATTTGGTGGCGGCGGCCAGCAGCAGGATGCCCAGATAGGCCATGGCGATGCCCGTCGAGCAGACGAAGACGTATTTCCACGCCGCTTCGAGCGTCTGCGCCGTGCGGCGGTGGTAGATGATGCCTGCCGAGCAGAGCGTCGTGGCTTCGAGGAAGATCCACGTCACGGCCAGGTTCGAGGCGAAATAGGCTCCGGAGATGGCCGTGGTGAGGAGCATCAGGAGCGCCGAGTAGGTGCGCGTCTGCCTCAGGTCGCTGCCGTGCAGGTAGGCTTCGGAGTGGGCGAAGGCGAAGGCCGAGACCACGACGAGCAGGATGTGGAAAAGCGTGCCGGCGGCGTCGAAGGAGAAGACGCCGAGCGAGTCGGTGCCGTAGAGTCCTCCGGCGAAGATGCAGAGGACGAAGACGGCCTGAACGGCGTAGAATGCGGCGCCCGCGGCGGCGATCTGCCGCTCGTTGCGGGCCGCGAAGGCCGCCGAGGCGGCCAGAATGCTTGCGATCAGGTAGAAGAGCATCATGGCGTCAGTCCTTTACGTTGGTGAGCGAGTCGGCGTCGTCGGCGTGCAGCTTGCCGTCGATCTTCGTGAAGAAGATGCCCAGCATGAGCACCGAGATGAGGATGTCGAGCAGGATGGCGAAGTTGATGACCAGCGGCATTTCGACGCCGATGGCCGTCGAGAAGAGGAACACGCCGTTCTCGATGACGAGGAATCCCACCATGTGCGAGAAGATGCGCTGGCGCAGCGTGATGAGGATCAGTCCGCTCAGCAGCGAGTAGAGCGCCACGCCGAAGAAGATCAGATCGACGGCCGAATCGGCGATGTAGTAGGTGATCGAGGCGCTGACGACGAGCGCCGTGAGCGACAGCAGCAGCGCCCCCGACTGCGACGAGCCGGAGCGGCGCACGCGGTTGATCTTCGTGCGGCGGATGACGGCGAAGAGCATCCACGGGACGAGGATGCCCTTGAACAGGAGGGTCTCGACGGCGATGAAGGCCAGTTCGGCGGGGTTGATGGCGTGCAGGCGCACCAGCGCGACGGCGAACAGCAGCCATCCCTGCAGGCCGATGAGCGAAGCGAAGTTGCGGAAACGCTCGGTGATCGGGAGATAGACGAGCGTCACGACGTAGAGTATGACGAGCGGAAGGATCATTGGACGGCGATGTTGAACCGCAGCAGGTAGCCCGTGAAGAAGACCAGGGCGGCCAGCGCGGCGATGGTGAGGATGAAGGTGGTGTTGCGGGCGAGCTTGTTGCGGGCCTGCGTCGATTCGACGACGCCCACCGAGAGACCGGTCAGCAGCACGGCGAGCGGTGCTGCGATCCACCAGCGGGGTGCGGCGACGGCTGCCGCCGCCGCATCGGCGGCGAGCACCGCCAGCGCGGCGGTCTTGAGCCATCCGGCCGCCTTGACGAAGGCCAGATCGACGCCGCAGTAGTCGAGGCACATGACCTCGTGGATCATCGTCAGCTCGAGGTGCGTGCGGGGATCGTCCACCGGGATGCGGCCGCTCTCGGTGAAGACGAGCTTCAGCAGCAGGTAGGCCGCGAGCAGCAGTACGACGGCCTGCTGCGCGTCGCCCGCGGTGTCGCCGGTGAAGAGCGCGGCGAAGGAGGTGTGGCCCGAGAGGAGCGCCAGCGTGCCGAAAACGAGCATCAGCGCCGGTTCGGCGAGCGCGCCGTAGAGCGCTTCGCGGCTGGCTCCCATCCCTTCGAACGAACTGCCGGTGTCCATCGCCGCGAGGATGAGCGCCGTGCGGCCCAGGGCCAGCAGGTAGGCGAAGGCCACCAGGTCGCCGTCGAACGAGAGCAGCGGCGGCAGGTCGCCCACGGGGATGAAGAGCGCGGCCAGCAGCGCCGAGCCCAGGCAGACGGACGGTGCGGCGCGGAAGAGCGGCGACACGGTCGTCGAATAGACGGCTCCCTTGCGGAGCAGCAGGCGGAAGTCGCGGAGGTGCTGCGTGAAGCGGATGCCCCGGCGTCCGGCCAGGCGGGCCCGCGTGCGGTTGATAAGCCCCGGAATCGCAAGGGCCGCGAGCAGCAGGAGCAGCGTGTTGAAAAGGGCCATACGTCAGATCAGATTGAGGACGGACAACAGGAATACCAGCGCCAGGAAGGCCAGCGCGAAGAGGACGTAGTGGTTGATCTTGCCCGTGCGCAGCCGCATGACGCGGGCGTTGATGCGGCGCAGCAGTTCGACCCACCAGGCCGAGAAGAGCCGTCCGATGCGGTCGCGGTGGCCGACGTCGAAGGAGTGCGCGCCGGGGAAGATTTCGCTCTTCGGCACGGGGGAGCCTTCGCCGCTGTTCTGCGTCAGGGAGGTGGCGATGGACTGCAACCCTTCGGAGAAGGATTCGCCCGTGTACTGCATCTTCACGTTGGGCGAGGTGAAGCCGCAACCCCACGTGGGGCCGCGGGCGATGCGGCGGCCGCGGAGCAGGCGGCGCCGGAGCCAGAGCAGCAGCGCCACGACGGCGGCCAGCAGCCAGGCCGTGCGTCCGGCGGCGGCCAGCGAGGGCGACAGGAGCCAGTCGGCGGCGTCGGCCGGAGTGCGGAGGAAAAAGTCCGCGGCGCGCGTCACGGCGGCCACGGCCGCGCGGGGGAACAGCCCGACGAAGAGGATGCCCGCCAGCGGCAGCGCCATGGCGGCGATGCGGTGGTTGTCGGCCTCGGAGGCTTCGGCCACCTCGTGCGTGCGGGGCGAGCCGAGGAACACCGTGCCGTAGAGCTTGGTGAAGGCCAGCACCACCACGCCGCCGATGAGGGCCAGCGCTGTCAGCGCGGCCGCCGAGGCGAGGGTGTCGCTGCCCGAGGCGATGCCGTCGAACAGTCCGAGGTAGATGAGCAGCTCCGAGACGAAGCCGTTCAGGGGCGGCAGGGCGCAGATGGCCGCCGTGCCGGCGAGGAAGAGCAGCGCCGTCAGGGGCATGTGGCGGCCCAGTCCGCCGAGGCTGTCGAGCGAGGTGGTGTGCGTCGCCGAGAGGATGTTGCCCGCGCCGAAGAAGAGGAGCGGCTTGAAAAACGAGTGGTTGGCCGTGTGGAGCAGCGCCCCGGCGATGCCCGCCAGCGCGACGAACTGGTTGCCCGAGGCCTTGCCCAGCGCGGCGATGCCGATGCCGATGAGGATGACGCCGACGTTCTCGATCGAGGAGTAGGCCAGCAGGCGTTTCACGTCGTTCTGCGCCGCGGCCAGCACGACGCCCCAGAGTCCGGTGAGGATGCCGGCGGCGAGCAGGATGTATCCCGCGGTGCGCAGCGCGGGCAACTCGCCCAGCGCGGCCGTCGTGCGGAGGATGCCATAGACGCCCGTCTTGATCATCACGCCCGACATCAGCGCCGAAACGTGCGACGGGGCGGCGGGATGCGCCTCCGGCAGCCAGACGTGCATCGGGAAGAGCCCCGCCTTCATGCCGAAGCCGGCGAGGAAGACGGCGAACAGCGGCAGCGCGGGCTGCGTGCGGAAGTATTCGGCCAGCGCGCCGAACGCGGCCGAGCCGGTGACGGCTTCGAGGCGTACGAATCCCACGACGAGCAGCACGAAGCCTATGTGCATCATGATAAGGTAGGAGAGCGCAGCGCGGCGCACCTCGCGGCGTTCGGCGTCGAAAAGGATCAGCAGGAACGAGGCCACGGTCATCAGCTCCCAGAAGAAGAGGAACGAGTAGCCGCCGTCGGAGAGCACGACGCCCAGCATGGCGTAGAACAGCACGACGAGCGCCGTGTAGTGCAGCGAGATGTGGGCCGGGGACTTGAGCGGAAGGTAGCGGGCGAGGTATCCGCGCGAATAGGCCGTCGCGGCCAGCGAACCGACGGAGACGATCAGCACGAAGAGTGCCGACAGGGAGTCCATCGAACCCGAATCGCCGCCGAAGAGCGTGCCTGGGAGCAGCCACAGCAGCCGCTCCGGGACTCCGGCGAGCGTGGCGACGGCCTGCGTGCAGCCCCACAGGGCGCCGGCGCCGACGATCGCCAGCGCGGCCGGCGCCTTGTAGCGCAGCGGCGCGGCGAACAGGATGGCCGTTACGGTCGCCAGCGCGAGTAGTGTGCAGAGAAAAAACATATCGGAAGATTAATTCGTCTGTTTCGGTCCGTTCGCGACGGAGACCATCACGACGGCTGTCAGGGCGGCCGTCTCGGTGCGCAGCCGCTGGTCGCCGAGGGTGATCTCGCGGAATCCGTGGGCCAGGGCGAAGTCGATCTCCGCGGGCGAGAAGTCCCCTTCGGGGCCGATGAATATCTCGACAGGCGTTCCGGCCTGCACCGCCTGCGGCAGGTACGCCTTGCCTTCGGGAGCATGCGCCGCGCCGCAGTGGGCGATGAAGCGCTGTCCGGGGAAGGGGCGCAGCACCTCCTCGCGGAAGGGCGTGAGCTCCCGCAGTTCGGGCCGGTAGGCCTTGAGCGACTGCTTCATCGCCGCCGTTATGACCTTCCCGCCCCGTTCGGTCCTGAATATCCGGCGCTCGCTGTGTTCGGTGCCGAGCGGTACGATCGCGTCGATGCCCACCTCCGTGGCCTTTTCGAGAAACCATTCGAAGCGCTCGGTGTTCTTGGTCGGCGCGACGGCCATCGTCAGCGAGTAGGGCAGTTTCCCGAACCCGGACTGCACGTCGTCGATCCGCACGGTACAATGTTTGGGGGCGTCGTCCGTGATGCAACAGCGGTAGAGGTTGCCCCGGCCGTCGGTGAGGTGGAGCGTGTCGCCCCGGCCGAGCCGGAGGACGCGCACGCAGTGCTTCGACTCCTCCTCGCCCAGCGTATGGCGGGGAGGTGCGGCGTCGGGGTCGTAAAAAAGTTGCATACCTGTTATAATTTACTAACTTTGCAACGGCTTCCCGGGGGCATGACGCGCCGTGCGGGAAATCCCGAGCCGCAAAGTTACACAAATAAGCCGACAGATGAAACCTATCGCTGGATTATTGACACTTTTTCTGGTTATGGCCTGCGTATCCTGCAAATCCGAAAAGACGGAGGGGGAGAACCCCTTTTTCTCCGCCTGGGAGACGCCCTACGGCGTGCCTCCCTTCGATAAGATCCGTGCCGAACACTTCCTGCCCGCCCTCGAGCGGGGCATGTCGCTGCACGATGCCGAGATCGACGCCATCGCGTCGAACAACGACGACCCGACGTTCGGGAACGTCATCGAAGCGTACGACGCCGCGGGAGGGATGCTCGCCCGGACGGAGCTGGTTTTCGGTATGCTCTGCGCTGCGGAGAACACCCCCGAGCTGCAGGCCCTACAGGAGCGGGTGATGCCGCTGCTGGCGGCGCATTACGACCGGATTCTGCTCGACGAACGGCTTTTCGCCCGCGTGAAGGAGCTGTACGACCGGCGCGGGGCGCTGGATCTGGACGACGTGCAGCTGCGCCTGCTGGAGAAGACCTACCGGCGCTTCGTGCGCGCCGGGGCGCTGCTCGACGCCGGGCGGAAGGCCCGCCTGAAGGAGATCAACGGCGAGCTGGCGCTCGCTGCGGTGAAGTTCGGCAACAACCTGCTCGCCGAGAACAACCGCTTCGAGATGGAGCTCACGGCCGACGAGATGGCCGGTCTGCCCTCCGACGTGCAGGAGCTCGCGCGCGAGAAGGCCCGCGAGCGGGGAAAAAAGAAGGACACGGGCATCTTCACGCTCCACAAACCTAGCCTCATCCCGTTCCTCACCTATTCGTCCGACCGGGGGCTGCGCGAGCGGATCTACAAGGCCTACCTGAACCGCGGAAATAACGGCGACGAGTACGACAACAAACAGCTGATCAACGACTTCATCCGCCTGCGCACGGAGAAGGCGCACCTGCTGGGCTACCCTTCCTATGCGGCCTATGTCGTGGACGACGAGATGGCCGGTACGACCGACGCGGTCTATGAGCTGCTCGAAGGCGTCTGGACTCCGGCGCTGGAACGGGCGAAAGGCGAGCTGAGCGAGCTGGAGGAGCTGTTCCGCAAGGACGTGCCCGAAGGGGAGTTCGCCTCGTGGGACTGGTGGTACTACGCCGAGAAGCTCCGCCGCCAGAAGTATTCGCTCGACGAGGCGATGCTGCGTCCCTACTTCTCGCTGGAGAACGTCCGGAGCGGCGTCTTCTTCCTGGCCAACAGGCTGTACGGCATTACCTTCCGGCCCGTCATCGTGCCGGTCTATCATCCCGACGTGACGGCCTACGAGGTGCTCGATGCCGACGAGACGCACCTCGGCGTGCTCTATTTCGATTTCTTCCCGCGCGAGGGCAAGAGCCAGGGTGCGTGGTGCGGCAACTACGTGGAGCAGACCTACGACGCCGAAGGGAGGCGCGTGGCGCCCGTGGTGTCGATCGTCTGCAACTTCACGCGGCCGGTGGGCAGCTCGCCGTCGCTGCTGACGCTCGACGAGGCGGAGACGCTCTTCCACGAATTCGGCCATGCGCTGCATTTCCTCTTCCACGACGTGAAGTACCGCGGCCTCTCGGAGGTCGAGGGCGATTTCGTGGAGCTGCCTTCGCAACTGATGGAGAACTGGGCCTTCGATCCCGAAGTGCTGCGGCAGTACGCCGTGCACTACCGCACGGGCGACGTCATCCCGCAGGCGATGATCGACAAGATCCGTCGCAGCGAGCTGTTCAACCAGGGATTCATGACCACCGAGCAGACCGCCGCCGCGCTCTCCGACATGGACATCCATTCGGTCCGGGAGTACGAGCCGTTCGATCCCGTGGCCTTCGAGCGGCAGGCGCTGACCGAGAAGCGGGGGCTGATTCCGCAGATCGAGCCGCGCTATCGTTACCCCTATTTCAGCCACATCTTCGACGGCGGCTACTCGGCCGGGTACTATTTCTATACGTGGGCCGAGGTGCTGGACAAGGACGCCTTCGAGGCGTTCCGCGAGAGCGGCGACCTGTTCGACCGGCGCATCGCCGCCGATTTCCGCCGCAAGGTGCTCGCCCGCGGCGGCGAGCAGGACGGCATGAGCCTCTACCGCGCCTTTCGCGGCAAGGACCCCGACAAGCGGGCGATGCTGCGCAGCCGGGGTCTCTGGAACGGCCCCGACCCGGCGGATTCGCTGGCCGCGGCGGAAAGTCCCGCGCCGGTATCCGGCACGGTTCCGGCAGCCGCCGTGCCGGAACGTGCGGATGCGGGGACGCTCTCTCCTGCGGCCCTCTCCGGCAAGACGCCTCTGAAGGCCGCCGCGGTGCGGACCGGCGCGCAGCCCCTCCGTGCGGAGGAGGCTGCGGACAAGCGTGCGGACGGGGCGGCGGAAAGTCCCCGCACCGTCCGGGAATGACGGCCCGGCTCCGATTTCGCGACCCGTTGAAGAAACCTTCTTATTTATTTGAGGATACGATGAAAAAAGCCCTGTTGATTATGACCCTTTCGACACTTGCGGCCGGATGCGCCGACAATTCGATTCCCCGGGCCGATCTGCCCGAACTGGACACCTCGAATCCGCTGCTGGCGGAGTGGAAGACGCCCCATGCCACACCGCCGTTCGACCGGATCGAACCGGCGGACTACGAACCGGCGTTCGATGCCGCGATCGCCTGCTCGCGCGCCGAGATCGAGGCGATCGTGAAGAACCCGAAGAAGCCGACCTTCGGCAATACGATCGTGGCGCTGGAGCGCCAGGGCGAGCTGCTGAACCGGATATCGGGCGTCTTCTTCAACCTGCTGAGCGCCGACACGTCGGAGGAGATGCAGCAGATCGCCATGCGCGTCCAGCCCCGCCTGACGGAGCTGTCCAACGACATTTCGCTCGATCCCGAACTGTTCGCGCGCGTGAAGGCCGTCTATGAGCATCCCGGACGGGGCCTTTCGGCCGAGGACAGACGTCTGCTGGAGAAGACCTACAAGAGCTTCGCCCGCAACGGCGCGGCGCTGTCGGACGCCGACAAGGAGCTCTACCGGCAGTACACCACCGAACTGTCGGCCCTTTCGCTGGAGTTCGACCGCAATTCGCTGGCCGCGACCAACGCCTTCACGCTCAACATCACCGATCCGGCGACGGTCTCCGAACTGCCGGAATTCGTCCGCGAAGGGATGGCCGCCGAGGCCCGTTCGCGCGGGGAGAAGGGGTGGACCGTGACGTTGCAGTACCCCAGCTACCTGCCCTTCATGACCTACTCCTCGAACCGCGCGCTCAAGGAGAAGCTGTGGCGGGCGAACGGTTCGTGCGCGCTGGGCGGCGAGTTCGACAACACGGAGATCGTCAAGCGGATCGCCAATACGCGCCTCCGGCTGGCCAACCTGCTGGGCTATGAATGCTATGCGGACTATGTGCTCGAGGAGCGCATGGCCAAGAACACGCCGACCGTCCGTGCGTTCCTCGGGGAGCTGCTCGACGAGACGAAGCGGTATGCCGACGCCGATTACCGCACGATCGCCGGCTATGCCGCCTCGCAGGGTTTCGAAGGGACGCTGATGCCGTGGGACTGGGCCTATTACAGCGAGAAATACAAGCGCGAGAAGTATGCGCTCGACGCCGAGACGGTCAAGCCCTATTTCGAGCTGGAGCGGGTCAAAAAGGGTGTCTTCCTGCTGGCCGAAAAGCTCTACGGACTGCATTTCACCCCCAATCCGGCCGTGGCCGTCTATCATCCCGACGTGACGGCCTACGACGTGACGGACGCCGAGGGGCGTTTCATGGCCGTCCTCTACCTCGACTTCTTCCCCCGCGCGTCGAAAAACTCGGGGGCGTGGATGACCGAATTCCGCGGTACGAAGTGCGTGGACGGGAAGGAGACCCGCCCGCTGGTGTCGCTGGTGATGAACTTCACGAAGCCCACCGAAAAGTCGCCCTCGCTGCTGACCTTCGACGAGGTGGAGACCTTCCTCCATGAATTCGGGCATTCGCTCCACGGCATGCTGGGCGAGGGCTCCTACGAGTCGCTGACCGGCACGAACGTCTCGCGCGACTTCGTGGAGCTGCCGTCGCAGATCATGGAGAACTGGGCCACGCAGAAGGAGTTCCTCGACCTCTGGGCCGGGCACTACGAGACGGGGGAGAAGATTCCCGCGCAGATCGTGGAGCGCATCGTCGCGGCGCAGAACTACCTGGCGGCCTATGCCAACGTGCGGCAACTGTCGTTCGGCCTGACCGACATGGCGTGGCATACGCTCACCGAGCCGTTCGAGGGCGACGTGGAGGCCTTCGAGCGCGAGGCGATGGCTCCGGCGCAGGTGCTGCCCGCGGTCGAGGGTACGGCCATGTCGCCGGCCTTCGGGCATATCTTCGCCGGAGGGTACGCCTCGGGGTACTACGGTTACAAGTGGGCCGAGGTGCTGGAGGCCGATGCCTTCTCGCTCTTCGAGGAGAAGGGCATCTTCAGCCCCGAGGTCGCCGCGTCGTTCCGCGACAACATCCTTTCGAAGGGCGGTACGGAAGATCCGATGGAGCTTTACGTGCGTTTCCGCGGCCACAAGCCCGAGACGAAGGCGCTGATCGAGAAGATGCAGCTCGGAAAATAGGACGTAACGACGTCCGTTAGGAATGGAGAACCGCGGTCACGACGACCGCGGCTTTCTCGGTTTTCGGCGGGAGTATTCCGTAAGGACGGATTCGAGGTCGAAAGCGACAGGGCCGTTGTCCGTAGCGGATTTATTTTTTATTTTTGTAAACCGGAGACGTTAAACCCGAAAAAATGCCAGTGAACGCTTTGAATGCGGCGCTGATCGGCGCTGTTCTCGAAAATACGCCCAAAAATTCCAACCCGGCCGCTACGGTGGCCGAAATCCTCAACATAGGCCGCGAGGCCGCCTACCGCCGGATGCGCGGGGAGGTGCCCTTCACGTTCGGCGAAGCGGCGCTCGTCGCCGCGCGGCTCAGTTTCTCGCTCGACCGCATCATGGGGACGGACGATCCGGACTGCGTGCTTTTCCGCCTCGACTTTTCCGACGGCCAGACGCTGCTCGAGGACTATCCCGGCAAGGTGGAGTCCTGGATCGGTAAGATGGAGGAGATCGCTTCGGACGAGCAGTCGGAGTTTTCGCTTGCCGGGAGTTCGCTGCCGGCAGCGCTGTATCTCGGCTACGAACGACTCGTGCGGTTCCGGTTCTTCAAATGTTTTTTCCAGCACGGGATGCTCGACGGAGCGAACAACCGTTTCGATGATATGCAGTTGCCTCCGCACGTGTTCGATCTCAGCCGGCGGCTCCGGCAGGCGGTGCGGCAGATCGACACGACCTACTATGTCCTGGACCACAGTTGTTTCAAACATTGGGTCAATGCGATCCGGTCGTTCCGCGCCATGCGTCTGATTTCGGAGGGGTGTGTCCGGGAGCTCAGGGAGGAGCTGCTGCGGATGCTCGACGAACTGGAGGAGATCGCCCTCACGGGCCGGTTCCCGGACGGACGGCGGGTGTTCCTTTACATATCGGACGTCGATCTGGAGGGGACGTACAGCTATTTCGTCTCGCAGGCGGTGCAGAGCAGCGGGATGGCGGTCTTTTCGGTCAATTCGCTGCGGACCTCCGATCCGGACATGTTCGCACGTATCAAACAGTGGGTACTGGCCATGCGGCGCCTTTCGACGCTCGTCTCACGGAGCGGGGAGTTGCAGCGGCTCCGCTTCTTCAAGGAGCAGCGCGCCGTGGTGTCGGAACTGGATGCGGAATAGGAAAGGGAGGGCCTGTAAGCCCTCCCCCGAAGTCGGTTCTGTGAAAAACGTTGTTGCGTCACCGTTGTCAAACCTCGTCCTTCGAATCCTCTCCCGGGGATTCTCCATCCGTGCGTTGCCGTTGCGAAGCTTCGCGCGTTACACAAAAAGTTTTTGAAACTGTTGAATTCTTCTTGTTTTGTGTATTACAAATATAGCGGGAATTTTCGTTCGGCGCAAGACGGAAATCGCAAAAGACATGGCGGAAAGGGTCCTGTTTTTGACACGATCGGAGCGGCTTCGTGCGATTTTCGCAAATCGGGGCTGCCGGCCGTGCCGTTTTGCGATTATCGTGTCGTCCGTCCGGCGGCGTTGCGGAAATCGTGCCGGCGGACGGATGTGCGGGATGCGGGCGGAGTGAAAAACGAAAATCCGCAACCTTGAAAGGTCGCGGATTTCGAGTTGAGCTACCTGGATTCGAACCAAGAATAACAGGACCAGAATCTGTTGTGTTACCATTACACCATAGCTCAATGACGTTTTGGTGATGCAAAAGTAGAACTTTATTTCGCAATTTCAAAGAAAATTCCGAAAAAAAATTCGTACATTTGTTTTCACCGCTCCGGCGGAAATGAACGGATAGAATAAATTCAGCCTAAAATCAGCCTGTTATGGGAATCAAGCTGCGTCTCGTCGTCATGAACTTTCTCCAATATGCGATCTGGGGCGCCTATCTGACCTCGATGGGGTCGTATCTGGTCGGCGTCGGCCTGGCGTCGCATATCGGCATCTTCTATGCCATGCAGGGCATCGTGTCGCTCTTCATGCCGGCGGTGATCGGCATCGTCGCCGACCGCTGGGTTCCGGCGCAGCGGTTGCTGGGCGTCTGCCACCTGCTGGCGGCCCTCTTCATGGGCGCGGCCGGATATTACGCCTTCTCGTCGGGCGCGGAGGTGTCGTTCGGGGTGCTGTTCACGCTCTATTCGCTGAGCGTGGCGTTCTACATGCCGACCATCGCGCTCTCGAACTCGGTGGCCTACTGCGTGCTCGAAGGGGCCGGGCTGGACACGGTCAAATCCTTTCCGCCGATCCGCGTGTGGGGCACGGTGGGTTTCATCTGCTCGATGCTCGTGTGCGATGCTGCCGGATTCCAGACGACCTGCATGCAGTTCGTCCAGTGCGCCGTGCTGGGGCTTGCGCTGGGTCTCTACGCCATGACGCTGCCCGGATGCCCCGTCAGCCGTGCGGGGAACAAGAAGAGTCTGGTCGAGGCGCTCGGACTGCGCGCCTTCACGCTGTTCAGACAGAGGCGCATGGCGCTCTTCTTCGTCTTCTCGATGCTGCTGGGCGTCTCGCTGCAAATCACCAACGGGTTCGCCAACCCGTTCATCACCAGCTTCCGCGACATTCCGCAGTACGCCTCGACCTTCGGCGCCAACCACGCCAACGCGCTCATTTCGCTGTCGCAGGTCTCCGAGACGCTCTGCATCCTGCTCATTCCCTTCTTCCTGAAGCGTTTCGGAATCAAGAACGTGATGCTGATGGCCATGTTCGCCTGGGTGCTGCGCTTCGGGTTGTTCGGACTGGGGAATCCCGGGTCGGGCGTGTGGATGTTCGTGCTGTCGATGATCGTCTATGGCGTGGCATTCGACTTCTTCAATATCTCGGGATCGCTCTTCGTCAATAAGGAGACCGACGTGGCGATCCGCTCTTCGGCGCAGGGCCTGTTCATGATCATGACCAACGGCGTCGGGGCGACGATCGGAACGCTCGGGGCGCAGGCCGTCGTCAATCGCTGCGTCTATTCGCAGTCCACGCCCGAGGCGATGGTGGGGGGATGGTCCGAATCGTGGCTGATCTTCGCCGGGTATGCGCTCGTCGTGACCCTTGTCTTCGCGCTGGTTTTCAGATACAGGCACGATCCGGCGGCGTTGGCCGGAGAGAGCCGCTGATTGCCGGGGAGGGGCGGCCGGATGGCGGCCGCTTCTTTCCGGGCATTTTCTTGTCGCATCGCCCCTGCCGCTTTCATGCGGCAGGGGCGATGCCTTTTGTTCTCCGTGCCGGAAGGGCTGCGGCCGTCTTTCGGCACGGCCCGCACCGTCCTGGCCGGGCCGAAACCGATTATGAGGTGTAATGGCGGACCGGCGGTCAGTACATGTTGTCGTACATGGACTGGCTCTTGTCGTATTTCAGGTCCGCGAGCGATGCGGCCTTGACGCCGATGTTGAAACTCCAGCTCTTGTGGTAGCCGAAGGGAATCCACGAGAAGGACATTTGCCAGCAGTGGAGGTCCCGTGAAATGGAAATCGACGAGGTGGTGAGCTTGTTGGCCTTGATGTCGTAACCGCCCTGAAACGTGATGCCGGTCTTGGGCGTGAGGTTGAGCGAACCGTTGAAGCTCACGGTCTGCGTGACGTTCTTCCGATAGCCCGTCGTGCCGTTATTGACATAGGAGATCGAGTAGTTCACCGCGTAGTTGAAGCCGAAGTTCCACGGCAGCGAGAAGTCGTAGTAGGATTGGGCCATGTACTGCCTTCGCAGCACGGGGTCCATCGTTCCGTAGGGGTCGTGGAAGGGGTTCGCATAGTCCGGCGGGAGACTCGTGATGTCGTTGATGGCCGGCTGCGAACGGTCGTCGCGCGATTTGAAGGTGTAGCCGAACGACCAGCCCGTGGAGGTGATGCGCCCCGGGAAGAAGAGTTTGTCGTAGCGGATGCCCTCGGGCGTCACGCGGTAGGGGTCGATCGTGGCCGAGAGGTTGATGCCGAAGTTGTTGAAGAGCGTCGTGCGGAACGACAGCGAGATCGTCGAGAGCTTCATCGAGTCGGCCAGGAAGTTGTACGATCCGCTCAGGCGCAGTTCGTCGATGAGCTTGATCTTCTTGACGCCCGACGTGTCGCGTTTGGAGAGCACCTTCATTTCGAGGTTCTGCGACAGCGAGAAGTTCATCGACATGGATTTTCCCGACGAGGGAACGCCGTAGGCATTGACCGCATAGGGCGAATAGGTCGTGAAGCGGCCCGTGGAGTCGGTCTGCCGCGTGAGGTAGTATCCGTAGCGGGGATCGCTGAAGTCCGGGGCGAAGGAGAAGCCGATCGACGGGGTGATCGTGTGGCGGATGGCCTGGATCTTGCGGTCGCGGCGCTTCTTCGTGAAGTCGTACATGCCGTAGAGGGTCGTCGAGGCCGAGACGCTCGCCGTGTAGTTGTAGAGGCGGTAGAATCCGTAGTCCGAGGCGAGCGTGTCGGTCTGGTTCGTCGTGGGGTTCCACTGGTATTCCTGTTTCTTGAAATACCACTTCTCGGTGTAGTTGAACGACGGCGAGATGTTGATGTAGTTGAACAGGTTGAACGACGCCGAGACGGGGATCGAGTGCTCGATGCCGTTCTTCATGTTGTCGAGCGTCTTCTGGGAGAAGATTTCCGATTCGGTGGTGGTCACCGAGTTGGTCATCTTGCCCGTGTACTGCATCGAGATTTTCTCGTACCAGCGCTCCTTGCCCATGCGCTCCTTGCGTTTGAAGGGGTAGAGGCGCGAGACGTTGAAAACCACCGTGGGCAGCGTGACCGAGATGGACTTGTTCTGCGAGTTCTGCGAGATGGCCATGTTGGCCGAGAGCGAGAAGGGGGTTCCGGCCCAGTTCTTCGAGTAGGAGATCGACGAGTTGGTCTGCGTCGAGAGGATGTCGTCGATATTGGTGGCCGAATAGCGGTTGTAGCCGCTGGTGGCGAAGTTCACCGAGGCCGAGAAGGTCGATCCCGGGTTGGCCTTGGCGTCCTGCGAGTGGGTCCACTGGATGCGGAAGTTGCTCTGCTTGATGTAGTCCGGTTCGCCCTTTTCGCCCGTCTTGATGTTCGAGTACTGGAGGTTGAAGCTGCCGCTGTACTTGTAGCGCTTGATGTAGCGCGAGGCGGCCGAGGCTTCCCACGAGCCGAGCGTGTAGAATCCTCCGCGCACGGCCAGGTCGGCGTACTCGCCCAGCGTGAAGTAGTAGCCCAGATCGCGCAGGAAGAAACCTTTGGAGTACTCCTCGCCGTAGGTCGGCATCAGCAGGCCCGATTTGGGGCCCATATTGATCGGAAAGAAGCCTTCGGGGATGCCGAGGAAGTAGATCGGCACGTCCTCCATGACCAGATAGGCCGGACCGGTGACGACCTTTTTGCCGGGGATGACCTTCGCCTTGGTCATCGCCAGGTAGAAGTGCGGGTGATCGGTCTCTTCGCAGGTGGTGTACTTGCCGTGTTCGATGTTGAAGGTGTTGTCGGGCATCTTCTTCACGCTGCCGCCCACCAGCCAGCCGTCGCCCTGCTGCGTGGCCACGCCCTTGATCTTGGCCTTCTGCGAATCGAGGTTGTAGGTGATCGTATCCATCTGGTACGCGGCGCTCCCTTCGGTGAATTCGGGCTTGGTGACCGTCCATACGCCGTCCACCGAGTCGGGCTTGCCGTAGGCGTACACCAGCTTCGTATTCATGTCGATCTGCATGTAGTCGGCCTTGAGGTTGCGGCTCTGGTACGTCACGTCGCCTTCGTTGTAGATGTAAACGAGTTTGTTGCGCACGTCGTAAACCAGCGAGTCGGTGCTCTTTCCGTCGAGCGGGTCGTCGAGAAATCCCTTCGCGGCGCGCGGTTTGCGGACCGTGTCGCGCTGCAGGCTGTCCGCGGCGGGCGGAGTCCCGTCCGCCGCGGACAGCGAGTCGGCCTGGCTGGCCACCAGCGAGTCGATATGCGCCGCGAAAAGCGAGTCGCGCTCCTCCTGCGGCAGGGCGTTGAAGGCTGCGGCGCGGCGGGCCTCCTCGCGTGCGGCGCGCGCCTGCATGCGGCGTTCGCGGCGGGTCAGGGGGCGTGCCGCCGAGTCGGCGGCCTCCGGGCCGTTCGGGGCGATCCGATGGGTGCGGGCGGTGTCGGACAGAGGCGCCGGCAGCAGGGCACGGGGCGCCGCCGAACCCAGCAGGACCTGGGCGAAAAGCAGGAGCGCCGCCGCCGACAAGAGATATTTTACCTTCGACCTGTCCAAAATTACAAAAAAAATCCATACCTTTGCCGACGAGTCGGCAAAACCGCCCGGAACGGCCCCCGGAGGGCTCCTCGCGGCGATTTTCGGCCCGACAAAGATAGGCAAAAATTTACAGAAAGCTCACATTTACCGTCAAATATGCGCACTCGGTCCCTGCTGTTTCTCGCCATCGCGGCTGCGACGCTCCTTACGAACGTCTTACGGGCCGGAAATATTGCGCACGGCGTGGAGGTCGTCGTGATCGACGCCGGCCACGGCGGAAAATTCCCCGGGGCGCATTACGGCGGAGTCTATGAAAAGGACCTCACGCTGAAGGTGGCCCTGAAGCTCGGGCGGCTGATCGAGGAGGGAATGCCGGGCGTGAAGGTCGTTTATACGCGCAAGACGGACAAGGCGCTGGGCGCGACGCTGGCCGACGACCTGCAGGCGCGTGCCGACATCGCCAACGGGGCGGGCGGCGACCTGTTCGTGTCGATCCACGTGAACGCGGCGAGGGCCGCGGCGGCGCGGGGCGTCGAGACGCTCATCATGGGCGAAAGTCCCAAGGAACAGCGTTACAACGAGAACGCCCTCTACGAGAGCAACCGGGAGGATCTGATCGACATGTCCGACGAGCGGACGGCGGCCATCGTCCGGGCCTACATCCAGAATTTGCAGTTCACCTACGGCGAGTACAGCATGGCGCTGGCCCGCTGCATACAGAACAACTACATCAAGAGCGGACGCCGTTCGCGCGGCGTGAAGCCGCAGTTGCTCCGGGTGCTCTACGCCACGGACATGCCGGGCGTGCTGACCGAGATCGGTTTCATGACCAACTCGCAGGAGATGGCCTACATGAAGTCGGAAAAGGGGCAGCAGGAGATCGCGCGCAATATATATCAGGGTATCCGGGACTATTCGGACTACGTGCTCCGGACGCGCCGGGCCGGGGAGGCCGAAGCGGCCCGGACGGAGCGGGAGCGGCCGGAGGAGGCTTCGGCCGCCGCTTCCGGGACGGCTGCGAAGGAGGCGGCCGCATCGGGAGGCGGCTCCGCGTCGAAACCCTCCGGAAAAGATGCCGCTGCGGCTTCCGGAGCCGGGACGAAAGCGGCTGCGAAGGATGGCGGGACGAAGCAGGCCGCGGCGCGTCGGGTGTCGGAACCCCTGCGTTATACGATTCAGGTGCTGGCCAGCGCGAAGCCGCTGCCGGTGCGTTCGTCGCAGTTCCGCTCCTACCGCGGGAAGGTGAAGCAGTACACCTCCGAAGGTCGGTTCCCCTATAAATATTGTGTGGGGGAGTATGACGACCGGGCCGCTGCCCAGCGGCGGCTGCGCGAGGTGCGGCGGGTTTTTCCCGATGCCTTCGTGGTGGGCTGCCGGGGTTCGCGGATCGTGAAATGACGTCCGCTTGCCGGAGCCGGACCGGGAAGGACCGGACGCGGAGCCGTGCCGCCGGGGCGTGCAGGTTCCGGAACCGTTGCGAAATGAGGAAAGCAAGATTTGTCAGGATATGAAAAGAGAGGTTAAGATCGGGATTTTCGCCGTGGCGATGATCGTCGCCGCGTGGGCCGGAATCCGGTTTCTGAAAGGTTTCGACATCTTCGGCCGCAATACGGTCTATTACGCCGCCTACGATCAGATCGGGGGCGTGCAGTCGGCGTCGCCCGTGATGATGCGGGGCGTCAAGATCGGCACGGTGACCGGCATCGCGTTCGATCCGCAACTGAGCGACAAGGTCGTGCTGCAACTCACGATCAAGCGGCAGTACCGCATTCCCGAGGATTCCGAGGCGAAGATCGTCAGCAGCAGTCTGATGGGTTCGAAGGCGATCGAGATCACCTACGGTGATTCCGACGTCTGCCTCGCGAAGGGCGATACGCTCCGTTCGGGCCGCAACCGCGATCTGATGGACGTGGCCGGCTCGGAGCTGGAGTTTTTCAAGCAGAGGGTATCGCGGCTGACCGACGACCTCTCGCGGACACTGGACAACGTGAACCGGCTGCTGGAGGCCAATGAGGAAAATATCACCGGAACGCTCGGCAACCTGAACGCCGCCTCGGGCGATCTGGCCCGGCTGCTCGACGCCGAGAAGGGACGCCTGCAATCGGCCGTCGGCAGTCTCGCGGCCTTCGCCGACATGCTGGGCGAGAATGCCCCCCGCGTGGACAGTATCGTGGGCAATCTGAACGACGTGACGGCGCAGCTTTCCGAAGCGGAGTTCGCACGGAAGCTCTCCGACGCCGTGGAGCGGTTCGACGGCCTGCTGGCGAAGATCGACGACGGCGAGGGTACGCTGGGCCGGCTGATGAACGATCCGGCGCTCTACGACTCGCTGACCGCGGCGGGCGGCAATCTGGCGTCGCTGCTCGCGGACTTGCAGCGGTATCCCGGACGTTACGTCCACTTCTCGCTCTTCGGCCGCGATCCCGAAAAGATGAAGGCGAAGGCCGACCGCAAGGCCGTCAGGGCCGCCGAAAAGGCCGAGCGGGATTCGCTCCGGCTGCTGAAATAGCGGCCCGGCCGCCGGCACACCGGCTCGGCCGTTCCGGGGGAGCGGAGCCGACGGTGTTTAACGAGATTTCGATACCATGATTTACCCTGCCTCTTTCGAGCAAAAGATAGGTTTCGACCGGCTCCGCGAGCAGGTCGCCGCGCGTTGCACCATGCGCGCCGCCCGCGAACGGATCGCCGCGGAGGATTTCTCGACCTCGCCGCGCGAGATCGAGCGGCGGCAGGCGCTCGCCGACGAGATGCGCCTGCTGCTCGATATGGAGCACGAATTTCCCGGGGGCGAATACCCCGATACGGACGTTTTGATCGCCAAGCTGCGCGTCGAGGGATCGTTCCTCGACGTGGAGGAGGTGGCGACGCTCCGTCGGGCGCTGTCCGCTCTGGGCGGCGTCGTTTCGTTCATCCTCGCCCGCGAGGAGCGCTATCCGGCGCTGTACGACCGGACGCGCGGCGTCGAGTCCTTTCCGGAGATCGTGCGGCGCATCGACGGGATCGTGGACCGGCTGGGCGAGGTGAGGGACGATGCGTCGCCCGCACTGCTGGAGATCCGGCGGGCGATCCGCGAGCGGGAAGGGCAGGCCGCCAAGCGGTTGCAGGCCGTGCTGGCTTCGGCCAAGGGAGCGGGCATCGTCGAGGCCGACGCGCAGATCTCGATCCGCGACGGGCGGGCCGTGATTCCCGTCGCCGCGGCCAACAAACGCAAGCTCAACGGATTCATACACGACGAGTCGGCCACGGGCAAGACCTTCTACATCGAGCCGGTGGAGGTGGTGGAGATCAACAACGAACTGCGCGAACTGGAGTATGCCGAGCGGCGCGAGATCGTCCGCATCCTCACCGAATTCACGGCCTCGATCCGGCCCGATGCGGAGCTGATCGCCGCCTCGGGCGACTACCTGGCCGAGATCGACATGCTGCGTGCCAAGGGGCGCTGGGCCTCGGAGAACGGATGCGTGCGGCCGATCCTCTCGACCGACGACCGGCTGGTGCTGAAAAACGCCCGCCACCCGCTGCTGCAACAGACCCTCCGCGCCGCGGGGCGCGAGATCGTGCCGCTCGACCTGCAGCTCGACCGCCGCAAGCACATCCTCGTCATTTCGGGCCCCAACGCCGGCGGCAAGTCGGTCTGCCTGAAGACCACGGGTATCGTGCAATACATGTTCCAATGCGGTTTTCCCGTCCCCGCGTCGGAGGTCTCGGAGCTGCCCGTGTTCCGGAGCATCTTCCTCGACATCGGCGACGAGCAGTCCATCGACAACGACCTTTCGACCTACTCTTCGCACCTGCTCAACATGAAGCACATGCTCGCCGGGGCTTCGGACCGTACGCTGGTGCTCATCGACGAGTTCGGCTCGGGCACGGAACCCACGATCGGCGGGGCCATCGCCGAGGCCATCCTCGAGCGGCTGCTGGCCAGGGGGTGCTACGGGGTGATCACGACCCACTATGCCAATATCAAGTATTACGCCTCGAACACCGAAGGCATCGCCAACGGCGCGATGACCTTCGACGTGCAGCGTATCCGGCCGCTTTTCCGGCTCGAGACGGGCAAGCCGGGCAGTTCGTTCGCCGTGGAGATCGCCCGCAAGATCGGGCTTCCGGAGGAGATCATCCGCGCGGCGAGCGAGAAGGCCGGGTCGGACCATATCAATATCGAGAAACAGTTGCGCGAGATCGCCCGCGACAAGCACTACTGGGAGCAGAAACGCGACCGCATACGCCTGACGGACCGCAAGGTGGAGGAACTGGAGCAGACCTACGCCGAGCAGTTGGCGAAAATCCGCGCCGAGCGGCAGGAGATTCTCAAGCGGGCCAAGCAGGAGGCGCAGCAGCTCATCGCCGACGCCAACCGGCAGATCGAAAACACGATCCGCACCATCCGCGAGGCACAGGCCGAAAAGGAGCTGACGCGGCTGGCGCGGCGCGAGCTGGACGATTTCCGCGGGAAGGTGGATGCGGCCGGTTCGGCGGAGCGCGAAGCCGCGGTGGCCCGCGAGATCGAGCGCATCGAACGGCGGCGGCAGCGGCGCGCCGAACGGAAGGCCCGCGAAGGGGCCGAGACGAAGGCGGAGGCGGTTCCTGTGCCGGAGAAACCGCGCGAAGTCGTCGAGGGCTCGAAGGTGCGCATGGCCGGGCAGGAGATGGTCGGCGTGGTGCAGTCGATCAAGGGCAAACGGGCGCAGGTGGCCTTCGGGCAGATTCTGACGACGGTGGACAAGACGCTGCTCACGGTCGTTTCGAACAGCGAATACCGCGAGGCGACGCGTCCGGCGACGGCCCGCACGGTCCTGTCGGCCGACATTTCGGCCCGCAAGCTCCGTTTCCGGGACCATATCGACGTGCGCGGGATGCGCGCCGCCGAGGCGCTGGAGGAGGTGCGCGACTTCATCGACGATGCGCTGATGGTGGGTGTCGGTTCGGTCTCGATCCTCCACGGCAAGGGCACGGGCGCACTGAAGGAGGAGATACGGCGCTACCTCCGTTCGGTTCCCGAGGTGGTCTCGGCTGCGGACGAGCATGCCGACCGGGGCGGTGCGGGCATTACGGTCGTGACGTTCGACCTGTCGTGATTTCGCGGCGCTCCGCTCCGGAGCCGCCGCGCGGAACGGGCCGGAAACGCGGAACGAACCGGAATCGCGGGCCGGGCCGGGGAAACGCATTTTTCCGCATGACGGTTCCGGGAAAGACCCCGGGAACCGGGATTTTGGAACATACCGACGGCACCGACGGATACGGCCTGCCGGTTTTCGCCGCATGAAAACAGGATTGCCGGAATAAAAACAGCTATTCCTATGGAATATCAGCTATCGCAGATCGCCGCCATCGTGGGCGGCGGGTTTTCGGGTACGGACTCCACGGTGCAGTCGGTCGTCACCGACAGCCGCTCGCTGACGTGCGAGCTGGGAACCGGCCCGATGTTCGTGGCCATGTGCGGCGCCAACCACGATTCGCACGATTTCATCGGGGAGATGCGCGCCCGCGGGGTCCGCGCCTTCCTGACCGAGCGCGCCGTCGATGCGGCTCCCGGATGCGGCTATGTCGTGGTGCGGAACGCCATCGAAGCGTTGCAGCGGCTGGCCTCCTACCACCGGGCGCAGTTCCGCGGGACGGTGGTGGGCATCACCGGGTCGAACGGCAAGACGGTCATCAAGGAATGGATCGCCGAGGAACTGCCCGCGGGGATGAAGTGCTACCGTTCGCCGAAGAGTTACAATTCGCAGTTGGGCGTGCCGCTGTCGGTGCTGATGCTCGAGGGCGACGAGCGGCTGGCGATCTTCGAGGCGGGCATTTCGAAGCCGGGGGAGATGGAGCGGCTGGAGCGCATCATCCGTCCCGACGTGGTCGTCTTCACCTCGATCGGGGACGCCCACCAGGAGAATTTCCTCAATCTGGACCAGAAGTGCCTGGAAAAGATGATTCTGGCGCGCGGCGCCTCGCGGATCGTCTATCATAGCCATTACGAGCCGCTGGGGCGTATGATCGCCGCGCATTTCGCCGGGCGGAAGCTCTACGACGCTGCGGCGTTCCCCCGCGTGCCGGAGGCGGTCGTCGGCAACGAGGCTTCGCGCCGCAACGCGCAGATCGTCGAGGCGTTCTGCGCCGCGATGGATTTTCCCGAACCGGCCTTCTCGTCGGCTCCCGAGGTGGCGATGCGCCTCGAGGTGAAGGAGGGCATCAACGATTCGGTGCTCATCAACGACGCCTACAACCTCGACCTCAATTCGCTGGCGCTGGCGCTGGACTACCTGCACAACGTGGCGCTGTCGCGCCGCCGGACGCTCGTCCTGTCGGACATCGCCCAAAGCGGGCTTTCGGACGACGAACTGTACGGCCGCGTGGCCGGAATGGTCGCCCGGGCGGGCATCGACACGTTCATCGGCATCGGACCGAAGCTGAAACGCTACGCTTCGCTCTTCGCCTGCGAGCGGGAGTTCTTCGCCTCGACGGGCGAGTGCATCGCCCGCATCGGACGCGACGCCGTGGCGGGCCGCGCCGTGCTGCTCAAGGGGGCGCGGGAGTTCCGTTTCGAACGGCTTGCCCACGCCCTCGCGCGCAAGAGCCATACGACGGTGCTGGAGGTCGATCTGGATGCTATGATACACAACCTGAACTATTTCCGTGCGCAGTTGTCGCCGCGGACGAAGCTGGTGGCGATGGTCAAGGCGGGGTCGTACGGCGCGGGCGATTTCGAGGTGGCTCAGATGCTCCAGCACGAGGGCGTGGACTACCTGGCCGTGGCCTTCGCCGACGAGGGGGTGCTGCTGCGCGAGCGGGGGATCGCCATGCCGATCGTCGTGCTCAACGCCGACGCCGACAGCTTCGATCTGATGATCGCCAACCGGCTCGAACCCGAAATCTACGGCTTCCGCTCGCTCGACGACTTCGCGGCGGCCGTGTCGCATGCGGGCGAGGCGCGCTATCCGATCCATCTCAAACTCGATACGGGCATGCACCGGCTGGGATTCATGGAGGAGGAGATCGGCCGCCTCTGCGAGGTGCTGCCGACCCGGCCGGAGGTGAAGGTGGCCTCGGTGTTCTCGCACCTCAACTGCGCCGACATGCCCGAGGAGGATGCCTATACGCGGGCGCAGATCGCCCGTTTCGACCGCATGAGCGGCGCCGTCGCGGCGTCGCTGCCTTACCCGGTGCTCCGCCATACGGCCAATTCGGCGGCCATCGAGCGCTTCCCCGAGGCGCAGTACGACATGTGCCGCCTCGGACTGGGGCTTTACGGCTTCGGCTGGCGGCACAACGACGCCCTGCGGCCCGTCTCGACGCTCCGAACGCGGATCGTGCAGATCCGGCGTCTGGCCGCGGGCGAGACGGTGGGCTACGGCCGGGCCGGACGCCTGACGCGGCCGAGCGTCGTGGCCACGATTCCCGTGGGCTATGCCGACGGGCTGGACCGCCGCCTGGGGTGCGGCCGCTGGTCGGTGCGCGTGGGCGGGGAGGCGGCTCCCGTCGTGGGACGTATCTGCATGGACAGTTGCATGATCGACATAACCGATGTGCACGGCGTCGCGGAGGGCGACGAGGTGCTGATCTTCTCGCCCGCGGCGGGCAACGACCCCGAGGCGATGGCCCGCGTGCTCGGTACGATTCCCTACGAGGTGATGACCTCCGTATCGGGCCGGGTGAAACGGATTTATCTCAAGGAGTGACGGCGCATGACGACGAAAGGAACGCTTTATCTGATTCCCTGTCCGATTTCGGACGAAACGGCGCCGTGGGAGGTGCTTCCCGCGGCCAACCGGGCGGTGATGGATTCGCTCGACTACTTCATCGTCGAGAACACGCGTTCGGCGCGGCGGTTCCTGGCGAAGGCCGGCATCGCGCGGCCGATCGACGGACTGGAGTTCCGTGAGCTGAACGAACACACCGTGGCGGGCCGCGAGGTGGAGGAACTGGTGCGCCCGATCGCCGAAGGGCGTTCGGCGGGGGTGATCTCCGAGGCCGGCGTGCCGGGCGTGGCCGATCCCGGGGCGCTCGTCGCCGAGGCCTGCCATAGGCGGGGCATCCGCGTCGTGCCGCTCGTGGGGCCTTCGTCGATCATCCTGGCCGTGATGGCTTCGGGACTGAACGGGCAGTCGTTCGCCTTCAACGGCTACCTGCCCGTGAAGCCGCCCGAGCGGGCGAAAGCGATCCGCTTTTTCGAGCGCCGCGCCCTGAGCGAGGGGCAGTCGCAGCTCTTCATCGAGGCTCCCTACCGCAACGAGAAGCTCTTCGGGCAGCTGCTCCGGACACTCGGGGCGGAGACGCGTCTTACGGTGGCCGTCGATCTGACGGCGCCCGGCGGCTGGGTCGAGACGCATACGGCGGGGGAGTGGCGCCGCCGGCCGCTGCCCGAACTGAACAGGCGTCCGGCGATTTTTGCGATCGGATAGCTTCCGGCGGGCGGTTGGTATGCAATTTGCGCCGTATAGGGCGGAAAAACCGGAAAAATACGAAAATATGAAAAAGAAAGAAGTTTATAATGAGGCCGTTAACGGTGACGAAGGATTCTCGGCCGGCGACGGTTATCCGTCGTGCGACGGCGAGCCGTGTGCCAATGTGGCAGACGATGCGGAGGATGCGACTGCCACAATGGCAGTCGGAGGCGAGACGTCCGAACCCGAGGCGGCCGTGGAGCTGGAGGCGGTAGTGGCCGAATGGCAGGACAAGTACCTGCGGTTGCAGGCCGAGTTCGACAACTACCGCAAACGGACGCTCCGGGAGAAGATGGACCTGGTGCAGACCGGGGGCCGCGACGTGCTGCTGGCCATGCTTCCCGTGCGCGACGACGTGCAGCGGGCGCTGGCGGCGATGGAGAAGAGCGACGACGTGGAGGCGCTGCGTTCGGGCGTGCTGCTCATTTCGCAGAAGTTCACCGAGGCGCTGCGCCAGAAGGGCGTCACGGAGATCGAGGTCAAGGACAAGGATTTCGACGCGGAGTATTGCGAGGCCGTGGCCCGCTTCGCGGCCGGAGAGGAGAAGAAGGGCAAGGTCATCGACGTCGTTCAGACGGGCTACATGCTGGGCGAGCGGGTGCTTCGCTTCGCCAAAGTCGTTGTAGGAGAGTAGAATCATGGCAGAGAAGAGGGATTACTACGAAGTGCTGGGCGTCCAGAAAAACGCTAACGCTGACGAAATAAAGAAGGCATACCGCAAGGCGGCCATCAAGTACCACCCCGACAAGAACCCCGGGGACAAGGAGGCCGAGGAGAAATTCAAGGAGGCCGCGGAGGCCTACGACGTGTTGTCGAATCCCGACAAGCGCGCCCGTTACGACCAGTTCGGCCACGCCGGCATGAACGGCGCTGCGGGCGGCGGAGCCGGAGGCTTCGGAGGGTTCGGAGGCGGCTTCTCGATGGAGGACATCTTCTCGCAGTTCGGCGACATCTTCGGCGGACACTTCGGGGGCGGGTTCCGCTCCTCGTCCGCAGGGGGCGGCCGTCGCGTGAACCGCGGGTCGGATATCCGGATCAAGGTGAAGCTGACGTTGCAGGAGATCGCCTCGGGCGTGACGAAGAAGCTCAAGATCACCAAGACCGTGGCCTGCGACAAATGCGGCGGCACGGGGGCCCGGGACGCCTCCTCCTACGGGACGTGCGCGACCTGCAACGGCGCGGGGTACGTGACGCGCGTGGAGAACACCTTCTTCGGCCGGATGCAGACGCAGGGCGTCTGCCCGACGTGCGGCGGCACGGGCAAGGTGATTACGGCCCCCTGCGACAAGTGCAAGGGCGAAGGCGCCGTGCGCGGCGACGAGGTGGTGGAGATACAGATTCCCGCCGGCGTGGGCGAAGGCATGGTGCTCACGGTGTCGGGCAAGGGCAATGCGGCGCGTCACGGCGGAGTGAACGGCGACTTGCAGGTGCTCATCGAGGAGGAGCCGGACGCCGAACTGGTGCGCGACGGCAACGACCTGATCCACAATCTGAACATTACGGTCGTGACGGCCCTCCTGGGCGGTACGGTCGAGGTTCCGACGGTGGACGGCCGGGCCAAGATCAAGATCGCTCCGGGCACGCACGCGGGCAAGGTGCTGCGGCTGGCGGGCAAGGGCCTTCCGGAGGTGAACGGCTACGGCCGCGGCGACGAGCTGATCGTGGTGGACATCACCGTTCCCGCGAAACTCACCGCCGAGGAGAAGCGCATCGTGGAGCAGCTCGCCGGGCAGCCCTCGTTCCAGCGCGCCGAGTCGGTCAGGAACCAGAACATCTTCGAGCGGATGAAGAATTTCTTCCGGTAGATGACGGAGTGCGTTTCCGGCGGGTGCGGCGATGCCGTGCGCCGCGACTCCCTTTGCGGGCGTTTTCCCGCATGCCGCCGTTCCGTCCGCGGACGGAGCGCGTCAGACCCCCGCTTCGGCGGGGGCTTGTCGTGGGAAAGGGGAGGCGCTGCGGAAAAAGAGAGCCGCACGACGGCAATAAAATCGCGGATATATTCGTATCTTTGAAAAAAAATCGACCATGTTAGGTTTTACCCCTTTTAAGAAACACGCCAACAAGTTCAACTACATTCCGCGGTATTACGACCCGGAGAAGGAGGCGCGCGAGCAGCGTCGTGCCGAGCTGCGCGGCGAGCGTGCCGGGGATGAGGCGCACGAATACGTTCCCGGCCAGTTCATCCGCACGCAGCGCGAAGCCCGTGCGGCGCACCGGGCCGGCGAGGAGGAGCGGGGCCGCATCCGCATCCTGAAGATGGCCGCCGCCGCGGTGCTGGTCCTGCTGTTCATCTACCTGCTCTATCCGAAGCTGGCGGAGGTCTTCCTGCAAGCTGCCGCCACGCAGCCCGCCCCTGCGGCGAATACCGAGGCGGCGGAGGACGGGTTCGATCCCTACGCCCCGATACGGGTCGTTCCGAACGATTACGAGGAGTGAGCGAGATGGCCGACAAGATCAGACTTTTACCCGAGGTCGTCGCCAATCAGATCGCTGCCGGAGAGGTCGTGAACCGGCCCTCGTCGGTGGTCAAGGAGATGATGGAGAACGCCATCGACGCCGGGGCCCGCTCCGTGAAGGTCAATTACCGCGACGGAGGCAAGGAGTTGATTCAGATCGTGGACGACGGCTGCGGCATGTCGCCCATCGACGCGCGGATGGCCTTCGACCGCCATGCCACGAGCAAGATCCGTTCGGTGGACGACATCTATGCGCTCCGCACGTTCGGTTTCCGGGGCGAGGCGCTGGCCTCGATCGCCGCGGTGGCGCAGGTCGAGCTGCGCACGCGGCAGGAGGGCGACGAGGTGGGGACCGTGACCGAGATCAACGGCGGTCAGTTCGTGGCGCAGACCCCGGCGATGTGCCCCGTGGGGTCGCAGTTCTTCGTGCGCAACCTCTTCTACAACGTTCCGGCGCGCCGCCGTTTCCTGGAGAAGGGTACGACGTCGGCGTCGCAGATCAAGGCCGAATTCCAGCGTGTCGCGTTGTGCAACCCCTCCGTGGCGTTCGAACTGTACGCCAACGACGCACCGATCCTGTCGCTTGCGGCCGCATCGCTCGCGGGCCGTATCGTGGATGTCGTGGGACGGCATATCAAGCAGAACCTGCTGGACGTCGAGGCCGACACCTCGATCGCCCGCATCGAAGGGTATATCGGCCGCCCGGCGGCGGCCAAGAAGCGCAACACGGAGCAGTATCTGTTCGTGAACGGCCGCTACTTCAAGAGTTCGTACCTCACGAGCGCGATTCTCAAGGCTTACGAGAAACTGATACCCGAAAGTTCGCAGCCCTCCTATTTCCTCTACCTTACGATCGACCCCGGCCGCATCGACGTCAATGTGCATCCGCAGAAGACCGAAGTGAAGTTCGCCGACGAGGAGGCCGTGTGGCAGATCGTCCACGCCGCCGTGCGCGAGACGCTGGCCAGGACGGGCGCCGTGCCGATGATGGATTTCGACCGCGAGGGGCAGGTGGAGATTCCCGTGTTGCAGAGGGGAGCCATATACAGCGAGCCCCGGGCGATGTCCAACGAGGACTACAACCCGTTCCGCGAGACCTACATCGACCCTTCGGCTCCCGATCCGAATGTCGATTTCACGGGCTTCGACGTGCCCTATGCCGACGGCGGCATGGTGTCGGACACCTCCGGAGCGGGATTCCGGGCCGGAGGCGTGCGTACTGCCGCGCCGGGTCCCTCCGCAGGGGGCGGGTTCCGCCTCCCGCAGGACGGGGAGTTCGAGGAGTTCGAGTCGGGGGCGGACTTCGGTTCGGACCGGTTCGGATACGGCGGGGGGAGCCCCTCCGGCGGGATCGCCGGAGAGGACGGCGGCTTCGAAATCGCATCCGGCGGGACGGACGGGGAGAGCGCGCTCGATTTCATTCCGTCGTCCGCCGGGGCGGAGCAGCAGCGTTTCGATCTGGGGCCGGAGCGTCCCGAGTTCTCGGACCCGCTGCCGCTGGGGGCCGGCTATCTCGCCGCATTGCTGAACGGGCGCTTCGTCGTCGTGGACCTGCGGCGCGCCCGCGAACGGATCCTTTACGAGGATTACCTCCGGATGCTGGGCAACGGCTCGTCCGTGAGCCAGCAGTTGCTGTTTCCCGAGCGGCTCGAGCTGTCGGGCGACGAATACGCCCTGCTCGAGGAGAACGCCGTGGAGTTCGCCGCGCTGGGATTCGACATCGGCTTCTGCGGCGACGGGGCGGTCGAGGTGAAGGGCACGCCCGCCGAACTGCCGCCCGATGCGGTGGACAAGCTGCTTTTCGAGCTGTTGCAGGCTTTTCGCACGCCTTTGTCGGTGGCCGACGTGCGGCGCGAGAAGGTCGCTGCGGTCATGGCCCGCGGCGCGGCGCGCAACACGCCGCGCGTGTTGTCGCGCGAAGAGGCCGCGGCGCTGCTCGCGCAGCTTGCCGAGACGGGAAACGTCAGCTTCTCGCCCTCGGGCAAGGCGATTCTGGCGGAGATCACGCCCGAAGAGTTGCGCGCGAAGCTGGGATAATGGCGAAAGATCGTTATATTTGCACCCGTATCGGTGCGGGCCCGGCCGCCCGCAGAAGACGAATTTGAAAAACGGATAGACGACAGAAAATTCCATGAACCGCTATTTTCAGACCCCTCCGGTGGTCAAAAACCTGATAATCATCAATGTCCTGGTCTATATGGCCACGGCGCTGCTGCCCGTGGGCAACGAGATCATCCGCTTCTGCGCGCTCTGGTTCGGGGCGTCGCCCTTCGGCGAGTTCCACTCCTACCAGTTCGTCACCTACATGTTCCTGCATGCCAGCGTCGAGCATATCTTCTTCAACATGTTCGCACTGTGGATGTTCGGCCGGACGCTGGAGTACGAGCTGGGGTCGAAGCGTTTTCTGATCTACTACATGGTCTGCGGCGTCGGTGCGGCGCTGATCCAGTTGGCGACGGCCTACCTGACGGGCGAAATGCCCATCCAGCTCGTCGGCGCGTCGGGAGCGGTGATGGGGCTTCTGCTGGCTTTCGGCGTGATGCATCCCAATGCGGTCATCATGCTGCTCATTCCGCCCATTCCGATGAAGGCCAAATGGTTCGTGGTGATTTACGGCGTGATCGAGCTGTTCCTGGGCTGGACGGGATTCGGCGGCAACGTGGCCCATTTCGCCCATGTCGGCGGCATGCTGTGGGGGCTGTTGCTGCTGCAATGGTGGAAGCGTAACGGAACGATCCGGTTTTAGAAGATGCGCGGCGACTATTACAGCGACTACGGCGAGCGGCCGGCGGCCGGGCGGCGGAGTGTCGTCCTGCGGGTGCTCGACTGGGTGCTGACGCCGGTGACCGTCGCCGTGGGGGCGGCCATGCTCCTGACGTATTTCGTGCCGTATGTCAATCCCGGGCGCGTTTGGTTTCTGCCCGTGCTGGGGCTGGCGGCTCCGGGCGTTTACGTCGCTTCGGTCGTACTGCTGCTCTACTGGATCATCCGCTGGCGGTGGGTGCAGGCCGGGGCGATGCTGCTGCTCGTGGCGGCGGGTCTGGGCAAGGTGTCGCTCTTCTGGCGGCCCGAAATCCGGCGCAGCTACGAGGAGAAAATCTCCGAGCGCGGCACTTTCGGCGTGATGACCTACAACGTCCGCGGTTTCTACGGCGAGGAGGGGCGGAGCAGCGTGGACGAGGTGGTGCGGCTGATCCGCGAGCAGAATCCCGACATCGTTTGTCTGCAGGAGTTCAACGGGCGGCTGGCCGGGGCCTCCGAGGCGTTCCGGCTGCTCGGCGAGGAGTACGAGAGCGCCCGTTTCGGAGCCGAGAAGGATCCCGATCCTTCGGACGACGCGGGGCTGGCGATCCTGAGCAAGTACCGGATTCTGCGTTCGGAGACGGTGCTGACGCCCCATTCGTCGGTGTGGGCCGACGTGCTGATCGGCGACGATACGGTCCGGATCTTCAACGACCATCTTCACTCGACGGCGATCAACGCCGACGACAACGAGTATATCACCACCCGCCGTTTCCTTTCGGATACGGCCCGCGAGGTGAAGCTGCGCAGCATCGTCACCCGCCTGCGCGAGAACAGCGAGCTGCGGGCGGCGCAGGTGGACAGCATCGCCGCACAGATCGGGGCCACGCGCACGGGGCGCATCGTCTGCGGAGACTTCAACGATACCCCCGTGTCGTATGTCTATCGGCGGATGGCCGCCGGCCTCGAAGACGCCTTCAGCCGGTGCGGGTCGGGCTATTCGCACACCTACCGCGGTTTTTTCAATACGCTGCGTATCGACTACGTGCTCTATTCCGACGAATTCCGGGCCGTCGCCTACGGCGTGCTGCCGGTCGAGTATTCGGACCATCATCCCGTCGTCGTGCGGCTGAAGCGGCTGAAAAAGAGTTCGTGAACGCTCCCGGTGCGACGGTAAGAACGACTACGGCGGCCCTTTTCGGAGGCCGCCGTAGTCGTTTTTCCGTCCGCAGGCGGATCACTCGGTGATCTTCTTGCGGGGATGCACCATGTTCTCGGGGAGCAGGACCTTGTGCAGCTCCTCCTCGCTCATGAGGCGGTGTTCGAGCACCAGGTCGTAGATGCCCTTGCCGGTTTGCAGGGCCTCCTTGGCCAGCATCGTCGAGGTCTCGTAGCCCAGGTAGGGATTGAGCGCCGTGACGAGTCCGATGCTGTTGTAGACCATCCGGCGGCAGACTTCGGGGTTGGCCGTGATGCCGACGACGCACTTCTCGCGCAGCGTGTTCATGGCGTTGACCAGCATCTCGATGTTCTCGAAGAGCGAGTGGACGATGATCGGCTCCATGACGTTGAGCTCGAGCTGTCCGGCCTCGGAGGCGAGCGTGATCGTCAGGTCGTTGCCGATGACGCGGAAGGCGACCTGATTGACCACCTCGGGAATCACGGGATTGACCTTTCCGGGCATGATCGACGAGCCGGGCTGGCGCGGCGGGAGGTTGATCTCGTTCAGGCCGCAGCGCGGACCCGACGAGAGCAGACGCAGGTCGTTGCATATCTTCGAGAGCTTCACGGCCAGCCGCTTGAGCGCCGAGGAGTTCATGATGAAGGCGCCCGTGTCGCTCGTGGCCTCGATCATGTTCGTCGCCTTGCTCAGCGGCAGTCCCGTGATTTCGCGCAGGTGCTTCGTGCAGAGCTCCGCATAGTCGGGATCGGCATTGATGCCCGTGCCGATGGCCGTAGCGCCCATGTTGATCTCGTAGAAGAGCCGCAGGTTGGTTTGCAGGCGGTCGATCTCCTCGGTGAGCGTCGCGGCGTAGGCTTCGAACTCCTGGCCGAGGGTCATCGGCACGGCGTCCTGCAGCTGCGTGCGGCCCATCTTGATGATGTGGGCGAACTCCTCGCCCTTGGCGTGGAACGCCGCGATCAGTTCGCGCAGCGAGGCCACCGCTCCGTCGATGCTGCGCGCCAGCGCGATCCGCACGGCCGTCGGGTAGGCGTCGTTGGTCGATTGCGAGAGGTTCACGTGGTTGTTCGGATGGCAGTAGGCGTATTCGCCCTTTTCGTGGCCGAGCAGCTCGAGCGCCCGGTTGGCGATCACCTCGTTGGCGTTCATGTTGGTCGAGGTGCCGGCGCCTCCCTGCACCATGTCCACGACGAACTGTTCGTTGAGGCGCCCTTCGCGCAACTCTTCGCAGGCGCGGGTGATGGCGTCGGCGATGGCGGGATCCAGCAGCCCCAGATCGCGGTTCGCGGCCGCCGCCCCCTGCTTCACGTCGGCCAGGGCGCGGATCAGTTGCGGGAAGAAGTTGAGCCGCACGCGGCTGATGTGGAAATTCTCCACGGCCCGCATGGTCTGCACGCCGAAATAGTACTCCACGGGAATGTCCATCTCGCCGAGCAGGTCGTGCTCGCGGCGGGTTTTGCCCGAAAGTTCGATGTCCGTAAAATCCATAGTGTGTATTTTTTGTTCGTATTACAAATATAGCATTTTTACGGCAGGTTGTCGAAAAATCTTGCTACCTTTGTATTCCGCCGTCCGGAAAAGGTCTCCGGCGGCGTTTGCAAACACCTGTAATACCATGATTCTCGATTCTCTGAAAAACAGCGCGCTGTATCATTCGCTCAACCTGCGGCTCGAACGGGCCTTCTCGTTCATCGCCTCGACCGACTGGACCGGCATGGAGCCGGGCGTCCACGAACTCGACGGACGGGATATTTTCGTCAATGTGATGGACGTGGACCTCAAGCGCAGGCCCGATGCCAAACTGGAGGTGCACGACGCCTATATCGACATTCAGGTCCTCGTCGCGGGTACGGAGGAGTCGTTCGGCTGGAGCGAGCGCAAGGACCTCCGGCAGCCGCTGGGGACGTTCGATGCGCAGAAGGACATCCAGTTCTTCGACGACGTGCCGCAGACCTACTATACGCTGCGTCCCGGCCAGTTCACGATGCTGCTGCCCGAGGACGGCCATGCGCCGATGGTGGGCGAGGGGCATATCCGCAAGATCATCGTCAAGGTCCGCCGGTAGGCGGTTCCCTTCCGGACCGGAAAACGGCTCAGACTTCGGTTTTTCCGAAGCCTGAGCCGTTTTCGTCGCCCCGTATCGCTGTGCCGCGGGGTTGTTTCCGCCTTTCCGGCTGCCGTACCGGATTTTTACCGGACCCGCCTGCACGGACCGGAACGTTCCGGACTTCCCCTCCCCGTCATTTGCCGATCCCGCGGTAGCGGAATCCTGCGGCGAGGGCCTCCTGCTTGTCGAAGATGTTGCGGCCGTCCACGATTCCGTCGCCGCGCATCGTCGCGCGGAGCCGCGGCCAGTCGGGCATCCGGAACTCCTTCCACTCGGTGACCAGCAGGATGGCGTCGGCCCCGTCGGCCGCGTCGTACATGTTCCGGGCATAGCGCACGGGCCGGTCCTTCAGCAGGCGGCGGCACTCCTCCGTCGCCACCGGGTCGTAGGCCGCCACTTCGGCCCCGGCCTCCAGCAGTTGTCCGATCGCCGTCAGCGCCGGCGCCTTGCGCATGTCGTCCGTCTCGGGCTTGAACGCGAGGCCCCATACGGCGATGCGCCGTCCCCGCAGGTCGTCGCCCAGCAGTTCGCGGAGCTTGCGGACGAGCACCCCTTTCTGCGCCTCGTTCACCCGTTCCACCGCCTCGACGACCTGCATCGTGTAGCCGTGTTCGCGGGCTGTGCAGGCGAGTGCCTGCACGTCCTTCGGGAAGCACGAACCGCCGTATCCGCAGCCGGGGTAGAGGAATTTGTTGCCGATGCGGGCGTCGGAGCCGATGCCCTTGCGGACCATCTCGACGTCGGCCCCCACGCGGTCGCAGAGGTTGGCGATGTCGTTCATGAACGAGATGCGCGTCGCCAGCATGGCGTTGGCGGCGTATTTGGTCATTTCGGCCGAGGCGATGTCCATGAACAGCACGCGGAAGTTGTTTATCAGGAACGGACGGTAGAGCCGCGCCATCAGCCGCCGGGCGCGTTCGCTCTCGACGCCCACCACCACGCGGTCGGGCGACATGAAATCCTTGACGGCCGCACCCTCCTTGAGGAATTCGGGGTTCGACGCCACGTCGAACGGCACCTCCGCGCCGCGTGCCGCCAGCTCCTCGGCGACGATCCGCCGGATGCGCTCCGCCGTGCCGACGGGCACCGTGCTCTTGGTCACGAGCAGCGTGTAGCGGCCGATGTGACGGCCGAAGGTGCGGGCCACCTCGAACACCTGCGAGAGGTCGGCCGAACCGTCCTCCCGGGGCGGCGTGCCGACGGCCGAGAAGACCACCTCCACCTCGCCGAGACACGCCGCGAGGTCGGTGGTGAAGTGGAGCCGCCCGGCGTCGAAATTGCGCCGCACGATCTCCTCCAGCCCCGGTTCGTAAATCGGAATCCGGCCCTCGTTCAGCGCCGCGATCTTCCTCCGGTCGGTATCCACGCACGTGATGTCGAGGCCCATCTCCGCGAAGCAGGCCCCCGACACGAGCCCGACGTAGCCCGTTCCGACAATGGCGATCCTCATCATGGCGCGTCCGTTATTTGCGCAGCACCCGTTCGGCGACGGCGGCGGCGAGCGAGCGGCACGGGTCGATCATCGCGGGCGAGTAGCCCTGCTTCATCTCCACGGGACCGCACACCGGCTCCCACTTCATGCGCTCGGAGAACTCCTTCATCCGGCGCACGGCGGCCGCGGCCCACGTGAAGGAGCCGAAGAAGGCGAAGTTGCGCTGCGGGATGCAGCGCGCCTCGAGGCGGCGCAGCAACTGCTCGACGGGCGGGAAAAGCTCGGCGTTGTAGGTCGGGCTGCCGACGACGAGCGTGTCGTAGCGGAAGACGTCGCGCAGCACGACCGACGGATCGGCGTAGGAGAGGTTGTGGACCCGGATCCGCCGCACGCCCGCCTCGGCCAGCTCCCGGGCGATGCGTTCGGCCATCTGCTCCGTGTTGCCGTACATCGAGCCGTAGGCCACGACCGCGCCCGGTTCGCCTTCGTAGCGGCTCAGACGGTCGTACATATCTACCACGCGGGGAATCTCGCGCTGCCAGACGGGGCCGTGCGTCGGGCAGATGGTCCGGATCGGAAGTCCGCCGACCTTTTGCAGCGCCTTCTGCACGGGGACGCCGTATTTGCCCACTATGCAGGCGTAGTAGCGGCGCATCTCGTCCCAGTAGCGTTCCGGTTCGACCTGCGAATCGGTGATGCCGCCGTCGAGGGCGCCGAACGTGCCGAACGCGTCGCCCGAGAAGACGACCCCCTCGTCGGCATACCACGTCACCATCGTCTCCGGCCAGTGGACCATCGGGATCAGGTGGAACGAGAGCACCTTGCCGCCCAGATCGAGCGTCGAACCCTCCCCGACCTCGACCGTCCCCGTGCCGATGCCGTAGTAGCCGCCGATCATCTGGAGCGTCTTGGCGTTGCCGACGATCCGCAGGTCGGGGTAGCGCAGCCGCAGGGCCGCGATCGACGAGGAGTGGTCGGGTTCCATGTGGTTCACCACGAGGTAGTCGATCTTCCGCTCGCCGATCACTTCGCGGATGTTCTCGAACAGGCGGCTGCCGAAAGCCTCCTCCACGGTGTCGATGAGGGCGATCTTCTCGCCGATGACCAGATAGGAGTTGTACGAAACCCCCGAAGGAAGCGACCAAAGCCCTTCGAAGCGGGTGGTGGTGCGGTCGTTTACGCCGACGTAATGGATGCCGGGCAGAATTTCCGTGATAGCCATATCTCGTTGTCTTTTTTGGTTTCTGCGGCGAATTTACGAAAAAAAACGCCAGCGTGCAACCGGGGCGGCTTCCGTCCCGAAAACACGAGGAGCCGACCCGCAAAGGGCCGGCTCCGTGGAAGATGCAGTTCCGGGGATTATTCGATCCACTTGAAATCGTTGATGAGCACGATGATCTGTCCGCCGGTGAAAAGACTGCCGGTACTGTTGTTCAGGATGAGGCAGGATACTGCTACGGCAGGGTTCTCGTCTAATTTCCCGGTTGCCACGTTGCAGTAGTCGCCGTAGTTGGCCGCGTCGTAGTAGCCGTGGTAGATGCCGTCTTCCTTCTGCAGATTGACCACGAAGAACGGAGCGTTCGTCGTCGAGAACTGCGTGCAGACCTTCTCGTCGTTGAAATTGAAGACGAAACGTTCGTCCGGATCGCCCAGCGAGGGATCGAGCTGGGTGTAGAGACCCACGATGCGGAAAATGTTCGCATCCGACTGGCGCTGAACCGTCACGGTTCCGGAAAGTCCTGCCACGTTCTCCTGAACGAAGGCCGTGCCGCCCTCGACCCAGGTGACACCTTTGAAGATGTTTTCGTAGGCTCTGCGGGCTCCGTTGGAAGCGACGGCCACCACGGTCGTGGCATAGGTTCCCGTCAGGTCCGAAATCACCACTTCCTGAATCTCTCCGGCGTATTCCGTTCCTTCCGAGACCACCCGGTCCATGTATGCGGCCTCTCCCTTCTCGGCCACGTATGCCTCCTTGTCGGTCTGAAGTTCGGTATAGACGAACATTTTCGACACCTTGTCGTTCGGGACGATGCGGATATTCTCCGTGATGTCCGCATCGTAATCTTCGGGTGCGGCATATTCGTAGATCGTCACCACCGGCGCGCTGTCGTGCCCGGGGTCGGTTCCCTCGTCGTCCGAGCAGGCGGCCAGGGCGATCGCGCTCACGACTGCCAGCGCCGCATAGAGATATTTTTTCAGTATCATAAAATTCGAATCTTTAATCGGTTCCACAAATTACCATACTTTCTCCGGGGAGTCCTCGGTGGGCTGGATCGGAGTCGGGTTGTTCGTGCAGGCCTGGTTGAAGTTCACCTCGGTTCCCACGATGCAGAGGTTCATCCAGTCGGGCACGCCGTCCGTGTTCCAGCGATAGCCTTTCGGGTGGTTCGTGCCGGCGTAGCTGCGCGTGATGCCCTTTTCGAAGCGCTTGATGTCGAACGTCGCAAAGCCTTCGCCCCAGAGCTCGACGCGGCGCTGCCACCAGACGTTGTCGCGGAACGATTGCAGGTCGTTGTACGTGTACTGCGGGTCGCGCGTCTTGGCGAAGGCCTCGAGCAGCGTCTTGCCGCGTCCCTCGTCCTGCATGCCGGCCGCTTCGGCCTCGATGAGCTTCATCTCCTCGACGCGCATCAGGGGAACCGCTACGACGAATCCGACGAACTGCGCGTTGCTGTGGCCCGCGTCGCCTCCGCCCAGGCGGAACTTGAGCGACAGGCCGCCGAAGGCGCCCGAGGCCGAAGCCTGTGCGGTGGAGGTGATCGTCTCCGGGTAGGACGAGACGTCGGAAAGGTAGTCGGCGACGATCTTGTTCAGCTCCTCGACCGTCTGCGCTTCGGCTACGAGCTCGTCCAGCTCGGGGTCGATGAAGCACTTGCGGCGCCAGTCGGTCTGTGGAATGGTCTCCAGCAGGTGCGCGTCGATACGCTTCACCGTGCCGGCTCCGTGCGCATAGCCGTTGGAGGTGGTGATTTCGATCATCATCTGCGAACCCCAGCTCGAGTCGCCGTCGTTCAGCGTGATGTTGGGATCCTCGGCGTCGTACTTCGTCATGAACATCCACGAATTGTTGGGCGTGTTGAAGCCCTTGTCGTGGTCGAGGTATTCCGCTTCGGTCATCATCGTATAGCCTTCCTGGGCCTTTTTCGCATACTCCTCGGCTTCGGGCCACTTCTCCATCGTCAGGTAGGCGCGGGCCTTCAGGCCGTAAACCACGCTCAGGTCGGGCGTCGTCTGGTCCGTGCGCTTGTAGTCGGCCAGATAGCTCTCGGCCTTGTCGAGGTCCTTGAGAATAAGCTCCTCCCATATCTCCTTGTTCGTGGCGCGCGGGTTGTTCGTGGCTTCCGCGTTGGTCGTTTTTTCCGTGACGATGGGCACGGTCGGGGCGTCTTCATGACCCTTGTAGGTCTGGGGTGCGTACATGCGGGCCAGGTCCATGTAGTAGAAGGCGCGCATGGCATGGGCGATGCCCGCTCCCACGATATGCTCCTCGTCGGGCTTTTCGCCGGCGAGCGAGATCACCACGTTGCAGTTCTTGATCCATCCGTAGTAGATCGTCCAGGGAACCTGGCAGATGGCGTAGTCGGGACCCAGGCCCACACCGCAGGTGTACCACGTCGTGAACTGTTCGTATCCCGTGTCTTCGAGCGCGATGTCCTGTCCCATGACGTCGCGCTGGAGCAGGAACGACGGATAGCCGAAATCGTATGCATTCATATTGGCGTTTCCGGCGTAGAGGAACTCGCCCGCGAGGGTCGAGGTGCAGGCCGTGACGAAGTTGTTGAAGGCGTTCGGCGCATCGCCCGCCTGATCCACGGTGACGGTTCCCTGCTGCGGGAAGGTCTCCTCCAGGCAGCCGGTGGACAGGAGGGATGTGCCGATAAGCAACGCTGCTGCAAATTTTATGGTCTTTTTCATAGATAATCTCTCCTTATTGAATTAGAACGTGAGTTGAACGCCGCCCGAAATGGTCCGGATCGGGGAGTAGGGAGATACGCCCGTGGAGGCGGTTCCCTCGAAGCTGTAACGCGGGTCGAGGCCCTTGCGTGCCGACCAGAACCAGAGGTTCTCGCCTGCGGCGTAGATGCGCACCTTCACCTTGTCGCGGAATACCCGCTCGGGAATCGTGTAACCCAGCGAGAACGACTGGAAGTTGAGGTAGCTGGCATCGGTCAGGAAGCGGTCCGATTTGGCGCCGCCGTACTGGTCGCCCTGCTGCCAGCGGGGCATGTCGCTGTCGGTGTTGTTCGGACTCCACGACTTTTTCCAGTCCTTGTGGATGGCCGTACCGCCTGCCGCGCCCGTTTCGGGGGTGATCAGCCCTGCATAGCCTGCGTCGAAGACCTTGCCGCCGATCTGGTAGTCGAACGTGAGCGACAGGTCGAAGTCGCCGACGCGCAGGTTCGTTCCGAAACCGCCGAAGACCTTGGGAAGCACGCTGCCGTGTTCGTATTCGGTGGCGTCGTTGAAGTCGTAGGTCGTCGTGCGGCCCACCACCTTGCCGTCCTCGATGACGTCCTTGTAGAACATGGCCTGGCCGTACTCGTCGGTTCCCGCATAGACGGGCAGGTATGCGTTGTAGAGCGGACCGCCCACCTCGTACCAGTAGGGCACGAACTGCGTGGGAGCCTCCTGGAATCCGATCTTGCCCGAAGCGGTCTTGGTGAGTTTGCTGGCGGGCAGGCTCAGGATCTTGGTCGAGTTGTGCGCCAGGTTGGCCGAAATGCTCCAGTCCACCGTCTTGGTCTGGATGAGCGTGCCGGTCAGGTTGATTTCGATACCCGAGTTGCGGATGTCGCCCAGGTTGCCGTACATGCCTCGCGTGCCGACCGATTCGGGCAGCGACAGCCAGAAGAGCAGGTCGGTCGTCTTCTTGCGGTAAACGTCGATGCCTCCCGACAGGCGTCCGCGCCAGAAGCTGAACTCTACGCCGACGTTGAGGTTCGTCGTGGTCTCCCACGTGATGTCCGGGTTGCCCTGGATGGCGAACGATGCGCTCATCGACTTCTCGTCCACCTTGCTCAGCGAATAGAGGTCGGTGTAGTAGTAGTCGCCGATCAGGTCGTTGCCCTGCTGGCCGATCGAGGCCTTCAGTTTCAGCATGTCGATCCATTTGGCGTTCGCGAGGAAGTTCTCTTTCGAGAGGATCCATGCCGCGCCGACCGACCAGAAGTTACCCCACTGGTGGCCCGGTGCGAAACGCGAGGAGCCGTCGCGGCGGTAGGAGAACGAACCGTAGTACTTGCCGTTGTAGTCGTACTGGGCGCTGAGGAAATAGCCCTCCACGTTGTAGTGCGTGGTGTAGCTCGACGCGTCGGCGAGCGTGGCGGCTGCCGAAAGCTCCTGGATGTCGGGCGAGAACATGCCGTTCTTCGAGGCCGCGAGGTTACGCGTCTTCACGTTGTAGTATTCGTGGCCGGCCAGTACGTTGATGTTGTGCAGGCCGAACGAATCGTAGTAGGTGATCGTCTGGATGTTGTTCGTGCGCAGCGACGACTGTACGGTTTTCTCGATGCTGCCGTTCGTGCCGGCGCTCGTGCCGTAGTACATGTTCCGGAAGTTGGAGATGTAGGTCTCGCCCCACGTAGCCGTGCTCGTGACGTTCACCTTCAGGAAGTCGGTGATGTCGAAGTCGGCCGTGAAGGTTCCGTTGAGCTGGTTGCCGATGGAGGTGTAGTTGTTGTACCGCGCCTCGCCGAGCGGGTTGCCCTGCGGCGAGAAGGGACGCGTCACGCCGTAGCCGGTCTCGGCCACGCCGTAGTCGTAGGCCTTGTTGCCGTACTGGTCGCGCTTGATGCCGATTTTGCCGTCGGCGCCGATCGTGCGCACGTAGATCGGGTAGATCGGGGCGATGCGCGAGGTGTAATAGAAGAGGTTGTTGGTGTAGGTGCTCGTACCCAGACCGACGTCCAGATCCTGCGACGAGTGGATGTAACCCACGTTGGCTCCCAGTTTGAGCCACTTCTTGGCCTGGTAGTCCGCCTTGATGCGTGCCGAGATACGCTCGTAGCCCGAATTGTCCACGATGCCGTCCTCGTTCAGATAGCCCACGCTCGTATAGTAGGTGGCCTTGTCCGTACCGCCGTTCACGCTCACGTTGTACTCCTGGCGCAGGCTGTTCTTGTAGGCCGCGTCGGTCCAGTCGTCGGGCTGCATCCAATAGTCCGTGCCGTTGAACGACACCTTGCGGCCCAGCGTGGCGTTGGGGTTGAGCTTGCCGTCCAGCCCGATCAGGTTCTCGCCGTCGGGACGCGTGTAAACGTCGTAGGCGAGTGCCTTGAGCATGTCCGTATTGGCCTGTGCGTTGGCAGTCGTGGCGTTCATGCCCTGCCCGTAGAAGTAGCGGTTGTAGTACTGTGCGTACACCGCCTCGTAGTATTCGCCCGGGTCGGTGATGACGTCGTAATCCTGCACGGCGCGCGAGTTCACGCCCCACTTCATGTCCACGTTGATCACCGCGTCGCGGGCCTGCGAACGCTTCGTCGTCACGATGATTACGCCCGATGCGCCGCGGGCTCCGTACAGGGCGGCCGAAGCGGCGTCCTTGAGCACGGTGACCGATTCGATGTCGGACTGCGGAATGTTCGACAGGCTGGCGCTGTAGGGCGCGCCGTCCACGATGATGAGCGGGTCCGTGTCGGCGTACATCGAGCTGATGCCGCGGATGTTGATCGAGCCCGAATCGGAGCCGGGCGTGCCCGAGCCTCCGCGCATTTGCAGACCGGCCACGGAACCCACCAGCGCATTCATCACGTTGGTCGTCTGACGCTTCTGGAGGTCTTCGGACTTGATGACCGAAGCCGATCCGGTGAATGCCTCTTTCTTGGTCGTACCGAACGCTACGACGAGCACGTCGTCGATAGCCGTGATATCCTCCTTGAGCTGAATATTGACCGTCGTCTTACCGGCAATGGGCACTTTCTGCGACTCGTAGCCGATGAACGAGACGTTCAGGTAACCGTCGCTCCGGGCTTGCAGGCTGAATTGGCCTGCGGCGTTGGTCGTCGTACCCGTCGTGGTTCCGTCCACCACGACCGTAGCACCGACGATCGGGTTGCCGTCAGCATTGGTAACTGTACCGGAAACCTGCTGCTTCTGGGCCATCGCAAGGAGCATTCCCCCCCCCAGTACAGCAATTAACGATAGTACAAGTTTTCTTACCATAAGCGTTAATTTTAATAAGATTTTAAAATAAAAAGTTCACCTGCAAAGATCGGAAAAAAGGGTGGTACATGCAAGTAAATTATTAAAGAATTTCCCGTAAATAACATTATTTATAGATATAAGCGACAGTCGATTACGATTTTCTGCGTACCCCCCCCCGAGCGATTACGAATTGTAATGGGACATTCGGGCGTTTTCCGGGTGCAGGCATGCGACGATGCGTCCGGAAAGCCTTTCCGGAGGCTCTCCGACAGCCCCGGAACGTTCCGGAGACCCGGTATTCCCATAATATATAGGTGGTCAGAGACGATAGCAGGCGTCGAGCTGCCGGGAGAGCCGCTCCATGTCCCCTTCGAGCTTGGCGTGGGTGACGGCGGCGTAAATCTGCGTGGTGCGGATGTTCCGATGGCCCAGCAGCTTGCTGATGGTCTCGATGGCGACACCCTGCGACAGCGTGATCGTCGTGGCGAACGTGTGGCGCGCGACATGGAAGGTGACCGGGCGCACGATTCCCGCCTCGGGGAGCAGCCGGCGCAGGCAGGCGTTGCACCAGCCGTTGCTCGGCAGGGCGAAAATCGGTTCGTCGGCCGCGTCCGTCAGGTACCTGGACAGGATGGCGTTCGGAACGGCGAAAAGCCTGACATATACCTCCGAACCGGTCTTGCGGCGTGTCGTGCCGATCCAGAGCTGCCCCTGCGTATAGCGGATATTCGCGGGTTTTAATTGGCGGATGTCGATGTAGGAAAGGCCCGTGAAGCAACTGAACAGGAAGGCGTCGAGCACGAGCCGCTGCGTCCGGTCGGTCGGTGTCAGCAGCATGAGCCGGCGGATTTCCGTCTCGGTGAGGTAGTCGCGCGCCACGAATTCGCTGCGGAGCCTGTATCCGGCGAAGAGGTCCGCGGAGAGCAGGTCGCGGCTGCGGGCCAGCATCAGAATGTGTTTGAACGCGATCATATAGACCCACGCCGTGTTCTTCTTGTGCGGGGATTCCCGGGCGATGTACTGGTGGAATCCGGCGAGAAACCGTTTGTCGAGTTCGCGGAACGGAATGTCCGCGCGGCGGCAGCGCTCGCGGACGTAGGCGGCGAGCAGCCGGTAAACGCTCCGGTACTTGTAATAGGAGGATTTGCTGCGGCTGACGCCGACCATGCGGCCGAACTCCTCGTTGTGCTGCCGGAAAAATGCCAGCAGCGTCTCCTGCTGCCGGTCGTTCCCGAAATACATTTCCCGGACCAGCGCGGGAGTGACCGCGGCCTGCCGGGCCAGCAGCGTTTCATAACACCGTTCGATGCGGCGGCGGACGAGGAGCAGTTTCTCGTTGAGTTCCGAAGCGGCGGCGCTCCGTCCCGCCGCGAGCCCCGTGCGGACGTCCCACAAGGCCGGATCGACGTATGCGCGGACAGCCAGTTGCGCCCGCTCGCCGTTGATCGTGATGCGCGCCATGACCGGCACGTCGCCGTTGCGGCGCGGCGCGGTGCGCTTGATGTAGAAAAGTACCCTGAATGTGTTTCTCATGTTTTCATGACCTTAATCGGTGCGACAATCGCCCGAAGGTAACGATAAAGTAACTTCCGAATGGCGTATCATTGCGACCAATCGACTTATTTCCCGGCGATTGACCTCTTCCGTCCGGTAACTATCTGTCACCGCAACCGTCGTGCCGCAATCGCACCGGACCGCAAATTCTCCGTTCGGGGCCAATCGGTTGCGGCCCGCAACCGGAAATTTATTTCGATATGGCGCATGTGGTTGATTATGAGATATATGACCGGAAAAGATCGGGTGGATCGCTTTTTATTTTAAAAACATTATTAAAATTAACGCTTATGGTAAGAAAACTTGTACTATCGTTAATTGCCGTGCTGGGCGGGGGAATGCTCCTTGCGATGGCCCAGAGTCGGCAGCTCTCCGGTACGGTAGTAGACCAGGCGGGCAGTCCCGTCGTCGGAGCGACCGTGATGGTCGAAGGCTCCACCGTCGGCACGACGACCGGAGCGGGCGGCAGGTTCACCCTGGCGGTTCCCGCCGACGGCACGTTGCAGGTTTCGTTTATCGGGTATCAGACGCAGTCGGTTCCCGTGAACGGCCGGACCTCGGTTGAAATCAGACTTTCCGAAGATACGAAGGCCATCGACGAGGTGCTCGTCGTCGCTTACGGCACGGCCAAGAAGGAGTCCTTCACCGGATCGGCCGCCGTCATCAAGTCGGAGAATCTCGAGAAGCGCGTGGTATCCAACGTCTCGAAGGCTCTCGACGGACAGGTGGCCGGCGTGCAGACCACGTCGGGCAGCGGCCAGCCCGGATCGGAGGCTACCGTGGCCATTCGCGGTTTCGGTTCGATCAGCGCCAGCTCTTCGCCGCTCTACGTCGTGGACGGTATCGCCTATTCGGGTTCGATCAGCGCCATCAACCCCGATGACATCGAGTCGATCACCGTGCTCAAGGACGCTTCGGCCGGTGCGTTGTACGGTGCACGCGGAGCCAACGGCGTCATCGTCATCAACACCAAGCGCGGCCGTGAAGGCAACGTGGAAGTGAACTTCAAGGCCACGCTCGGCGTTTCGTCGCGCGCCATTCCCGACTACGATCTGGTCAATCAGCGCGAATTCGTCGAGCTGAACTGGCAGTCGCTCTACAATACGGCCTATTTCACCTCGGGCTATACCGACGCTGCGGCCCGCGCCTACGCGTCGTCGCGTCTGAGCGGTACGCTGGGCGCCAACTACAACCCCTTCAAGAATTACAGTTGGGACAATCTGGTGGATCCCGCGACGGGCAAGGTACGCGCCGATGCGAAATCGGCCTGGGACGAGAGCTGGATCGACAATGTGACCGAGGACGCCGCTTTCCGGCAGGAATACCAGGCCTCGGTGTCGGGCGGCAACAACGTTCACCGCGGCAGCATGTCGTTGAGCTACCTCGATGAGGACGGTGTGCTCAAAACCACCAATTTCCAGCGTTATACGGGCCGTGTGAGCTACGATACGACGCCCAAGCACTGGTTCAAGGGCGGTATGAACGCCAACTTCGCCCACGCGAAGTCCAACACGAACCGTTATACGGGCTCCTCGAACAGCAATGTCTTCTATACGGCGCAGCTCATGGCTCCGATCTATCCCGTTTACATGAAGGACGAGAACGGCAACAACCTGCTCGACGCCAACGGCAAAAAGCAGTTCGACTACGGCGAAACCCGTCCGCAGGACAACAACAGCAACGCCATCGCCGGTTTTTACGACGACCCGACCACGAATACGACCGAGAGCCTCTCGGCCCGCACCTACCTCACGTTCGGCAGCGACGACGAACGCGCCGGCGCTCTTCAGGGACTGAAAGGCACGGTCAATTTCGGCGTGGATTACAGTATTTCGAACAACATGCAGTATTTCAACCGTGAACACGGCAACCAGGCGTCGAACGGCGGTCTGATCTACAAGTACAACTACCGTTACATGACCTACACGTTTAACCAGTTGATAACTTACGACCGGACCTTCGCGGACCGGCACGAGGTGAACGCGCTGCTGGGTCACGAGTTCTACAGTTACGAGCAGAACTATCTCGAGGCCAGCCGTTCGGGACTGGTGGAAGGGATCTACGAGGTGGTCGGTTCCACGATTAACTCGGCCTCGTCGCTCACCAAGGACCACCGCATCGAGTCCTACTTCGCACGTCTGAACTACGGTTTTGACCACAAATACTACATCGACGCCAGTTGGCGAACCGACGGTTCGTCGCGTTTCGCCCCCGACACGCGCTGGGGCCACTTCTGGTCGGTCGGCGCTTCGTGGCGTATTTCGCAGGAGAAGTTCATGCGGGACCTCTCGTGGCTGGACAACCTGACGCTGAAAGCCTCCTACGGCGTGCAGGGTAACGAGGGCATCCTCGATTCGTCGGGCTACGACAATTTCTACGGCTGGCAGGGCTACTACGACATCAACTCGACGGGGACCGACTACGGTTTCTCCGTGGCGCAGCTCGAGAACGCCGGCCTGACGTGGGAAAAGAACTCCAATGTGAACGTGGGCATCGAGGCTTCGCTGTTCGGCAACCGGCTCAATGCCAGCATCGAGTATTACAACCGCAAAACCACGGACATGATTCTGGAGCGTCCGATGGCCTTCTCGTCCGGTTTCGAGTCCTATCTGGACAATATCGGCGAGATGCGTAACTCGGGTTGGGAGATCACGCTGAACGGCATGCTCATCAAGCGTCCCGACATGCGCTGGGACGTGACCGTCATGGCCTCGACGCAGAGCAACAAGGTGCTCAAACTGACGCCCGAAACGCCCGAGATCATCGACGGCTCGACGATTATCCGCGAGGGGCTGCCGATCTATACCTATTACATGTCCAAATTCGCGGGCGTCGATCCCGCGACCGGTGCGGCGCTTTACTACGCCTATAAGGACGTGACCGACGAGACGACGGGCGAGACCCGCCGCGAGGAGTACATCACTTCCGATACGAGCGAGGCTTCGTCGAGCCGTTATACCTGCGGCAGCCGTATTCCGGACCTGTTCGGCAGCATCGGTTCCACGTTCCAGTGGAAAGGGCTCGATTTCTCGATCCTGACGACCTACTCGATCGGCGGCAAGGTCAACGAGGCGATCTACTCCTCGACGATGAATCCGTTCTATTACGGACAGACGTTCCACAAGCACCTGACGCGCGCCTGGAAACAGCCGGGCGACATCACCGACGTGCCGCGTGTGGAGGTCGGCACGAGCAGCATTTCGTCGGACCGCTTCCTCGTGGATGCGTCGTACTTCTCGATCAAGAACATCACGATCGGTTACACGATTCCTGAGAAGGCCGCCAATTATATCGGCATGAAGAGCGTGCGCGTCTATTGCTCGATGGACAATCTGGCGCTCTTCACCCACCTGAAGGGCATGAATCCGACCTATACGCTGACCGGTTCGACCGGATTCGTTTACACGCCTTCGCGCAGCTTCGTGGCGGGCCTGGACATTAAATTCTAATTAAAACCGGAGACAAAGACTATGAAAAAAATACTTTTATTGAGCATCGTCGCATCGTTCGCGCTCTCCTGCTCGAAAGATGCGCTCGAAACCTTCCCCGGCGATAAGGTTCCCTCCGATGTCGTTTACGGCAGCGTCGAGAACGCCCGGTCCGCACTGACCGGTGCGCTGGCCGGACTGGGACAGGGCGGCTGGCAGGGCAACTACAATTCGGGTATCGGGTTCGGACTTACGGAGACCTACCTGACCGGTGACGCTCTGGCCGAGGACTACGTGCTGTCCGGCTCGGGAAGCGGCTGGATGTGGCAGACCTACTCCTACAACGTGAAAAGCTGGTTCGACGACCCGCGTCTGCAATGCTCCACGACGTGGAACTGCTACTATACGACCATCAATTCGTGCAACAACCTGATCGGTTCGGCCGAACTTCTGGAGACCTCCGCCGAGGGTAAGAACATCCTCGGACAGGCCTACGTGCTGCGGGCCTTCTGCTACCACATGCTGGCCCAGGTGTATGCCCGCGCATACTACTATTATCCCGATGACCTCTGCGTACCCCTCTATCTGGAGCCTACGACCTCCGAGACGAAGGGTGCGGCCCGTTCGACGAACAAACAGGTTTACGAGGAGGTCATCTATCCCGATCTGACGACCGGAGTCGGCCTGCTCGAAGAGGCTGCCGCAGCCGGAATCGCGCGCAGCTCGAAGACCGAAATCGACTACTACGTGGCCAACGGTATCAAGGCCCGCGTCGCGCTGACGATGCACAAGTGGTCGGATGCCTACAAGGCCGCCGAAGAAGCCCTGAAGGGGTATGCCGGCAGCGAGGCGCTCGACGCTTCGCAGATCACGGGCGGCATGAACGACATCACGGCCCTGCCGAGTGTCATGTGGGGCGAGGTAAAGACGACGGACAATTACGGCATGTATCTTTCGTTCCAGGCCCAGATGGACGCTGGACACGACGGCTATGCCAAGACGGCCCGCCGCTGCTGCACTTCGTGGCTTTGGAACCGCATGAATGCGACCGACGCCCGCCGCGCCTGGTGGCTGGGAACCTTCGACAACGCCGACTTCGCGGACTCGGGCGAAGCGATCCGCTATTGCCAGGTGAAGTTCAAGTTCAAGGGCGATTCGTGGCTCGGCGACTATATCTACATGCGTGCCGAGGAGATGCTGCTGACCGCTGCCGAGGCCTATTGCCAGGAGGGCAACGACCCGCAGGCCCGCATCTATCTCCAGAAGCTCATGGCCAAACGCGATGCGTCCTACACCGGCGCGGAGAAATCCGGCAATGCGATCAACGGGCTGACTCCGGGCAGCGACGGCGCTTCGATGACCGGTTCGCTGCTGGAGGAGATCCTCATCCAGCGTCGTCTGGAACTTTGGGGAGAATACGGCCGCATCTTCGATATCAAGCGTCTGGGCCAGGGCTTCAAGCGGGTGGCCGTCGAGAGCGCGGACAATCCCCAATTCGATCCCGCTTCGCTCATTGCGGATCACGACACGCAATCGCCCGGCTCGTTCGCCTGGATCCTGCTGTTGCCGCAGAAGGAGCTGGACGGCAACCCCAACATCGTGCAGAATCCGATCGGCGATACGGCCGATTAGGGTGAAACGGACTAACTTGTAAAAATTGGAATTGAATATGAAAAAGATAATCGAATCGCTTTTCGCGTTGGGCATGTTGTTCGCCACGGTCGGCTGCGATCAGGACCAGATCGTTGCGAAGTTCGACACCTCGGGAGAGGATGCCGGCACCGCCTACTTTGTCAAGAACGCTGTCTCCGAGAACTTCGAAGCCTCGGCGACCGGTACGCAGACCATCAATCTCGACCTTTTCCGGCAGGACGCCGCGGGCGAGCTGACGGTGGGTCTTACGGCCGAGATGGACGAGGCGGCCGCGAAGTTCTTCCGGATTCCCGAGAGTGTGACCTTCGCCGACGGCGACTATCGGGTGATCGTTCCGGTTTCGGTCCTCGACGTGGAGAAGTTTGACAAGGGCGTGACCTACGCCGTCTCGATTTCCGTGAATAACGCCGGGACGGAAAATGAGAGTTCGGCGTCGATCGGCTCCAAGTACGCTTCGGTCACGCTTTCCGCCTCCCTGACGCTCAACTGGGTTCCGTGCTACGTGCTGAAGGATTTCTCGAAACTGCTCTCGACCGATCTGACCGATGCGGACTATGTGGTGGGCCCCGACGGCAAGCCAATGCTCCAGGGCGGCGTATATACCTACACGTTCTGGTGGGAAGGCGAGGACGATACCGTCATGCTCGAACGGGCCGAGGGAACCAACGTGTTCCGCCTCACGAATTGGGGCGGCGGCGTGAACATCCTCTTTACGATCAACGCCGACAAGACGATTTCGCTCACGTCGCAGTATGTCGGAGAGGACTATTCCGACGGAACCAAGGTGCTCGTTTCGGATCTTCCTTCTACCGGCGTCGGAACGGACGTCTGTACGTGGGACGGCGATAGGACGTTCACCTTCCCGCTGGTTTACCTTCTGGAGGACGGCCGTTGGTTCGGCGAAACCTGCGTCGAGACCTTCGTGCTGAACGACGGTTCGGCTTCTCTCGAGTAGCATCGTCTCCGGTGCGCTTTCCGGACGGCTCCCGTGGGGGCCGTCCTTTTTTGTTTCCGGATCCGCCGGAGAAAAAAACGCATAATTTTTTTCGGAGGCCTTGCAGATTCGAAATTTTTGCTTACCTTTGCACCACGATAATACGGATCACTCCGTGAGATCGGGATGGTGCCATAGCTCAGTTGGTAGAGCAAAGGACTGAAAATCCTTGTGTCCCCGGTTCGATTCCTGGTGGTACCACTTGAAAATCAACGGCTTGTAGAAATGCAGGCCGTTTTTTTATGGTCAAAAATGGCTGAAATGCAGAAGAAAACAGGGAAATGTTTTCTCCAATGTTTTAACCGTAATGACTACAGTAGATGTAGTAACAACAAAAATAGTTAGCAATGAAATAGAAGTTTAACAAGACATATTAGAAAAAGAAGTGTTTGCTTCTTACTTGATGAGTTCTGAAAAATCGCCAATTTAGAAGAATATATCCATCAAATGTAAGTAGGTAAATGCTCATGCCATAAGGTGTGGGCTTTCCTTGTTTGTATGGATATAGGTGTTTGGCGATACCTTCAGAATAACAAATCAAGGTTAGGCTTGTACCTTTCTTTTTGTGGTATGGCTGCAAAAAGACAACATGGATAAGGATTATTTCATATTTCAAGAGGATGGCTTATTTGGAGCTAAGAACCAAAGAGGGGAAGTTGTCATTCAACCTCAATATATGGAAATGCAGCCATTTAACTGTGGACTGTCATTAGTCAGAAACCACCAATATCAGTATGCTTACATTGATATTAACAACAAGCAAATAACTCATTTTGGCAAATATTCTTGGTGTGACCCTCAATTTACTTGTGGTTATGCCCGTGTGATGGAATATCACTATTTAGAAGAAAAGAATCAATGGGGTATTATTGATACATTAGGAAACATAATTGTTCCACTGAAATATGATAAAATATGGGCAATAAAGGAAGAATATCTTTTTTCTCTTAGGGCTTTTCTTGGTGATAAAGAAGAAAGAATAAACCTTTATCAATTAGGCAATAAAGTCATTTTTGATGGTTTAACCTATATTTGTACTTATTCAGTAGAGGCATTTAAGGAGTTAGTACATTGCAAGAAACTATTTGTCAAAGCTCAACCTAATACAAGACAATTGCATTTTACTTACGGAGCTAATATAGGTTTTGTCTCTTTAAAAGGGATGCCAAAAGAACCCGTAATCTCCATTGTTGCCAATAGTAGTGGCAAGATATTTCCTTTGCTAATGGAAAAAGCAGATATAGGCAAAGCTACATTATTCCCTGCCAAGGCAGCTCCTAAAAGAACTATTTCAAAAGTAGCATCTCACAAAACATCCTTTTGGGACTATGAAGCTGAAAAAATGAATGATGCAGATGATTGGAGTGACCCTTATGGAGATGAACAAGCCTACTATGGTGGATGGAGCAGAGAAGATGTTGAAAGTGGATTGGCAGATGCTTTTGAAGGTGATGAAAGTAATTATTGGAATATTGATTAAATAAAAACAGACATGAGCAAAAGAATATTCATTTTAATTATGGGTGCATTGATATTGTTTTCTTGCGTACCATCTAAAAATAAAGATACATCTGAAATAGAGACAAAATTGGGAACAATAGTCAATCAGAAATGGTCTGAGTATAAATATAGATCACATTTTAAGAAAGGACATTCAAGGGATAATAATACTGAAATGTATTCAAGATTAGTCAAAGATGAAAATGGTGAATATTATACTTTTACAAATGACATATATGTTCGCAATGATTCTGTGATATGGCAGGGATACAATAAACCATTTGATTATGAAGACTTTCTAAAATTTGATAGTTTGTTATTGGAATGCAGCCCCAAAAATGTTATAGGAGATTTCACTCCTGAAGAAAAATACATGAAGCGCTCTTATTATTTTAATAACTTATATGTTGAAATACAGAAATCTTTGCATAATTATCACATATTTTTCTATTCTAATAGCTTTTAATAATGAGTGATAAATTGGAATTTCCACTAACGTTTGGTTTGCAAAAGACAAGCTTACCACTGATAGTAACATCAGGCAGATTAAAGAACTTGTGTTTTCTTATAGACACAGGTTCTACCCATAACACCCTTTTTGACTTCGTGTATGAACACTTCAAAGATGAGTTTAAGTTGCTTGACAGTACTTGTAGGACAATGGGAATTGAGGGGCATTACAAGGAAACTCCTGTTATAGAAGCTACATTTAACTTTGAGGGAACAGACTACACTTCTACTTTTTCTGTTCTTGATGCTACTGATGCTATAATGCAAGTACAAGAAGAAACAGGAGTGCAGATTCACGGTGTATTAGGCTCTCAATTTCTTATGGAGAATAAGTGGATTGTTGATTTTGACAAACTAATTGTGACACATGACAGAGAAAAATGAAATCTTCATCCAAATTAAAGGCATTGGTTTTACATTCCTTCTTGACAAGAGAATTGAACATAACCTTGTCAGTCCTGCATTATTGTCTTTTTTCAGTCTTGGAAAGAGGTGGATGCATTCACTTCCTGAGAATAATATTAGGGAAGTGAATACTAATGATAATGCTTTCCCATTTCTTCCTGTCTATATGAATTCCATTAGTACTAATGATGTATTCCATTATGTAGGGAGGGAAACGGGAAGATGCAAGGATAACAAGTTGAGAGAATGCAGAGTATTCAGGTTTGGATTTGAGAATGAAGGATGTCCTTTCTCTTTTCCTTTCCTTCTTGACAAAAGTTTAGATGAGCCAGCTATATTAGGCAGAGAATCATTGAACCATATAATAAAAGTAATGATGAAACATAAAACAGAAACTTAGCACTTTATAAGTGTTATTATATGTTGTAACAGACAAATTTAATATTAATTTGAAAACACTCTTTGTTTTCTCCACTGCATTAGCCATAGTGGTCAAGGATACAGTTATATTATTGATATGCAATAAGATAAATGTATATCTGTTTATTACTGAAAATCCTTGTGTCCCCGGTTCGATTCCTGGTGGTACCACTTGAAAATCAACGGCTTGCAGAAATGCAGGCCGTTTTTTGTTTTCCGAGTCGGTCTTTTCCTTTATAATTTGTGTCATGATGGAGACGGGTCAGGATGAAGTGCGGCGGGAGGCTCCCGCCCTGTGCACGCGGAGGTTGCTGTTGCGCGCCTTCGCCGAAAGCGACGCCGGGGCGCTGTACGCCTGCTGCCGGAATCCGCTTCTGGGGGACAATGCGGGCTGGAAGCCGCACTCTTCCCCCGGGGAGTCGCGCCGGGTGCTGGAGGAGGTCTTCCTCCGCCGGCCGACGACGTGGGCCGTGACGGACGGCGGGACGGGGCGGCTCGTCGGGGCGGTCGGGTTGCTGCCCGACCCGAAGCGCGAATGCCCCGGCGTGGCGATGCTCGGTTATTGGCTCGACGAGGCGTGCTGGGGCCGGGGGCTGATGACCGAAGCGGCGCGGGCGGTCGTCGGCTACGGATTCTCGCAGCTCGGGCTGGAGATGGTCACGGCGACCTGCTATCCGCATAACGAACGGTCGCGGCGGGTGCTCGAACGGCTCGGGTTCCGTTTCGAGGGGGTGATCCACCGCGCCGTGCAGGACCATCGGGGCGTGGTTTCGGACCTCTGTTCGTTTTACCTTCCGCGCGACATCCGGCGGAACGAATAGTCGCGGAGATGCTTTTCAACCGTCACATAGCGGCCGGGGAATTCGGCCCCCTGGCCGGATTCTTCCGCCGGGAGGGGTGTCGGCTCTGCGTCCGTGCGGGCGATGCCTTCGCCGTGCAGGGGGAGCGGAACCGTCGTTGCGGACTGGTCGAGGTGGGGGCTTTCCGCTATCTTCACGAGACGGCCGAGGGAGACCGGCACGTCGTCGGCTTCGCTTTCGCCGGGGAGTTCGTCGGGGATTATATTTCGATGCGCAACGCCGCTCCGGCCCTCGTCCGGATCGAGGCGATGTGCGACAGCCGTGTGCTGGCGGTCGGGAACGACCGGCTCGAGGCCTTCTACCGCACCGATGCCGCCTGCGAGCGGCTGGGCCGCCGTGTGGCCGAGCGCCTGCTCCTCGAGGTTTACGAACGCCTGCTCCAGCGTTATGCCGCGACGCCGCAGGAGCGTTACGAGGCGCTGCTCGCGCGCTGCCCCGGACTGTTGGACCTCGTGCCGTTGCAGGAACTGGCCTCCTTTCTGGGCGTGCGGCCCGAGACGCTGAGCCGTATCCGGCGCCGGATCCGATGATTTCTTGATTCGGATCAAGCCGCATGCCGGCGTGCGGAGCTATCTTTGCGGCGATGAAACGGGCTATTGTGATCGGCGCGACCTCGGGAATCGGGCGCAGCCTCGCGGAGCGGCTGGCGTCCGCGGGATATACGGTGGGTTTGGTCGGCCGCCGGGAGAATCTGTTGGATGAGATCGCGGCGGGGAATCCCGCGGCATTCCGCCGTGCGGCGGCCGATCTGACGCGCACGGCGGAGGCGGTAGCCGCGCTGGAGCGCCTCGCCGCGGAGCTGGGCGGCATGGATCTGTGCATCGTCTGCGCCGGTACGGGGGAGCTGAATCCCGCACTGGCCTATGCGCTCGAGGAGCCTGCGATCCGCACGAACGTCGCAGGATGGACCGCGTCGGTCGATTGGGCCTGCGGATTCTTCGAGCGGCAGGGTGCCGGACATCTGGTCTGCGTCACGTCGGTCGGAGGGCTGCGCGGCAGCGGCGCCGCCCCGGCTTACAGCGCTTCGAAAGCCTACCAGATCAACTATGCCGAGGGGCTTCGGCAGCGTTTCGCCCGGTTGCGGATTCCGGTCCGCGTCACCGACGTCCGGCCCGGTCTCACGGCGACGGCGATGGCCCGGGGCGAAGGCCTTTTCTGGGTGATGCCCGTCGAACGGGTCGTCGGACAGATTCTGCGGGCGATCCGCCGCCGGAAGGCCGTGGCGGTCGTCACGCGCCGCTGGCGGCTCGTCGCATGGATTCTGCGGCGGCTTCCCGATCGGATTTATCTCAACGTGCGATAGGTATGAATGGCTGGTTTGTGGCTGCGGGGACGCTTCTGGCCGCGGCTTCGTTCGTCCATACGGTTTCGGGCAGCCGCTTCTACGCGCAGGCCCGGCCTTGCCGGGAATCCGGCGGCGGGGCTTACGGCGCATGGCTCCTGGGCCGCTGCGGTTTTCAGCTCGTTACGACGGACCTCGTGCTGGGGGCGGCGGCATTTCTGTCGCTGGGGTTCGGGGCGCTTCCGCGCTCGCTGCCGCTGGAACTCTTTCTGACGGCCGTTTACGGCGGCTGGAGCGTGGCATGGCCCGCGGCGCTGCGGTGCGAACGGGCTTCGGCCCGGTATTGGCGGAGGCTGTGCCATTGGGTGCTTTTCTGCACGGTCGCTGCGCTGGCCGGAATCGGTGCGGCGCACTGACCTGTTGCGGAAGCCGCGATTTTGCGTATCTTTGCCCCATACAACCAAACACTCTTGTACCGATGTACGACGTCGAATTTTTGCCGAATCCCTCTGCCGCCGACCTGGATGCGCTGACCGACCTTTGGGAGACGTCGGTGCGCGCCACGCACGACTTTCTCGCTCCGGACGAGATCTGTTTCTACCGCTCGCTGGTGCGGGGCGGGGCGTTGTCTGCGGTGCGGCTCTGGGTCGTCCGCCGTCCCGGCGGCGGTTTCGCCGCCTTCGCGGGCGTTGCGGACGGGATGCTCGAGATGCTTTTCGTCGCGCCCGACCTGCGGGGCCGGGGGCTGGGGCGGTGTCTCGTGGAACATGCCGTCGCCCGCTGCGGCGTGCGGCGTGTCGATGTCAATGAGGAGAATACGCAGGCCGCGGGCTTCTATGCGCGGCTCGGATTCCGCGTCGTGTCGCGCGATCCGCTCGATGCGTCGGGACGGCCGCATCCGATTCTCCACCTCGCTTTGTGAATGTGCGGCGGTTCTTCGGCCTCCGGATGGCCGGTGCGGGCGGACGGGCCGGTCGAAACGACGGACACCTCCGGAGAGGTGTCCGTCGTGCGTGTTCCGTCCGTTCCGGAATCACTCCATGTAGCCCGTCACGGTCACGGGGTCGTCGGCCACCGCGGCCGTGACCTCCGTCGTCTCGCCGCGTGCGTTCGCATAGCGGAACGTGTAGGTGCGGTTCTTCTTCAGCAGGAACCGCAGGGCGTCGTTCATGTCCTGCAACGGTCCGGCCGTGCGTCCGCCGCCCATCTGCTCCGTACCGCAGAAGACATCGACGTTGGCCGCCACGCGGTCGCCCGAAGCGGCAGCGTGGCGCGGGTCGCGGAACATGCGGAACGTGACGGTCGTATGCGTGCCCTCTTCGGCCGCCGTGCCGGCGAAGGAGGCGTAGGCGTCGCGGTAGCGTTGCGTGACGTCCGTGGCGTGGACTTCGCGCGAGGTTTCGTTCCACACCATCGGGAACCAGTCGCCCGTCGGGGCGAACGATACGGCATAGACGGCGTGCTGCCGGTCGCCCGGCGTGGCCTGTCCCGCGTCGGCGAGGAACCAGGCGCGGTCGAGCGCCGCGGGCTGGTAGAACTCCGTGAAGTGCCACTCGCCGTCGATCCACACCTCCGTCCAACTGTGGTTGCCGCGGTCGTCGTGCCAGGCCGCCGTGCCGGCGAAACGGGCCGGGATGCCCACGGCGCGGAGCGCATCGACGAGCAGCACCGAAAGTCCCGTGCAGGAGGCCATGCCCTGACGCATCGACTCCGCGGGGCTTTGGTTGGTCTTCTCGCGCAGCGTGTTGTACTCCACGCCCACGACTCCGGGCAGGATGCGGTTCACCGTGTCGAGTGCGGCGCGCAGGTCGCGGCAGCCGGCCACGCGGGGCGCGAAGCGTTCGTAGAGATCGCGCCGCCAGCCGTCGCGCACCTCGTCCACCACGGCGTAAGGCAGCACCTCGTTCCGGAAGACCGAGTCGGGCAGCGCCTTCGTCCACGGGAACTCCTCCCGGGCGCGGCAGGCGTATGCGACGTTCTCGCGCAGCAGGTCGAGATGCATCGTGTCGCGGTCGCCGCAAGGCATCCGGGCGATGAGCCAGGCCATCGCGGCGCGTTCGCCGCGGGGGGTCGAAGCGAGAAGCTGCCGGAGCGAATCGGCGCGGGGCGTCGTGGCCAGCGCGGCGTCGAGCCGCCGCTGTTCGTCGTCCGGGATTCCGGCATCGCTGCAAGCGATGCCGGCGATGCAGAGCATCGTCAGAAGCAGTTTTTTCATGGTATCGTGTCGTTTTTTCAGGCGAGTCGCCGCAGGATTTCGCGTATCGTTTCCTCGTCGGTTCCGACCGAGGCGTATTCGGGGATTCCGGCGATGCCTCCCATCGAGACCGCGCCGTTGCGGAAGCGCATCCGGCTTTCGACCGTGCACCGTGCGCTGAAGTGTACGGCATCGACTCCCGCGGCGGCGATCTTCAGGACGTTCGCGGGCCTTACGCCGCTGCCGGCCATCACCTCGATCCGCTCTGCGGCCGCCGCGACCAGCGTGCGGATCGTCTCCAGCCCCTCCGGAGCCGTGTTGCGGCCGCCCGATGTGAGCACCCGGCGGCATCCGGTCCGGACGAGCGCCTCGAGCGCCTCGGTGCAGTCGCGCGTCATGTCGAAGGCGCGGTGGAAGGTCACCTCCATTCCGCCGGCCTCCGCGACCAGACGGGCCGTGCGCTCCTCGTCCACCCGTCCGTCCGGGGTCAGCAGTCCCGCGACGACGCAGTCCGCACCGCATTCGCGGGCGAAGCGGACCTCCTCGAGCATCTGGCGGAACTCTTCGTCCGTGTAGAGGAAATCCCCGCCGCGGGGGCGGATCATCACGCTCAGCCGCAGGTTCGGGACGCGCCGCGCCAGCCGGATCGCCGCGGCGGAGGGAGTCGTGCCGCCCTCGTAGGGCGAGGCGCAGAGTTCGGCGCGCGTCACTCCGGCCCGGGCTGCGGTCCGGCAGGCTTCGGGCGAGAAGGCGCAGAGTTCGGTTTCGATCATCTTCGGTCCGTTTTGCAGGCCCGGCACCGGCCGGGCGTAGCGAAGATAGCGATTTTCGCCCGAACCGCCAAAGAAATCGGCGCCGGTCCGCAAACGGAACCGTCCGTCCTGCGAAGGACGGGCGGGGGTGTCAGCGCAGCAGTACCGTGACGGACATCGGGCCGTGCGCGCCGAAGACGAGCGCCTGCTCGATGTCGGCCGTTTTCGACGGGCCCGACATGAAACATCCGTAGCCGAAGTCGTCCACCTCGGGCCGCAGCACGGCTTCGTGCATCGTCGCGACGATGGCATCCCGCGGGATGACGATCATCAGCGCCGTGGCTCCGAAGTAGAGTGCCTTGTGGCGGATGTTCTGCGCAATCCACACCGCGCCGTTTTCGGCGACACCGAATGCGCCCGTCACGACGCCCAGGTCCGCATCCACCAGCTCGCGCGGGTCCTCGATGCGGTCGGGATTCATCGTGGCGACGCTCAGACCGGGGATCGCCGAGACGATCGTCCGCGCTTCGGGATAGCAGCGCCGCACGGCCTCGTCGAGCGTCTCGCCGGGCTGCATGACGACGGCCCGGCCTCCGGCCGCTTCGAGCCGCTCGGCGAACATGGCTTCGGGGTCGTCGAAACGCTGGGGCGTGAATCCGGTTTCGGGGTAGGGTGTCTCGTCCGGCCGTCCGGCCGCGAGTCTTTTCAGTATCTCTTCCTTGCTGTCCATCGTGTTGTCGTTTTTATTCGGGGCGCGCAGGCTCTCCGCACGTCATTCGCCGCGGCCCTTTTTCCACCACGCGTTGAATGTCTGCGGTGCGAAGGGCGGCATGGCCCGGCCCGGGGCGCTCCACGGGTTGAGCCCGTTCTCGACGACGAAGCGCGGCAGTTTCCCGGCCGCGCGTGCCAGCGCGATGCCGCCGTAGAAACGCCTTGTCCCGTTCATTACGAAATCCATGCCTTTCACGGCGAGTTTTTTCGTGCGGTCGGCCAGCCCCAGCGCGTCGAGCTGCTGCCGCCACATGTAGATCTGCTCCCCGAGGTCGATCTTCGCCGGACAGACCTCCGAGCAGGAGTAGCACAGCGAGCAGGCCGAGACGTTGCCGCGGTGGAGCTCCGGCGAGCGCAGCATCGAGAGGTTGATGCCCAGCGGTCCGGGGATGAAGTACGAGTAGGAGTAGCCTCCCGAACGGCGGTAAACGGGGCAGGTGTTCATGCAGGCGCCGCAGCGCAGGCATTTGAGCATGTTGCGGTGCCGCGCGTCGGCGAGCCACTCCGAGCGGCCGTTGTCCACCAGGATGACGTGGATGCGTTTGCCCGGTGCGGGACGGCGGTAGAGCGACGTGTAGGTCGTCACGGGCTGCCCCGTGCCCGAGCGGGCCAGCAGGCGCGTGAAGACCGCCAGCGCCCGCATGTCGGGAATCACCTTCTCGATGCCCATGATGGCGATGTGCAGGTCGGCGAACGACGTGCCCAGATCGGCGTTGCCTTCGTTCGTGCAGACGGCCAGCGCTCCGGTGGAGGCTACGGCGAAATTGACGCCCGTCATCGAGACGTCGGCCCCGAGGAACTTCGCGCGCAGCGCCTGCCGTGCGGCGTGCGTCAGATAGGTCGGGTCGCTGTCGCCCGGCCGGGTCCCCAGCTCGCGTTCGAACAGCGCGCCGACCTCCTCGCGCCGTACGCCGATGGCCGGCAGCACGATGTGGCTGGGCGGCAGGCCGAGCAGCTGCATGATCCGTTCGCCGAGGTCGCTCTCGACGGCGTCGATGCCGCGTTCGCGCAGGAAGGGCGTCAGGCCGCACTCCTCGGAGAGCATCGACTTGCTCTTGATGAGGTTCCGTCCGCCGTGTTCGCGGACGAGACGCCATACGGTGTCGTTCATCTCGGCGGCGTCGCGCGCCCAGTGCACCGCGATGCCGTTGGCCGTGGCGTTGCGCTCGAATTCGAGCAGGTAGTCGCCCAGACGGCTCAGCGTGTGGCGTTTGATTTCGGAGGAGAGCTGCCGCAGCTCCTCCCATTCGGGGACCGTCTCCATCATCCGGTCGCGTTTTTCGCGTACGGCGTAGAGCGCCCTGTCGTGCCACGCCATGCGGTCGGCGTCGGCGACGAATCGCTTTGCGGCTAAGGAGTGCGTGCTCATGCTTTCGAATTGAGGATTTCCACGATATGAACGGTTTTCACGGGGAGCTTCTCGCGGTCGATGATCCCCTGCATGTGCATCAGGCACGAGGAGTCGGCGCCGGTGATGTACTCCGCGCCGGTGGCCATGTGGCGCTGCACCTTCGCGCGGCCCATCGCCACCGAAACGGCCCCCTCCTCGGCCGAGAACATGCCGCCGAAGCCGCAGCATTCGTCCCGCCGCTCGGGCTCGGCGACTTCGACGCCCTCGACCAGCGAAAGCAGATCGCGCAGCTTCGAACTGTAAGGGACGTGCAGCTCGCTGGGCGACGAGAGACCCATTTTCCGCACGCCGTGGCAGGAGTTGTGGAGGCTCACGCGGTGGGGGAAGCGTGCGTCGAGGCGCGTGGGCCGCACCACGTCGTGCAGGAACTCGCAGATCTCCCAGATGCGCGCATCGACGCAGGCGTGTTCGCGGTAATTCTTCAGCAGGCGCGGGTAGCCTTCCCGAACGAAGACCACGCAGCTGGCCGACGGGCCGACGACGTAGTCGTAGCGCCCGAACAGGGCGTTCATGCGTTCGGCCAGTGCGGCCGCATCCCGTTCGAAACCGGCGTTGGCCATCGGCTGCCCGCAGCAGGTCTGGTCGAGCGGGTAGTCCACCTCGCACCCCACGCGCCGCAGCAGCTCGCAGGAGGCGCGCCCGACCTGCGGATAGACGGCGTTGATATAGCAGGGAATGAACAGTCCGACTTTCATTCGTGTCTTTGAGTTTGTGTGTTTGGAATCGGGGGTAAAGATAGCGGATTTTTCGTTATCCTGTTTCCTCCGCCGCATTTCGTGCGCCGGGACGCGAAAAAGGCGGGACCGGCTTTCTGCCGGCCCCGCCCCGCATCCGATCGGCCGCGGCCTTACTCGATTTCGATCTGTCGTGCGGCGGGCGTTGCGTGAACCTCCTTTTTCTTCGGGATTTCCACCGTCAGCACGCCGTGCTCGACTTTGGCCGCGATCTTCTCCTTCTCGACGTTGTCGGGAAGGATCAGGCTTTGCTGGAACTGGCTGTACGAGAACTCGCGGCGCAGGTACGTGCCCTTGCGTTTCTTGTCCTCCTCCTTGTTCTCGGCCTTCTTCTCCATCGAGATGATCAGTTCGTTGTCCTCGTTGATATGGACCTTGAAGTCCTGTTTGGTCATACCCGGGGCGGCCACTTCCACCTTGAAGTCGTCCTCCGTCTCGAGGATATTGACGGCCGGAGCCGTCGCGTTCGATTTATCGACCCATTCGTTGCCGAAAAAGTCGTTGAAAATACTCGGTAACCAATTCTGATTTCTTCTGACTGGCATCATAATTTTGTCCTCCTTATTGTTTTTTGGTTCAACATTCTTTTTTTGACCCCGCCCCTTGCGGAGCGGCTTCGTTCTCGATAAGGTCAAATCCCGTGCCAGGGCGGAAAACGGCATGAAATGTCACCGATTGTCATGAAATGTCACGAATTGTCACCCGTTCGGAAATTTTGTCGTGTCCGGATGACGCCCCGCGACAATTTCGTATCTTTGCCGTCATGAACGAGCAGTTGTTGTTCCGCCGGGCCGCGGCGGCGGACATTCCCCGCATCATGCGGATCATCGCCCGGGCGCAGGCGCAGATGCGGGCGGCCGGCAGCCTGCAATGGCAGGACGGTTATCCCGCCGAATCGGATATCGCCCGGGACATCGGGCGGGGGGACGGATACGTGTTGTCGCTTCCGGCGGCGGATCCGGCCGCCGGATCCGCCGGGAGTGCGCTGCCGGATCGGGATTCCCTTCCGGACATGCTGCCGGGCGGCTCCGCGGCAGGGGAGGCGGTTGCCTACGGTGCCGCGGTGTTCGACGGCGAACCGGCCTATGCCGGAATCGAAGGGCGCTGGCTCACCGACGGCGCATACGTCGTGCTGCACCGTCTGGCGGTGGCCGGCGGGATGCAGGGCCGGGGGCTGGCGACGGCGTTTCTGCGGCGTGTGAGCGAACTGGCGCGGCGGCGCGGGGTGTGCGCTTTCCGTGTGGACACCAATTTCGACAACCGCCGCATGCTGCGTCTGCTGGAGAAGGAGGGCTTCCGTTTCTGCGGAACGGTCCGTTATGCCGGCGGCGAGCGGCTGGCCTTCGAGAAACGGCTCTGACCGGACGGAATCCGCCCTGCCGCCCGTCACCGGACGGCGGAGAACCGGATGCGTTCGCTGTAATCCCCCGATGTCACCAGATCGGGGTCGATGAAACTCTTTCGGACGGTTAGCGTGCCGTGCGTCAGCTCCTCGACGGCCCAGTAGCAGGAACGGAGGTTTTCGGCCGCGATGTAGAGCACGTTGTAATTCGGCCCGACGTATTCCCACAGGAAGAACGTCTCGCTGCGTTCCTCGCTTCCGTCTCCGTGCGTCCGCAGCAGTTCCGTGCGGCCGTTCCCGATCGGGCGGAACGTCCATGTCTCCTTTATCGTTCCCGGGCCGTCCGGGTGTTCCGTCTCCCAGCCGTGCGCCGTGAGCGCGAGAATCGCCTCCCCGGGGTCGGGACCGTAGGTTCCGCTTTTCTCGAAACAGCCCGTCAGCAGCACGGCGGCGCCGAGCAGGAGGCGGAGGCGTATCGGGAGCGTTTTCATCGTCGGTCGTGTCTCAAAGCAGGGTGACGGGCGGTTTCCGGCGTGCGAAGTTGCGCGAAAGGGCCGCCGCGAAAGGCGTTTCGAAGGTGCGCGCACCGACCGGACACCCCTTTACGCAGGCACAGCAGCGGATGCAGCGGGCCGCGTCGGTGCGGAGTTCGTCGCCGCGGGCGATGGCTCCGGTGGGGCAGACCGCCGCGCAGCGGCCGCAGTGCGTGCAGCGGTCCGCGCTGCCTGCGGGCAGCAGGACGACGGGGTGTTTCTTCTGGCGCCGCCGGTAGGCGAGAACGAAACGGATGAAACGCAGCAGCGGGACGAGCGGCGTGCCGGGGGCCTTGAGCCGTGCGGCATCGACCGGCAGGGGTCCCTGCCCGGCGAGTTTGCGCCGGACGGCCCGGCCGAACGCCTCCGCTGCGGCGAGGTCCTGCCCGTCGGGGCGGCCTGCCGCGATGGGCGTGCGTTCCGTGCTGTACGAATGCTCCCCGACGAAGGCCGCCGCGGCCACCGGGACGAATCCCCGGGCGCGCACGAAATCCGCCAGCTCCGCCGCGGCCTTTTCGAAGGCCCGGTTGCCGTAAACGGCGATCACTACCGCAGGCGTGCCTTCGCCCCGGATGCCCTCCATGCGTTCGAGCGCCGTGCGGGGGATGCGTCCGCCGTAAACCGGTGCGGCGAATACGGCCACGGTATCCGCTGACAGCGTTTCGGGGCGCGGTGCGGCGTGCGTCAGGTCGAGGGCGCGTACGGGTATGGGACCGTTCTCCGGCGTCGCGGCGACGCGGTTCGCTTCCGCGGCATGGTTCGCCGGGTCCGTCGAGCCGCTGCTGTCGGCCGTTGCCGTGGCGCGGTCCGTCGCCGTGCTGTCGGCCGTCGCCGCAAAGGGAGCCGCGATTCCCCGCGCCACGGCTGTGGCCGTTTTCCGCGAGGTGCCTGTCGGCGAGAAAAAGAGGGTGCAGATGCGTTCGGGTTGCATATCCGTTCGGTGTGTGCAGGCAAAGGTAGGAAAAATTCGTATATTTGTCCGTAATGTAAATATCGAAATACGGATGAAAACGAAAATGCTGGCCTGCGCGGCGCTGCTGTTGGCGGCGTGCGGAGGCACCCGGAACCCGGAGGCGGAGAAGACCGCCGAAACCCGTACCGAAGTGCGGTACGGCGAAGAGATCGCGCTCGTGCAGGTGCCGCCGAAGGGCGGCCTGACGATCGACGAAGCGCTGCGGAACCGCCGTTCGTGGCGCGAGTACAATCCCGGCGCGCTGTCGCTCGAGGAGCTCTCGGGTATCGTATGGGCCGCCGCGGGCGAGAACAGGCCGGAGGAGGGGCGTCTGACGGCTCCTTCGGCGCTGGCGCTCTACCCGGTCCGCCTCTACGTCTTCTTCGCCGAGGGGGTCTATCGTTACGATGCGGAGGCGCACAGGCTCGTGCGCGTGCTGGAGGGCGATCGCCGCAGACTCTCCGGGGCGCAGCCCTTCGTCTATTCGGCGCCGCTGAATCTGGTCTATGTCGCCGACCGGGCGGTTTACGAGGGGCGGAGTATCCCGGCCGAACAGGTCCGCTACCTCTGCGGGCAGGATGCCGCGGGGTGTGCCGAGAACGTGAACCTCTATGCGGCCGGGCACGGGCTGCGTTCGATCACGCGCGGCAGCGCGCCCGCCGGGGAGCTGCTCGAAGCCCTCGGGCTCGATCCGGAACGCTACTTCCTGGCGCTGGCGCAGACCGTCGGACGGTAGGGCGTTCGCCGGAAACGGGAAAGGCCCGTCGGCTTTACGTCCGGCGGGCCTTCGCGGTTCACGGAGCCGTTATCCGACGATGCCCTCTTCGGCGAACCAGCGCCAGAGCGGTGCGGCCATCAACGCCTGCCGGATGCGGTCGGTGCGGAGCAGCTCCAGCACCTCGTCGCGGGAGAAGAGGTGCACGCGGATATCCTCCGTCGGGTCGGGCCGCTGCGCGCCGAGCCGTTCGACGCCCGTGGCGAGGAAGCAGTGCGTCAGGTTGTTCTGCGTGGCGGGATTGGCGCAGAGGGTCGTCAGCAGCCGCCACTGGCCGCCGCCGTAACCGGTCTCTTCGAGCAGTTCGCGCTGCGCCGCGGCGAGCATCGTCTCGTCCGAGGGTTCCGCCACGCCGGCCGGGATTTCGTAGGAGGTCTCGCCCAGCCCGTGACGGTACTGGTCGATCATCACGAAGCGTCCCTCGCGGTCGATGGCCGTGACATTGACCCAGTCGGGGTATTCGAACACGTAGTAGTCGGGGATCGTGCGTCCGTCGGGCAGCGAGATCGTTTCGTGGCGCACGGTGAACCACGGCTTGCGGGCGAGGTATTCGCTCCGCACGACCCGCCATTTGCGGTTTTTCGGATTTTCCATCGCTGTTGTCGTTCGTTCGGAGCAAAAATAGCGAAAAATCGTTATCTTTGTTTCGCAATCGGATACCTCGCCGTACCGACGGCCGCCGTTTCCGGCGGTGTCTGCCGGTCGGGGCCGTCGGGACCCGGGAAGGGGACGGCCGGAATGCGGGAAGTGGGCGGTTGTCATTTGTTTTCCAAAACGAACCGGAATTTTTATGGAATCCCCTGCAATGCCCCGGGAAGAACGGGCGCGGATCGTCGCCCTGATGAACCGGGAGGTCGTACCCGCCATCGGGTGCACCGAACCGATCGCCGTGGCGCTCTGTACGGCGCGCGCCGCCGAGACGCTGGGCGTGCGGCCCGAGCGGATCGACGTGCGGCTGAGTGCCAATATCCTGAAAAACGCGATGGGCGTGGGCATTCCCGGCACGGGGATGATCGGCCTGCCGATCGCCGTGGCCCTCGGAGCGCTCGTGGGCCGTTCGGAGTACCGGCTCGAGGTGTTGCGCGACGTGACGCCCGAGGCCGTGGAACAGGGGCGGCGCTATATCGACGAGCGGCGCATCGCGATCGCGCTGAAGGAGGCGATCGGCGAAAAACTCTATATCGAGGTCGAGGTCGCGGCGGCGGGCCATTCGGCTGCGGCGGTCATAGCCGGAGGCCATACGCGTTTCGTCAGCGTGACCCGCGACGGCGAGACGCTGCTCGACCGCCGCACGCCGTCCGCGGACGCCGCGGGCGAGGAGGAAGTTCCGCTGACGTTCCGCCGGGTCTGGGATTTCGCCATGACCGCGCCGGCGGAGGAGCTGCGCTTCATTCTCGAGACGAGCCGCGTGAACAAGGCCGCCGCCGAGCGTTCGCTTGCGGGCGAGTTCGGTCATTGCGTGGGACGGACGCTCCGCTGCGACCGCGAACGCCGCGTGATGGGCGACAGCATCTTCACCCGCGTCCTCTCCTACACCTCGGCGGCGTGCGACGCCCGCATGGCCGGGGCCATGATTCCGGTGATGAGCAACTCGGGCAGCGGCAACCAGGGCATCGCCGCGACGCTGCCCGTGGCGGTCTATGCCGAGGAGACGCACGCTTCGGAGGAGCGGATGATCCGCGCGCTGACGCTGAGCCACCTGACGGTGATCTACATCAAGCAGAGCCTCGGACGGCTGTCGGCCCTCTGCGGCTGCGTGGCCGCCGCGACGGGTTCGAGCTGCGGCGTGACCTACCTGATGGGCGGCGGATACGCCGAGGCGGCCGCCGCGGTGAAGAACATGATCGCCAACCTGACGGGCATGATCTGCGACGGTGCGAAGCCGAGCTGCGCGATGAAGCTCACGAGCGGCGTCTCGACGGCTCTGCTCTCGGCGATGATGGCCATGGACGGTCACTGCGTGACGCCGGTGGAGGGGATCATCGAGGAGGACGTGGACAAGTGCATCCGCAATCTGACGGCCATCGGCCGCGACGGCATGAATGAAACCGACCGGCTCGTGCTGGGAATAATGACGCATAAATCGTGAAAGGAAACCGTTTTTCATCGAAGCTCCTCGCTTCGGCATTGTGTGTGCTGACTGCGGGCGCCGCGGCCGCGCAGACCGCGCCGGAGGAAATCGCCGACTGCCCCGAACGGGCCGCCGGCGTCTATCATTCGTACGAATACCGTCCCGCGGAGGCCGAGCCCGTTCCGGAGGGATACGTACCGTTCTATATCAGCCATTACGGCCGCCACGGCAGCCGCTACCACTCCTCCGAAGCGCATTACACGGCGCCGCTCGTCCCGCTGCGCGAGGCTGCGGCGGCGGGGACGCTGACGGCGGCGGGCCGTGCCGTCCTGGCGAAGGGCGAGGCGCTGGCCGCCGATGCCGCAGGGCGCTACGGCGACCTGTCGCCGCGCGGGGTGCGCGAACACCGGGCGATCGCCGAACGCATGTATGCGGCCTATCCCGAGGTATTCTCGACGGCGGACGGCCGCGAATGCCGGGTGGAGAGCCGTTCGACGCTCGTGCCGCGCTGCATCCTGAGCATGGCCGCCTTCAACGAGCGGCTCAAGGAGCTCGATCCCCGGATCCGCATGGTCCGTACGGCGAGCGCCCGCGACCTGAGCTATCTGGCCAACGGGGAGCGGGACAAAGATATGGACAAGGCGGCGCGCGAGGTGGCGGACAGCGCCAAGCGGGCCTGGCTGCATCCCGAGCGGCTTCTTTCGGCGCTCTTTACGGACGAAGCCCCGCAGGTCGCCGATCCGCAGCGGTTCATGTGGGACCTCTTCATGCTGACCTCCATCGCGCAGGACATCGACCGTCCCGAGTGGGCGTTCTACGATATTTTCACGCCCGGGGAGCTCTATGCGCTCTGGGAGAGTCTGAACGCCTACTGTTACCTGACGATGGGGCCTTCGCTGCGTTTCGGCGATCCGGTCGTGGCCTCGGCCCGGCCGCTGCTCCGCGATTTCGTGGAGACGGCCCGGCGGGTGATCGACGGGAAGGAGCCGCTGGCGGCCTCGCTACGTTTCGGGCACGACGTCTATCTGACACCCCTCGCCGCCCTGTTGCAGGTGGAGGGCGCCTCGGCGCGGGTGGGCTCCGTGGACGAGGTGCGCTCCTGCTGGAGCATCGAGAAGGTTTCGCCGATGGCGGGCAACGTGCAGTTCGTCTTCTTCCGCAATGCCGCGGGCGATGTCCGGGTGCGGGTGCTTTACAACGAGCGCGACGCCCGGCTGCCGCTCGACGGCGGTCCCTATTACGAGTGGGAGGCGCTGAAACGCTATTGCGAGCGGCTGTACGAGTGATTTGACGGTGCGAGCCCCGTGCGTTCCGATACGACCGGCCCCTGCGGCACATTCGGCTGCCGCAGGGGCCGGCCGTTTCTTTGCATCGCCGGACCCCGGGACCCGGCTTTTCATCCCGGAGGGCGACCCGCCCGGCTTTGCGCCTCTGCGGCGGCTGTCCTGTGTTCATGACGGCTCGCCGCGTCTGTCGGGGAGGGCCCGGCGCCGGGTTTGTGCTTTTTCCGAAGTCCGTCCCCGTGTGCGCAGGGAGGATGCGTTCGTCGGAATTGCCGTATTTGGCCGGGGGTGTGTCTCTCTGTCGGCGGGGCTGTGCCGCGGTTCGGGATGTCGTCGGGGCGGAGAGAAGCGCATGCGTGCCGGAGTTCCCGGACGGCGCGCGTGCTATTGTTGGAAGATCGTCCGGACGATGATGCCCGTGGCGCCCTGGTGGCGCGTGGTGTAGTCCTTGGCGATGCGGCTGGTGCGCTGGAGGAACTCCTCGTTGTCGCGCAGGGGGACGAACCAGGCGTTCAGTTCTTCGTAGTTGCCGACGGAGCGGGCCGCGCCGAGCGTCACCAGATCGCGCGCCTCCTTGAATTTCCCGTAATTGGGCCCGAAGGCGACCGGCAGTCCGAAGGTCGCCGCTTCGAGCGTGTTGTGGATGCCGACGCCGAATCCGCCGCCCACATAGCTCCATGTCGCATAGCCGTAGACCGAGGCGAGCAGGCCCACGGTGTCGAGGATCATCACCTGCTTCGGCCCGAAAGCCGTGTGGGGCGTGCATTGCGTGTAACGCAGCGCCCCGCCCCGCGTCTCGGCGATCAGCCGCGCGATGCGGCCCTCGTCCATTTCGTGGGGGGCGATGACGAACTTGATTTCGGGATTGTCGTTCGCAAGGCGGATGAGCAGCTCCTCGTCCGGACCCCATGTCGAACCGGCCACGAAGAGGCGTGCGTCGCCCTTGAAGCGGTCGATGAGGTCGATGCGTCTGGCGGCCCGGGCGATTTCGGCCACACGGTCGAAACGGGTGTCTCCGGCCACCAGCACGTTGTCGAATCCCAGCGTCGCCAGCAGTTTTTTCGACTCCTCGTTCTGCACGAACAGGACGTCGAACGATTCGAGCGCCTGCCGCCACATGCCGCCGTAGGGACGGAAGAAGACCGAATTGCGGCGGAAGATGGCCGAAACGATGAAGGTCCGCACATGCCGGCGGCGCAGTTCCGAGAGCAGGTTCAGCCAGAACTCGTATTTGACGAAGATGGCGATTTCGGGGTGTACGGCGTCGAGAAACCGGCGGGCGTTGCGCGGGGTGTCGATCGGCAGGTAGAAGATATGGTCGGCTCCGGCGTAGTTTTTCCGGATTTCGTAGCCCGAAGGCGAGAAGAAGGTGAGCAGGATTTTGTATTCGGGGTGTTTCCGGCGCAGTTCCTCGATGATCGGGCGGCCCTGTTCGAACTCGCCGAGCGACGCGACGTGCATCCAGACGATCCGCTCCCCGGGAGCGACCGCTTCGCGTATGCGGCGGAAGAGGTCCCTGCGTCCTTCGATCCAGAGCCGGGCCTTCGGATGGCGCGGCGCCACGAGCCGGATGGCCCATACATAGAGTGTCAGCCCGAGATTATAGAGCCACATCGCTGTTTGCCGGTATTGAGGTTTGTCGTTTCCGCCCGGACTTTTCCCGCGCTTGGCGTTCAGTGTCAGGGAGTTTGTTTTCAGCCGGCAAAGATAGCATAATTTGCCGGATTTGCAAAAATTGCGGACGCTTCCTTCGTGTGCCGGCGGGGCTGCCCGCAGGTCACCAGTGGTGTTCCATCGCCCGCTCGATGAGCTCCACGTCGGCGCGGCCGTCGTCCGACAGCGTGACGGCCGCCAGGTCGAACTGCACCTCGCCCTGCCATCCGGCGGTGCGCAGGTAGCGGGCCGCGGCGCGGGTCAGGGCGCGGAACTTGCGCTGCGTGGCGGCCGCTTCGGGCGGCGTGAGCGACCCGGCTCGACGGGTCTTGACCTCCACGAAATGCAGCACCTCCCCGCGCAGGGCCACGATGTCCAGCTCGTCCCGTCCCGCCCGCCAGTTCGTGTCGCGGATCTCGTATCCCGCCTGCCGCAGGTGTTCCGCCGCGGCGCGTTCGCCCGCACGTCCCGTTTCGGCCGTCGTCGTCACCGGAGGATGCGCTGGATGGAGTTCGCGCGCTGCATCGCCTCGGTCAGCCCCTCGGCGTCGTCCCGCTCGATCATGCGCCGCATGATCTGCAACTGGTGGATGTGTTCGCGCAGAACGTCCAGCACGTTGTATTTGTTGCGCAGCAGGATCGGAACCCAGGTCCCTGCGGCGCTTTTTGCCAGCCGCACGGTGCTCTCGAAGCCTCCGCCCGCCAAGTCGAAGATATGCCGTTCCTCGCGCTCCTTTTCGAGTACGGTGAGCGCCAGGGCGAACGACGTGACGTGCGAAATATGCGACACGTAGGCCGCGTGCAGGTCGTGTTCCTCGGGGTCCATATACACGAGCGGGCATTCCAGCGTCCGGAAGATCCGCTCCACGAGGGCCACCGCGTCGGCGTCGCTGCGCTCCGTGTCGCACAATACGGCGATCCGGCCCGAGAAGGCGCCCCGCTGTGCGGCCTTCGGACCGCTGTACTCCGTGCCCCACATCGGATGGGCGGCGACGAAACGTCCGCGGCGGGCGTGCATCGAGACGACCTCGCACAACTCGCCCTTGATCGACCCCATGTCCATGACCACCTGCCTGTCCGTCGCGCGGTTGAGCGCCTTGACGGCCATGATCGGAATGGTGTCCACGGGGGTGGCCAGCACCACCAGGTCGGCCTCGGCGATTCCCTCTTCGAATCCCACGATCCGGTCCGCGAGACCCAGCCGCATCGCCTCCTCGGCGATTTCCGGCGATTTCTCCACGCCGAGAATCTCTTCGGCGAGCGCACGGTCGCGCAACGCCAGGGCGAACGAGCCTCCGATGAGGCCCAGGCCCGCTATCATCGCTTTCATACCTATTTATAATAAGAACGAAAGGTCTCCGCCCGGTTCCACTTCGAACGGTTCGACGCCCTTGCGGAACATCCGCATCGGCCGTCCTCCGATCAGTTCCAACCGTCCGCCGTCGTAACGCAGCATGCACCCTTCGCGCAGCCCGGCCACCCAGCGGCGCGGGTTGGCCTCGATGTATTCGCGGATGCGCTGCTCGCGCGTCTCCCCGGCGTGTCCCGCGGGATTGGCGTCGAGGTAGTGGGGGTTGATCTGGAACTTCACCGCTCCGATGGCCCGGAACGATTCGGGCTGGACGATCGGCATGTCGTTCGTGGTCGAGATCGTCGGGCAGCAGACGTTGCTGCCGGCCGACCAGCCGACGTAGGGCACGCCTGCCCTGATCCGGCGCAGGATGGCCTGCATCAGCCCCTGCTGCTGCATCTTTCTGGCCAGCGCGAAGGTGTTGCCGCCGCCCACGCAGATCGCTTCGGCCCGGCGGACGAACGCTGCGGGATCCCCGGCCCGGTGCACCGAGCGGACGCGGATGCCCAGCTCGGCGAAACGCGCCTGCACCCTGCGTTCGTATTCGGCGTAGGAGAAGGTGACCGCGGCGTAGGGCACGAAGACGATTTCGCGCACGCCCTGCAGGAAGCGTCCGATTTCGGGCAGCGGATAACGCAGGTATTCCTCCCCGGCGTTGGTCGAATTGGAGATGAGAAGTAATTTCATAATCGGTTGTTTCTGAATGTTTTTTGCGAATTTTTGTGCTAAATGTCGAAAAAATTGTGAACAAAAAATCGCAGCGTTTTGTCAAAAGTAATAAAAAAAGTGTTACTTTTGCGCAAAATTACGCTGGAAATGTGAGTTGCTATTTCCAAATAATTGTTTAACTAAAAACTTAAAATTATGGCAGATGTTCAATCAAAAGTTGTCGAGATCATCGTCGACAAGCTGGGTGTCAAGGAGTCGGAGGTTGTGCCCGGAGCAAGCTTCACCAACCACCTGGGTGCGGATTCGCTCGACACCGTGGAGCTGATCATGGAGTTCGAGAAGGCTTTCGACATCCAGATTCCGGACGAGGACGCCGAGAAGATCGCTACCGTCGGCGACGCTATCAAGTACATCGAGGAGCACAAGAAATAATTTCTACCATATTCGTTTCACGGCAAGAAGCCTTAAATTTATGACAGGAAGAAGAGTAGTTGTTACGGGTATCGGGACGATCAACCCGCTCGGCAATAGTATTGAGGAGTATTTTTCGAATTTGGAGAAGGGAGTCAGCGGTGCCGCGCCCATTACTCATTTCGACGCTGAGAAATTTAAGACACGCTTCGCTTGTGAAGTAAAGAATTACGACCCGACCCGGTATTTCGACCGGAAGGAAGTGCGCAAGTACGACCTTTTCACCCAGTACGCTCTGATCGCGGCCGAGCAGGCCGTGGCGGATTCGGCCCTCGATCTCGAGAAGGTCGATAAGGAGCAGGTGGGCGTCATCTGGAGTTCGGGTATCGGAGGACTCAAGTCGTTCTTCGATGAGTGTCTGGGCTATGCCGCCGGGGATGGAACCCCGCGGTTTAGCCCGTTCTTTATTCCCCGCATGATCGCCGACATCGCGGCCGGTTTCATCTCCATGAAGTACGGCTTCATGGGACCGAACTACTGCACCGTGTCGGCCTGCGCTTCGTCCAACCACGGCATGATCGCCGCCATGGAGGCCATCCGCTACGGCAAGGCCGACGTGATGGTCACGGGCGGCTCGGAAGCCGCCGTGAACGAGCCTTCGGTGGGCGGTTTCAACTCCATGCAGGCGCTTTCGACGCGCAACGACGATCCCGTGCACGCTTCGCGTCCGTTCGACAAGGACCGCGACGGCTTCGTGATCGGCGAGGGCGCGGGCGCGCTGATTCTGGAGGAGTACGAGCACGCCAAGGCGCGCGGGGCGAAGATCTACTGCGAGATCGTGGGCGGAGGCGCTTCGGCCGACGCCTACCATTTCACGGCGCCCCATCCCGAGGGCAAGGGGGCCATGAAGGCGATGCGCGACGCCATCAAGGACGCCGGCATCACCCCCGGGGAGATCGACTATGTGAACGTGCACGGAACCTCGACCCCTGCGGGCGACATTCCCGAGCTGAAGGCCGTCGCTGGCGTATTGGGCGACCACGTGTACGACATCAACATCTCCTCGACCAAATCCATGACGGGACATCTGCTGGGTGCCGCCGGCGCCGTGGAGGCTCTGGCCTGCATCTTCGCGCTGACGCACGGCGTCGTGCCCCCGACGATCAACTGCGAGAATCTCGATCCCGAGATCGACTCGAAGCTGAACCTCACGCTCAACACGGCGCAGAAGCGCGACGTGAAGTGTGCGCTGAGCAATACGTTCGGCTTCGGCGGCCACAACTCGACGGTCATTTTCCGCAAGCTCTAACGCCCGAAGGGTCCCGCCGCCGTGATCGACTTTCTGCTGCGTCCGTGGAGACGGAATTTCGGGCCCGACAAGGCGTATTACAGGATTATCGACGATTTGTTCGGATTCGTTCCGCACAATATCGAACTCTACAAGCTGGCTTTGGTTCACAAGTCAGCTTCTTTGGTTTTGGAGGACGGCCGTTCGATCAACAACGAGCGGCTCGAATACCTGGGCGATGCCGTGATCGAGGCCGTCACTTCGGACTATATCTTCATCGAATACCCCGACCGCGACGAAGGGTTCATGACCAAGCTGCGCTCGAAGATCGTTTCGCGGCAGTCGCTCAACGGACTGGCGGTGAAGCTGGGACTCGACGCGCACGTGATTTCGGCCAACGGCGCCGGAATCGCCCAGAAGCATATCTACGGCGACGCTTTCGAGGCGATGATGGGGGCGGTCTATCTGGATCAGGGGTACGATTTCGTCAATCGGCTGCTGATCAACCGCATCTACTTCGGACTGCTCGACCTCGAGGAGCTCACCGAATCGGAGAACGACTTCAAGAGCCGCCTGATCGAGTGGTGTCAGAAGAACCGCCACAAGGTCTCGTTCCGCACGGGCTTCGACAAGGAGGCGGCTCCGAACCACCCGGTGTTCCACTGTACGGTGCTGGTGGACGGCATGGAGGTCGGCCACGGTGCGGGCGACTCGAAGAAGGAGGCCGAGCAGCATGCGGCCTTCTCCGTGTCGCAGTACATGACCGACGAGCAGTGCGCCTCGCTGCTCGACAAGGTGGACCGGCTGACGGGGACGAAATGACACGCTCTCCGGGCGAAGTCCCGGAACGGGCGTACGGAATACCTATGACGACGATTTCCGACAAGATGGCTGCGCGGGGAGTCGGGGCGCTTACCGACCGGGAACTGCTGACCCTGCTTACGGAGGACGGACAGCGGGCCGACGCGCTGCTGGCGGCCTGCGGGGATTCGCTGGCGCGTATCGCCGGCGAAGGGGAGGCGCGTCTGCGCATGATCGGCGGGTTGGGCCTGCGGCGGGCGCGGCTGTTGCTCGCCGCCGCCGAGTTCGGCCGCCGGGCCGTTGCGGAGCGTGCCGCGGAGGCCGACTGTATCGCCACGAGCGACGACGTGGTGCGGCTGTTCCGGCCGCAGCTCGAACAGTTGCCGCACGAGGAGTGCTGGGCGGTGTACCTCACCGCGTCGAACCGGATCATCGAGCGGCAGCGGGTGAGCCAGGGCGGTGTGACGGGAACGGTCGTCGATCACCGGATCGTGGTCAAGCGCGCCCTGGAGCTGCTCGCCACGCAGCTCATTCTCATTCACAACCATCCCTCCGGAACGGCCGAAGCCAGTCCGCAGGACCGGGCGCTGACCGAGCGGATCGCCCGTGCCGCGGCGCTGTTCGACATCCGCCTGCTGGACCACATCGTCATCGCCCGCGGCGGCGATTTCTCCTTCCTGCGCGCGGGGCTTCTCGGCTGACCCGTCCGGTTCCGGGGCCGTTTCCCCCGGGAAATAAATTCTCCGCCGGCGGGAGGGAATATCCATTTATTTTGTACTTTTGTAGTCCGGAAAATCAGTAAAATACCAAAATACGATGACGCAGGAAGAACTTTTCAAGAAGCTGGTCGCCCACTGCAAGGAGTACGGGTTCGTGTTTCCTTCGAGCGAGATCTACGACGGTCTGGCCGCCGTTTATGACTACGGGCAGAACGGCGTGGAGCTGAAGAACAATATCAAGCGCTACTGGTGGGATTCGATGGTCAAGCTGCACGAGAACATCGTGGGCATCGACGCCGCCATTTTCATGCATCCCAAAACCTGGGAGGCTTCGGGCCACGTGTCGGCGTTCAACGACCCGCTGATCGACAACAGGGATTCGAAGAAGCGCTACCGCGCCGACGTGCTCATCGAGGAGTGGATCGCCAAACAGGACGAGAAGGTGGAGAAGGAGGTCGAGAAGGCCCGCAAGCGTTTCGGCGAGGCGTTCGACGAGGCGAAGTACCGCGAGACCTCGCCCCGCGTGGCGGAGACGCTCGCCCGCCGGAACGCCGTGCACGGGCGTTTTGCCGAGGCGATGAACGCCAACGACCTTGCCGGGCTGCGGCAGATCATCCTCGACTGCGAGATCGCCTGCCCCGTTTCCGGCACGCGCAACTGGACCGACGTGCGGCAGTTCAACCTCATGTTCTCGACGCAGATGGGTTCGACGGCCGAAGGGGCCTCGACGATCTACCTGCGGCCCGAGACGGCGCAGGGCATTTTCGTCAATTTCCTCAATGTCCAGAAAACGGGCCGCATGAAGCTGCCGTTCGGTATCGCGCAGATCGGCAAGGCGTTCCGCAACGAGATCGTGGCCCGGCAGTTCATCTTCCGCATGCGCGAGTTCGAGCAGATGGAGATGCAGTTCTTCGTGCGCCCCGGGACCGAGATGGAGTGGTGGAACCGCTGGAAGGAGACGCGCATGGCATGGCACCGCGCGCTGGGCTTCGGCGACGACAACTACCGTTTCCACGACCACGAGAAACTGGCGCACTACGCCAATGCCGCCACGGACATCGAGTATAACTTCCCGTTCGGCTTCAAGGAGGTCGAGGGCATCCACTCGCGCACGGATTTCGACCTGGGCAACCACCAGAAGTTCTCGGGCCGGAAGATCCAGTACTTCGACCCGGAGACGGGCGAGAGCTACGTGCCCTATGTCGTGGAGACGTCGATCGGCGTGGACCGCATGTTCCTGCAGGTCATGTCGGCGGCCTATACCGAGGAGACGCTCGACGGCGGCGATTCGCGCGTCGTGCTGCGTCTGCCCGCCGCGCTGGCGCCGGTGAAGGTGGCCGTGCTGCCGCTGGTCAAAAAGGACGGCATGCCCGAGGTGGCGCAGCGGATCGTCGATGAGCTGAAATACGATTACAACGTCATCTACGACGAGAAGGACTCCGTGGGCAAGCGCTACCGCCGTCAGGATGCCATCGGCACGCCGTTCTGCGTGACCGTGGACGGGCAGACGCTCGAGGACGGCACGGTGACGGTCCGCCACCGCGATTCGATGGAGCAGGAGCGCGTGCAGATCGAGGCGCTGCCGTCGCTCGTCGAGAAGGAGTGCTCGTACCGCAGGCTGTTCGGAAAGCTGAATCTGTAAGGGGAATGGACTTTTTCTCCGGAGATCGTCGGAGCCGGAGCCGCCGGCGGGTGGCGCGGTTCTGTTTCGTGTCGGGGGCGCTGGCCGGCCTGCTGCTTTCGGGAGTGCGGTCGGAGCGCCGGACGGAAATCAATCTTTGAACCGTGGGACGCATCCTCGCCATAGACTACGGGACGAAGCGCACGGGAATCGCCGTGAGCGACCCCCTGCGGCTGATCGCCGGAGGACTGGAGACCGTACCGACCCGGGAGCTGGAGCGGTGGCTGGCGGACTATTTCGCCCGCGAGGAGGTCTCCACGATCGTCGTGGGCAAGCCTGCGCGGATGGACGGCACGCCTTCGGAGACGTGGCGTTTCATCGAGCCGCTGGCCGCGCGCCTGCGCCGGGCCTGGCCCGACAAGGAGGTGGTCTTCTACGACGAACGTTTCACGTCGGTGCTGGCGCATCGTGCGATGCGCGACAGCGGTATCGGCCGGATGGCCCGCCGCGACAAGGCGCTGGTGGACAAAATATCGGCGACGATCATCCTCCAGGGCTATATGGAATCCGTCCCCTCCCGCTGACGGGGCCGGTAGCCGCACGAGCTCCGGGCCGGAGCCGTAGCGCGGGCCGCCGCGGTTTTTTACGGGACGATACAATAAAATTAGGCAATATACGATTGTTTTTCAGATTATGATTTATCCGATTGTCATATACGGGGACGAGGTGCTGCGCAAGCGCTGCCGGGAGATCGGTCCCGACTACCCCGAAGTGAAGAAACTCGCCGAGGACATGTTCCTCACGCTCGAAGAGGCCGAAGGCGTCGGGCTGGCCGCGCCGCAGATCGGCAAGGACATCCGCCTGTTCATCGTGGACTGCACGCCGTGGGCCGAGGACGACCCTTCGTGCGCCGACTACAAACGGGCCTTTCTGAATCCCGAGATTTACGAGTACTCGGCCGAGAAGAAGACCTACAACGAGGGCTGCCTCTCGTTTCCCGGCATCCATGCCGACGTGCCGCGCTCGCTCTCGATCCGGATGCGCTACATGGATACCGATTTCGTGGAGCACGACGAGGAGTTCACGGGGCTGAAGGCGTGGGTCATCCAGCACGAGTACGACCATATCGAGGGTGTGGTCTTCACGGACCGCGTCGCGCCGCTGCGCCGTCAGTTGCTCAAGAGCAAGCTGCTCAATCTGGCCAAGGGCAAGTATCGCTGCGGATACAAGACCCGGTAGGAGACGGAGGATCCGGTGGGAGCCGGGGTGTTCGGCTCCGGGCGAAAACGGAAAAAGCAGAGACCGACGTCGGTCTCTGCTTTTTTATGCGGGGTTCGTCTCCCCGCTTTCTCCGTTCGGATCAGAAGCGGTAGGTGGCGCCGATGTTGATGATGATCGGGTTCTTGTGCCATTTGGCTGTCTGGATCATCCACTTGAATCCGGCCGAGAGGTCCCAGTTGCGGGCCACGTTGAAGTCCGTGCCTGCACCGAGGTTGATGCCGCACGACCAGCCGCCGATGTCGTTGGCGCTCAGACCGGCCTGCGGATAGACGTCCCACGAACTTGCGACCTCGAAGAGGTACTGCACGTCGGCCGCGATATCCACCGAGCAGCCCGATTTGCAGAGGGCCGTGAGCGACGGCTGGATGCGCCACGTGTCGGTGAAGCTGTAACGTCCCGTGGCGCCGATGCCGAAGATGGCACCGTCGGCTCCCGTATTGGTGTAGATGCCGATTTGCGGCCCTACTCCCCAATTCCCCTTGTCCTGTGCTGAAACCGCGGTGAATGCGCACAGCGCGGCGATGGTCAGAAGAATGATCTTTTTCATATTTTTTGTGTTTAAGTTGTGAATACTCTCCCTCCGAATCATTTATCAAACAAATATACGTAAAATTCTCATCCCGGACAAATGAATTCAACGAATCCGGCGTTTTGAATCACAAAAAAGGAGGTCTGCAACACTCGTGCCGCAGACCCCTTTCCGTTGCGCCGGTCCGTGCCGGCGGCGTCTATTTCTGGTTGAGCGCTGCGTGGGCGGCTGCCAGGCGTGCGATGGGCACGCGGAAGGGCGAGCAGCTCACGTAGTTCAGTCCGGCGTAGTGGCAGAACTCCACCGACGAGGGTTCGCCGCCGTGTTCGCCGCAGATGCCGCACTTGAGGTTCTCGCGCGTGCCGCGGCCCTTGAACACCGCCTCGCGGATGAGCTGGCCCACGCCGTTGCGGTCGAGAATCTGGAACGGGTCGTTCTTGAGGATACCCTTCTCGAGGTAGATGGGCAGGAACTTGCCGATGTCGTCGCGCGAGAATCCGAGCGTCATCTGCGTCAGGTCGTTCGTGCCGAACGAGAAGAACTCGGCGACCTCGGCGATCTGGTTGGCCGTGACGGCCGCGCGCGGCACTTCGATCATCGTGCCGACCATGTATTCGATCTTGTCGTTGCGCTCCGAGAAGACCTGTTCGGCCGTCGAGTCGATGATCTGCTTCTGATAGCGCAGCTCCTTGTGGTTGCCCACCAGCGGAACCATGATCTCCACGTGTACGGGCATGCCCGAAGCCTTGACGTTCATCGCCGCCTCGATGATGGCGCGCGTCTGCATCTCCGTGATTTCGGGGTAGGTGTTGCCCAGACGGCAGCCGCGGTGGCCCAGCATGGGGTTGAACTCGGCCAGCGACTCGACCTTGGCGACGATCTTCTGGAGGGGTACGTTCATTTCGGCGGCCATCTCGCGCTGTCCCTTCTCGTCGTGGGGCACGAACTCGTGCAGAGGGGGATCGAGCAGGCGCACCGTCACGGGGAATCCGTTCATGGCCTTGAACAGCCCTTCGAAGTCACCCCGCTGCATCGGCAGCAGCTTGCCCAGCGCCACGCGGCGGCCCGCCTCGTCGTCGGCGAGGATCATCTCGCGGATGGCCTTGATGCGGTCGCCCTCGAAGAACATGTGCTCCGTGCGGCAGAGGCCGATGCCCTCGGCGCCGAACTCGAAGGCCTGCCTGGCGTCCTTCGGCGTGTCGGCGTTGGCGCGCACCTTCAGCACGGAGTACTTCCCGGCCAGCTCCATGAGCTTGCCGAAGTCGCCGCTCAGGTCGGCGGCCTTCGTGGCCACCTGACCCAGATAGACCTCGCCCGTCGAGCCGTTGAGCGAGATCCAGTCGCCCTCCTTGACCGTGAAGCCGTTCACCTTGATCGTGCGGGCCTTGTAGTCGATCTCCAGCTCGCCGGCGCCCGAGACGCAGCATTTGCCCATGCCGCGCGCCACGACGGCCGCGTGCGAGGTCATGCCGCCGCGCGCCGTGAGGATTCCGGCCGCGTCGAGCATGCCCTTCAGGTCCTCGGGCGAGGTCTCGATGCGCACCAGGATCGCCTTCTGGCCCGTCCTGGCCAGCTCCTTCTCGGCGTCCTCGGCGAAGAACACCACGGGACCCGTCGCCGCGCCCGGCGAGGCGGGCAGCCCCTTCGTGATGACCTGCGCCGAAGCGATGGCCTTCTTGTCGAATACGGGGTGCAGCAACTCGTCGAGCTTCGCGGGTTCGCAGCGCAGCACGGCGGTCTTTTCGTCGATCAGCCCCTCGCGCAGCATGTCCATGGCGATCTTGACCATCGCTGCGCCCGTGCGCTTGCCGTTGCGGCACTGGAGCATCCAGAGCTTGCCGTCCTGGATCGTGAACTCGATGTCCTGCATGTCCTTGAAGTACTGCTCGAGGTGGTGCTGAATCTCGTCCAGCTCCTTGTAGACCGCGGGCATCACCTCCTCGAGCGAGGGGTATTTCGCGGCGCGCTCCGCCTCCGGAATGTTCTGCGCCTTGGCCCAGCGCTTCGAGCCTTCGATCGTGATCTGCTGCGGGGTGCGGATGCCGGCCACGACGTCCTCGCCCTGCGCATTGATCAGGTACTCTCCGTTGAAGATGTTCTCGCCCGTCGCGGCGTCGCGCGAGAAAGCCACGCCCGTGGCCGAGTTCTCACCCATGTTGCCGAAGACCATCGCCTGCACCGAAACGGCCGTTCCCCACTCGGCGGGGATGTTGTTGAGCTTGCGGTAGAGGATGGCGCGCTCGTTCATCCACGAGCCGAACACGGCGCACACGGCGCCCCACAGCTGCTCCCAAGGGCAGGCGGGGAAATCCTCGCCGGTCTGCCGCTTCACGGCCTCCTTGAAGCTCCGTACCAGTTCCTTCAGGTCGTCGGTGGTCAGGTCCGTGTCGTTCTTCACGCCGCGCCTGGCCTTCAGCGCGTCGATGATCTCCTCGAACGGATCGTGGTCCTCCTTCGAGACGGGCTTCATGCCCAGCACCACGTCGCCGTACATCTGCACGAAGCGGCGGTACGAGTCCCATGCGAAGCGCGGATTGCCCGTGCGTTTCGAAACGGCCTCCACGGCCTGGTCGTTCATGCCGAGGTTGAGGATCGTGTCCATCATGCCCGGCATCGAGGCGCGCGCGCCCGAACGCACGGAGACGAGCAGCGGCGTCTGCGCGTCGCCGAACTTCATGCCCGTCAGGCGTTCGATGTTGTGCATCGCCTTCTCGACCTCGGGGCGGAGCATCTCGATCACGGCCTGCTTGCCGTGTCTGTAATACTCCGCGCATACCTCCGTGGTGATCGTGAAGCCCGGGGGAACGGGGATGCCGATGAGGTTCATCTCCGCGAGGTTCGCACCCTTGCCGCCGAGCAACTCACGCATTTTGCCGTTGCCTTCGGCCTCCTTGTTGCCGAAGGTATAGACTCGTTTAACGTCTGCCATAATTTTTCGATTTAGTATGTGAATTTAAAAAGTTTTTCAAAAAGTCCGCTTGCCCGGAGGCGGAAAAAATTGCGGTGACGTCGCCGTTACCGCATTTCGGAACCTCTTATCCGTCAAAGGGATTGCGAATATAAGAAAACTTTTCGCAAACTCCAAATAAATTGCCGTGACGATTGTACGTTCCGGGTCTCCGGCGTGCGTTTTTTTCAATATTCGTCGGAAAATGCGCCCGGTTTTCGTTCCGGGAACCGGAACGGAGCGGAATTTCCGGGGCGCCGGGGGCCGCGCCGCCGTCACCGGATGTGGACGAACACCGGAAGCGAATAGCCGTAGCCGCCCGTATAGACCCGCCGCGAGTAGGTGGCCATCGGACTGCCGCTTCGGGGATCGAGCAGGTATCGGCGGGCGAACACGTCGCTTCCGACGACGGTGAAGGCCGTGTCCGCCAGAATGCGGTCGCGCATCACCCAGCGTCCGCGGCTGCGGACCGTGCCCCGTCCGGCGCGCGCTGCCCGTGCCGTGGCGTCGCGCAGTCCGTAGCGGGCGGGTTCGAGCGATGCGGAGCGTCCCAGGACGAGCAGCTTCGCTCCGGGCCTTTCGGCGCGCAGGTCGCGGACGACCCATTCGCTCATGCGCGTGTCGGCGCTCAGGACCAGTCCCACGGTGTCGCGCCCCATCGTCCCCTCGATGTAGAGGTAATGGCGTCCCGGCTCGGCGTAGTGGGGATAGAAGAGGTCGCCGTAGTAGAGCAGGGCGAAATCCAGGCCGTCGAGCGTGTTGAGCGTGCGGTGCAGGTAGGAGTAGTCGCCCCGGCAGGCGGCGGCCAGGTCGCGCACGACCCGTTCGTTCTCCACGCCCCGGAGCGCCACGACGGGCAGGGCCATCGAGTCGATGACGGCCGCCGTATTGCGGATCTTGCGGGCATAGCGTTCGGCCGTCCAGCGCAGGCGTCCCCGGGGCGTGTACTCCTCGTCGTCGTAGAAAAGCGCCGGAAGGGTGTCGTAGAGCCGGTCCACGTCGTAAAAGGCGATGCCGACCGTCCTTTCATCGGCCGGGCGGCCGGTCGCGGCTCTCTGCATGCCGCCGGATCGCTGCGGCGTTCGGCCGGCCGCGGCTTCCCGGACGGGGACGGATCGTCCGTCTGCCCCGGCTGACGGCGGTACGGCCGTTGCGGGGCGTGCCGCCTGCGCGGCGGCCAGCAGCAGTCCGGCTGCCGCGAGGGTGTGGCGTATCGTTCGGCGAAGCGTCATGGCCGTGGGGATCAAAGGGGTTTTTCGGGCAGGAAACCGCGCGGCGGGCAGCCGGGGAATCGGGCGATTCCGTTGACGTGTTTCGGATCGTATTTGGCCCGGTGTTTCGGATTTTCCACTTGTCCGGAGAACCTGTCGGATACGTCTATTCCATAGGCTGATGTCGCCTGCGATATTTTCTGCGCCATACGCTCTTCGTTTTAACGGGACAAAACCGGGAACCCCGCACTTTTTCTATGTCGGATATGCATGTCTTGGTAATATTTGGCTATGGCCAGGTGCCGCCGCTTATTCTTTCCGCTGGGTGTGGAAACGGGTAGGCCGCGTCTGAAAAAAGAGGGTTCCGTGCTCCTCTCAGGCTTCGATCACCCCCGATCCCACCAGCTCGTCGCCGTCGTACCATGCCGCGAACTGCCCCGGGGTGATCCCCCGCTGGGGGGTGTCGAAGAGCAGATAGACGCCGTTTCCGCGCATGAAGAGCCGCGCCTCCTGCAACGGCTGGCGGTAGCGGATGCGGACCCGGAACCGGCGGCTTTCGCCCGGCGCCATCGCCCGGGCGGGATTGACCCAGTGCACATCGCCGGGAGCGATGTGCAGCGCGGGACGCCACAGACCGGGATGCGCGTCTCCCTCGCCCACGTAGATCACGTTCTGCGTCACGTCGGTGGCCAGAATGAACAGCGATTCCCTGCGGCCGCCGATGCCCAGCCCCTTGCGCTGGCCGATGGTGTAGAAATGCGCGCCGTTGTGTTCGCCGATCTTCTTGCCGTCGCGCACGGTGTACCGCCACGGTGCGGCCAGCGCGGCCAGTTCGGCGTCCGTCGGCTCCGTAGCACCCTCTCCGGCGGTCGGAACGGCCGTTTCCGTCGCCGCATCCGCCGGTTGCTCCGTTCGCGTCGGTTGCTCCTTTTCTGTCGCTCCCGTATGACCGACCGCCGTATCCGGCCGTTCGGCGGACCATGCCGTCTGGCCTGCCTCCGGATGCCCTGCGTCTGTCTCCGGTCCCCCTGTTCCCGAAGGTCTCGTTTCCGGAAGCTCCGGCCCCGCACCCGGAAGGCCGTTTCTGCGGTATTTCGGCCATGAGGGGAGGATTTCGTGGATGTTCCCCCGCTTCGACGCGAGTTTCTGCTGGAGGAAGACCGGCAGATCTACCTTTCCCACGAAGCAGATTCCCTGCGAATCCTTGCGCCTGGCCGTGGCGAGTCCCTGCTCTTCGGCGATGCGCCGCACTTCGGGCTTGAGCAGGCCGCCCACCGGGAAGAGGGCGTAGCGCAACTGCTCCTGTGAGAGCTGGCAGAGAAAATAGCTCTGGTCTTTGTTGGGGTCGCTGCCCGCGAGCAGCCGGTAGACGGTGCGTCCGTCCGGGAGCCGCTCCTCGGCCTTGCGGCAGTAGTGGCCCGTGGCCACGTAGTCGGCTCCGAGCGCGAGCGCCTCCCGCAGGAAGACGTCGAACTTGATTTCGCGGTTGCACAGCACGTCGGGATTGGGCGTGCGCCCCCGTTCGTACTCGGCGAACATGTAGTCCACCACCCGCGTGCGGTACTCCGCGGAGAGGTCCGCGACATGCAGCGGGATGTCCAGTTTGCGGGCCACCAGTTCGGCGAAAACCCGGTCGTCGCGCCACGGGCAGTCGCCCTCGAGCGTTCCCGTCGTGTCGTGCCAGTTCACCATGAACAGCCCCGTCACTTCATGCCCCTGTTCCTTGAGGAGCCAGGCGGCCACCGAAGAATCGACGCCGCCCGAAAGTCCGATCACCACGTGTGCCATGTCATTGCAGGTCGAGCAGTCCCCCGGGCAGCACGAGGTGCACCGTGCGCCCTTCGAAATCTATGTGTGCGATAAACTCCTCGGCGGCGGGCACGAGCACCCGCCGTCCGGCGATCTCCAGCTCGAAGAGCGGGTTGAGGTCGCTGTCGTAGTAGTCCGCGAGGATTCCGGAGCGCTTCTCCGCCGATCCCGCCTCCTCGGCCTTGACCGCGAATCCGATGAGGTCCTCGAGGTAGAACTCGTCTTCCTCCCTGTCCGCCGTGTCGATGCGGAATTCGAGCCCGAGCAGCTCCTGTGCGCGCCGTTCGGTGTCGAAGTCGGCGAAGGCCGCGGCGGCGCCCGAGACGCCGCGCCGTTCGAACCGGTCGCAATAGAGCGGCACGTCCAGCCCGTCGATCGTGACGACGAGCGGCGTGTCGGTGTCGAAATCCTCGGGGAAAGCGGGGTAGAGCGAGAGCATCACGCCCCCGTCCGTGCCGAAAAGTCGGGTGATTCTGCCTGCGGGAATTGTCATTGCGGTAAAATGGTATTACGGGGTGAAAATACGAAAAAAAACAGTAAATCCCCCGCACCGGGCGATCTACTGTTTCTATCGGATCGGGATCTCGCTTATTCGGCGGCGGGAGCTTCGGCGGCAGCCTCCTCTACGGGAGCCTCTGCAGCCGCTTCGGCAGCGGCGGCCTCTGCGGCTTCGCGGGCTGCGGCTTCAGCGGCGGCCTTCTTCTCGGCGATCGCTGCGGCGCGCTCCTCCTTGATCTTGGCTTCGGCGGCCAGACGGGCCTTCTCGGCCGACTTGGCGTCGGTGGCCAGCTTGTTGGCCTTGGCCTCGATCTTGCCGTTCTTGGCCTCGAGCCACTTGTTGAAGCGGGCCTCGGCCTCGGCCTCGGTGAATGCGCCCTTGGCTACGCCGCCCAGCAGGTGCTTCTTGTAGAGAACGCCCTTGTAGGAGAGGATAGCCCGGCAGGTATCCGTGGGTTGTGCGCCTTTCTGTAACCAATCCAGTGCTTTCTCGAAGCACAGATCGATCGTAGCAGGATTCGTGTTGGGGTTGTAGGTTCCCAACTTCTCGATGAACTTACCATCACGTGGCGCTCTGCTATCTGCGGCAACGATGTGATAGAAGGCGTAACCCTTCTTACCGTGACGTGCCAGACGAATTTTAACAGCCATTTGCTATAAAATTGTATAAGGTTAATAAAAAACGCTCGCCCTTACGGGTTTTTAAGCCCGCAAATATAGACAAAATATTCCGCCCGGCAAAATAAATGGCATGAAAATCCGCATTTTGCGCTGCGCCCCTCCCCGGCGGGGCGTCGTTCCGGGAAGCGGAACGCGGAACGCCCCGGGGACATTCCGCGCTTTCGGGTGATTCCGTTGGGATTCGAACCCAAGACCCACAGCTTTTGATACTTTTTGTATCCATTTTGTTGCTTAAGACGTTTTGCGGGGGAGTGTTCATCCTTTCTATCGCTTTTCAGGCTCTCTACTGAACGGCGTCGCAGGTCTTAAACACTCCAAAAAGCCTATTCTTTAATCCGTTATCCTGGTAACGAGTATATGACGGTTAAAAGACTTTTCCGAAAAAGCCGCAGCTTGCAATGCCGTTTCGATAAATATATACAAGGTATTTTGCGAGTTTGTGACCTATTCATATCCAACCACAAATGGATGATGATTCATGCATCGAAATTCTGGGTTTAAATGATTCAAAAAATACGAAACCAAATCATTTAATAATTAGCTATCAATAAAATACCCCAAAAATTGTAGTAAAATATCGAATTTCGATACATTTTGTTTTATCTTGTCCTGGGCACTGGAACCCCGTTGAACGCAAGTTCAGCGGGGGACTTTTTCCGGGTCCGCACCATGTCCGCAATTTATCGTGAGGCGGGGAAATTCGGCATAAAACTGTCAGACAAATTAAGCGACTTTATTTACAAACATATTATCGCTCGGCGAGAATACCTCCCCCCCCCGTTCTATATGCGTTATGTAGTTCGAATTTATTGTATTGTCGCCCGTATGGAGCGCGGTAACGTTCTCCACGCTACCCGGCATCGTCCGTCGCCATTCGTCTTATAGAACCCATATAGGACGAATCTGGTACTCATATCACCATCAAAAAAACGGCGGACCTCGCAAGCCCGCCGTTTTTTCATGTTCCCGAAACTCACCGGGCGACAATTGTCTGCTCTCCTTCCACAAGTGGATATTCACGACCGTTCCATATGAAAATGCCCGTTGTCCCGTCCGGAATGGAGATACGCGCCTTCAAAGGCCCTCTGTCCGTGCGTTCGTATGCGACCGAAACCTGCCCCTGCGGATGGGGGATTGACCCGGAAGCCTCGTGAAGGGATCCCAAAGCAGGAGCAATACGGATCTTCCTAAAGCCCGGAGCGTCACTGTCGATACCGAGCAGGATGCGATAAACCTCGATATTGGGACTCGCCCCCCAGGCATGGCAATCCGAGCGTGAGGGCTCGGGCTGCTCGGCCCAGGTGCTCAAACCCAGATTCAGTTGATCCCTCCAGAGATCGAGCCGTCGGATAAACTGATCGCCCCGTCCGGCGATCTTCATGGCCTGGTGCAGGTAGTAGCGGAAATAGATCGTACAGGGGATCAGCGACGGATCATCGGCCATCCGGTCGAAAAGCGCCGCAGCCTCCTCGCCCTCGACGATCCGGGCCAGCAGAGCCAGCACGTTGGCATGCTGCGAAAAGCTCTGCCGCGACGGGGTGTCGGCGAAAAGCCCGCGACCGGCATCCCAATAACGTTCCGCAAAACCGGCACGCACACTTGCGGCAGTCTCCCGGTAATGGGCCGCCCAGGCCGCCGATCCGAAGGCCGCCTCCATGTCAGCGGCCGCCTCGAGCGCCAGCAGGAAGTGCAGATCCTGAATTGATGAATGCCCGTCGCGCTCGCGGACCGGCTCTCCGTAATGGGTTCCGCTCCAGTCCACGAAGAACCAATAGGGAATGCGCCCGAGGCTTCCGTCGGGATTCAGGAAGGTTTCGAACCACGCCAGGACGGAACGGTAGGCCGGAAGCAGACTGGCAAGATAGGACTCATCGCCGCGATAGCGCCAGTAATCGTGTCCGGCACAGATCCACCACAGCGAGAACGACGGGATGAACTGATGCAGCGACGAAGGATAGCGGCTCATGGTGATCCCGTCGGCCGAGAGCGAGCGACGGCCCTGTTCGAGCGCCTGACGCACCATTTCGTCGTTGCGGGTGTTGTAGAGCGAAATCAGGGCCTGGATCCGGGTATCGCCGAAATACTGGAGTTGTTCGTAATAGGGGCAGTCCATATAGGTCTCATTCGCACACAGGCGGGCCGTACGCCATCCCGTACGGAGTATTCGTCCGGCCTCCTTCCACTCCGGAGCCTCGAAAGCCGATTCGCGGACGAAGGGATACATCGAAGAGCTGGCCTCAAGGCCTTCGATGACGAGCGGCTCCCGACCGGCAGCCACCCGCAGCCGGATATAACGCCAGGTCCGCCACCAAAGCGGCGTATAACTCCGTCCCGCGCCTCCGTCGGCTACAATCCGGTCGGCATATCCGACGAAAAGTTTGCCCGCCACGGAGTCCCGATGGCCTTTGGCACCCGTCTCCGCCCGGTCGAAGAGCGATTCTGCATACCCGATCTCGATCTCTGCATCCTTTCCGCCACGGAACCGGAGCGTAGGATAACCCGTGTGCAATACCCTGTAATCGAGCAGCAGCTCCGCCTGTGTCTGCGCCGCCACGACGATCGGAAAAGTAAGAGTTCCGGCGTCGCCGATGCCGGCGACACCCGCAACCCGACGGAGGCGGGGGGCTCCGATCGGCCGGTACTCCATCGGTTGTATGGGCGTCGGCACGAGCTGGCGTCCCGGATAGTCCGCAGCCCCCTTCATCGCACCCGGCTGGAGCGGTTCTGCGGCAACCCATGCGGAGTCGTCGCAGGAGGGTTGCTCCCAGCCCCACGGATAGCGGGAGGCATCGACCTGCTCACAGGCCCCGGCGGCATAATAACCCAGCACGGGCTCTTCGCAGGGCGCATAGGCCGTATTGCGCAGACAGCGCCATGACGCATCGGTATTTACGACGTCTTCTGCCGGGGTGTTCCCCTGAAGAAGGAATCCCAGGCTGCCGAAGGTCATCTGTGCCAGAGGACGCTTCTCCCCGAAGTGCCACACCACGACCGCCAGCACGTTGCGTCCCGGCACAAGATAGGGCGCGAGATCCACCGTCTCGAAATTCCAGTTGTACACGTCTCCGAGTGCCGGGCCGAGGCTGACGAGCCGGCCGTTCACAAAGAGTTTGTAGCGGTTGTCGGCCGAGACATGAACCAAGAAGTGTCCGGGGAGGCGTTCGAGCGAGAAGCTCTTGCGGAAATGACATACATCGTAGTCCCCGCCGGCATCCGGAGCCGTGATCCATTGGGCCGGCCACAGCCCGTCGTGAAGCCGGGGGGCGATCTTCGGGGCATTCCATCCTTCGAGACGGATCTGCCCTGCGGCGGAAAGAAGACACAGCAGAGAGAAAAGAGTAAGGAGCAAACGGAAAGGTTTCATGGGCAAGTTTTTTTAATCGGCTATGAGAACAAGAGCAATAACGCACCTCCGGCAATCAGCAGGATGACGCCCCACAGCAGGTGGTTGTTCCACCAGGCCTTCCGTCGCAAGGCGATGCACTCCTTGCGGAAGGCTGCCGCCGAAAAGAGATTGCCGCGAAGCCGGTCATCGGCGGGAGGTGCGGTCAGGAGGCTCACAACGACCATCAGTAGCAGACTGAAGAGAAAGAGAATCGGTACGATGAACAGGAAATGCATGTCGCCGAAGATCGCCGTTCGGAAGAGCATCATCAGCACGGCGACGACCAGTCCGGCCATCAACCCGGCGAAGACGCCTTGCCCGTTCACCCTGCGGCTGAAGACCCCCAGCAGGAAAGCCGCGACGACGGGCGGTGCCAAGTAGGAGAGAATCTCCTGGTAGTACTTCAGCAGTGAGTCGAAACGCCCGATCTGCGGGGCCCACAACGCCGCGATCACCACGACGATCAGCGATACGATCTTTCCGACCCGCACCAGCCGGCGGTCAGAGGCCCGGGGATCGAACTTCCGGTAGAAATCCATCGTGAAGAGTGTCGAAGTCGCATTCATGATGGCCCCGAGCGTCGAGGTGAGGGCTGCAAAGAGCACGGCAAGCATCAGGCCCAGCAGTCCGACCGGCATCAGATTGAGAATCATGGCCGGATAGACCATGTCGGGTCGCTCCAGCCCGGGAAACAACTGACGGCACATGACCCCGGGAATTGCGAAAAGCAGCAGCGTCGAGAGCGTGATGGCACCGTTGAGCATGACCCCCTTGCGCCCCTCGTTGAGACTCCGTGCGCTCAAAACCCGCTGCACGAGGGTCTGGTTGTTGGCCCAGAAGTAGAGTCCCGTAATAGGCATGCCTACCGCAAGGGCCAGCCAGGGGGTGGCCGGATCGTCCATAGGCCGGATCAGCCGGACCAGCGGGTCGCCCGCGGAGAGCAGTTCGCGGAAGTAATCGAAACCGCCGCTTGCGGCAACCCACAAGGCCATCAGGAGCGATCCGACAAGAAGGATTGCCGCCTGGAGAATCTCGGCATTGATGGCTGAGGAAAGACCACCGCTGATCGTATAGGAAGCGGCCAGCGCAGCGAAAAGCAGGACGATGATCTGTATGTCGGCTTCGGGCAGCAGCAACTTGACGATCAGCGCCGCGGCATACAACGCCCCGGCCGCATCGAGGAAAACGTTGCCGATAATGCTGATGAACGAAAAGTAGTAACGGGAACGGGCGTCGAAGCGGCGTTCAAGGTATTCGGGCATGGTAAAGATTCCCGTTCGGATATAGACGGGAAGCAGAAATGTGGCGAAGAAGACCATGACGAATACGCCGACAAGGTTGTAATTGAAAACGGCCAGCCCCGTCGAATAGGCATCTCCGGTCTGTCCGATGAGCGTAGTGCTGGAGATGCTCGCGGCAAAGAGCGACAGCCCGACGCCCCACCAGGGCATCGAGCGGCCGGCCAGGAAGTAGGATTTCGAGTCTCCGCTCCGCCCGTGGCGCAATGCCCACCATACGATACCCAGAATGCTGACCGCTACAACGGCAATATCCACGATCGAAAGGCGCATGGTCATTCGGGATTTACGTTCGTCAGCAACCGGAAACTGCGGCCGGGCATTTCCACAAGATAGTCTCCGCAGCGGATCTCCGAAGCCGCCACACGCCCCGAAGCCACGGGAAATGACTTTTCGTCGGTCCGATATCCCTCCGGCATGTATTCATAGAGGTCCATTTCGTCGGCACCCACTACGGCACACTTCAGACGGAACGTGCGGGGCTGTTCCGAGGCATTCAGCAGGACGATGGTTGTTCCGGCGACCGATTGTCCGGCCACAATCCGCAGACCCTCTCCGGGACGATCCTTCTCGGGATTGCAGATCGCCATTCCCGGCGGGAAATAGCGGCACAACAGCGACCAGGTGAAGAACCACGGACGGATCTCCTCCTCGGCGGGATCTCCCGTGAGCTCCTTACCCAGCGAGTTCCAGAAACCCCAGACCTTGAGCTGATCGCGGGCCCCGAGGTCGTTGATCGTATGCATCGCGTCGTCGAGCATCCAGGCGCTCGCCCCGTGCCAGCCGGCCTTCATGGCCTGGATCAATACATCGGCGGCATCTATCCCATAGACGTAATCGTAGGTAAAGAGCTGCGAATCCTCGCTGGCAAACGGTTTTTCGGCCACACGCTGCCTGTAAAGTTCACCCATTTCACCACTGTGGTACCATCCTCCGATTTCACCGAAGATCATCTTTTTGCCCGTCGGCCGGATAATCCGCGCCACCTGCTCGAAATGCCGCTGGAAACTCCCGTCGCGGATAAAGGCCCAGTCGGCATAGCAGTGGATGTTGTATTGATCCACGAGCGAATCCATCTGCGCGACGGTTTGCTCGACCCATTCGCGGCCGGTGGGGTATTGCGATGCTGGATTTTCGGACATCTCGACGGCATCCGGAGCGGAGATGCCGATGTCGAGACCGGCCCGTTCGAACGAGGCATGCATCAGGGCGATGCCGCGTTTCCACTGCTCCCAGTCGCCCCGCGTACAGGCCCAGTCGCCGTTCGGTTCGTTGGTTATGATGTAATAACGGATGCAGTCGAAACCCCGCTCCCGCTTCAGGTAGGTTAGATAGCGGGTCGTCATGTCGATATAGCGCGGATCGTCCACACGGTCGATGCCGCCCGCGTAGCCCCAGAATCCCGGAACGCCGTAATCTCCGATGAGAACCGTGATGCCGCGGCTCTGGCAATACTCCAGCAAGCGGCACACCATGCGGACCTCGTCGCAGGCGAAATCGAGCAGCGGCTCACCCTGCGCATCGACCCCCTTGTAGTAGCGCCATGCGGCGACATCCATGATCCGGACGATGCGCGGCTTCATGTAGTCGAGGCGTTCGAATACCCTCCGGAGTTTTTCATCGGTCATCAGATAGCCCCATTCGGCCTCTTCGGAATCGGCATGGGGATAGGCCGACCATTCGACGCCGTTTCCCACGAACCCCTCCGAAACGGGTACCTCCGAGATCACGATCCTTTCATGCGTACACCCTGCTGCGCAAAACAATACCGCCGCCAGGCAAACCGCTCTTGACAACCAGTTTTTCATCATCGTCCGTTCTTGATATAGTCCAGCAGATCCCGGAGCGGACATGTGGCAAGGCACACATAACGGTCTCCGGCACCGTAATATACATATAAAATTCCGTTTACGATCACGTTTCCCGTAGGAAAGACACACCCCTTATAAAAACCCTCCGTCTCGTAGGCTGTTTCGGGCTCGAGAATGCACTCCCGGGTTTTCCCGAGGATTTTCAGCGGATTCTCCAGATCGAGCAGGAGGGCTCCGACGCGGTAATAGCCCTTTCCGCAGTCGCTTACCCCGTGATAGAGTACCAGCCATCCTTCGTCGGTCCGCAGCGGCGGAGAGCTTCCGCCGACCTTCTCCTCCCAAGTATGTTCGACACCCGTGAGCAGCAGATGACTCTCGCAACCCTCCCAGTCGAGCAGGTCGTCGGAAAACTTCAGCCAGATGGAGGGGTATTTCACCCCATAGCGTTGGCCGACATACTGTTTCGGACGATGCATCATCACATATTTTCCGCCGATTTTCTCCGGGAAGAGAATGACGTCCCGGTCATCGAGCCGGGAGTTCGTAATGCGTCCCAGGCGGCGGAATGTCTTGAAATCACACGTCGTAGCCAATCCCGTATTGGCCAGATTCTCCCGCAGGAACGTCGGAGCGAATTCATCGACCTCAGGCCGGAGCACCTCGTCATGGGCAAACCGCCAGTACTGTCCCGGAGGGCAGGGCCGAAAAGCGTAGGTGATATAAAATTCGTCTCCGAACTTGACAATGCGGGGATCCTCGATAGCCCCGGAATCGGGTCCCTCGGATGAGGGACCGAAGACCGGGGCCTCGGAGGCCCGTATGAAATGGACACCGTCACGGCTCGTGGCGAGCCCGATGCGGATGACGTGCTCCGGATCATCGCCTGCGGCACGGTAAAGCATATAGAATACTCCCTGTTCGTACCACACGCCGGGATTGCACGTTACGAGATTCTCCCACGGAAGATCCGGATTCGGAGCCAGCACAGGATTGTGTTCGCTTCTTGTCAGTTTCATGTTATTGCAAACTAGAATGAACCGATCCGTTTCTTTATCTGGAACCGTAGGTGATCTCCACGCTTCCGATCTGGGTCGTCCAGCCGTTGCCCTCAACCGGTACCGTCTGCAATTCGAGGTAGAGATACTCGAAACCCGGATCGAGGGATGTAGCCGGCGTTACGGTATAGCCCGCGAATTCGGCCGTGGACGGGAGTTCCGTAAAAGTGCAGGGAATCTCCTTCCGGTCGGAATAATCGGCAGCCGACCCTGCGTAGACCTTGAGGTAGGAGTTGTCGATAAAGGTCGAGAAGAAAGCTTCGATCGCAAAATCCCGGATATCGGAGAGCTCATAGACCAGGAATCCCTCCTCCGACGAGCTCCGCGTGGCCCGTGCGCCGTCGCCGTTGAAATTGGACTCGTTGCCCCAGTCGGTTACGAGGTTGTCGGATTTTGCCGCAAGGCGGCTCATGTCGTCGAGGTTATCGGTAAAGGTGAGCAGCCCGGGTTCCGCAGCGATCGGTGCATCGGAGAGTTTCATCTCGCTGATCTGCAACTCCCAACCGGCGGGAACTCGTGGCGACTCCGGCAGCCGGATCGCGAAGTACGTCCAACCGGCAGGCACCTCCCCGGCCGGTCGGACAAGGTATTCGCGCCAGTCTCCGCGCACGGCTTGCAGGGTAAAGTTTACGGGAATGGTCGTCAGCGTGCTCGGATCGGCCACTGCGGTCCCCGCCACCTGCAGGAAACTGAAGTCGTCGCCCGGATCACCGCAGTAGTAGCAGGTGATGGCAAAGTCGGCAAGTCCCTGGTACTGCCAGGCCATGACAGCCTCAGCGCTGCTTTGACGGGCAATACGCCCGGCATCCCCGTTGAAGAAGTTGGCGATGTCCTCCTCTGAAGACCAGGCCGAAATGAGATTATCGCCCAAGCTGAAAACCAGGTTCGACAGGTTATCCATCGGATCGACGAAGGTGTTGTCCTCTGGTTCCACGACCTCGGCCGGCTCGTCGCAGATCTCCACCTCTCCGAGTTGCACAGCCCAGGCTTCGTTAATGCTGTCCGACATGACGATCTTCAGGAAGTTCATCCCATCTGGCAGCACTTCGTTCACAAAGAACTCGAACTTCTGCCATCCTTCGACTACATCGCCCGCTTCGGCATAGCGGATCGCCACAGGAACATAGTCCGCCTCCTCCCCGGTTGCCGAAGCATAGAGTCTGAGCACATTTGGAGTCGCGCCGTACCACATGCCGAGGTAAGCCGTAACCGACGCCGACTTCCAGCCCTCCAGACGGTAGACCACCACGCCGTCCTCCTTATCCTGGCGTACGGCCCGCGAGGTGTCCTCGTCAAAATAGGTCGGATTGGATCCGTCGAGTCCGAGATTTGCGGAGTATTCGTGTACCAGACTCCAGTCATCGAGCGGATCGTAGAGATAACCGCCCTCCTGTACCTCGCCGTTAGGTTCATGGGCTCCGATCGAAGCCTGACCACGGCGCGAAACCGGATTGCCCCAGAAGTCGCGACCGCCGTTGTTCGGGACCTGTACGCCGGCGTTGACCACCGGCGATGTTTCGAGCAGACGATAGCCATCGAGCGAAGCCAGCCCTTCACCGCCTGACCCGGGATCGGACAAAAGGGGATCACACGTCAGCTTGTCCGCCTCGGCGGGTTCGCTCGCGGGATGGTTGCCGTAATAGAGGTTACCCTCGAACTTGCCGCCGTTGCCGGGGATGACCCACTCGCCCGATCCGAGATTGTATATCAGATTGTTGCGGAATGACCACGCGGCATCAAGATCGCCGGCGGCATCCCAGGTATGATCGATGAGTTTCGTGTCAAGCCCCGCACCGACATAAACCGTGTTGTTGTAGATCTGCATCCCCGGAGTTACGCCTCCGGCGATCATGAAGATCCGCTTGCGGTCGTTTTGGCTGATGTTGTAACGGACGATGCTCCCTCGCGAGCCGTTTCCCTGCTCCTTGTGGGCATCGATGAGCAGCATGAAACCGCCCTCGTTATCGTGGCTGTAGTTGTACTGCACGATGCAGTCCGAAGAGTCAAGGTCGACGTCGAATCCAACACCGTCGTCATTCCCTTCGAGCGCCTTCGTATTGCGGGCCTCGTTGAACTGGATGACGCACTCCTTGCCCCGCGTGCACCAGATCGCCGCGGCTCCGTTGAAACCGTCCTCCTCGCGCCACGAACCGCATCCGTCGGCCAGGTTGTATTCGATCAGCGATCCGTTGCATCCGTAGGTCAGGATACCGTCGGAATCGACCTCGCGGACCGTATTGCCGCGGATGATCACATTCGTACTCGACTGCGTGTTGCTTCCCCAGACGAAATCCCAGACGACAATACCCGTGCGCCCCACACGCTCGACCTCGTTGCCCTCGATCAAGATGTCGTCGAACTTCTCCTCGGCAACCGTGACGCTCTTCGTCGAGACCGAGATGCCGCCGAACTGGTGCGGATGATATACGTCGCTGTAGTCGAACGAGCTGGTTACGTCATGAACCCGGTTGTTGCGGATGACGATTCCCGAAACGGTTCCCCCGCCGTTGTTCTCAATATGGATGCCGCATCGGTAGATATCGCGCTCGGGAGCCAGGTTCGTAACCTCGATCCCCTCGATGATCCAATAGGACTGGTTCGAGAGCTTCACGGCGGCATCCACCTCGCCGCAACCGTTGATAACGGGCAGGGAGCCCTCGCCGTAGTGACCGATGCGGATGGGGGCGGACTGTGTTCCCGAACCCCGCGGAGCCAGCTGCCCGTCCCACGACGAACCGCAACGGAGCAGGATCGCATTGCCGGCCTGCAGATAGACCTTTTCGAGACGGCCGAGCGTTTTCCACGCCGTTTCGGGGCTCATGCCGTCCTGGCTATCGTCTCCCGATTCGGAATCCAGGTAATATGTCGCACCCTGAACCCCTTTCGACGGATAATCCGTGTCTCCAAGCGTATCCTCCACCTGCGTGCAGGAGCCGAGTGTCGCAAGCGATGTCATGATCGCCAAAAACAAGGTATTCATTATCTTCCTTTTCATATGATTATCAGTTGCTGTATTTGAAAATCCATTCGAACAGGGCGTCATTGAGTGCCTCGGACTCCTCTCTGGGGGCGTTTTCCCCGCCATGGCCGGCTCCGGTGAGCACGATCAGGCGACAGGGCACTCCGGCCTCCTGCAGCCGACGGCACATGATCTGGGACTGCCCGACAGGAACAATGTCGTCCGCACCGCCATGCACCAGTAGCGTCGGTTTGAAATGCGGGGCGTAGTAGGGGCTGGCCAGCCGATATGCCTCGTCGAGCTGCGTCTCATCATAGTTCCACGGTCTTCCGGTAACGATCGGAAGCAGACCCTCGATATCCTGCGGCTTGGCCCCCTCCATGGAGGCGAAAGAGTCGAATTTGGTAGGGGCTCCGAGCGTGATGGCGAGCGACACGACATCGTTGTTATCGTAGGCATAGGCATAGAGTAGCGCGAGGTGCGCTCCGGCGCTGCCGCCCCACAGGACGATTCCTGAAGAGCGGACGCCCCATTCCCGGGCATGAGAGAGCAGGTAGCCGACTGCCGCATCGATATCGGCCATCATCTCCGGATAATGAACCGTTTCACCGCCCAGTCGGTAGTTTACATTCACGACATTGATTCCGCGGGCGAAGAGTGCCTCCCGCATGAAGTCTGCATCATGCTTGTCGCCGGCCATCCACCCACCGCCGTGAATCAGCATCACGAGCGGCGTCGCGGCATCGCGTCCCTCGACGAAGTGCAGATCCATTCGCTGGAGCGAATCGGTCCCGTATGCCACATCGTACGCGACGAGCTGCCCGTTGCGGGGGCTGCAGGCCGTACCTGCCAAAGACCCGATCCATACAAGGAGAGTCCAGATCACAAAGCGTCCCATGTCAATAGCCGTTGTTAGGTAACAGATTCGGATTCTTCTCGATTTCGCCCTGGTTGATGGGCATCAGGTAGTGCTTTTCGAGGAAGACCTGCTTCGGGACGCTGTTGATTTCGAAAATATCGTAGGTTTTCTTTCCCGAGGTATCCTCGGTGATCCGCATGCCGTGGAAATATTTGTCGTTGAGCACCGATTCGGCCAAACGCCAGCGGCGCAGGTCCCAGAAACGGTGTCCCTCGAAAGCGAGCTCCACCTTCCGCTCTTGGATCACACGTTCCTTGAAGGCCGTATAATCCAGCCCGTCGGGAAGTGCCGGCAACCCGGCCCGTTCGCGCACCCGCCGCATCGCCTCGTAAGCCTCGCCTTCGGGATCGGGTCCGCCGTGGAGCTCGTTGAGCGCCTCGGCATAATTGAGCAGCACCTCGGCCAGGCGGATCTCTTTCCAGCTCGTGGAACTGCCTCCGTATCCCACGAGTTTCTCGAACGGAAGCGTCTCGTCGAGGAATTTACGGATGTAATATCCCGTATTGGTCCGCTCGAGGAGACCCAGACCGTCGTCGGGAACCAGATAGGCCGTACGGATGATCTTTCCTTTGAACTCCGAACCATCGACAATGATGCTCCACTGTAACCGCTTGTCACGCCCCTCATAGGGATTGGCGGCATGTTCGGGATTCGACCAGTCGAAGGGGGAGCCGTCGAGCATCTCGTACGAATCGACCAGCTCCTGTGTGGGGCAGCTCTGGGCGCCCCACCCGTTGTCCAGACTCGGCGGCATGTAGAGCATGTCGGCGGCATGACCCTTGTTCACGCCGTCGAAGATCACCTCGAAGATCACCTCCGGATCTCCGCCCTTCGACTGAAACAAGGCATTGTAATCGGGATTGAGCTGATGGTAACCGCTCTCCAGCACGCAGGCCGAACACTCGGCGGATTCCTTCCAGCGCCCGGCGAAAAGCATGGCACGGCCGTTGAGCGCCCAGGCAGCCTCCTTGCTGGCCCGCCCCATCTCCGAAGCACTCATCTCACGGGCATGGGGGAGGCCCTCCCGGGAAATCTCGTCCAATTCACGATAGATGAAGTCATAAATATCCTCGACCGGATCGCGTGCGACGAGGAGGCTTTGGGGATCCTCGTAGTTTTGCAGCTCCTCGATCAGGGGCACGGGACCATAGCGTCGTACCAGATCGAAATACATCCAGGCCCGGACAAACCGGGCCTCTGCACGGACCCGCAGACGGAACGACTCGTCCAACACGCTCCCTTCACCCGTATGGGCCAGCAGATTGTTCACCTTCCGGATTACTTCGTAACGGTTGGCCCATACTTCCATCGGATTGTATGTGGGAGAGATCGTCCCCGGGATCATCACGCCGTTGCTCTCATTCCACATGGCCGGCGAACGCAGCAGGTCAGTACTGCCGTCCAGCAGATCCGTCAATCCGAGACCGCCGGTCCGCACGACATCTACTCCGGGAACGGTCGATACGCCGTAACCACAGGGCATGTACCCGTAAATGTTATACATATAAGCCATTGTAAGGGCTTCGTCCTTGAATACCGCCTGGTCCGAGATGGTATCCAGCGGCATTTTGTCGAGGGAGAAGCATCCGGTACCCGTGAGGGCCAGAAGCAGGGCCGCATATATTTTCAGTAAGTTTTTCATAGTGCCGTAGCGTTAAAATTCGATGTTTACTCCCACATTGTAGGTCTTCATCTGCGGATAATAGAAGCTGCCGTTGTCGGGATGGATGTTCGGAGCTTCGGGATCGAGGTGCTTGATCTTCGAGAAGGTGAGCAGGTTGTTGCCCGAAACAAAGATCCGCAGTCCCCGAATGCCGGCTTTGCGCAGGAATCCCAGTCGGGAGAAAGTGTACGAGATCTCAAGGTTGCGCAGTCGCAGGTAACGACCATTGTAGAGCCAGAACGAGGAGGTCTCGCGGTTGTTCTGCAGCGTTCCGGCATAGAGCCGCGGATAGCGGGCGTCGCGGTTGCCCTCGTGCCATGAATCCATGTACATGCGCAGCGCATTAGATTCGAGGTTGAAGGGGTCCCACATCAGAAACTGGTCGAAACGCCCCGCGCCCTGCCAGTTCATCGTCAGGTCGAGCCCCTTCCACGAGAAGGAGAAGTTCAGGCCGTAGATCAGTTCGGGAATTTGGCTGCGGCCGATCCGCTGCTTGTCCTGACCGTCGATAACGCCGTTGTCGTCATAATCCTCGTACTTGATGTCGCCGGGGCGGAGGCTGGCATTTCCATTGCCGTCCTGCACGGCCCATGCGTCAATCTCCTCCTGCGACTGGAAGAGCCCGACGGCCTTGTATCCGAAGAATTGGTCGAGCGGAAGTCCCGTCCGGCGCTGCCATTCGGGAATATTTGCGGCCTCATCCATGAATACTACCTTGCTGCGGGCATAGGTCAGATTGCCCTCGAGCATCATCCGGAAATCGCCAAACTGCCGGGCATACCGCAGCACGGCTTCCCAGCCCCGGTTATCGACCTTGCCGATATTTTCGTCGGGCAATGTCGCGCCGAACGATTCGGGAACCGAAGCCGAACGCGGCAGCAGGATATCGCGGGTCTTCTTGCAGAACCAGGTCAGCTCGCCGGAGAGAGCCCCGTCGAAGAGACCGAAATCGAGCCCCACATCGAAGTTGCGAGCCTTTTCCCAGGTAATATTGGGATTGGCGATTCCCTTGTCGGAGATTCCCGACTGGTAGTCGCCGTTGATAACCGACCCGGAGGACATGACAAATCCGGTCATGTATTGGAACGCCGCCACACGGTCGTTGCCGAATTCGCCGTAGGAGGCCCGCAGTTTGAGATTGTGGATCCGGTCCTTGAGGAAGGGCTCCTCGCTCAAACGCCAACCGACCGAAACGGCCGGGAAAACGCCCCAGCGCTTGTGCTTCGGAAAGTTGAACGATCCGTCGGTTCGGACGTTGGCCTGGAGCAGATAACGCTCCTTGTAGTTGTAATTGACCCGCAGGGCATAGCCCATCATGGCCGTTTCGTTGGCGCTGCCGCCGTTTGAAAGGTCCTTCGTGGGCCCTGCGTAGATCTGGTCGATGGCCCCCGAGATGTAATTCACACGTGATGCCTGAAGGTTCCGGTATTTGTAGGAAGAGCCTTCGTACAGGGCCAGCGCCGAGATTGTGTGCCCGTTGCCGAACTTGCGGTCGTAGGTCAGCATGGCCTGGACGGTGATACGCTGGTCCTCGGCTGTACCCTCGTAGAGATCGATGCCGCCGCCGGACGTACGCCGCGTATAGAGATCAATATCGCGGTCGTAGGTGTAGAAGTCATAGGGGGTTGTGAAGGTCTTGTCGTTGGAGAACCAGCGGTCGTAGGAGAAGCGTCCCCGAATCTTGAGACCCTTGACAAACGGGAATTCATAAGTCGCCGAAAGGGTTCCGTTGAAGACCGAATTCTCTACATGGTGATATCCGCCTTGCTCGGCCTGGCCGATGGGTGAGAGGTTCAGTCCGTTGGAGCCGAGGCCTCCCGGCTCGACCGAATCGGGTACATAGGGCCGTTCGGTAGGTTTCGAATTGATGACCGTCGTGAAGATATAATCTCCGGCGGCCGCCTCGCCGATCTTCTCGAAGCGTCCGGCCAGATCAACCGAGATACTCAGATCACGCGTAACTTTCGTGTCGATATTCGAACGGATGTTGTAGCGCCTGAAATCGGATTGGTCGTAAAGGCCGTTCTGGTCGAGCATGCCTCCGGAGATGAAGAAACGCACCCGGTCATTGCCTCCGTCGAGGGTCAGGTTGTGCTGGTGCATCAGAGCCCGTTCCCGGAAGGTCTCCTTCCACCAGTTGGTTGAGGGGAGTTTTCCGGTGCGGTAGGCTTCGATCTCAGCTCCCGTGAAACGCGGTATGGAGTTCGAGCTCACGTTGCTCATCGCTAGATTCAGGTACTTGGCATACTCGTAAGCATTCATCATCTCGGGAACAACAGTCGGCTGCTGGAATCCCACGGTTCCCGAATAATTGATGCGTGTCCGGCCTTCGGACCCGCGTTTGGTTGTAACCAGCACGACGCCGTTCGCACCGCGCACGCCGTAGATCGCTGCCGAGGCGGCATCTTTGAGGATCGTAATGCTTTCGATTTCGTTGGGATCGAGTTTCCCGATCGAGCGTTCCACACCATCGACAAGCGTCAGCGTACCATTGTCGCCGAAAGTGCTCTTACCCCGGATAATGAAGGTCGGATCGTCCAGACCGGGTTTTCCGCTCTGCTGTTTCGTGATGACACCCGTCATCTTTCCGGTCAGGGCGTTGGTCAGATTGGGGACGGGAGCTTTCAACAGCTCTTGCCCTTTGACCGTAGAGACGGATCCCGTAACATCGACCTTACGCTGAATGCCATATCCCACGACGACCACCTCCTCGACCTGCTGGGTATCGGGAGTCAGTACGACGTTCATCTCGGTTCCCGATACGGGCATCCTCACGGATTCATAACCGAGCAGGGAGAAGATCAGCGTGTCGCCCGTCGAAGCCTTCAACTGGTAGTGCCCCCGGGCATTGGATACGGTTCCCGTAGTGGTATTCTCGACGATGACCGTTACACCGGATAACGCCTCCCCTTCCGACGAGGTAACGGTTCCCCGAACGACTGGCTGCGCGAGACCCCACAACGGGATGACGGATACCAACAAGATAAGTAAAAATTTTCGGTTCATAAAGATGGGTTTTAATGATTGCTTCGGGCTTCCGGATGCCGCATTCGTTTTTTGTTGTTCACAAAATTATCAGCCAGCCAACACTTTTTTGATATTTTACGGTCGAATATTTATACTATTTCGACATGTTTAGGTGGCTAAATAAGCAAATATTTATCAGTCAAATATTTATACATGTATATATTTTAGGTTATAATTTGTATTTTTTTGACAAAAAATGTATTTTTGTAAAAAAACAGCCATGAAATATCTCCAGAGGGAAATCACCCCCATCGGCGACGAGGATCTGTTCATTGTCATGAATCATCCCAATGCCAAGTTCGACTACACGGGACATTTCCATTCGGAATACGAAATCAACCTAGTCATCAACGGCCGGGGAGAGCGCATCGTGGGGGACAACATCGAAAAGTTTGAGGGAACGGATCTGGTAATGATCGGTCCGAACGTACCGCACCGCTGGACCACTGGAGACGAAGCATTGATCATGCATGTGGTAACAATCCAGTTTCCTAAGGAGACGCTCGACTATCAGATTCTGCGCAAAAAGATTTTTCATCCCATTCACCAATTGTGCAACGATGCCTTCCGGGGAATCGTGTTCTCCGAACCGGCGAAGAGCATCTTGCAGGCAAAGATTTTAGAGCTTACCGGCAAACAGGGCTTCGATTCAGCTCTGACCTTTTTCGAGATTCTGCATACAATGGCCATGACAGAGAAACGCCGTTTCCTGCTCGACGACAACTTCGAAGCCAATACGGCTATCCGCGAATCCAAGAGCCGGAGGATCAATCAGGTAATTTCTTACATCCAGAAACACTTCACAGAAGAGATCACGCTGGCAGCCATGGCAGACACGGTCGGAATGTCCGAATCTGCCTTCAGCCACTTTTTCAAACGGAAGACCAACCGCAGTTTCATCGACTACCTAAATGACATCCGGATCGGGTACGCCTCGAAATTGCTCTATGAAACTACTCATACCGTCTTCGAGGTCTGCTACGCCTCGGGGTTCAACAACATTTCCAATTTTAACCGGATCTTCAAGCGCAAGAAAGGATGCTCGCCTTCCGAATACCGCCACAACATCCAGTCGATCATGACGCGTTATTGAACATGCTGACTAATACTCAAACAAATTCGGATAAGCGGCTAAGTTAAAAATACCGAGATCTTATAGTCCTCGTCATTGAACTGAAATTTTGCCCGATTGTAAATGGATCGCATACATGCGAGGTATAAAGATACGGCCCTGGTCTTGGATGAGCTATTGCCTGTTTTGGCTCGCAACCTGTTTGAGCCTCGCTGCGACGGTTCCTGCTTGATGAATGTCATAAAATCATTGACCGTATGTGAGGTTATTCGCATGATATCGTATGATTCTGCATGAATGAATCGCTGAAAGGCATTGAGAGCTGATATGTAAATTCCACGGGTCCCAGGTTTCATCGTCTCTGCCTGTTCTCTCCAGAATTTGCAAAAGTCCAAGCGGAAATCGCCTCCGCCCTGCAACTTCAGTTTGAGGTAATGGACAAGCTCGTCAATAGTCATGCCGTTGATTTTATAGCCTGACTCTCGGGTGATTCTTCGGCATTCATGACAGAGATCCTCACAAAGATCGACAAGTTCATCATCCGTGATCTGAAGATCCGGGGAGAGATTTTCCTCCTCGACGTAAAAGGGAGTGCTTATTTTTCGGGTCTGGCAATTATGCGTAATCCGTAATTTCACATTGTACGTCCCATCCTTCCGTAAATGATTCCTGAAGACACAAACCTTGAAAGTTGCCATTGTTTAATTTTTTTGGACAATTTTTGGACAATTTTTTGGCTCAAAAACAATCATTTTTTGGCCTTTTTTGAGGAATGTACCAGCCGGAGTGGAAAGAATACACAAAAAAGACACCCATAGCGAATTGTTCAAATCGCTATAAATGAAGTAGATAGAAGCGAGGATTCCTATTGTGATTCCGTTGGGATTCGAACCCAAGACCCACAGCTTAGAAGGCTGTTGCTCTATCCAACTGAGCTACGGAACCGACGCTCGCATCGTCGTCGCGGCGCGATGCAGGTGCAAAAGTACGAAATTTCGGGGCTTCTGCAAACTTAATCGTCCGATTTTCCGCTTTTCGGGACGCGGTTTCGGTCTGCGGACTTTTCGTCTGCGGATTCCGCCGGGGGCCGGCGGCGGAAAATCCGGTTCGCACAACTGCTTTCCGAGGCGGCTATCGCAGCACATAGGGGACCTCGGAAAGGAGGACCTTCCTTTCGTTCTTGCGGAACTCCCGGGCCTTGTGGTACAGCATGGACTCGAGCGCGCTCCGGGAAAGTGCCTGGTTCGTGCACGGGCCGATGACGAAGTGCCGGATGACCTTCAGCGGCAACTCGATCTCGTAGTAGGGGAGGATCAGCCCGTTCCGTTCGCGGAACTGTTTGGGCAGGTCGGGCCGGTCGTCGAAGACCAGTCTCCACTCCCGTTCGGCGGCATAATAGCGGTTCTTGACATGGCTGTACTTGTCGTGCAGGAAGTCGTAGTCGGCATAGCATACCGAACAGCCTCCGTCCTCCCGCGGGCGGATCGCTTCGTAGGCCCGCGCCATGTCCTCGTCGGAGAACATCTCCGCGAACTCCCCGCCGGTCCTGTAAGCCATTTTCAGGAAATGGCAGTAGGGGTATTCCGCCGCCGCCCGCGCGAACTCCTCCGTGTCGAATCCGATCGCTACGCCCTGGCCGTTGTTGCCGTACGCGACCCACATCGGCAGCGAGTCGGCGTGTTCGGAGAGCGAGAAGGCGTAGAAGGTCTGCCGGTTCAGGTTCAGTGCGGTGAATGCGAACGGCATGTATCCGGATTTGTCCGGAAGATCGTGTGCGGACTGGTAACGCAGGAATGCCTCGTGGAGGCATTTCCGGAAGAAGACCCCCTCCAGCGGATCGTTCATGTAGTCGGCGCAGGATACCCATATCCGGAAACGGTAGTCCGGGGTCTGTCCGTCCCCGCGGTCGGTCACGCCGTTGAGCATGTTGCAGAGGGCGTTCATCGTCGTGTAGTGGTAGAGCACCTCCGGTCTTTCGGTATTCATGGCGGCTTTCTTTTTGGGGTGTTGTCCGGCGTGTCAGCGTACGAATTCCGTTTCGCAGCGGGTCGTGTTGCCGCAGGCGTCGGTCACGCTCAGGCGCACCGTGTGGCGGCTGCGGGCGGGCGGCGTGTCGAAGAAGTGCACGAGCGTTCCCTTGATCGGGAACCGGTCGCAGGGAACCCACTGTCCGTCGATTTCGAGCGACCAGGCCGCGATGCCCGAGAAGTTGTCCCCGGCGCCGAACCGCAGCCCTTCGGCCCGCGAAAGGTCGGCGCCCCGTTCGAAGAGGGGCCGGACACGGGGCGGCAGCGTGTCCGCCACGACGACGAAGTCGCCCGTCGAGCGGGTCGCGGCGCGCACGATGCCGTTGTTGCATCTCCCGCCGGCGGGCGAGAGCCGTCCGTGGCGGTTGCGGACCGCCAGCAGCGTGCGCAGTTGCAGCGGCCGCGGGATGTCGGTGCGGATCTCCGCGGTCGCGGCCAGCCGCAGCGGCGTGGTGCAATCCAGGAACCGGTAGGCGGGCGAGAGGACGACGACGCCTTCCGGGGCTTCGGGGGCCGTGCGGATCTCCGGGCGGACGAAGAGCGGTTCGTAGAGCGCCCCGGCCGGAACGGTGACGTGCGCCGTGCGGCCGATGCGGAGCGTCGAGGTGCGTTCGGGCCGGAGCGCCGTGGCTGCCGGGTCGGCCTTCGCGCGGAAGGTGTCGGCGCGGCCCCGGATGTCGAACTCCAGCGCCGAGCGGTTGCCGCAGTCGTCTTCGGCCTCGATGTGGACGCGGCGCACCTCTCCCGGCGCGGTACGCACGATGCCGCGCTCCTCGGCCACGGGGTAGAAGCATGCCGGCGAGCGCTCCATCCGCGCCAGCCGGATCGCCTCGTTGCGCGAACCGAGCTGCATGGGGTAGCAGCTCACGGCGTCGCAGCAGCGCGAGAGGTCGTGCGTGAAGCCGTCCATGCGGTATTCGAAGCGGGGTTCGCCGTCCACCGCGAGCGAGACGCGCCAGACGCCGAACGTATTGTGCACGCCGTTGCGGCGGTCGGTGACCTCGGCCACGAAGTACCCCTTGCGGCCCGTGCCGACGGGCTCTTCGCGCGTCAGGCGGTAGCGGCCTTCGGCTTCGCGCACCACGGCGTAGCTGACCGGACGGCGGTGTACGGGAATCCCGTCCAGCGTATCGACCTCGATGTAGTGCAGGCGCATGATCCGGGGCGGGAGGTCGTCCTCGGGGCGGATCACCCCTTCGCGCACGACGTTGCGGAGCCGTTGCGTCGGCGTGTCGCGCAGTTCGAAGTGGAGGTGCGGGCCCATCGACGAGCCGCTGTTGCCCGAAAATCCGATCGTGTCGCCCTGCCGGACGGGCCACTCCGCGGCGTCGAACCGGAGGTCCGCGCCGTTCGAACGGTTGCGGTAGCGCTCTTCGTGCACGCGTTTTTCGATGTCGTCGCGGAACCGTTGCAGGTGGCCGTACACGGCCGTCGTGCCGTTGTCGAGCGTCAGGTAGATCGCCCGTCCGTAGCCTCCCGCGGCCAGCGAGACGCGCGACACGTAGCCGTCGGCCACGGCCACGAGGGGCTTGCCTTCCACGCCGTCGGTCTTGATGTCGATGCCCGCGTGGAAATGCGCGGGGCGCAGTTCGCCGAAATTGGCGGCGTAGAGCCGCGACACGTCCAGCACGGGATAGACGTAGTCGGCGGGGTCGAGCCGCTGGCCGTAGGCGGCCGCGGCGAGGACGGTGGCGAGAAGCGGGATCAGAAATCGTCGCATGGTTCCGTGTTTTTGGTCATCTCCGAGGCGGCGTCGAGCACCGCTTCGTATTCGTATCCGAGCGAGAGGCCGTATCGGACGAGTTTGGCCTTCAGCTCGCAGGGCGTCGCATGCCGCACCGTGCGGGCCTTGCGTTCGAGCTGGCGTCTCAGCCGGCCGGCCGTGTCGCCGCGGTCGGCCTCCGCCAGTGCGGCGTCGATCCGCTCCCGTGCGATGCCCTTGCGTTGCAGGGCCGCGCGGATCTTGTATTCGCCCCAGCCGCTCAGGCGGAATTTTTCGCGGACGAAGGCCTCGGCATAGCGGGCGTCGTCGATGAAGCGGTCGCTCACGAGGCGCGCGAGCACGCGCTGCGCGTCGCTCTCCGCCAGTCCCCAGCCGCGCATCAGGCGCAGGGCGTCGCTTTCGGACTTCTCGGCCCGGGCGCAGAGGCGCGTCAGCGCGGCATACGCCTCCTCCGGGGTTTTGGTGCGCCGCGGCGGCCGTTCGCCGCGGACGGGGCTTTCCTTTACGTCAGCCGGCTGCATATCATGCGGGGTTTGCCGTTGAGGTCTTCGCGCAGCTCGACGGCGGAGTATCCCTCCTGCCGGAGCATTTGCGCCGTCTCCTCCGCGGCGTGTTCGTAGATTTCGAAATAGAGCCTGCCGCCCGGAAGCAGCAACCTCCGTCCGGCGCGGGCTATGGCGCGGTAGAAGAGGATGCGGTCGTCGTCCGGCACGAAGAGCGCCATGCCCGGTTCGTGGTCGCGGACGTTGGGGTGCATCGCCGCACGGTCGCTTTCGGGCACGTAGGGCGGGTTCGAGACGATCGCGTCGAACCGCTCGGGAAAGGCGTCGGCCAGTCCGTGCAGCGCATCGGCGCGGCGCAGCGTGACGCGGGCCCCGAGCCGGCGGGCGTTTTCGGCGGCCACGGCGAGCGCCTCGTCCGAGAGGTCGGCGGCGAACAGCTCCGCGCTGGGCAGCCCGAGCGCCAGCGAGACGGCGATGCAGCCGCTGCCCGTTCCGATGTCGAGCAGGCGCCGCGACCGGACCTCGCCGCGCAGCACCCATGCCACCAGCTCCTCGGTCTCCGGACGCGGGATCAGCACTCCCGGGCGCACGACGAACGGGCGGCCGCAGAACCCGGCCTCTCCGAGCACGTATTGCAGAGGCTCCCCCGCGGCGAGCCGCTCGGCGGCGGCTTCGAGCCGCTCGGCGGCGGGCAGCTCCGCGCCGGGGTCGGTGAGCAGCGCCGTCGTCGTGAGGCCCGAAATTCCCGCCGCGGCCGCGAGCGCGATGCTGCGCGCTTCGCGCGGATCGTAGAGGGGGACGAGCCGTGCGGCGAGGCGTCCGATGGCTTCGCGGCGTGTCATGCGCGGCAGCGGAGAAGCAGGTCCTCGAGGGCGATGGCGACGGCCGCCTCGACGACCACCGCCGCACGCAGGGCGATGCAGACGTCGTGTCGTCCGCGGATTTCGAGCGGCTCCATGCGGTCCGTCGCGAGGTTGTAGGTCATCTGTTCGCGGGCGATGCTCGCCGTGGGTTTCACGGCGGCCCGCACGACGAGCGGATTGCCGTTCGTGAGGCCGCCGACGATGCCTCCGGCGTGGTTCGTCGCCGTGAGTCCCGAGGCGTCCACGATCGGGTCGTTGTGCTCCGAGCCGCGCATCCGCGCCGCGGCGAATCCGCTGCCGAACTCCACCCCCTTGACTGCGGGGACCGAGAACAGCAGGTGGGCGATGAGGCTCTCCGTCGAGTCGAAGAAGGGTTCGCCCACGGCGGGCATCACCCCTTCGGCGCGGCACTCCACGATGCCGCCCACCGAATCCTTCGCGGCGGCCGTCTCGCGCAGGAGGTCGTCGAAGCGCGCCGGGTCGGTGCAGCCGCCGATCTCGACGATTTGCGTCGAGAAGCGGACGCGCTCCCCGAGCATCTTCTTGGCCACGACGCCCGCGGCCACCAGCCCCAGCGTGATGCGCCCCGAGAAGTGGCCTCCGCCGCGCGGGTCGTTGAACCCGCCGAACTTGCGGACGGCCGTCAGGTCGGCGTGCGAGGGGCGGTAGTGGGTCTTCAGGGCGGCGTAGTCCTGCGAACGGGTGTCGGCGTTCGTGAATTCGACGGTCAGCGGCGCCCCCGTCGTGTACCCTTCATAGACGCCCGAGACGATCTGCGGCGCATCGGCCTCGCGGCGGGGCGTCGTGCCGGGCGCGCCGCTGCGCCGCCGGGCCAGGTCTTCGGCGAAATCCGCCTCCGAGAGGGGAATGCCGGGACTTACGCCGTCGATCGTGACGCCGATCTGCGGGCCGTGCGATTCGCCCCATACGGCGAGCCGGAAATTGGTTCCGAATTGATTCATGGAATTTCGGTTGTTCGTTTATCGTTGCCGCAGCCGGCTTCGTGCCGGTACGGTTTCGGCCGCTGTCGGCCGGGGATCAGATGCGGACCCGCTCCAGGTCTCCGAAGAAGTCCGGGTAGCTCTTGGCCACGCTCTCGGCCCCTTCGATCTCCACCTCTCCGTCCGAGCGCAGCGCCGCGACGGCCAGCGACATGGCCATCCGGTGGTCGCCGTAGCTGCGGACCCGCGCGCTGCGGATCGCGCCGCCGCGGATCCGCATGACGTCCTCCTCCGAGGTGTCCACTTCGATTCCGAGCTTGGCGTACTCGTCGCGGATCGCCTCCGCACGGTTGCACTCCTTGTACTCCAGCCGCGACGTGCCGTGGATCGTGCTCACCCCTTCGGCCGCCGCCGCCAGCGCCGCGAGGGCGGGGAAGAGGTCGGGACAGTGGGTGGCGTCGAACTCGAAGGCGTGCAGGGGGCGGTGAGCCGCCGTGACGGCCTGCCCTTCGTGGATGACGGCGGCTCCGGCGCGTGCGAGGGCCGTGCAGACGGCCGTGTCGGCCTGCTTCGAGAGCATCGAGACGTTCCTTACGGTGATCTCTCCGGCCGTGGCGCCCATCACCAGCAGCATCGCCGCGGCGCTCCAGTCGCCTTCGATGGCGAAATCCGCCGGCTCGTAGCGTTGCCCGCCGGGGATGTAGAACTCCTCGTAGTCGCGCTGGCTGATCTCTACGCCGAAGCGTGCGGCCGTCGCCAGCGTCATATCTAAATAAGGTGTCGAGACGGCCCGCCGGACGTAGAGCGTCGTGTCCCGCTCCGCCCGGGGCAGCGCGAGCAGCAGCCCCGTGATGAACTGCGACGAGACCGAGCCGTCCACCGCGACCTCGCCGCCGCGGATCGGACCGCGCACCCGCAGGGGCAGCCGCCCGCCGGTGTCCGCGATCTCGACGCCCAGCGCCCGCAGCGGGGCGGTCATCATGTGCATCGGGCGGCTTAAAAGCGTCCCTTCGCCTTCGATGGTGACGGGCATGTCGCAAAGCGCCGCAATGGGGGTGAAGAGCCGTGTCGAGAGCCCCGACTCTCCGACGCGGAGAATGCTGCCCCGCGGACGGAGACCGCCGCGGATCGTCACCGTCCCTCCGTCCGCGCCGCGGACGGAGGCGCCGAGCGTTTCGATGCAGCGCAGGGCCGCACGGGTGTCGTCGCAGTATTCGAGGTTGCGCAGGCACGACTCCCCTTCGGTGAGCAGCGCCGCCGCCAGGGCACGCTGTGCATAGCTTTTCGAGCAGGGCGGCGTCAGCGTGCCTTTGACGCGGCCCTGCGGAACCGTCTTGTCCATAAGATTATCCGTTTTTCCGCGGTGCCGCGCCCGTTCCGGGCTTTTCGTCCGCTTCCGCCGGAGCGTTCCCGGCGCCGGTGCCGGCCGGAACCGACTGCTCTCCCCGCGCCGTCCGGGTGTCGGAGGCGGCCTGCGCCTGCAACTCCTGTCCCTTGCGGTTTTTCATCTCCTGCGTCAGTTGGTGGCTTTTCTTCAGCTCGAAGTGCTGTCCCAGGTAAACCTTGCGCACCATCGGGTCGGCGGCCAGTTCCTCGGCCGTGCCGGTCTTGAGTATCTTGCCCTCGTAGAGCAGGTAGGTGCGGTCGGTGATCGCCAGCGTCTCGTCCACGTTGTGGTCGGTGATGATGACGCCGATGTTCTTGTGCTTGAGCGTCGCCACGATCGACTGAATGTCCTCCACGGCGATCGGGTCCACGCCCGCGAACGGCTCGTCGAGCAGGATGAAGGCCGGGTTGATGGCCACCGCCCGCGCGATCTCCGTGCGCCGCCGCTCGCCGCCCGAGAGCTGGATGCCGAGGCTCTTGCGCACCTTCTGGAGGCGGAACTCCTCGATGAGCGCCTCGACGCGCTCCCGCTGGTACTCCTTCGAAAAGTCGGTCATCTCGAGTACGGCCCGGATGTTGTCCTCGACCGACAGGCGGCGGAAAACCGAAGCCTCCTGGGCCAGATAGCCCACGCCCAGTTGCGCGCGGCGATAGACGGGCAGCCCGGTCAGCTCGGTGATCTGCTTTTCGTCGTTCTCGAGGAAGATGCGCCCGTCGTTGGGCTTGATAAGCCCCACGATCATGTAGAAGGTCGTGGTCTTGCCGGCGCCGTTGGGTCCCAGCAAGCCGACGATTTCGCCCTGATTGACGTCGATCGAGACGTGATTGACGACCGTACGGGCCTTGTATTTCTTGACGAGTTCGCTGGTGTATAGGCGCATGGCGTGTTTTCGATAAATTTTTCACAAAGTTATGTTTTTTTCCGAAATCTTTTTTATCTTTACAATGAATTTTCTAATCTTAACGGAGCAATAGCGTCGAAATGGAACAATACGATTCGGCCTCCTTGCACGGCAAACTGAAAGAGTATTTCGGCTTTTCGTCGTTCAAGGGGAATCAGGAGGCGGTCATCCGCAATGTACTGGAGGGGAAGGATACGTTCGTGCTCATGCCCACGGGCGGGGGCAAGTCGTTGTGTTACCAGCTCCCTGCGTTGCTCATGGACGGGGTGGCCATCGTCATCTCGCCGCTGATCGCCCTGATGAAGAACCAGGTGGATGCCATGCGCACCTTCTCGGCCGAGTCGGGCATCGCCCATTTCCTCAATTCGTCGCTCAACAAGACGGCCGTCACGCAGGTACGCTCGGACGTGCTGGCGGGCAAGACCAAGCTGCTCTACTTCGCTCCCGAATCGCTCACCAAGGAGGACAACGTGGCGTTCCTGCGCAAGATACGGATTTCGTTCTACGCCATCGACGAGGCGCACTGCATCTCGGAGTGGGGCCACGACTTCCGCCCGGAGTACCGCCGTATCCGGCCGATCATCAACGAGATCGGTCCGGCGCCGCTGATCGCCCTGACGGCCACGGCCACCCCCAAGGTGCAGCTCGACATCCAGAAGAACCTGGGCATGTCCGACGCCGCGGTTTTCAAGTCGTCGTTCAACCGTCCGAACCTCTACTACGAGATCCGGCCCAAACACGACGTGGACCGCGAGATCATCCGCTTCATCAAGCAGAACGAGGGCAAGAGCGGCATCATCTACTGCCTGAGCCGCAAGAAGGTCGAGGAGCTCACGGAACTGCTCGTGGCCAACGGCATCCGCGCGCTGGCCTACCACGCCGGCATGGACGCCGCGACGCGCGCCGCCAACCAGGACGCCTTCCTCATGGAGCGCGTCGAGGTGATCGTCGCCACGATCGCTTTCGGCATGGGCATCGACAAGCCCGACGTGCGCTACGTCATCCACTACGACATTCCCAAGTCGCTCGAGGGCTACTACCAGGAGACGGGGCGTGCGGGCCGCGACGGCGGCGAAGGACACTGCCTGACCTTTTACAGCTACAAGGACATTCAGAAGCTCGAGAAGTTCATGCAGGGCAAGCCCGTCGCCGAGCAGGAGATCGGGAAGCTGCTGCTGCTCGAGACGGTCTCCTACGCCGAGAGTTCGATGTGCCGCCGCAAGACGCTGCTGCACTATTTCGGCGAGGAGTACACCGAGGAGAACTGCGGCAACTGCGACAACTGCCGCCATCCCAAGCCCAGGATCGACGCCCGGGCTGCGCTCCGCATGGCCCTCGAGGCGCTGCGCGACCTCGGCGACAAGTTCAAGACGGACTACCTGATCAACGTGCTGGTGGGCAAGAATACGGCCCTCATCAAGAGCTACGGGCACAACAAGTCGAAGTGGTTCGGCGCGGGGGCCGAACACGACGCGCGGTTCTGGGGCGCGGTGCTGCGGCAGGCGCTCATCATGGGACTGGTGGACAAGAATATCGAGAATTACGGCCTGATTTCGATCAACAAGCGGGGCGAGGACTATGTGGCCATGCCCTATCCGGTCACCGTGACCCTCGACCACGACTACGACGAGGAGGAGAAGGAGGCCGAGGCCGTGGCTCCGGTGGGGCGCGGCGGCGCGGCCGACGAGGAGCTCTTCTCGATGCTCAAGGACCTGCGCAAGAAGGTCGCCAAGCAGCACGGGCTGCCGCCTTTCGTCATTTTCCAGGACCCGTCGCTCGAGGATATGGCCGTGCAGTATCCCGTGACGATCGAGGAGATGCAGAACATCACGGGCGTCGGCGTGGGCAAGGCCCGCAAGTTCGGCGCGGAGTTCGTCAAGCTCATCAAGGCCTACGTCGAGGAGAAGGAGATCATCCGGCCGCAGGACATGGTCGTCAAGTCGGTGGCCAGCAAGTCGGGCAACAAGATTTTCATCATCCAGTCGATCGACCGCAAGATGGACTTCGAGGACATCGCCCGGGCTAAGGACCTCGATTTCGACGAGCTGCTCACGGAGATCGAAGGCATCGTCAATTCGGGTACGAAACTCGATATTTCGTACTACCTGAAGGATTTCATGGACGAGGACAAGGTGGAAGACATTTACCTCTACTTCAAGGAGGACGCCGAGAGCGATTCGCTCGACGCGGCCATCGGGGAGCTGGGGTCGGACTATACCGAGGAGGAGATCCGTCTGGTGCGGATCAAATTCATCTGCGAGCAGGGCAACTGATCCGGCGCAGCGCCGGCGCGGCAGCCTCGGGGAGTGGAGAAGGACAACCTGGAACCTTAAAAATAGATGCCTATGAACAAGAAGACTTTTACGTTGGCCGTATTGTTTTTCTGTGTGACGCTGGTGTGGTTCGGTGTCAATGTCTATTGGGACTGCGTGCGGAGGGTGGACGTGTACAACACGCTGCTTTCGCTGCTGTTCGTCGTCTTCGGGGCCGCCATGGTCTGGAACGAAGCGAAGAAGAAACGGCGCAGACACGTCGCCGAGGCGGACAAATACAGGATACCTTAATTTTTACCGTGTTATGAAACTCAATCTGATGCAGGTCGTGCGCCTGGTGTTGATGGTGTTGGCCGTCGCGGGGATAATCTATGCGCTGGAGTACGTGCCGCACGGGATCGCCGTGTGGTTCTGGGTCGCGCTTCTCGGCGTCGGATTCGTCGGACTGCTCTACACGTTCCGCCTGACGCAGCGGCGGCTGCGCCGGGAGCAGCGCGAGGAGGAGCTGCGCGAGAAGCGCCGCCTCCGCCGTTCGAAGCGATGACCGGGCGTCTCCGGTCTCTTTCTTGTCTCCGGGCCGCTTTTCGGCGCGTGCTGTTGCGCTTCCCTGCGGGAATTGCTATCTTTGCGGCACTATGACGGAAGTAAGAGCCAAGAAGGCGTTGGGACAGCATTTCCTGACGGACCTCAATATCGCACGCAAGATCTGCGACGCCCTGTCGGGCGGTGCGATCCGCCTGCATCCGGCCGCTCCGGGGACCGGAGTTCCGGATGCGGCGTTTTCGGAAACGGCCGCTCCGGGGCCGGCGGCTTCGGAGCATGCCGTACCGTGTGCCGGGGCGGCCGGGGCGGATGTTTCGGCCGCAGACACGGCTGCGGAGGCGTGCGACGTGCTCGAGGTGGGGTGCGGTATGGGAGTGCTGACGCAGTTTCTGCTGCGCCGCACGGACCTTGTGACCTGGGGCGCGGAGATCGACGCCGAAAGCGTCGCTTATCTTCATGCGCACTACCCGGAGTTCGCCCCGCGGCTTATCGAGGGCGATTTTCTGAAGATGGACCTGCGTGCGCGTTTTCCCCGCGGGCTGCGGATCATCGGCAACTTCCCCTACAACATTTCGTCGCAGATCTTCTTCAGGGTGCTCGAGTACCGCGACCTGGTTCCCGAGTGCGTCGGCATGGTCCAGCGGGAGGTCGCCGTACGGATCGCCGAGGGGCCCGGATCGAAGGAGTACGGCATCCTCTCGGTGCTTCTGCAGGCGTGGTACGACATCGAATACCTCTTCACCGTCAGCGAGACGGTGTTCAGCCCGCCCCCGAAGGTCAAGAGCGCCGTCATCCGCCTGCGCCGCAACGCCACGCGGCGTCTCGCGTGCGACGAGGCGCTGTTCGTCCGCGTCGTGAAGGCCGCCTTCGGCCAGCGGCGCAAGATGATCCGCAATGCGCTCCGGGCGGCTTTCGGGGATTTCGGCGGCGCCGAACATCCGTTCTTCACCCGCCGTGCCGAGCAGCTTTCGGTCGCCGATTTCGTCGCCCTGACGAACTGGGTCGCCGAACACCGCGCCTGACGGAATGCGCCGGGCTTCCTGTGTCCGGACTTCCTGCGCCCGGACCGTCCTGTGCCGGTCGTTTTATGCCTGCCGCGGATCCGCCGCGCCGGCCACCGCCGTCACCAGCTCCTCGCGGGCGAGGTAGCGTTGTGCGAGGCGTTGCACGTCGGCGGGCGTCATGGCGCGGATGCGGCGGATGTTCTCGCCGATCGAGGCGTTGTCCGTGCCGCAGAGGATGTTTTCGATCGTCACGTCCGCAATGCCGAACGGTCCGTCGAGTATGCGCATCATCTCGCCCGTCATCATGTTCTTCACGATCTCCAGCTCCTCGGCGGGCATCGGCTCCGTGCGCAGCCGTTCGATCTCGTCGTAGATCGCTTGCAGGGCCGCGCGCGTCACGTCGGTTCCGACCTGCGTGGCCACGGCGAAGTAGCCTTCGCGTTCGAAATTGACCATCGCGGCCACCACGCCGTAGGTGTATCCGTGCTCCTCGCGCAGGTTCCGCATCAGCCGCGAGCCGAAGTAGCCGCCCAGCGCCGTGGCCACGACCTGCATCCCCAGGAAATCGGGGTGCTGGCGCGGAAAGAGCAGCCGTCCGATCCGCAGCGACGACTGCACGGCGCCGGGGTGTCCGACGAACGCTTCGTGTTCGGTGACCGGGGCGGGAAACGCTGCCGGGACCGTATCTCCGCCGTGCGGAATCCGTTCGGCCAGGGCCGCTACGGCCTGCCGCTCCCGCTCGCCGATCCGGCCGCTGCATACCACGAAGCAGTTCTCCGCCGTATAGCGGCGGCGGTGGAACTCCACCACGTCGGCGCGCGTCAGACGGTCGTACTCCGCCTCGTCGTACGACGTGCCGTAGGGGTGCTGCGGCCCGAACAGGGCCCGGGCGAAGGCTTCGCGCGCCTCGACGTCCACCTTCGTGCGGTCGATGGCCAGCCGCTGCTTCCGCTTGGCGCAGTAGGTGCGTAGCTCCTCCTCGGGAAAGGCGGGGCGCAGCAGGATGTGTTCGGCCACGGCGAGCGTCTCGGCGAAGAATTTCGAGAGGGTGGCGAAATTGACGTAGGCGTAGTCGCGGTCGATGTTCACGTCGTACCACGAGCCGTAGTAGTCCAGCCGTTCGGCGATCTCGGCGGCCGTCATCTCCGGCGACCCCTCCGCGAGCAGGTTCGCGGTGGCCGAGGCCGAGAAGGGCGTGCGCTGCACGGCCGATCCGGCGCGGAATACGAACGAGATGCGCAGCACCTCGAAATCCTCCGAGGCGAGCGTGTAGAGGCGGATGCCGTTTCCGAGGAGGGTCTCCGCCGCTGCGGGAACCTCGACTTCGGAGTGCGTTATGCGGGGTTGTCGTGTCATTTGCGCGCTTTGTAGATGAGTGTGGAGGCGTTTTCGGGCCGGAGCGTGCTGCGGCAGAAAGCGCGGATGTCCTCGTCCGAGACGGCGCGGTAACGCGCCACCTCGCCGTTGATGAGCGGCAGGTCGCCCAGCATTTCGTAGAAGCCGAGGTTCATGGCCTTGTTCATCACGTTCAACTCGCCGAACAGCGTGTTCGCCTCGAATTTGTTCTTGACCTTTTCGGTCTCGTACTGCGATATGGGGTCGGTTCGGAGCGCCTCGATCTCCTCGCGGAAGGCCGCTTCGGCCGCTTCGGGAGCCACGCCCGGCAGCAACTGTCCCGTGAAGACGAACAGCCCCGGGTCCAGGTCTCCCGTCACGTAGGCATTGACGCTCGAAAGCAGCCGCCGTTCCTTGACCAGGTGGCGGTACAGCCGCCCGGAGTCGCCGCCCGACAGGAGGTCCGAAACCAGGTCGGCCGTATAGAAGTCGGGCGAGGTGCGCGTCCCCATGCGGTAGGCCACGGTGACCGTCGTGGCCGGCACGTCGCGTTCTACCTCCTCGCGCCGCGGGGCCTCCTGCGGCGGCTCCTGCGGAATCGGTGCGGCGGGGCGGGGCGTGTCCGGCAGCCCTCCGAACCATTTTTCGGCCAGCTCCAGCATCCGCTCCTCCTCCATGTCCGCCGAGATCGACAGGATGGCGTTCGACGGGTGGTAGTGGGTGCGGTAGAACTCCCCGACGTCGTCCGGCGATGCGGAGGCGATGTGCTCCGTCGTCAGTCCGATGGCCGCCCAGCGGTAGGGATGTACCTTGTAGGCCAGCGCGCGCAGAAGCATCGTCTGGTCGCCGTACGGCTGGTTGAGGTAGCGCTGGCGGAACTCCTCGATGACCACCTTCTTCTCGGCGGCGAGCTTCTCGGGGGTGATCTCCAGCCCTTCCATGCGGTCGCTTTCGAGCCAGAGTGCCGTTTCGAGATTGTCCTTCGGGAGCGTGATGTAGAAGTCCGTGTAGTCGTTGTTCGTGAAGGCGTTGTTGTCGCCCGAGGCCATCTGCACCGGCAGGTCGAAGTTCGGCACTTCGCGCGTGCCGCGGAACATGAGGTGCTCGAACAGGTGGGCGAATCCCGTGCGTGCGGGGTTTTCGTTGCGCGCCCCGACCTTGTAGAGGATGTTCACCGCGGCGAGCTTCGAGGCCCGGTCGCGGTTCACCGCCACGGTCAGGCCGTTGGCGAGTGTCGTTCGTTCGTATGCGATCATACGGCAAAGATAGTGCAAGGAGCGTGCAATGTCAAATTTATTTCCGCAGCCGTCGTCGGGGACCCTTCGTTCCCCACGGTTCCGTCCGGGGGAGGGAGTTCGTGCGGAGTTTCCGGAGAAATGTCCGGTCGGGGCGGCCGGGCTTCCGGGCCTCCGGGGGAGCCTGCGTTCGGACCGTGATGCGGCCGTCCCTGCGTCTCCGGGTCTTTCGCGTCCCGCCGCGCCGTGTCCCGCCGCACTTTTTGTGCCGCGCCGTCCTGCCGTACTGCCGTACTCCGCCGTGTCCCGCCGCACCCTGCCGCACCTTGCTGTGCCGCACCTTCCTTTGCCGCATTCCGCCGCGCCGCGCGGGAGCGTTGCGGGTAATCCGCTGTCGGAAAGTCCCTTTTCGCAACCCCGTGATTCTATGCGTGTTTCTGTTATCCGAATAACAATGCGGCTGTTATTCGGATAACACCCGAAAACGTGTTTTTTTACAATTTTTCGGACGGAAACCGGGCTGTTTTTTGCGCCGAATTTTTTATCTTTGCAGCGCTGTCCCGCAGGACAGCGGCCGGAAGGCCGTCATAACACACGAATATTATCTAAAACTCGGAAAAATGGCAGAAAAGAAATTCATCACGTGTGATGGAAACTACGCTGCGGCTCATGTGGCTTACATGTTCTCGGAGGTTGCGGCGATCTATCCCATCACGCCGTCATCGACGATGGCCGAACTCGTGGACGAGTGGGCCGCGCAGGGGCGCAGGAATATCTTCGGCGAGACCGTGAAGGTCGTCGAGATGCAGTCGGAGGCGGGCGCCGCGGGCGCCGTGCACGGTTCGCTGCAGAGCGGCGCCCTGACCTCGACGTTCACCGCGTCGCAGGGTCTGCTGCTGATGATCCCCAATATGTACAAGATTTCGGGCGAGCTGCTGCCGGGCGTCTTCCACGTTTCGGCCCGCGCGCTGGCCGCGCAGTCGCTGTCGATCTTCGGCGACCATCAGGACGTGATGGCCACCCGGCAGACGGGCTTCGCCATGCTGGCCACCTCGTCCGTGCAGGAGGTGATGGACCTGGCGGGCGTCGCGCACCTCGTGGCGCTGAAGGCCCGCGTGCCTTTCCTGCACTTCTTCGACGGATTCCGCACCTCGCACGAGATTCAGAAGATCGAGCTGATCGACGAGGCGTCGCTCACGGCGCTGCTCGACCGCGATGCGCTGAAGGCCTTCCGTGCCCGGGCGCTCAACCCCGAGCACCCCGTCACGCGCGGTACGGCGCAGAACCCCGACATCTATTTCCAGACGCGCGAGGCGGCCAACAAGTTCTACGACGCCGTGCCCGACATGGTGGCCGACACCATGCGCGAGATCTCGAAGATCACGGGCCGCGACTACAAACCTTTCGTCTATTACGGCCATCCCGAGGCCGAACACATCGTCGTGGCCATGGGCTCGGTGACGGAGACCGTCAAGGAGACGATCGACTACCTGTCGAAGCAGGGCCGCAAGGTGGGTCTGGTGACCGTACACCTCTACCGTCCCTTCTCGGAGAAATATTTCTTCGACGTGCTGCCCGCGAGCGTCAAACGAGTCTGCGTGCTCGACCGCACGAAGGAGCCGGGAGCCGAGGGCGAGCCGCTCTACCTCGACGTGAAGTCCATGTTCTACGGCAAGAAGCTCCAGCCGATGATCGTCGGCGGCCGCTACGGCCTCTCGTCGAAGGACACCACGCCGGCCCAGATTCTGGCCGTCTTCGAGAACCTGGCCGCGGAGGCTCCGAAGGAGCACTTCACGGTGGGCATCACCGACGACGTGACGAACCTCTCGCTCCCGGTGGGCGAGGAGATTTCGCTCGCCAAGCCCGGCACGTTCGAGGCGCTGTTCTTCGGTCTGGGCGCCGACGGCACGGTGGGCGCCAACAAGAACTCGATCAAGATCATCGGCGGTTCGACGAACAAGTACTGCCAGGCCTACTTCTCCTACGACTCGAAGAAGTCGGGCGGCTATACCTCGTCGCACCTGCGTTTCGGCGACCTGCCCATCACGTCGCCCTATCTGGTGACCACGCCCGACTTCGTGGCCTGCCACGTGCCGTCGTACGTGGACAAGTACGACGTGCTGAAGGGCCTGAAGCCCGGCGGCTCGTTCCTGCTCAACTCGGTGCATGACCCCGAGACCACCTGCGCCACGCTGCCCGACCACATGAAGGCTTACCTTGCCAAGAACAGGATCAACTTCTACGTCATCAACGCCACGAAGATCGCCGCCGAGCTGGGGCTGGGTTCGCGCACGAATACGATCATGCAGTCGGCCTTCTTCAAGATTGCGAACGTCATTCCGTTCGAGAAGGCCGTCGAGGAGATGAAGCACGCCATCCTGAAGTCCTACGGCAAGAAGGGCGAGGACATCGTGAACATGAACTACGCGGCCGTGGATGCCGGCGGCAGCGCCGTGGTGAAGGTCGAGGTTCCGGCCGAGTGGGCCGCGATCGAGGACAAGGGCTTCGAGCACGTCTCGAACGCCTCGTATCCCGAGTTCGTCCGCCGGATCGTCGAGCCGATCAACGGCCTGAAGGGCGACCGGCTGCCCGTCTCGGCCTTCGACGGCCGCGAGGACGGCACGTGGGACAACGGCACGGCCGCCTACGAGAAGCGCGGTATCGCCGTGAACGTTCCCGAGTGGCAGATCGCCAACTGTATTCAGTGCAACCAGTGCGCCTATGTCTGCCCGCACGCCGTGATCCGTCCGTTCCTCGCCACGGAGGAGGAGGCCGCCGCTTCGGGCGTGGAGTGGAAGCAGGGCCTGGGCGAGACGAAGGAGTACAAGTTCCGCATCCAGATTTCGCCGCTCGACTGTACGGGCTGCGGCAACTGCGTGGACGTCTGCCCCGCCAAGCAGAAGGCGCTCGTCATGCGTCCGCTCGAGGAGCAGCTCCCGCAGCAGAAGAACTGGGACTACATCACCGGGAACATCGGCTACAAGCAGGTCGTCGATAAGACCAAATCGGTGAAGAACCTGCAATTCGCGCAGCCGCTGTTCGAGTTCTCGGGAGCCTGCGCCGGCTGCGGCGAGACGCCCTACATCAAGGCCATCACGCAGCTGTTCGGCGACAAGATGATGGTCGCCAACGCCACGGGCTGCACCTCGATCTATTCGGGTTCGGCTCCCTCGACGCCCTACTGCACCAACGAGAAGGGGCAGGGGCCGGCCTGGGCCAACTCGCTCTTCGAGGATAACGCCGAGTTCGGTCTGGGTATGCACATCGGTATCGAGAAGCTCCGCGACCGGATCCAGGAGACGATGGAGGCCGCCATCGCCTCGTGCGACAAGTGCTCCGAGGAGTTGAAGGGCGTGATGCGCGAGTGGATCGGGAACCGCGGTTCGTCGGCCCGTTCGGCCGAGGTCACGGCACGCCTGCTTCCGATGCTGGAGGCCTGCGGCTGCGACTACTGCCGGAAGATTCTCGAGCACAAGGACTGGCTCGTGAAGAAGTCGCAGTGGATCATCGGCGGCGACGGCTGGGGCTACGACATCGGCTACGGCGGCGTGGACCACGTGCTGGCGTCGGGTCAGGACGTGAATATCCTGGTGATCGACACCGAGGTTTACTCCAACACCGGCGGACAGTCGTCGAAGGCCACTCCCGTGGGCGCCGTGGCGAAGTTCGCTTCGAGCGGCAAGCGCATCCGCAAGAAGGACCTCGGCGCGATGGCCATGACCTACGGCTATGTCTATGTGGCGCAGGTTTCGATCGGCGCTTCGCAGCAGCAGCTCTTCAACGTGCTCAAGGAGGCCGAGGCCTACCCGGGTCCGTCGCTGGTGATCGCCTATGCGCCGTGTATCAACCACGGCATCAAGGGCGGCATGACGCGCACGCAGACCGTGGGCAAGGAGGCCGTGGCCTGCGGCTACTGGCATCTGTGGCACTACAATCCGCAGCTCGAGGAGGAGGGCAAGAATCCCTTCGTGCTCGACTCGAAGGAGCCGGACTGGACGAAGTTCCGCGAGTTCCTGATGAAGGAGGTGCGCTACACGTCGTTGCAGAAATCCTTCCCGGCCGAGGCCGACGAGTTGTTCGCCGCTGCCGAGGAGAACGCCAAGTGGCGTTACAACGGCTATGTGCGCCGTGCGAAGATGGAGTACTGATCCCGTATATAAAAATAGGTGCGAAGGGCCGCGGCTTGTCTGCCGCGGCCCTTCCGTGTTTTTTTTCGTGATGAAAAACGGTGCGTTCGTGGGGGAATGCCCCGGGTCCGATGAATTAATTTGTTTCATTCTGCGGAAAGGGATATTTTTGTCCGGAATTGAATGGAAAACACTTTAATAAGATCGTTATGAAAAACCTGTTTACGAAATTCTCGCTGATCGCCGCTCTCTGTGCGATAGCCGTGTCGTCCGTGTCGTGCGACGACGATAACAAGAAAAATACGCCGCCGCCTTTCTCCTCGGAGCTTATCGGCAGCTATAAGCCGGCCTCCGTATCCCGGCCGACCGCCGCCGATCCCGAAGAGATGCAGGAGTACTACCTGACTTTCGACGTTACATGGACCGATCCCGACAACATTCCGGGAATAGACCTGACGGAGATTTTCGGTTTTCCTTATCAGATGCCGATGAATACGGTGCTGAGCATGGTCGAGGCCATAGGATCGGGTATCGTGAAGGGCGGCCTGATCGGCGTGGAGCTGAACAACGACGGTTCGTTCGGTGCGCAGTACAAGGATCTGATCGTCGAGGGAACGGACGTTTCGGCCATTTTGGGCGCTTTGTTGGAACCGAAGTTCGGTGAGGAGGTGAAGTCGTTCCCGAACGCCGAGACCTCGGAGATTCTGCCCGAGGGTGCGATCGGCTACTACACGAAGGACAGCAAGCTCTATTTCAAGATCGGCCGTGACTTTCTGAAGGCCGCGGGCGGAGCCGACCTCGACGTTCCCGCATTGATCGACGGACTGCTGACGCAGTATCCCTCGCTGGGTATCGTATCGGCCGATGATTATTACGCCATTCCGCTGAAATATGTTCAGGAGAACGGTGTGGTCAAGGTTTATGTGGACCGTGCCATGATGGTTCCGTTCCTCGACGTATTCTCCTCGCTGCTCGGTTCGCTCGATTCGTCGGTGACGATGGGCATCGACGCTGGCAAGATCATCAAGGATCTCAAGGACAATACGACCGAAATGGAGATCGCGCTGCGGCTTCAGAAGATCTGACGCTCTTTCGGGCATGCAAGTTGCGGGCCGGCCTTATAAGGCGGCCCGCTTTTTTGCGGATGCGGGAATCTTTGCGTATATTTGCGATTCCGTCTGCGGCCGGGGCTTCCCGGCGGACCCGTCGGTTGAAATGACTCTTTAAAAACAATAAAGCATGAAAAAGATTTTTACGGCTGCCGTTCTGTTTGCAGCCATGACGGCTTGCTGCGGAGGCGCGCAGACCGCACTCGAAGGCACGACCTGGAAACTCGCGGAGATGGAGGGAATCCCCGCCGAAGCGATCAATGCCGGGGCGGATGCCTTCACGCTGAAATTCGATGCCGCCGACACGCTCGTTTCGGGACGCACCAACTGCAACCGCTTCTTCGGCAAGTACGAGAAGCAGGACGGCAAGCTGGAGTTCGGCAATCTGGGCATGACCCGGATGGCCTGCCCCGACATGCAGTACGAGGATGCTTTCGTCAGGATGCTCGACGAAGTGGATCGCTACGAGATCGTGGGTTCGGAGCTGAAGCTCTACGACGACAAGACGCTGCTGGCCGGGTTCCGTGCCGCGGCTCCCGAGGCTTCCGCCGAAGCGGAGCGGAAATAGACACGGTGCGGGCTGTCCCGCATCTTCGTGCGACAGGTCCGGCTGCATTCCGCAGCCGGACTTTTTGCGTCTGTTTTGCGATACTCCCCGGCAGCCGGATTTTCCGTGCCTGTCGTTCCGGCAGCCTGTCGCTCCGGTAACCCCTCGCTCCGGCTGCCTGTCGCTCCGGAGGCCGGGTCCTGCCCCGGCAGTTCCGGTTGCCCCGGCCTTTTCCCCGACCGCCTTTATGGCCGTCGTTGCCGCCTGTTTCCGGGTTTCGGACCTTTCATCTGCCGGTCCGGACCTCTTCGGTGCTGCCGCGCGAAAATCTCTGCTACCGCCGTCCCTGTCTCTTCCAGCCTCCGCCGGACAGGGGCCGATAGCAGGGGAGACCTGCCGCGTTCGTTTCCGGTCGTTCCTGCGATGAAAAAGAAAAATCGGTCCCCGGCGAACCGGAGACCGATGATTTCGTTTTCCTTTCCGGAGGCAGACCTTATCACCCCCCCCCGAACTTTTGCAGTGCCGCTGGCTTACTCGCTCAGCGGAGTTACGCTCACGTAGGATTTGCCCTCGCTCTTCTTGCAGAACTCCACGGTTCCGTCCACGAGTGCGAACAGCGTGTGATCCTTGCCCATGCCTACGTTCTCGCCGGCGTTATGAACCGTGCCGCGCTGACGGACGATGATGTTGCCCGCCTTTGCGAACTGGCCGCCGAACAATTTGATGCCGAGTCGCTTGCTTTCCGACTCGCGGCCGTTCTTCGAACTACCTACACCTTTCTTGTGTGCCATGTTACTTTCGTTTTTAAAGGTTTATGCAACAATTTCCTCCACGAGAATCTGCGTCAGGTACTGGCGATGGCCGTTGCACTTCTGGTAGCCCGTGCGGCGCTTCTTCTTGAAGACCAGAACCTTGTCATCCTTCAGATGTTTCAGGATCTTGCATTTCACTGCGGCGCCTTCTACTACAGGTGCGCCGACCTTGACCTGACCGTCGTTGTCTGCGAGCAGGACTTTGTCGAAACTTACGGACGAATTCTCTTCGCCCTGAAGACGGTGAACATAAAGTTTCCGACCTTTTTCAGCTTTGAATTGCTGACCTGCGATCTCTACTATAACGTACATTAAATTCGAGTGTTATGTGTTGAAACATAATTCGGAGTGCAAATATACGGCTTTTTGCGGGATATGCAAAACGTTGTGCGGAATTTTTTCGCACCGCGGCGTTCCGGCACGGTTTTCGACGCGCGGAGGGAGCCTCCGCTTCCGCCCTCGTTCGTCCCCGGGTCGGGGATCGTGTCCGAAAGCGGAACGGCGCAAAATATGTGCGCCGCATCCTTCGTTATATGATAAATTGTTGTTACCTTTACCATGGCAATGCAAACTTCGGATTCCCAAAAACGCGCTACGATGATTGACGACAAGGTGAGAATGTATCTGCTGCCGCCCCTGTTCAATGCGGCCGTGAGAGCCGGAGCCTCGATCATGCAAGTCTATAAGAACCTCGACGACTACGACATAAGCCTCAAGGACGACCGCACGCCGATCACGGTGGCCGACCGGCTGGCTCACCGGACCATCCGCGAGTACCTCGGGCCGACGCGCATTCCGATCCTTTCGGAGGAGGGGCGCGAGATGCGCTACGAGGAGCGCTGCAACTGGGAGCTTTACTGGCTGGTGGACCCGCTGGACGGGACGGTGGAGTTCATCAAGGGCAACAACGAGTTCACGGTCAATATCGCCCTGATGGAGAACAACGTCTGCATCGGAGCGGTGGTCTATGTGCCCTATTTCGGGAAGATGTATGTCGCGGGGCGGAATGCCGGCTCCTTTCTCAAGGAGGGCGTCGCTCCGGATGCCGGCGCCTCCTACACCTACGACGAGATCGTCTGCGGCTGGACCCGGCTGCCGCTGCCCCGGGAGGGGCGTCACGACCACCTGCGGGTGGCCGTTTCGCGTTCGCACCAGACATCCGAGACGCACGAGCATATCGAACGCCTGCGGGCGCGGCATCCCGATCTGGAGGTCGTCGAGCAGGGCAGTTCCTATAAATTCTGCATGCTGGCCGAGGGGAGCGTGGACTACTACGTGCGTACGACCCGCACCTACGAGTGGGATACGGCCGCCGGGGAGCTCATTCTCGCGGAGGCCGGCGGGACGACCCGTTCGCTGCCCGGGGATGCGGAGCTGCGGTACAACGAGGCGGACCTGCACAACCCCTGGTTCGTCTGCCGGTCGAAATACTGCGAATTGTAGGATTCCTGTCGTTCCCGGAGCCCGATTTTTTCCGGAACGGCCTTTTTCCGGGCCTCCGGGGCGGGGCGCCGGGGAGGCTATTTGTGCTCGATGTCGCAGGCCCCGCAGTTGCCCGAGCAGCCGGACAGCGGGGAGGCGTCGGAGCAGGCGGCCGTGCCGTCCTCCTCGCGCGTCTCCTGGACGGCGCATTTGATTCCGAGCCGCTGCATGTTCTTGTTGGTCGAGATTTCCGAGTCGATGTGATGGCCTTTTATCATCAGCGTCAGCGACATGCCGAGGACGAACAGACCGACGGCCGCCACGGCGCATAGCAGAAGGATCAACCAGGAGGGCATACGTTTCGTTTTTTAATTTTCCCGCGATTTGCGGTTTCCGGGACAAATGTATATATTTGTGAGTTAAATTGCAAAAATGCGGCCGTCGTTTCCCGCTCCGCGTTCGCCGGTGTCCCGGCGTGCGGCGGGGGAGGCTCCGGCGGCGAACCACGGACCATGAAGATCGTAATTGCGGGAGCCGGCGAGATGGGCAGCCATCTGGCCCGGATGTTGAGCGGCAACGGCCACGATATCACCATTATCGACGCCGACCAGAAACTGCTGGCCGAGGTGGGCAGTCTGGCCGACGTGCTCACCGTCGAGGGCGACTCGACGACCTTCGCGGTGCTGCGGCGCGCTGCGGTGCGCAGGTGCGACCTTTTCATCGCCGTCAATCACGAGGAGACGGACAATATCGTGGCGGCGACGCTGGCCAAGCGGCTCGGGGCGAAGAAGTCCATCGCCCGCATCGACAACAACGAGTACCTCGAACCGGACAACAAGGAGCTGTTCATCGACATGGGCATCGACTACCTGTTCTATCCCGAGAAGGTCGCGGCGCGCGAGGTGATCAACCTGCTGGGCCATACCTCGACCACCGAGTACGTCGATTTCTCGAGCGGCAAGCTCTCGCTGGCTGTCTTCCGCCTCGAACCGGCTTCGCCGCTCGTGGGCGAGGCGCTGTCGGGGTTCGGCGAGGGGCAGGAGGCGCTGAGCTACCGCACCGTGGCCATCACGCGCGGCGGCGAGACGATCATTCCGCGTCTGGGCGAACGCTACCTGGAGGGCGACGTGATCTACGTCATCGCGCGGCAGGACGCCGTGCACGACGTGATGGAGCTCTCCGGTCGGTCGAATATCGACGTGCGCAACATGATGATCCTCGGCGGCTCGCGCATCGGCATCCGCATCGCCACGGAGTTGCAGGACGAGATCAACATCAAACTGGTGGACTACAACGCCGAGAAGGCCTACCGGCTGGCCGAGACGCTCGACAAGACGCTCATCATCAACGAGGACGGCCGCAATACGGAGGCGATGATGGAGGAAGGGCTTTCGAACATGGACGCCTTCGTGGCCGTGACGGGCCGCAGCGAGACGAACATCCTGGCGGCGATGCTTGCCAAGCGCATGGGCGTGAAGAAGGTGATCGCCGAGGTCGAGAACCTCAATTACATCAATCTGGCCGAGTCGATCGGCATCGACACGATCATCAACAAGAAGCTGGTCACGGCGTCGAATATTTTCCGTTTCACCATGTCTACCGACGTGCAGGCGATCAAGTGCCTCACGGGCAGCGACGCCGAGGTGCTGGAGTTCATCGTCAAGCCCAACTCCCCGGCCACGAAGGCCCCGATCAAGGACCTCGGGCTGCCCGAGGACGCGATCATCGGCGGCATCGTGCGCGGCGACAAGGTTTTCATCGCCGTGGACGACACGCAGATTTCGGCTTACGACCGGGTCGTGCTCTTCGCCATGCCTGCGTCGGTGGGGAAGGTGGGGTATTATTTTAACTGACTATGTCTTTTCGCAATACGATTCTCAAGACGTGGTTCTCGCAGCGTGCGCGGGCGATCGACCGCTTCCGGCGGCACCCCGTCGAGACGCAGGAGCGGATGCTCCGCCGTCTGGTGCGCCGGGGCCGCCTGACGGAGTTCGGCGACCGCTACGACCTGCGGCACATCCGCTCCGTGGAGCGGTTCCAGTCGCAGGTCGAGACGTTCGACTACGAGACCTTCAAGCCCTATGTCGAGCGTATGATGGCGGGCGTGCGCAGCGTCACGGCCCCCGGGCGCGTCCGGCTGTTCGCCCGTTCGTCGGGCACGACCTCCGACCGCAGCAAGTACATCCCCGTCACGCGGGAGTCGTTGTGGTGGAATCATACGCTGGGTATGCGCGACGTGGCGACGCTCTACGCCGCGGCCTATCCCGGCACGCGGGTCTTCGACGGCAAGACCCTGACGCTCGGCGGTTCGTGCGCGTGCGAGGGGCGGAACCTCGTGGGGGACCTCTCGGCGCTGCTGATCCACGAGACGACCTTCTGGAGCGGCTGGTTCCGCGCGCCGCGCATCGGGACGGCGATCATTCCCGACTTCGACGCGAAGTGCGAGGCGATCTGCCGCGAATGCGTCGGCGAACCGATCACGGCCTTCGCGGGCGTGCCGTCGTGGAATCTGGCGCTCATGCGCCGCGTGCTGGAGTTCACCGGGCGGAAGAATCTGCTCGAAGTGTGGCCCCGGCTGGAGCTGTTCGCCCACGGCGGGGTGGAGTTCACCCCCTACCGCCGCATGTTCGAAGAGCTGCTGCCTTCGGAGGGGATGCACTACATGGAGACCTATAACGCTTCGGAGGGTTTCTTCGCGCTGGCCGACGACCCGGGCCGCGACGACATGCTGCTGATGCTCGACTACGGCACGTTCTTCGAGTTCCGCGACGGGGAGCGCATCGTGCCGCTGGCCGACGTGGAGTGCGGCAAGGTCTATGCGATGCTCGTCACGTCGAACAACGGCCTGTGGCGCTACGAGATCGGCGACACGGTGGAGTTCACCTCGACGACGCCCTACCGCATCCGCTTCGCGGGCCGGACGAAACAGTATATCAACGTCTTCGGCGAGGAGCTGATCGCCGATAACGCCGACCGGGCGCTGGCCGCGGCCTGCCGCGCGTCGGGAGCCGCGGTCGCGGAGTACACCGTGGCGCCGTGCTACATGTCGCTGCGCGAACGGGGGGCGCACGAGTGGATCGTGGAGTTCGACCGCGAGCCGGAGAGCGCCGAACGGTTCGCCGGGGCGCTTGACGAGGCGCTGCGGGCCGTCAATTCGGACTACGATGCCAAGCGCCGCACGACGCTCGAACGGCAGCGCATCGTGACGGTTCCCCGGGGCTATTTCCTGCGATGGATGCGTGCGCGGGGCAAGAACAAGGTCCCGCGGCTGGTGAACGATCGCCGCGTGGCGGACGACGTGCTCGCGCTGGACGGGGAGCGGATAACGGAACAGGATTAAAACACGGATCATTATGTATATAGCCATAGCCGGAAATATCGGCAGCGGGAAGACCACGCTGACCCAGATGCTCACGGCGCGTTACGACGCGCGGTCCTACCTCGAGGAGAGCAACAACCCCTATATCGGCGATTTTTACGAGGACATGAACCGCTGGTCGTTCAACTTGCAGATCTATTTCCTCGGAAGCCGCATCCGGCAGACGATGGAGATGCTCTCCGACGTCTCGCAGGGCGACATCATCCAGGACCGCACGATCTACGAGGACGCGTACATCTTCGCGAGCAACCTTCACGAGATGGGGCTGATGGCCACGCGCGACATCGAGACCTACATGAGCATTTTCCGGCTCGTCACGACGCTCATTCCCAAGCCCGACCTGCTGATCTACCTCAAGGCGGGCGTGCCGACGCTCACCTCGCAGATCCGCAAGCGGGGCCGCGAATACGAGATGAACATCGACGAGCTGTACCTCAAGCGGCTCAACGACAAGTACAACGACTGGATCGAACACAACTACGACGGCGAGGTGCTCGTCGTGGACAAGGACCACGAGGACTTCGTCTCGGACCCCGCGGTGCTGGATAAGATTTGCGCGCGCCTCGATGCGCTGAAAGCGGCCGGAAAATAGCATGGAACTGCCTCCGAAATTCGTCGAACGCGTGTTGCGCGACCTCGGGACGGCCGAAGGGCGCGCCCTGTGCGGGGCGCTCGACGCGCCGCCGCCGGTCTCCGTACGCCTGAATCCCGCGAAGACGGGGACGGACCGGCTCCCGGAGCTGTTTCCCGAAGTGCTCCCCGGGGGGCCGGGGGGCGCTGGGACACCGCAGGCCGTATCCGGTGCGTCCGTGTCTTCCGGGGCCTCCGGGAGCGCGGCGTTTTCCGGGACGGAGACACCGCCCGGCCTGCCGCAGCTCGACGTCGCGGGGCGGGTTCCCTGGTGCGCCGGGGGCCTTTACCTCGCTTCGCGGCCGCAGTTCACCTTCGACAGCGACTTCCACGCCGGGGCCTACTACGTGCAGGAGGCGTCGTCGCAGGCGGTCGGACACCTGCTCGGCGGCGCGGCGGTACGCGGTGCGCGTGTGCTGGACCTCTGCGCCGCTCCGGGCGGCAAGACGACGCTCTACGCCTCGCTCGCGGGGCCGGAGGGGCTGGTCGTCGCCAACGAGATCGACCGCCGCCGCGCCGCCGTGCTGGCGGACAACGTCCGCAAGTGGGGCACGGGCAACGTCGTGGTGACGACCTGCGAGCCGCGCGCCGTCTGCGACTTCGAGGCGTGGTTCGACGTCGTGGCCGTAGATGCCCCCTGTTCGGGCGAGGGCATGTTCCGCAAGGACCCGGCCTCCCGCGCCGAGTGGAGCGAGGGCGGCGTGCGCGTGTGCGCCGCGCGGCAGGAGGAGATTCTGCGCGAGGCGTGGCGGGCGCTCAAACCCGGCGGCACGCTGCTGTACAGCACCTGCACGTTCAACCGCGACGAGGACGAGGGCGTGCTGGAGCGGCTGCTCGCCGCCGTCGGCAGCGAGGCTGCCGAGACGGAGGAGCGGCCCGTGGACGGGGCCTGGAGCGTCGTCTGCGGCCGGGTCGGTGCGTTCCGCACCTATCGGTTCTATCCCCACCGGGCCGTCGGCGAGGGATTTTTCGCCGCCGTGGCCCGCAAGGCTCCCGATGCGGAGGGGCGGATGCGCACGCCCCGGGCGCGCCGTGCGGTGTTCGCTCCGGCCGACCGGGCGACTGCGGCCGAGCTGGCGCGCTGGACGCTCGATCCCGGCGCGATGCGCTTCGGCACGGTGGCCGGCTCCTGCTACGGCTGGTTCGCGGCGCAGGCCGACGCCGTCCGGGCGCTTTCGGAAGCGCTGCCCGCGATCTATTCCGGCGTGGCGTTCGGACAGGTGTTCCGGGGGGTGCTGAAGCCCGATCCGGCGCTGGCCTTCCACACGGGGCTGAACCGCGGGGCGCTGCCCGTGGCGGAGCTGGACGGGCCGACGGCGGTGCGCTACCTGCGGCGGCAGGACATCCCGCCCGGGGAATTGGCCGAGGGGATGAACCTCATTGCGGCCCGCGGCCGCGCGCTGGGCTTCGCCAAGCGGATCGGGCGGCGGGTGAACAACTTGTATCCCAATTCGTTGCGAATCATAAAACAGGATTGACAGATATGGCTGAAAAACTCTATTACTCGATGGGCGAGGTCGCCGAAATGTTCGACGTCAATCAGTCGCTCATCCGTCATTGGGAGTCGCAGTTCAGCGTGTTGCGGCCGAAGCGGAACAAGAAGGGCAACCGGCTCTTCACGCCGCAGGACGTCGAGAACCTGAAGCGGATCTACCACCTGGTCAAGGAGTGCGGCATGACGCTCGAAGGGGCCAAGCGGGCGATGCGCCGCCAGCCTGCGGGCGATGCGGCGGACCGCTCGGGCGAATTGCTGGAGCGGTTGCAGCGGATTCGGGCCCTGCTCGTCGAGGTCCGCGAGGACCTGAAGACCGCCGACGGCGAGATCGTGGCGGTGGGCGACGACTACGGCGCCGAATCCCCGGCGGAAACGCCCGCGTCCGCACCGGTTTCCGCGGAACGACCCGCGGCGGCCGGGAGCCTCGCGCCCGATACCCCGCCCGCCGTATCTGCGGATGATGCGGCGACGCCTGCCGCGGAGGCTCCGCAGGCAGGAATACCCGATACGGAGACTCCGGCGCGCCGCCGGAACCGGGCCGTCGTGAAGATCGACGAAGCGGCCGGCGCTCCGTCCGGAGCGGAATCCCCGGCGGACGGAGCGCCCGGCGCCGCGCGGCGTCCGGTGCGCAAGCCCCGCCGCAAGAAGGAGGAGCCGGAGCACAAGGAGCTGTTCGCCTTCTACGAGCAGTCGTTGTTCTGAGATTCTGGGGCGCGGACCGTTTCCGGAAGGTTCCGGCGTTCGGAGCCGCGGAGCGGAGAAAACGGATGACATATTTTTCAGGATTATGAAGATCAGGGATATTACGACGGTTATCGAAACCTTTGCGCCGCTTCGGTGGCAGGAATCCTATGACAATGCGGGGCTTATCGTGGGTCGCGGGGAGGACGAGGCGCACGCCGCGCTGCTGGCCGTGGACGTGACCGAGGAGGTGCTGGACGAGGCCGAGCGGCTGGGATGCGACCTGGTCGTGACGCACCATCCGATCGTCTTCCATGCGCTCAAGCGCTTCAATTCGGCGGACACGGTGCAGCGCTGCGTCGAACGGGCCATCCGCCGCGGCATCGCGCTGTACGCCTGCCACACCAACCTCGACAGCGCTCCGGGAGGCATGAGCTGGCATCTGGCCGGGATGCTGGGCGTGGGGAACCTCCGCGTGTTGCAGCCCGCGGCCGAGGAGGGTGTCGGATTCGGCGTCGTGGGCGAGCTCGCGGAAGCGGTCGATACCGTGGAGTTCATGCGCTTTATTCAGCGGCGGCTCGGGGCGAGCGTCGTACGTTACAGCGACATCGCCTCTTCCGCGGTGCGCCGCGTGGCCGTCTGCACCGGGGCCGGGGCCTCGCTCATCGGCGACGCACGCCGCGCCGGGGCCGATTTCTACCTCACGGCCGACATGAAGTACAACGACTTCATGATGCCCGATAAGGCCCTCACCGTGGCGGATATAGGCCATTTTGAAAGCGAATATTGCGCAATTCAGCTTTTATTTGACATTTTGTCGAAAAATTTACGTACCTTTGCGGTTCGCAAGAGTGAATGCTCTCGCAATCCGGTGAATTATCTGGTTTAAGTCTAAACTCTAAAGACAACATATGGCAACACAAAAGAAGACTGCCGAAGTTGATTACTCGATGCAGGAGAAGATTCTGGCGCTCTACGAACTGCAGAAGATCGACAGCCGGATCGACGAGATCAACAAGGTGAAAGGTGAACTGCCTCTCGAGGTGCAGGACCTCGAGGATGAAGTGGCCGGAATGAAGACCCGCATCGAGCACATCAACGCCGAGATCGAGGAGTTGAACACGCTCACGAAACAGCGCAAGCGCGAGGTGGATCAGGCCCGGATCATGATCGGAAACTACAAGGAACAGCAGAACAACGTGCGCAACAACCGCGAGTTCGACGCCATTTCGAAGGAGATCGAGTACCAGGAGCTCGAGATCGAGCTGGCCGAGAAGCGCCTGAAGGAGTACGCCGCGGGCATCAAGGCCAAGAAACTCCAGCTGGAGGAGGCCGAGGGGCTCGTGGAGGGCCGTGCCGCCGATCTGCAGGCCAAGAAGGCCGAGCTGGACGGCATCGAGGCCGAGACGGCGCCGCAGGTGGCCGAATACGAAGCGCAGGAGGCCCGCGCCAAGGAGAAGATCGACGAGCGCCTGCTGGCGGCTTACGAGCGTATCCGCCGCAACGTCCGCAACGGACTGGCCGTGGTGACCGTCAGGCGCGACGCCTGCGGAGGCTGCTTCAACCGCATTCCGCCCCAGCGCCAGGTGGACATTCGCCAGGGAAAGAAAATCATCGTCTGCGAGTACTGCGGTCGTATCCTGGTCGCCGATCCCGCCGGGGAGCAGGAGTAGGGAGACGTGTCGTGCGACATGCGGAGGCTCTCCGTCCGGAAAGGACGGGGAGCCTCCGCCGTATCCGGCCGGTGCGAAGTGCGGCCGGAATGCGGAGCCGGGGGGCCGCGTTCCGCTTCGGAGATGCCGGCGGCGGGGGCGTTCGGCGGGGCGGCCTGTTATATTATTAACATTGAAAATTTTTCCGACTTTTGCAAATAATCTTTAAATTTGCGGAGTTGTAACTTACCGACTTAAATTACTGCCATGAAAATAGCCATAGCCCAGCTGAACTACACGGTGGGGGATATCGACGGAAACACGGCGAAGATCGTCGGCGCGATCGACGAGGCGAAGGCGCGGCGCGCCGATCTGGTGATTTTCGCCGAGCAGGCCGTGAGCGGCACGCCGGCCTTCGACCTGCTGCGCAAGACGACCTTTCTCGAACTGTGCGAAGAGGCGCTGGAGAAGATAGCGTCCCGCTGCGACGGGATCACGGCCCTGGTGGGGCTTCCGGTGCTGACCCGCGAGGGAACGATCAGCGCCGCCGCGCTTCTCGAAAACGGCAGGATACAGCGCTATATCGGCAAGAAATACATCTCGGCGCGGCGCGAAATGGGTTTTCTGGTCCCTTCGAAGGGCTACGAGTACATCACCGTCAAGGGCCACAAGTGCGCCGTGGTGGTGGGCGACGATCTGAGCCGCGAGCGCGATTTCGACAAGTCGGTGGAGACGATCATCTCGATCAACGCCCGCCGTTACGGCAAGGGAACGATGACCTACCGCTACGAGATGATGCGCGACCTGGCCTTCGTCGAGGGCAAGAACCTCGTGATGGCCAATCAGGTGGGCGGTTCGACGGAGATCGTTTACGACGGCACTTCGGGGGCGATGAACAGCCGCGGCGAGGTGGTCGTGATGATGAAGAGTTTCGAAGAGGATTTCCAGATCTTCGATACGAAGGCCGAGGCCGCACCGATTGCGGTCTCGTCGTCGTATAATGAGCGTACGCGGCTGATCTACGAGGCGGCCCGCTGCGGCGTACGCGACTTCTTCCGCAAGAACGGCTACGCGAAAGCCTCGATCGGCCTTTCGGGCGGCATCGACTCGGCCGTGGTGGCCTCGATCGCCGTGGATGCGCTGGGGGCGGAGAATGTCCGGGCGCTGCTCATGCCTTCGCCCTTTTCGTCCGACGAGTCGGTGGAGGATGCCAAGCGGCTGGCCGCGAACCTGGGCATCGGTTACAACGTCATTCCCATTTCGGAGATCTACACCAGCGTGGTGAACACGCTCAAGCCGGTGATCGGCGGCACGGAGTTCGACTCGACCGAGGAGAACATCCAGACCCGTATCCGCACCGTGCTGCTCATGGCCCTGCAGAACAAGACGGGGCATATCCTGCTCAACTCCTCGAACAAGAGCGAGAACGCGCTGGGACTCTGCACGCTTTACGGCGACACGGCCGGGGCGTTCAGCCCCACGGGCGACCTTTACAAAAGCGAAATGTACGACGTGGCGCGCTATATCAACCGCACGATGGGCAATCCGATTCCCGAAAGCATCCTGACCAAGGAGCCTTCGTCGGAGCTGCACCCCGGGCAGAAGGACAGCGACATCCTGCCTCCCTACGAGGTGGTGGACGTCATTCTGTTCCGCATGATCGAGGAGGGGCAGCACCGCGAGGAGATCGTCAATGCGGGCTTCGACGCCGAAGTGGTGGAGAAGATCCATTCGATGATCATGCGCAACGAGAAGAAACGCTACCAGTTCCCGCCCGTGCTGCGTCTTTCCTCCTGCTCGTTCGGCCACGAACGGCTGATGCCCCTGACGAACAAATACGGAGATTGAGGCCGTGGTGCGCCCGATCGAACATAGCGGGGTGGTGGAACGCACGGCGCCCGATGCGGTGTACGTGAGAATCACCTCCCGGAGCGCCTGCGGAGCGTGCCGGGCCCGGCAGGCGTGCGGTCTGGCGGAGACGCAGGAGAAGATCGTCGCCGTGAAGACGGCCGATGCTCCGCATTACGCCGCCGGTGAGCAGGTCGTGGTCGGCGTGCGCCGCAGCGCGGGGATGCGTGCCGTCGCCCTGGCCTATGTCGGTGCACTGGCCGTGCTGCTGGCCGTGCTCTTCGCGGCGAATGCCGCTTTGGGCTGGAGCGAGGGGGCGAGCGCGCTCGCAGCGCTCGGCGGCGTGGGGCTCTACTACGTCGTACTGTGGCTCTGCCGGCGGAGAATCGAACACACAATTCATTTTACAATAACTAAAATCTAAATGGAAGTATTACTTTACACGATCCTGACGTTGTGCGCGTTGGGAGTGCTCGCGGCCGTGGTGCTCTACTTCGTGGCCCGGAAATTCCGGGTCGAGGAGGACCCGCGCATCGACGAGGTGGAGAAGATGCTCCCCGGGGCGAATTGCGGCGGCTGCGGATTCGCCGGATGCCGCGGCATGGCCGATGCGCTCGTGAAACGCGACGACATTTCGGCGCTGTTCTGCCCGGTGGGCGGCAGCGACTGCATGAAGGCCGTGGCGGCGTATCTGGGCAAGGCCGCGGCCGAGAAGCAGCCCGAGGTGGCGACGGTCCGCTGCGGCGGCACATGCGAGAAGCGCCCCCGCACGAACGGGTACGACGGCGTGCGGTCGTGCGCCGTGGCGTCGTCGCTCTACGTCGGCGAGACGGCCTGCGCGTTCGGCTGTCTGGGATTCGGCGACTGCGTGGCGGCTTGTGCGTTCGACGCCATCCGCATCGACCCGCAGACGGGGCTTCCGGAGGTCGATCCCGACAAGTGCACGGCCTGCGGCGCCTGCGTGAAAGCCTGCCCGCGCATGATTATCGAGCTGCGCAAGAAGTGGCCCAAGAACCGCGCGGTCTATGTGTCGTGCGTGTCGAAGGAGAAGGGCGCGGCGGTGATGAAAGCCTGCAAGGCGGGCTGCATCGGCTGCGGCAAGTGCGAGAAGGTGTGCGCCTTCGGGGCCATCACCGTCGAGAACAACCTCGCCTACATCGACCCGCAGAAGTGTAAGTTGTGCCGCAAGTGCGTGAACGAGTGTCCGACCGGAGCGATCCGCCTGGTGGGCATGGAGCCGCTGCCGAAGGCGCCGAAGACGCCCGCCGCACCGAAGCCGGCCGCGGCTGTTCAGGCGGCGGAGCCTGCGCCTGCAAAGCCTGCGGCGGCTCCGAAGGCCGGGAAGAAGGATCCGGAACCTGCGCCGGCGGCCGCTGAAAAGCAGGGTGCGCCGGCCGCGGACGCTCCCGCCAACGAATCGTAAAAACAGCAATTGAGATATGAAGACATTTCCAATGGGCGGAGTGCATCCGTCGGAAAACAAACTGAGCTGCGCCAGGCCGATCGAGCGTCTTCCGCTGCCCGAGACGGTGACGATCCCCCTCGCGCAGCATATCGGGGCGCCGGCCGTGGCCAGGGTCGCCAAAGGCGACCGGGTGCTCACGGGACAGCTCATCGCCGAGGCCGGCAGCTTCATGTCGGCGAATATCCACTCTCCGGTGTCGGGAACGGTGACGGCCGTGGACCTGCAGCCCAACGGGCAGGGGCTGCGCCAGATGATGATTACGATCCGGCGCGAGGGCGACGAGTGGGCCGAGGGCATCGACCGCTCGGAGACGCTCGTGCGCGAATGCACGCTTTCGGTGCAGGAGATCGTCGCCCGCATCAGGGAGGCCGGCATCGTCGGCATGGGCGGCGCGACGTTCCCCACGCACGTGAAACTCTCGGTTCCTCCCGGCAAGAAGGCCGAATGCGTGATCATTAACGGCGTGGAGTGCGAACCCTATCTGACGTCGGATCACCGCACGATGCTCGAATACGGCGAGGAGCTGCTCGTCGGCGTCACGATCCTCATGAAGGCCGTGGGCGTCGGTAAGGCCTATATCGGTATCGAGAACAACAAGCCCGACGCCATCGCGCATCTGCGCGGCCTGTCCGCCGGATACGGGGGCATCGAGATCGTCCCCCTGCAGGTGAAGTATCCGCAGGGCGGTGAGAAGCAGCTTATCGCGGCCGTGACGGGCCGTCAGGTCCCGCCTCCGCCGGCGCTGCCGATCGACGTGGGCGCCGTGGTGTGCAACGCCTCGACGACGGTGGCCGTTTACCGGGCCGTGCAGAAGCGCATGCCGCTCATCGAGCGTGTCGTGACGATCACGGGCAAGGGGCTCAGGGAGCCGAAGAACCTGCTGACGCGCATGGGAACGCCCGTCATGACGCTCGTCGAGGCGGCCGGAGGACTTCCCGACGGCGAGCTGAAGGCGATCAACGGCGGCCCGATGATGGGCCGTGCGATGGTCAATCTCGGGTCGCCCGTGACGAAGGGCTGCTCGGGCATCACGATCCTCTCGGGCCGCGACGCCGTGCGCCGCGCACCCTCGCAGTGCATCAAGTGCGCCAAGTGCGTGGAGGCCTGCCCGATGGGCCTCGAACCCTACTTCCTCTCGAAGATGACGCAGAAGAAGGGCTGGGACGAGCTGGAGGCGCGGATGATCACCTCGTGCATCGAGTGCGGCAGTTGCCAGGCGACCTGCCCGGCCTACCTGCCTCTGCTCGACTGGGTGCGTCTGGGCAAGCAGACCGTCATGGGGCTGATCCGCGCACGCGCCGCGGCGGCCAAGAAGTGATAACGAAAAAATACGGATAATCTATGGCTAATAAACTTATCGTAGCTCCTGCGCCGCACGTGCAGTCCGCGCAATCGACCGCCTCGATCATGCGCGACGTCATCGTGGCGCTGATGCCCGCGCTGGTCGTTTCGACGGTGGTCTTCGGCATGGACGTGCTGCGCGTCGTGGCCCTCTCGGTGGCGGCGTGCGTGGCGTTCGAGTACCTGATCCAGCGCTTTCTGGTCCGCGGCCCGCTGACGGTCTCCAACGGGTCGGCCGCGGTGACCGGCGTGCTGCTGGCCTTCAACCTCCCGGCCTCGATTCCCTGGTGGATCGTGGTGATCGGCGCTTTCGTGGCCATCGCCATCGGCAAGATGACCTTCGGCGGGCTGGGCAAGAATCCCTTCAATCCGGCGCTGGTGGGGCGTGTCTTTCTCCTGATCGCCTATCCCGTGCAGATGACTTCGTTCCCGATGCCCGTGAACGGGGCGTTCGACGCGCTGTCGGGTGCGACGCCGCTGGCGGCCGTCAAGCACGGTGCGGCGGCCGATGTGGTGGGCGTGCAGGAGCTGCTGCTGGGCAACATGCCCGGTTCGCTGGGCGAGGTGGCCGCGCTGGCGCTGCTGGCGGGATTCGCCTACCTGCTGTGGCGGCGCGTGATCCGGTGGCATGTCCCCGTGACGGTGCTGGCGACGATGGCCGTGTTCGCCTTCGTCTATGCGCTGGGCAAGGGGATGACGGGCGCGGCGCTCTGGCAACTGCCGCTGTTCCACGTGCTGGCCGGCGGTGCGATTCTCGGTGCGGTCTTCATGGCGACGGACTATTCGACCTCGCCGATGACCGTCCGCGGAGGGGTGATCTTCGCTGCGGGAATCGGCGTCATCACGATGCTGATCCGTCTCTGGGGAGCCTATCCCGAGGGCATGTCGTTCGCCATCCTGATCATGAACGCCTGCGTTCCTCTTATCAACAAATATGTCAAACCCAAGCGCTTCGGCGTGAAATAAGCAGGTGCGAGGTATGAAAAGTACGCTTTTGAACATGACCGCCGTGCTCTTCGGCATCACCCTCGTGGCTTCGGCCGGGGTGGGCGTCGTGAACATGATTACGGCGGAGCCGATCGCGCAGGCCAAGCAGGCCGCGACGAAGGCGGCGCTCACGGAGGTCCTCCCGCCTTTCGACGGGACGACGAGCGAGGAGCTGACGATCGACGAAATGCCGATCACGGTCTATACCGCCACGAAGGGCGGCGCCGTGGCGGGCTATGCCGTGCAGACGATGACCAAACAGGGTTTCAGCGGCGTGGTGCGCCTGATGGTGGGATTCACGCCCGAAGGCGAAGTGGTGAACGTCAATGTGCTGGAGCAGTCCGAGACGCCGGGCCTCGGCACGAAGATGGCAGACGAGGGCAACCCGCTGCTGATGAGCGTCAAAGGACAGAAACTGGAGGAGAAGAAACTCGTGGACGGCAAACTGGCCGTTCGCAAGGACGGCGGCGACGTGGATGCGCTGACGGCGGCGACGATCTCCTCGCGCGCCTATGTCGATGCGATCAACCGCGCGTGGATGGCTTACCGGAGCGTGGCGTCGGGCGAAGCGCCCTCGGACGTGGCTTCGGGGGCGTCGCAGACCGCCTCTGCCGGGGATGCCGCGGCGGCCGGAGAGGCCTCGGCACAGGCCGCCCCGGAAGGTAAGGAAGAGTCCGGAACTGTAGGAACCAACGAATCGCAGATTCAGGAAGGAGGTCATAATGAATAAGTTGCAGATAGTTTTGAGCGGGATTGTCCGGAACAATCCCACGTTCGTGCTGGTGCTGGGCATGTGCCCCACGCTCGGCACGACGACGTCGGCCGCGAACGGCATGGGCATGGGGCTGGCGACGACCGCCGTGCTGATCATGTCGAATCTGGTGATTTCGCTCATCAAGAACATCATTCCGGACAAGGTCCGCATTCCGGCCTTTATCGTGGTGATCGCCTCGTTCGTGACGATCATCCAGATGCTGATGGAGGCTTTCGTGCCGGCGCTGTACGCCGCGCTGGGCGTCTTCATCCCGCTGATCGTGGTGAACTGCATCATTCTGGGACGCGCCGAGGCTTTCGCATCGAAGAATTCGCCGCTGGATTCCATCCTCGACGGCGTAGGGATCGGTCTGGGCTTCACGCTGGCGCTCACGGTCATGGGAGCCGTGCGCGAGGTGCTGGGCAGCGGCGCCGTCTTCGGGGTCGATCTCGGCATTTCCGACCTGACGCCGCTGGTGTTCGTGCTGGCTCCCGGCGGATTCCTCACGCTCGGATACCTGATGGTCCTGTTTAATAAATTAGTCAAGAAGTAGAGTCATGGAGATATCCTATTTCGCAATCATCATCGGCGCCATCTTCGTCAATAACGTCGTGCTGGCGCAGTTCCTCGGCATCTGTCCCTTCCTGGGCGTGTCGTCGAAGGTCGAGACGTCGCTCGGCATGGGCGCGGCCGTGACGTTCGTCATGGCGCTGACGGCCGTGGTGGCCTGGCCGATCCAGACCTATATCCTCGTGCCGCTGGGTATCGAGTACATGCAGACCATCGTCTTTATCCTTGTGATCGCCGCGCTGGTGCAGATGGTCGAAATCATTCTCAAGAAGATGTCCCCGTCGCTCTATCAGGCGCTGGGTATCTTCCTGCCGCTCATCACGACGAACTGCGCTGTGCTGGGCGTGGCGATTCTGATGATCCAGAAGGAGTTCACGCTCCTGCAAAGCGTCACCTACTCCGTCGCGACGGCCTTGGGATTCGGCCTGGCGCTGGTGCTCTTCGCGGGTATCCGCGAACGGCTCGAGTTCGAGGACGTGCCCGCGGCGTTCCGCGGCGTTCCCATCGCGCTCATCACGGCCAGCATCCTCGCCATGGCCTTCATGGGCTTCTCGGGGCTGGTGTAGCAGCGGAACCTTACGGGAAAAAGACGCCCGGAGCTCTTCGAAAGAGCTCCGGGCGTTTGCATGCCGGAGGGGGGACGGATCGGGGCGTCGGGATGCCGGGAAACCGCCGCCGTCCGTTTACCGTCCGTCGTCCGCTCCGTCGGTGAGCCAGTCGATGGAGAGGCGGGTGAAGCGGATCTCGAAGCCCGAATCCCAGTCGCCGACCTCGGTGAGCAGGCCGATTCCGCCGTCGGCGAGCCGTGTGAGCGAGGAGTAGCCCGCGGGGCCTTCCCAGACGGTTTTGCGGACGGGCCATGTCCGGCCCTCGTCGTAACTCAGGGCGATGGAGACGTTGCGGCGCTCGGCCGTGTCGGCCGGAATCGAATGCAGCAGGCGGTCGCGGGAGGCCCCTTCGCTGCGGAGCGAGTAGCGCAGCAGGTCGCCGTTGCAGGCCGGATCGGGCAGGTCGGACCACGTGCCGACGGGGCTCCATGTCGCGCCCCGGTCGTGCGAAACGGCGAAGCGGCGGCAGCCCTTGTCGGGGTTGCGGATGCTCATGAGCCAGCCGCCGTCGGCCAGCTCCGCGAGTTTGGCCTCGTCGCCGCAGTCGGAGGCTGCGGCGGGAAGCAGCCGCCAGGTGCGGCCCGCGTCCCCGGAGAGGCAGACGTAGTTGTACAGCGGCGGCCATTTCGTTCCCGTCCGGTGGGCGGCCGCGGCGAACAGCAGCGTGCCGTCGGCGAGTTGCAGGGCGCGTCCCGAGGCGGCGAAAAGTCCCGAGAGGGAGTCCGCCGCGGGGTTGTTGCAGCCGGGGCCGTAGATTTGCGGGGTGATGCGTTCCGGGGCGCTCCACGTGCGGCCGTCGTCGCGGCTGCGCGAAACGTTGACGTCGAGCGGGTGTTCGGCCGTCGAGGCCCAGAGCCCGCAGCCCGAGGCGAAGATGCAGAGTATGTCGCCCGAGGTGCGGTCGGTGACCAGCGCGGCGTCGCCGTATCCGGTCTCGGCGGTGTGCAGGGCGATCGGAATCTGGTCGCTCCACGTGCGGCCGTTGTCGGTACTGCGGCGCACGACGAGGTCGATGGCGTTCGGCAGGTCGCCCTGCGAGTCGTTGCGGCGGTCGGCCACGGCCAGCAGCGTACCCTCGGCGGTCGTGGCGAGCGCCGGGATGCGGTAGTACTTCGAGCCGTGGTCGCCCGGGCGGAAAAGCGTCGTGTGCACGGGATCTTCGGGGCGGGCGGCGCAGGCCGCCAGGAGCAGGACGAGCGGCAGGACGAGCGGCCGCAGATGCGGGGTTTTCATCTTTTTGCGATTATTTTGCGTGAAACGTTGGCAATGTTGTCCGAGATTCGTTATTTTTGCAAAATTAAACACAAATCCCGAATTGCGATGAAGGACATCATAAAACTTCACGACAAGAAGTTCAAGATCATGATTCCCGCCGAGAAGATCGACGAGGCGGTGACGGCCGTGGCCGACCGCATCAATGCGGATTACGCCGGCTGCCCGACGCCGCTGTTCGTGGGCGTGCTGAACGGGTCGTTCATGTTCATGAGCGATCTGATCAAGAAGATCGACTTCAACAACGAACTTTCGTTCGTGAAGCTGGCCTCCTACGAGGGAACCAGCTCGACGGGGGAGGTGAAGAGCCTCATCGGACTGAACGGCTCGATCGAGGGGCGGCACGTGATCGTCGTGGAGGATATCGTCGATACGGGCGAGTCGATCGAGCACATGATGCGCGACCTGCAAGCCCGCCGTCCGGCCAGCGTCGAGGTGTGCACGCTCTTCTTCAAGCCGGGATCGTACCGCAAGCAGGTGCCGATCAAGTACCGCGCGATGGAGATCGGCAACGAGTTCATCGTGGGTTACGGGCTCGACTACGACCAGTTGGGCCGCAGCCTGAAGGATATTTACGTCGTGACGGAGTGATGGCCGCAGGAACCGATAACGCGTTGCTCGACGGGGGGCGGCTGTTGCCGCTCGTCGAGGATTTCTACACGATCCAGGGCGAGGGTTACCACGCCGGCAAGCCGGCCTACTTCATCCGTCTGGGCGGGTGCGACGTGGGTTGCAGTTGGTGCGACGCCAAGTACACGTGGAATCCGAAGCTCTATCCGCCCACCGACGTGGGGACGGTGATCGACCGGGCCACGTCGTGCGCCGCGCGGGCCATCGTCATCACCGGCGGCGAGCCGCTGATCTATCCGCTGGGAATCCTGACCGGAGAGTTGCGCCGGAGGGGGCTCGAAATCTTTCTGGAGACCTCGGGTTCGCACCCCTTCAGCGGGGTGTTCGACTGGGTGTGCCTTTCGCCCAAGCGCAGGCAGCCGCCGCTGGACGACGCCTACGGTAGGGCCCACGAGCTGAAGGTGATCGTCGAATCGGAGGCCGATTTCGAGTGGGCCGAGCGGAACGCCGCGCGCGTCGGACGGCATTGCCGGCTGTATCTCCAGCCCGAATGGAGCGTCTCCGAACGGGTGATGCCCGCGATCGTGGAGTATGTCAAGGTCCGTCCGGAGTGGAACATCTCCATCCAGACGCACAAGTACATGCGCATTCCCTGATCCGCCTATGAAAATCCGACCGGGCCGGAAGTTCTGGATCGCGGCGACGGCGATCATCGTGGTGCTCACGCTTTTCGTGGTGGGGCGCAATGCGCTGCACGCCGTGAAGATCAAGGGGCAGATCAACGCCCTGCTGCGCGAGGAGCTGTTCTACCGGGAGCGGATCGCACAGGACAGCGCGCTCGTCGAGCAGTTGCGTTACGACGACTACCTCGAGGAGTACGCCCGGGAGAATTACCACATGCAGCGGCGCGACGAACACGTCTATATCGTCGAGGAGTAGCGGGCGTTCATTCCGTCTCCTCTCCCGACGGATTTCCGTCCGTCCGGCGGATTTGCGGATGAAGGCGTGCGGCGCGGTTTTCGGCCAGGGCGTTTCAATGATTCCGGCGGGAAAATTCCCGTCGGTTTTTCTTTTTTCAGGGGGCCGGTTTCGGAGGACCGGGGTGCGGACGCCGTTTCCGTGCGGGAATCAGAAGTGTTCGAAGCCGTGCCAGTCGAGCGGCTCGGGACGCCCGTCGCGGAGCCAGACGAGGCCCGGGCGGGCGGTGATGCGGCCCAGCGGATAGAGCGGCGAGCCGAAGCGGGCGAGGTAGTCGGCGGCCAGGCGGTCGGCGGCGGACGGATCGGCGGTGAGGAGTAGCTTGTAGTCCTCGCCTCCGCAGGCGGCGGTGCGCAGGTCGGACCCCGGGGCGACGGGGATGAGCGAAAGCTCCACCTCCGCACCCGCCGACGAACGGTCGAGGATGTGTCCGAGGTCCGAAGCCAGTCCGTCCGAGAGGTCCATCATGGCGTGCACCTCGCTTCGGGCGCCCAGCCATGCACCCTCCCCGACCTGCGGCTCCGGGTTGCGGTGCACGGCGGCGAGCGGCGTGTCGTACCGTCCGGCGAGAATGTCCCGCAGTCCGGCGCCCGAGGCCCCCAGTTCGCCCGCGACGAAGACGATGTCGCCCTCCCGGGCGGCGTCGCGGCGTTTGACGTGTGCGTCGGGGGCGCGGCCGATGGCCGTGACGTTGATCGTGATGCCCCCGGCCGAGCGGGTCGTGTCGCCTCCGACGAGTGCCGCGCCGTAGCGGGCCGACAGCTCGCGGTATCCCTCCATGAACTCCGCGGTCCAGGCATCCTCCGCATCGGCGGGGAGCGCCAGGGAGAGCAGCGTGGCGACGGGACGGGCGCCCATCGCCGCGATGTCGCTCAGGTTGACGGCCAGCGATTTGCGGCCCAGTTCGCGGGCCGAGGTCGCGGCCCGCAGGAAGTGTACCCCCTCGGTCAGCAGGTCGGCGGTGAAGAGCAGCGACGTTCCGTCGCCGAGCGGCAGCACGGCGCAGTCGTCGCCGATGCCCTCGAAGCCGTTGTCGGGGAGTTCGGCGAAGAGCCGCCGGATCGAGTCGATGAATCCGAATTCAGTCATTGTTGCGGAGCTGTCGGACAAAGGTATCGAATTTTCCGGGAATTATCACTATCTTTGTCTCGTGAACGGCGGACCGGGGTCCGCTGCGGCGCACGAAGCAAACGATGCGGATATGAAGATATTGATTCTCAACGGCCCGAACCTCAATTTGCAGGGACGGCGCGATCCGGAGGTGTACGGCACGGAGACCTTCGAAGAGTTTCTGGAACGGCTCCGGGCCGGCTTTCAGGGCGTGGAGTTCGGGTATTTCCAGTCGAATGTCGAGGGAGAGCTGATCGACGCCCTGCAACGGGCCGAGGGACGCTACGACGGCGTGGTGCTCAATGCTGGGGGATACACGCATACTTCGGTGGCGCTGCGGGATGCCGTGGCGGCGGTGTCGGTTCCGGTCGTGGAGGTGCATATCTCGTCGATTCTCGCCCGCGAGGAGTTCCGGCACGTGTCGCTGCTGGCCCCCGTCGTGAAGGGGTCGATCATGGGTTTCGGGCTGGACTCCTACCGTCTCGGCGCCGAGGCCCTGCTGGGAGGCTGCGGAAAGCGGTAGCTTTTCCGGCGGAGCGGACGGGGCGGGGCAGCCCCGCGGGACGGACGGGTAAGAATCCGGACGATTGAGAGAAACACAAAATAACGATATTTCCTATGTATAGAATGAAAAAAACGAAGATCGTTGCGACCATGTCGGATTTCCGCTGCACGGAGGAGTTCGTGAAGGAGCTTTTCGATGCGGGGATGGACGTGATCCGCGTCAATTCGGCCCATGTGACCGAGGAGGGCGCCACGCGCATCGTGGAGATCGTGCACAAGGTCAATCCGGCCATTCCGATCATGATCGACACCAAGGGGCCGGAGATCCGCGTGACGACGATCGCCGACGAATACGGCAACAGCATCCATTTCCGTGCGGGCGACCGGGTCGCCGTGCGCGGGTCGGACGGTTCGGACATGACCACGCGCAAGGTGGTGTACATGAATGTTCCGACGATCGTGCGCGACATTCCCGTGGGGGCGCGGATGCTCATCGCCGACGGCGAGCTGGAGATACGTGTCGTGGGCAAGAACGACACGGAGCTCGACTGCGAGTTCGTCGTGGGCGGCGCCATGCGTTCGCGCAAGAGCGTCAATGTGCCGGGCGTCTCGGTCGATCTGCCGTCGGTGACCGAGAAGGACCGCCGTTTCATCGAGTGGGCCGTGCGCCACGACGTCGATTTCATAGCCCATTCGTTCGTGCGCTCGGCGCGCGACATCCGGGCCGTGCAGGAGATCCTGGACGCCCACGGCAGCCAGATCAAGATCATTTCGAAGATCGAGAACCAGGAGGGGCTGGACAATATCGACGAGATCATCGAAGCGTCGTACGGCATCATGGTGGCGCGCGGCGACCTGGGCGTGGAGCTGCCGGCCGAGGCGATTCCCAACGCGCAGCGGCGCATCGTCGAGAAGTGCATCTGCGCCAAACGTCCGGTGATCATCGCCACGCAGATGCTCTATTCGATGGTCAAGTCGCCCCGTCCGACGCGCGCCGAGGTGAGCGACGTGGCCAGCGCGATCTACGAGCGCGTGGACGCCGTGATGCTGAGCGACGAGACGGCCATGGGCGACTATCCGGTGGAGGCCGTGGAGACGATGGCACGTATCGCCCGCGAGATCGAGCGCGACGAGACGCATTTCAAGCCGATGATCGACATGGATATGGTCTCGGTGAACCACGAGATCACGGCGCAGTTGGCCCGTTCGGCCGTGCGCGCCTCGACGAACCTGCCGGTGAAGTACGTGGTGCTCGACACCAAGACGGGCCGCACGGGGCGTTACCTGGCGGCGTTCCGCGGCCGGAAGACCGTGATGGCCGTCTGCTACCAGCTTCACGCGCAGCGCATCCTGGCGCTTTCGTACGGCGTCGTGCCGATTCTCCGCAATCAGGAGTTGCGCGATAAGTACCACTTCCTGATCGACGCGCTGGAGTTCCTCGACCAGTACCGTAAACTCGCGGACGACGATCTGCTGGCCATCGTGGGCGGCAGCTTCGGGCCCGACGGAGGCGCGTCGTACATCGAGTTCGCCAGCGTGCGCAACATCCGCCGGCGCAACGCGGAGATCGAGGCGCACAAATAAACGGAGCGGGGCTTGGAGGAGCAGCTCAGAGAGCAGGTGGCCCGCGGCGTGGCGTGGAGCATGGCCGAGAAGATCGGGTCGATGCTCTCGATGACCGCCGTGCGGCTGGTGATCCTGAACCTGCTGGAGCCCCGGATTTTCGGCTGCTTCGCCATCCCCTCGGCCGTGGCGGCCGTGGCGATGGTGGTGGCCGACAGCGGTTTTTCGCAGAACCTGATACGCCGCCGGGATCCCGGGCCGCGCGACTACAAGGCGGTGTTCGTCTTCAACATGGCCCTCTCGTCGGCGCTCTACGTGCTGCTGGCGCTGCTGGCGCCCGTTGCGGCGCGCTATTACGGCATGCCGGAGATCGCCCGCATCGCGCCGGTGTTCCTGCTGCTGCTGCCCCTCTCGTCGCTCTGCTCGGTGCAGAACGCCATCTTCACGCGGCAGTTCCGCTTCGCGCTGCTCTCGAAGGTCAATTTCCTCTCCTCTTTCGTGAGCGGACTGGCCGCCGTCGCGCTGGCTGCCCTCGGGTGCGGCATCTGGAGCCTCGTGGCCGAACGGCTGCTGGCGATGGGCGTGCGGGCCGCGCTGTTGTGGCGGTTCAGCGACTGGCATCCCTCGGGACGGTTCAGCGCCGCGCCCCTGCGCGAGATGGCTCCGTTCAGCATGAGCCTCATGGCGACCGACCTGATCTCGACTCTCTACAACAAGCTGCCGCAGTTTTTCTTCGGCAGGCTCTATCCGGCGGCGACGCTCGGCGTCTTCGAACAGGCCGTCAAGCTCAAGGACATGCCCACGACGGCCGCCGTGCAGTCCGTGCAGAGCGTCACCTTTCCCGCGCTGGCGAAGATCGGGGACGACGCCCCGAAGTTCGCCGAGAGCTACCGGCAGGTGATGATGGTCATGGCCTACGTGATGTTTCCCGCACTGCTGGGGCTGTCGGCCGTGGCCCGCGACCTGTTCGACGCGCTGCTGACGGACAAGTGGCGGCCGACGGTTCCCTATTTCGAGGTGGTGTGTCTGGCCGGAATGTTCTACTCGGTGGGGATGATCGCCTACAACGTGCTGAAGATCAAAAGCCGGGGGCCGCTGATCGTCCGGCTCGAAGTGCTCAAGAAGCTCGTCATGACGGCCGTGTTCGCCGTGACGATCCCTTGCAGCGTGATGGCCGTGGTGTGGGGGCTGGTCGTCATCGCCTTTTGCGAAATGGCCGTCAATTTCTGGGCCACGCTGCGCTTCACGACGCTCTCCGTCGGGCGGTTCCTCCGGACCATGCTGCCCGTGGCGCTGGCTTCCGCGGCGATGTACGCCGTGGTGCGGCTGACGGCTGCGGCGATGCCTCCCGGGCACGCGCTGCTGCGGGTCGCGGCGGAGGTCGCGGCGGGCTGCGCGAGCTACCTGCTCGTTTCGCTGCTTTTCCGGCTGGAGGCTTTCCGGCAGGTGGTCTCCCTGTTGAAAAAGCAGGCTGCCCGTTGAGGACAGCCTGTTTTCGTTTCGGATGAATGTATCGGAACCGTCGCCGGAAGGAGATTCGGCCGCTATGCGTAAACCTTCGGCTCTACGGAGCCCCGCAGGACGACGAGAGCGTTGGCCACCAATGCCTCCAGCTCGTTCTCGCCGGGGTAAACCGTGACCGGGGCGATGAATCCGCAGCGGTCGCGGAGGTAGTCGGTGACCGGCTCGTTGTAGGCGATGCCGCCCGTGAGCAGGATCCCGTCCACCCGTCCCGAAAGCGCAGCGGCCATGGCGCCGATCTGTTTGGCGATGTTGTAGCACATGGCGTCGAGCACCTTCTGCGCCCGCTGGTCGCCCTCGGCGATGCGTCCCATGACCTCCATGACGGAGTTCGTTCCCAGGTAGGCCACGAGGCCGCCCTTGCTGGAGACGAACTTGAGCAGCTCCTCGCGGGTGTACTGCCCCGAGAAGCAGACCTTGATGAGCTCGCTCGAGGGGATGCTTCCCGCGCGGTCGGGGGCGAAGGGGCCGTCGCCGTCCAGGGCGTTGTTCACGTCCACGATCCGGCCCTGCCTGTGGGCCGCGACCGAAATGCCGCCGCCCATGTGGGCGACGATCAGGTTCGCCTGTTCGTAAACCAGTCCCGCGCGGTCGCAGTGCAGGCGTGCCGTGGCTTTCTGGTTCAGGGCGTGGAAGATCGGCTTGCGCGGGCACATGGGCATGCCCGTGATGCGGGCCGCGTCGTCCATCTCGTCCACCACGGGCGGATCGGCTATGTAGGCCTTCACGCCCGCCATGTGGGCGATCTGCGCCGCCAGCAGCCCTCCGAGGTTGCAGGCGTGCTTCATCTGGGCGTTCCGCAGGTCGTACCGCATCCGCGAATTGACCTCGTAAACCCCCGCGGGGATCGGACGGATCAGCCCGCCGCGGCCGATGACGGCCGCGAGCTGTTTGATGTCGAACTCCTTCTCGCGGAGCGCCGTGAGGATCAGGCCCCGGCGCCAGTCCAACTGGTTGATGATGTCGGGAAACTGCGCGATCTCTTCGGTCTTGTGGCGCAGGGTCACCTCCAGCAAGGGCCGTTCGTCGTCGTAGAGGGCGATCTTGGTGGATGTGGAGCCGGGATTTATCGCTAATACTTTGTAGCCCATAAAGTTCTCGGTTCAGGTTAGTAGCAGGTCGGTTTCGGGGTTATCTGGCGGCCAGACAGGCCAGGGCGATCGAGTAGAGTTTCGTCTTGCTCGTGTCGCCGCGCGAGGTGAGCACGCAGGGAACCTTCGTGCCCATCACCATGGCCGCGAGTTCGCCGCCGCAGAGGTGCGACACCGACTTGAAGAAGACGTTGGCCGACTCCAGATTGGGGAAGAGCAGGCAGTCCGGATCGCCCGCGACGGACGAACCCCGTACCTTCTTGTGTTCGGCCACCTCCTTGTAGAGCGCCACGTCGAGCGACAGCGGACCGTCCACGACGACGTCGCCCAACTGGCCGCGGTCGGCCATCTTGGCCAGCAGCGCGCCTTCGGTCGAGGAGACGACGTTGGGGAGCAGTTGCTCCGAGGGGGCGATGCAGGCGATCTTCGGCGTCTTGATGCCCAGCAGGTTGGCCGTGCGGGCGAGGTAGCCGATCTGCACGGTCTTCTGCTTGAAGTCGGGCAGCGGAATCACGGCGACGTCCGAAATGACGAGCAGCTTGTGGTAGCAGGGCATCTCGACGATCGAAACGTGGCTCAGCACGCCTTTCGGGGGGAACAGCCCGGCCTCCTTGTTGAGGATGCCGCGCATGTACTTGTCCGTCGAGACCAGCCCCTTCATCAGCACGTCGGCGTTGCCGGCGACCACGGCGGCGACGGCCTGCTGCACGCACTTCACGTCGTTGGGTTCGTCCACGACGTTGAAGGCCTTCAGGTCGAGGCCGTTCTCCTCGCAGACCCGTTCGATCGTGGCCTTGTCGCCGTAGAGCGTCGGCTCCACCAGCCCCTCCTTGTAGGCCTCATAGACGGCCTCCAGCGTATGCGAATCCTGCCCGTAGGCTACGGCAAGACGTTTTTTACCTCTCTTTCTCGCCTCTTCGACGATTTCCGTAAGATGCTCAATCATAGTTTTGTGTCGTTTGATTTGTTGTCGTGTGTGCGTTTTATTTCACCAGATTGTAGGTGTCCGTGGCGATCATCAGCTCTTCGTCGGTGGCGATCATGGCCACCTTCACGCGCGAGTCGGGCGCCGAGAGCAGCTTGTCCACGCCGCGCGCGCCCTTGTTGGCCGCAGGGTCGAACTTCACGCCCATGAACTCCAGTCCCGAGCAGACCGATTCGCGCATCTCCTCGGAGTTCTCGCCCACGCCGCCCGTGAAGACGATCAGATCGACGCCGCCCATCTCGGCGGCGTACTGTCCGACGAACTTCTTGATCCGGCCGTAGTGCATGTCGCGGGCCAGAATCGCGCGCGGGTCGCCCTCGTCGTAGGCGCGGTCGATGTCGCGCATGTCGCTCGAGAGGTCCGTGAGCCCCAGCACGCCCGAACGCTTGTTCATCATGTCGTTCAGCTCGGCGTAGGACATGCCCTCCTTTTCGCCGATGTAGGTGACGGCGCTGGCGTCCACCTGTCCGCAGCGCGTGCCCATCACCAGCCCGTCGAGCGGCGAGAAGCCCATCGACGTATCGAAGGACTTGCCGTTGAGCACGGCCGTCACCGACGCGCCGTTGCCGATGTGGCAGGTGATGATTTTCGAGCGGAGGAAGTCCAGCCCGGCCAGTTCGGCGCCCACGCGGGCCACGTAGCGGTGGCTCGTGCCGTGGAAACCGTATTTGCGCACGCGGTACTTGTCGTAGTAGGCGTGGGGCAGGGCGTACATGTAATTGACGGCCGGGATGGTCTGGTGGAACGACGTGTCGAAGACCGTGACCTGCGGCACGCCCGGCAGCACCTTCTCGATCGAGAGCACGCCCTCGAGGTTGGCGGGGTTGTGCAGCGGGGCGATCTCGAACAGCGAGCGGATCTTCTCCTTGACCTCCTCGGTGACCAGGCAGCTTTCGGGGAAAAATTCGCCGCCGTGGGCGACGCGGTGGCCGACGGCCTTCACCTCGTCCAGCGAGCGGATCACGCCGTGCGCAGGATCCGTCAGGGCGTCGAGCACCAGACGGATGCCGGTCGTGTGGTCGGGAATCGGCTGCCGCAGTTCGAACCGCTCCTTGCCGACGGGTTTGTGCACCAGATCGCCCTCGGCCAGTCCGATGCGTTCCACGATTCCCTTTGCGAGCACTTTGCTCGAGGCGGCCTCCATGTCGATGACCTGATATTTGATCGACGACGAGCCGCAGTTCAGTACCAGAATTACCATTTTTCTCTATGCGGTTTTTTGAGTTAATTGCGTGACAGGTGGCCGATCCACATGCCCAGCGCGGCGAACGCGATGCAGACCGCGGCGCTCAGGACGATGTATGCGGCGGCGGGGCCGTAGTCCCCGGCGCGGAGCAGGCGGACGGCGTCGGCCGAAAAGGTCGAAAAGGTGGTGAACCCGCCGCAGAACCCCGTGACGAGCAGCCATCCGGCCGCGGCGGACGAAAGGCTTTCGAGCAGAATGCCGATCAGCAGCGACCCCGCGGCATTGACGGCGAACGTCCCAGCGGGAAAGCCCAGCAGCGTGTGCCCGGCCAGCATCCAGCAGGAGATCGCGTAGCGGGCGGCGCTTCCGGCGGCGCCCCCGATTCCTACGGCGATGAGTTCACGAATCATAAGTTAAATATATGTATATTTCTGCGAATATGCAAATTTAGATAAAAAATGATTACGGATTGTTATGATGCCTGCCGAATTTTTCGGGAATTTTGTCGGAATGGGCGCGGCGTCGGAGAATCGGAGGCCGCGCGGGACCGGCTGCGGGGAGCGGATACGGTTCCGGGCAGGGGCTTCGGGACGGCCCGGGCGGGATATTGCCGGTGCGCTTCCGGGGACGGTTTCCCGGGTGCGGCGGGATTACGGCTCGTATTTGTAACCCATGCCCTTGACCGTGACGATGCGCCGCTCGCCGATCTTCTGGCGGAGCTTGCGGATATGCACGTCGATCGTACGGTCGCCCACGACCACCTCCGAGCCCCAGATCCGGGCGTAGATCTCCTCGCGCGAAACGAGCCTTCCCGGGGCGGCGCAGAGCAGCTCCAGCAGGGCGAACTCCTTGCGCGGCAGGGTGATTTCGCGGCCGTCGCAGAGCACCGTGTGGCGTTCGCGGTCCACCGTGATTCCTGTCTGCGCGCCGTCCGGCGCGGCGGGGGTGTCGTCGGCGTCGATGCGTTTGAGAATGGCCTGCACGCGGCTTACGAGCAGCTTCATCTTGATCGGTTTGGTGAGGTAGTCGTCGGCTCCGACGCCGAAGCCGGCGAGCTGCTGCTCCTCTTCGCCCAGTGCCGAGAGGAAGACGATCATCGTGTCGCGCAGCCGGGGGTCGCGGCGGATGGCGCGGCAGGTCTCCACGCCGTCCATCACGGGCATCATCATATCCAGCAGAATCAGGTGCGGACGGCAGGCGGCGGCCCGTTGCAGCGCTTCGGCGCCGTTCTGGGCCGTATAGACCTCGTACCCTTCGCGGACGAGGTTGTAACGGACGAATTCGAGGATGTCCACCTCGTCGTCCACCAGCAGGATGCGATGGCTCATGTGTCGGTTTTCCGATGGGGGCGTCCTTCGGACGGAGGCCCGGATTATCTTTCCGCGAAGATAGCAAATTTCCCGCTAAAACCTTCGGCGTACCGGGAAAAATAAGTATATTTGCGGGATTTATGTACTCCCGCTTCGCGGCGGGCAAGAAAACGCGTACTGAAATGGCTACTGAAAAACCGAACCTTCCTGCTTCCGAGGAGCAAATCAGCCCTGCGGCTGAAGATGTGATCGCTGCCTGCGAGGCGACCGACGGCGTCGCCGATCCCGAAATGCCCGCTGCGGCGGAACCCCCTGTCGCGGAGGCCGCCGGCGCAGAATCCGGGACGGATGCCGCCGGGGAGACCGCTGCCGGAGATTCCGTGACGGAGACTGCCGCCGAAGAGGTCGCCGGAGAGGTTCCCGCCGGGGAGGCCGTGCGGCAGGAGGATGCGCCGCGTCCGCGCCGCGCCCGCATCAGGGCGGCGGCGGAGCCCGTGGAAGCCCCGCAGGAGGAGGATGCGCCCGAGGAGGTGCAGGTGGACTTTTCGGACGAGGACGCCGCGCTGGCGGCCCGGAGCGCCGGGCTCGAACTGGACGAGGCCACGGCCGAGGAGGAGGCCGCCGAACGGCTGGCGGCGGAGGCTCCCGCGGCCGAGGACCGTTTCGTCGGAAAGAGCAAGGAGGAGCTGGTGGCCTTGTTCGGGAAGATGCTCGGGGAGCAGCCCGTGCAGGCGTTGCGGCGCGACGTGGAGGCGCTGAAGATCGCCTTCTACCGGCTGCGCCGCGCCGAGGTGGAGGCTGCGCGCCGCCGCTTCATTGAGGAGGGGGGCGCCGAGGAGGAGTTCTCGCCCGCCGTGGACGGCGCCGAGGTGCAGCTCAAGGAGCTGTTCAGGGAGTACCGCCGCCGCCGCGACGAGTTCATCGCCGGACTGGAGGCCGAAAAGGAGAAGAACCTCGCGACGAAACTCGGGATCATCGAGGAGCTCAAGGAGCTGGTCGATTCGGACGAGACGCTGAACCATACCTTCACGAAATTCCGCGAGTTGCAGCAGCGCTGGAAGGAGACGGGCATCGTGCCCCAGCAGCATGTCAAGGACCTGTGGGAGACCTACAACCTGCATGTCGAGAATTTCTACAACTTCATCAAGATCAACAAGGAGCTGCGCGACCTGGACCTGAAGAAGAACTACGAGCAGAAACTCGCCCTCTGCGAGCAGGCCGAGGCGCTGGTGCTGGAGCCGTCGGTGGTGGAGGCGTTCCACAAGTTGCAGAAGCTCCACGACGAATGGCGCGAGACGGGTCCCGTGGCCAACGAATACAAGGAGGCGCTGTGGGAGCGGTTCAAGGCCGCTTCGAGCCGCATCAACAAGCAGCATCAGGAGCATTTCGAGGCGCTGAAGGCCGAGCAGGTCAGGAACCTCGAGCTGAAGACCGGGCTGTGCGAAGCCACGGAGGAGCTGGCCGCGCAGCCTTTCACCGCGCGCAAGGAGTGGAACCGGGCGAGCGACCGGCTGCTCGAGATACAGAAGACATGGAAGACGATCGGGTTCGCCCCGAAAAAGGATAACAACCGCATTTACGAACGGTTCCGTGCGGCGTGCGACCGCTTCTTCGAGGCCAAGCGGCAGTTCTATGCCGGGGTGAAGGCCGAGATGGAGCACAACTTGCAGCTCAAGACCGAGCTGTGCGAGGCTGCCGAGTCGCTGATGCAGAGCGAGGAGTGGAAGAAGGCCACCGACGAGCTGATCGCCTTGCAGGCCCGCTGGAAACAGATCGGCGCTGTGTCGCGCCGGCATTCCGATGCCGTGTGGAAACGTTTCCGCGCGGCATGCGACCGCTTCTTCGAGCGCAAGAGCGCGCATTTCGCCGGCGTGGACGGCGAGCACGAGGAGAACCTGCGCCGCAAGCTGGCGCTGCTCGACGAGATGGCCGCGGCGGACGTCAGGGCCGGCGGCTACGAGGTGATCCGGGATTTCCAGCGCCGCTGGGGCGAGATCGGATTCGTGCCCATCCGCCAGAAGGAGGCGGTGCAGAAGCGCTACAAGGCGGCCGTCGATGAGCTGTTCGCGACGCTGCGCGGCTCGGAGCGCGACCGTTCGATGACCCGTTTCCGCGAGAAGGTCTCCTCGCTGAAGGCCTCGGGGGACCGCCGCCTGCGCTCGGAGCGCGAGCGCCTTTACAACAAGGTGCGGCAGATCGAGCAGGAGATCGCCCTGCTGGAGAACAACGTGGGCTTCTTCGCCAAGTCGAAGAACGCCGAAGCGCTGATCGCCGAGGTGCGGGCGAAGATCGACCGGGCCCGCGAGGAGCTGGCCGCCACGATCGAGAAGGTGAAACTGATCGACCGGCAGGCGGAGAGCGACGCCGGCGGGCAGGAGAAGGCCTGACGGCATCAGGAAAAGACAGATACTAAAATATTTTAAGAGTACAGCATGAAACTCTCCAAACCCAAGTACATATTCGTGACGGGCGGCGTGGCGTCGTCGCTCGGCAAGGGTATCATTTCGGCTTCGATCGCACGGCTGTTGCAGGCGCGCGGCTATTCGGTGACCATCCAGAAGCTCGACCCCTACATCAACGTCGATCCGGGAACGCTGAATCCCTACGAGCACGGCGAGTGCTACGTGACGGAGGACGGCGCCGAGACGGACCTCGACCTGGGCCACTACGAGCGCTTTACGAACCACCCCACGTCGAAAGCCAACAACGTCACAACGGGCAAGATCTACAAGAGCGTCATCGAGAAGGAGCGCAAGGGTGAGTACCTGGGCAAGACCGTGCAGGTCATTCCGCACATCACCGACGAGATCAAGCGGCGCATTCAGCTGCTGGGGCAGACCAAGAAATACGACGTGATTATCACCGAGATCGGAGGTACGGTGGGCGACATCGAATCGCTGCCCTTCATCGAGTCGGTGCGCCAGTTGCGCTATTCGCTCGGGTACAGGAACACGGCGCTGGTGCACCTGACGCTCATCCCCTACATGGCCGCGTCGGGCGAACTGAAGACCAAGCCCACGCAGCACTCCGTGAAGGCGCTGCTGGAGAACGGATTGCAGCCCGATATTCTGGTGCTGCGCACGGAGCATCCGCTGACGCAGGGCATCAAGCGCAAGGTGGCGCTGTTCTGCAACGTGGACGCCAACGCCGTGATGGAGTCGATCGACGTGCCGACGATCTACGAAGTGCCGATGAAGATGCATGAGCAGCATCTGGACGAAGTGGTGCTCGCCAAGCTGGACCTGCCGGCCGACAAGGAGCCGGACATGGCCGCCTGGACGGCGCTGGTCGAGAAGATCAAGCATCCGGCGAAGACGATCGAGATCGCGCTGGTGGGCAAATACACCGAGCTGCCCGACGCCTACAAGTCGATCTGCGAATCGTTCGTGCACGCCGGGGCGGTGAACGACTGCAAGGTGAAGCTGCGCTACGTGAACTCGGAGAAGATCGACGCGTCGAACGTGGCCGCGCAGTTGGGCCGGATGGCCGGGATCCTGGTGGCTCCCGGATTCGGAAACCGCGGCATCGAGGGCAAGATCGAGGCCGTGCGTTTCGCACGCGAGAACGGCATCCCGTTCCTCGGCATCTGCCTCGGCATGCAGTGCGCCGTGATCGAGTTCGCCCGCAACGTGCTGGGAATCGCCGACGCCAATTCGAGCGAAATGGAGCAGACGCCCCATCCGGTGATCGACCTGATGGAGGAGCAGAAGGGTATCACGGCCAAGGGCGGCACGATGCGTCTGGGGGCCTATCCCTGTACGCTCCGCAAGGGGTCGAAGGTGGCCGCGGCCTATGGCCGGCTCAACATTTCGGAGCGCCACCGCCACCGTTACGAGTTCAACAACGACTACCTCGCGCAGTTCGAGGCGGCCGGGATGAAGGCCGTGGGTGTCAATCCCGACACGAATCTGGTGGAGGTCGTCGAGATCGAGAACCACCCGTGGTTCGTGGGTACGCAGTACCACCCCGAGTACAAGAGCACCGTGCTGAGTCCCTCGCCGCTGTTCGTGGCCTTCGTGAAGGCCGCGCTCGCCTGTGCGGAGGAGCGGAAATAGCGGCCCGGAGACCGGAAAACAAAAAGCAGGACAACGAAGAGCGATTTTATTTGGTTAGATGGATAAAAAATCAATTATCGGAATTGCCGTAGTGGCGGTGCTCTTTTTGGGCTTCGCCTATATGAATACGAAGGAACAGGAGAAATACCAGCAGGAGATGGCCCGGTGGCAGGCCTATCAGGATTCGCTGGCCGCGGCCGCGGCCGTGACGGCGCCCGCCGCCGGAGAGGCGGTTGCCGCGGCGGATTCGGTGGCGGCCGCCGCCGTGCGCGAACGTCAGGTGGAGGCGCTGGGCGCGACGCTCGCTGCGGCCCGTGAGGCCGAAGCGGAGGAGTTCACGGTGGAGAACGACGTGATGGCGGTGCGTTTCTCGACGCGCGGCGGCCAGGTGACGGGCGTGACGCTGAAGGATTACAAGCGCTATGCCCCCCGCGGCGAGGAGGGCCGTCCGGTCGAGATGATGGACCCCGCCACGGCGCGTTTCGGCATGACCTTCTACGTGAAGAACGGCCTGCGCAACGTCGATGTCAATACGCTCGACTACGTTTTCGAGGCCGAGCCGGTCGCCGAAGGCCCGGAGGGCGAACAGGTGGTCGTCATGCGCCTCCCGGTGTCGGGGGATGCGAGCCTCGAGTACCGCTATACGATCTACGACACGGCGTCGCCCGAGCGCGACTATCTGGTGGGGTTCGACGTCCGGCTGGTGAACATGGCCCGCGAGATGGCCAACCAGACCCAGATACAGATCGACTGGTCGAACACCTCCTACCAGAACGAGAAGGGCTTCAAGAACGAGAACATGTATACCACGGTGGCCTACCGTTTCCCGGGCGAGAAGTCGGTCGAGGAGCTGGGCATGAGCGAGGAGGAGAAGTCGAAGGAGGTGACCTCGTCGCTCAACTGGGTGGCCTTCAAGCAGCAGTTCTTCTCGTCGGTGTTCATCGCCCCGGAGAACGTCTCGTATGCCGATCTGGGCTTCTCGACGGCGCATCCCGGTTCGGGCTACGTGAAGGATTTCACGGCGCGGATGACCGTGCCCTACACGCCGCAGACCGAAGGGTATGATTTCGCCTTCTACTTCGGCCCCAACAAGTACTCGATCCTCAAGAAGGTGAGCCTTTCGGAGGGGGACGACCTGCACATGGAGCGTCTGATTCCGCTCGGCTGGGGCATCTTCGGCTGGGTGAACCGCTGGTGCGTGATTCCGGTCTTCGACTTCCTGCGCAACTACATTCCGAGCTTCGGCATCGTCATCCTGATCCTGGCCGTGCTGATCCGGCTGGTGATCTCGCCGCTGACCTACAAGAGTTACGTTTCGATGGCCAAGATGCGGCTGATCAAGCCGCAGGTCGATGAGCTGGCGAAGAAGTACCCCAAGCAGGAGGATGCCATGAAGCGCCAGCAGGCGACGATGGAGCTCTACAAAAAGGCCGGGATCAACCCGATGGGCGGCTGCATTCCGCTGCTGATCCAGATGCCGATTCTGATCGCCGTGTTCCGGTTCTTCCCGGCGTCGATCGAGCTGCGCGACCAGTCGTTCCTCTGGGCCGACGACCTGTCGTCGTACGACAGCGTGCTGAACCTGCCCTTCTCGATTCCGTTCTACGGCGACCACGTGAGCCTGTTCGCGCTGCTGATGGCCCTGTCGATGTTCGTCTATTCGTATTATAACTACCAGCAGACGGCTTCGGCGCAGCCCCAGATGGCCGGCATGAAATTCATGATGGTCTATATGATGCCCGTCATGCTGCTCCTGTGGTTCAACAGCTACGCCAGCGGTCTGTGCTACTACTACCTGCTGTCGAACCTGCTCACCATCGGCCAGACGCTCGTGATCCGGCGCATGGTGGACGATTCGAAGATTCAGGCCATCATGCAGGCCAACGCCGCGCGGAAATCGAAAGGCCGGAAGTCGAAGTTCCAGCAGCGCTACGAAGAGCTGATGCGCCAGCAGGAAGCCATGCAGCGCGCGAAGAATTCGAAGAAATAGGATTTGCGGAACCTTCCCGTTCCGCATAGGGATAACGCCCCCGTCGCAACGATTGCGACGGGGGCGTTTCGTTTCGGGCCGGGGCGTTTCGGGCCGGAGTGTTTCGGAAGGGGGACGGTCCGTTCCGGGCGGGACATGTC
>NZ_JAGQEJ010000005.1:0-243821 GCF_018101075.1 Alistipes sp. Marseille-P2263
GGCGGAGGCTCTCGTGCCTTGACCTTTGGCCGAGAAGTTCACCAAGAAATGCAATACGCTGTAAATAAGATAAAAACAAATTTAACCGAAAACTTTGATCCAATTTTATTTGGATTGTAACAGGAAAACAACTATGGGGGCGGAATGCCCCTATGCTTTTATAAACGGATAAAGAAAATGACAGAAATAACGAGAAAGCAGATATCTGGTCTGCGGGTAAAGATGTATTAACGGCTATGGGAGAGGAACATAGAATCAACGAGATAAAAGGTGTCATCATCAGCCGTGCCCTGCTCAAGGAATACGGGTATGATGGCGATATGCCCACCGACAAACAGATGCAGGTCATCGGCAACGGGTTACTTGAATACTGGGGCGTAAGCGACGGTTTCAAGGAAGCCCTCGCCAGTACAATGGAGAACATGTTCGGTGTAAAAGCAAAAGATTAGGTCTATGGAAACGAAAGAACTTACTACCCACCAGCGTGGTGTTATTCTACGCGGCATCTGCGGCGGGGCTGCATTGAAAGACAAGTCGCCGCAAATATCTGAAAACAATACCGTCATAACCTGCGCCGGAGGGTTGGAGATTTGGGACATCTGCTGCATCAGCAGTGATGCCGAAGCCTTCGGCCTGAAACCGTCCTTCGGTTATGACGGGCACACGAGAATCACTTTCACCCCCAAAGAATAAGCGGAATGAAATCATATTACTACTTGGACTACCTGCACCGTGAAATCTTCCTTGAAGAGGAGGATATTCAGACCGTTCCGGAATCAGGCAGGGCGGACGATGCCTGTTCCGCCATTGCCGAAAAGCCGTATGTCGTGGAGCAGTTCATGGCGGACTCTTTCCGGACACTCAAAGATGTGGCCAGCCGCCTGTGCGATTCCCCTGATATTAAAAGCCGCCACGATGCGCTGATGTATATCGTGTGGAGGGTGGCACTGGACATCAAGGAGTGGCGGACTCTGAGCCATAGCGAAGCCGCCGTCAAGGTAACCCGTGAGGACGGTTTCGTGTGGCTGCTTGTATCGGCGGAAAATGCCCGGAAGCTATGGGAGGCAGACGTATTCTCCCTGTACAGGCTTTATGCCGATGATTCGGAATCCCTGATCGAAAGCGAGGCGGAGCTGGAATCGACCATCAAGGGCGGATACCAGATAGGTATCGAGGTGGGGTTCGCCTCTGTAATGGACCATGCCGCCCGGATGAAGCAACAATAAAAATCGGAAACAATCAAATAACGAAATCAAGAAGAAAGGTATGGAAACAACATTATTGACAAAGGAAAATGCCCATCGTGTGACCATGGTGCGGCGTGTGGATGCCCCGGAAAGCGAACCGGTAGCGTTTCTTTTCAGGGGAAAGAGACACGGGTATTGCAGCTATTCCCATCTTGTAGGGAATCCGGGCAAGGAAGAAATCCTCGCCCCGGCGGACTTCAAGGACTGGGAAGTTGTGGAAGTGGCGCACCCGGGCTATCTGGAAGAATATTTCAAGCAGGCGTGCAGCTCCTACAACCTCACCTCCTTCTCACCCGACGAGCGGGGTGAGTCAGACATCGCCTCGCACGAAAAGGAACTGCACGAGGATTTGCAGTCGATGCCCGAGCAGCAGCGGGAACGTTACATGGAAAACTACAAACGCTATTTCTCTGCCATGATCGCCGCCAACAGCCGTTGTGCCAGCGCGATGATTACGGGACCTGCACGCTTCAACACGGGCCGCAACGAAAAGGCCTGCAACAGCCACGCCAAGAGCGTCACGGCGTTCCGGGAATGGCGAGAACGTGCACTCGAAGCGATTCGCAAGGCTACCGAAGCGGCCAAGCCCGAAGAACAGCGTCTCGAGGAGGAGTGGCAGAAGGTCAAAGCCTTTATCGACGATGCCGCCTCGACCATTCACGGTATCGATACGGGTACGGCACGAGGCTATAGCCGGGCTCTCTTCGTCAGCAACCTCGCCGGGCGACTCTCCACCTATGTCAACCATGGCAACGTGGAAATCATCGACCGTGCCGTCGCTCGTCTGCGAGAGTGGAACGACAAAGTCAAGAAACCTGTCGTCACGGCACGCCATTCAATCTTCAAGTATCCCGAACTCGTCCGCAAGGTGCGGGAAAAGCAGCAGGAACGGGCAAGCCGTGAAAATCGTGAGATTCCGTTCGATGGCGGCAAGGTGGTCTACAACTTCGAAGAAGACCGCCTGCAAATCCTCTTCGACAAAATACCCGATACCGATATGCGTACGACCTTGAAGCGTAACGCTTTCAAGTGGGCGCCACGCAACCAGGCATGGCAGCGCCAGCTCACCCGCAATGCCGAATATGCCGCCGGTCAGGTGTTGAAAATAACCATTTAATCCAGTGCCCATGAGATACATCATCGATTCACGTTATTTCGACGGGACATGCCTCACGTCGATGTCGGATGACATGCACAGCGACTACGGCGGCGAGACGCTGGAAGCACTGCGCGAAAGGGAGAAGAACCCGTACCTGGTCGCTGTATCACCGGTACGCATGACACTGCTTGTGAAGCGTTATACCCGGGCACTTTGCAAGCCCTTCCATGAAATTACGGAGGAACGTTATTACGAACTGCTGGAATGCCTGCCTCCGGCCCGCATGCAGAGCGACTGGTTCTTTGTCGGGGAACCGTATTACCGAAACCTGTACGCGCTCTGTTTCGAGTCGGACGGCAGGTATTTCCGGGCGGAACGTCCCGTACGTCTTTCCAATGTGGAAATCTACCGCCAGATTCGGGAACACATGGAGAAAGTAAACCTGCATCCCGCCATCGTCAAGAAGGCTTCCTTTGTCAAATATGTCAATTGGTACAAAAAGACGGTCACCTACATACCGTACTATTTCGAGTATGGAGGTAAAATATATTTCCTGAAGAACCTCGCCACTCGGACGGGATCCGAATTTGGCGACCGCCGGGAACGGAACGAGATGGCGGCATTGCTGAGGAACCTGCGCGGAAACCGCTACGAATACTGTACTTTCTACTCCCAAAAGAAGGACATCTTCGAGTTTTTTGACTGGCTACGGAAGAACAAATACACGCTGGAAATCCAGGGCGACTTGTTCGACTTTGCGGATGACCGCTCCCACGTGGACTTTCACGGCAATGTATGCGAGTATTCGGCTGTGTTCCATTACCGCATCTATTCACGCAAGCTTTTTGGCCATATCATTAACCAGCTACGCACCGTGAAACGGTATCACGCGTGGCATAAAAGGAGGGAAATACGATGAAAATCTCAAATGAACCTACCCCATACCTCCTGCTCAAGGCAGGAACTGACAGTGCATGGGATTGCTGCGACTTTGCAATCGTGTACCTGTCAAAAGAGTGGAGACAGACACAGTCCGGCAGGCTGGAAGCCGTCAAGCCATTCAAGGATGACATCAGTTTCCAGTCTTTGAACTTTTATGACATATCGGTTGGTTTTTACCAGCCGGACGAGGACGGGATACTGGGCAGCGAGGACTTGCCGGAAGACAATAACTGGTGCTTCGTGGAACTGACCGAAACGGAACTGGAAAGGTTGGTTCCGCCGGACAATGTGCTGGTCAGCCATATCTTGGCGGTATTTGCAAACGGGGAAGCCAGATACCGGGCGTACGGCAAACATACCGACGAGCGATTCTGGACTGAAAAATTCCCTTTGCAACAGATTTTGGATATACTGGCGAGTCATGAATCTTAAAATTTCAAAGCAACTATGACAGAAATCATCAAAACGGACGGAACACGCCAACCCGTGCAGCCAGCCAATGGCTCAGACTTCACGCTGGAGGAGATGCAGGCGATTGTCGGCGGCTACATCGAACTGGTGGAACTGGACGGGAACACGACAATGGTCGTCAACGAGGAAGGCAAATTTATCCCTCTGTCCCTCAATCTTGAAGCGAGCAGGATATTCCGTGCTCATCACCCGGCGTCGAAAGACTTCATCGTTGGGGACGTACTTGTGTGCAATAACAATCAAATCAGATAAAATTATGGATAAAGAGAAAGCAAAAGCGCTCAGCAAGACCCTCGCATGCTACAAAGAATTACAAGAGAATAACAGTGTAAACCTGATCGAGTTCCATACCGCTGACGGGCAGAAACACGGTATCGGCAACCCGGAAGCCATCAAGCTGTTGCTTTCGGTGGCCGTCATCGAACTGGAACGCCAGCTCCGGACCGCACAGTTCGGTGATATTCCGGAAAGCCTGGAGAACAGCCGCGAGTACAAGGCGGCCAAACAGCTGGAATACGCCATGAACGATTTGGGATTCAAGTCCGAACGTTTCGCCCAGGCTCTTCCTTATTTCCACAAGACACTGGAACAGACATTCTTCAGAACGGTAAAGGCTTCCATTACCGCTATGGCAGGGCGTGATTCACGCTGCATTGACGACCGCAACCGTGCTTCATACGAGATGTGTCAAATGCTGGCCTCCATGCTGGAAGATACCCGTCTGCCCTTTATCTAAATGCCATGTTCATAGACGAGAGGACACAAAACCGCCTCCATGCCGTGCCGGGAGAGAGTATCTCCCACGGCACGATGCGCACGCAGGACCTGATTCCGGCGTTCTTGGACGTTATCCGTGACACACCGGAGTACGTGCAGGTGATGAATGCCATCCCCGCCCATGCCATGGAGGACAAAGAAGCAGACTGGTGGAACAGCGATGACGCGGCGGGATTGCTGGAATCGCTGTTCGACACGCTCGATAGTTACTCACCGGAGGGGTACTATTTCGGTGCTCATCTCGGTGACGGGTCCGATTACGGATTTTGGAAAATGGACAAGTGAATGTCGGAACATGGTACGGATTACAAAAGACAAGCGGCATGACATTCTCAAAGACGGGATTCGTATCGGGCAAATCTATCTTGCCCGTGCCGAAAGCAGGAAATTAAGATACTGGGCAATCTCTTGCATGAGTGGAATCGGCTTCAACACTTTCAATGAAGCCCGCAGTTATGCCAAGGATTTCCTTTAATAAAAGAATCGCATGAAAAATTGGATACAACAGATGCTTTTGTGGCGTAAAAAGACGGACAAGGGCAGAATGACACTCGGAAAGGTGCAGAAAGAGTATCGCGAGAATGACGTATGCATGGGAGAACTCCTTGATGCCCTTCCCGCCGACGGCCTTTCCATAGAGGAAGCTTTCGAGCTGGCTATCACCGCCAAGAAGTGGGCGGACGGAGACCGTTTCTACCGGAGTATCAACGATGGAGAACCGGAAGAATTGTAAGGTAAATAACAATAAACAATAATGACAAATGAGCAGATATGATTTTATAAGATTCGGCGGCTTTGTCAACTGGGCGGACGAGGACACGGACACGTTCCGGAAAATGAAAGTCTGCCTGCCGGTAAAGGAGCCTGTCGAAGATGACACGAAAATAGGACTGATTTCCACGGACGAGGACAATCCGGAAGAAATCGCGGTTTCCTATTCCGTCAGGGCAGCCGAACTCATCCCTTGGACGGACTCATTCCAGGAAGGATACTGGAAAGCCCTGATAGTGGCAGAGGCAAACGGAGCAGGCACGGACGTATTGCTGCCCATGCTCAAAGATGCCGGACTATGCCTGATGGAATGTGTCTTCCTGATGCTCCGGAGCGATGCCTGCAAACTGTTTCCGGTCCTGTGCCGGCTGTTCCCGGAAGTGGAGGAAATGTTTGAGATTATCACATGGAATGACAGGGAATATTTTGTCAGGGAACTGACGCTGTTCCGTGGAACGGGCGGGGAATACAAAACCCTGGTCTCTGTAACGGGTCTGCAAGACGTGCTGGTCGGCAAAGACGGCGCACCCATATCGGACGAGGCGGAGGCCGTGGACCGGAAAATCTGCTATTACTTCACGGACGAGGAGTTCCTGCTGCCGGAAGAGCGGCTTGTGGCCCTTGCGGAGGATGCGTGAGAAATCATAATGTATGTACAAAGACCAGAAAATGAATAAAAGAATGAACAAACAGCAAACCACTCCCGTTACCGACACTTTTAAGGGGATGCTACTTATGTCAATGGGTGTCCCTGTAGGAAACATCCGTCCCTACCGTTTGAAGTCGGCACCTTCCTGCCTCGGCGGTTTCGAGCGCATGAGCGTAGCGGCAGCACGAGCCTCGGGAATGGATATCCCGGAGACGGAGAAAGAGAACGATGAAGTTTACATATGCCGCTTGGGACCCGCCGTCTTCCATAAATGGATGCCTGTCTGGATGTTCGAAACCGCTTTCGAACCGGTTCCCGAGCAGAGACGCGGTGACCGCATCCGAACACTTACGGAAGAGATGAACAACCATCACGTGGCGGAGAAAGCCCTGAATGAAAAATGTTACGCCCTGTCCGTGAAGCTGCTTTCCGAGTGTGGCGGCAGCCTTGATGACAACGGTGAACAATCCTCGACCTATCTCCATGTTGTGGACCGTGACCCCGTGGAACTGGTCATCACGAACGCGTCGCTCCGGAAAGACGGGAAAATCTTCATCATGGGTTACAGTTACTACACGGGCGAGGAGTACGAGCAGGAATGTGACGTAGAATCCGGCATGGACATACTGAATTTTATCCTTTCCCAAAAAAGTTTTGAGTGCCATGAATGAAGACAAGATATTGCAAATGTTCTTCGACATAGGCCGGTGGACGAAGGCCATTGAGAAAGGCGTGCTGAAAGACATTAGGAAAGACCAACTTATTCGGCTGACCGACGAGCATACCCGTATGGCGATGGCCTATGCCATGCGCCGGGGAAAGTACGAGATTTCCCCTCCCCACACGGCGCAGATACCCAAGGACAACGGTGAGTTCCGCACAGTGTACGTAAACGAGCCGATGGACCGCGTAGTACTGGGTATCGCCAACGACCTGCTCTTCGAGTTGATGCCGGAGATGCTGCACTCTTCGTGCAAGTCCTACCAGACCGGTATAGGGTGCGGCAAGGTAGTTACGGAAGTCAGCCACCGGATGACAGAAACCGGCAATAGCGGCTGTCTGGGCTGGAAGTCCGACCTTTCCAAATACTTCGACAGTGTTCCGATACGGTTCATCGACGAGGCGTTCGACAAGGTGGAGGCCAAACACGGCCAGTCTGCCCTGATAGACGTACTTAGGAAATATTACCACTCGGACCTCTATTTCGATGAAGATAACCGGTTGCAAAGCAAGTATCAATCCTTGAAACAGGGTTGTGCTGTGGCTAGCTGGCTGGCGGATGTACTGCTCTACGACCTAGACAGGGAACTGTCACAAATGAACGGCTACTACGTCCGGTATTCCGACGATATGCTTTTTATCGGCAAGGATTATGAAAAAGCGATGGACACACTCCAAAAACGCCTGGAAGATAAATCCATGAAGCTAAATCCCAAGAAAGTGGAATACCTGGCAGCCGATGTCTGGTTCAAGTTCTTAGGATTCAGTATCAAGGGCGGCATGGTCTCGCTCTCGTCATCACGCATCAAGACCTTCCAGCACGAGATCGAGCGGCGGACAATCCGCTGCCGGGACACGACACTGGCAAAAGCCGTGGACGCCGTGAACCGTTACCTGTACAAGGGCGAGTTCAGCTGGGCGATACAGGTATTGCCGGTCTGTAATGTGAAGAGTGACCTCAACGAGCTGAACAAGTTCGTGATGGACTGCTTTAGAGCCGTTCAGACGGGCAGGTGCAAGATCGGCGGTCTGGGATATGTCCGAACCAAACCGGATGGCTGCATCGTCCGGGGACGGGGACGCAACGTGAAGGCCAACCGCGATAAAACAGACCGGGACATACCGGGTTACCTGACTGTCGGCTGCATGCGTAACGCCCTTCTGACCAGCCGGGCGGTGTACAACACGCTGGTGGCATCGCTATAAGTTACGCCGGGCACACGGCAGAACGGGTGGACGGGCAGGCTATTCAACGTTACAGGCTTATAACCAGAATCCATATCGAGATTAACCGGTCTAACACCCGGTTAATCCCATCTCGATTCTGGCTGCGCCTGTAATGTATCGGGAAATTAAAGTCATGTGCCGTCTGTCCCGTACCCGTTACCGGAGCACACCGGGAAAGTTCAAGGAATAGGTTTGGGCATCCCGCGTACCAACGTCTTCTTTCCGAGTCTGAAGGCGGCTGACCGTCGCCTTCGGACTCCGCAGAAGACCCATACGCGGGATACATCGGAAGCATAAAGCCATGTGCCGGTATTATGAGAACTTTCAGTCTTTTCCAGCACGGGAACGTGCGGTTCGGGGGAATGGATTCAGCCTGCTGTCCCCGATAAGCCCGTCTCGCGCCGTCGTATCCCTAACGTTATACGACGGCGCCATTCCGGCTTCCGCCACAGCAGACATCGGACCTGTAAAGGAACGTGCCGGCATTCCGGGAACCGCAAAAAGAACAGCACAGGGCAAAGGGGGCAAGGCCGGGATTTCAACAGAGCCGCAATTCACACGGCTGGAGCCTGTGTTATCTCCTGCTAACACGACAGATGACACAGGTTCCAGCTGTACTCGCGGCCCGTATCAGGTTTTTAAAGGGATGTGCCGTCCGGATGAGTCCCCTGAACAGAAGGTAGCGCGACCGCATATGCACGAGGGACCCAAATTCAAGATACAGTATTCAAGCTTGGTCCTGAGCCAGGCAACTACCTGGTTCAGGACCGAAGTCCTACTGTATTTATCAGGACTATAAAGATACGCGCCAGGGGTTTGAGTGCCATTAATTGTAAACAGGTGAGAAAATGGAAGATATTTACCGAGAAACCGTCACCGCCATAGAGAACGGCGCAAATTTCCGGATTGATTTCCAGTCCAGAAGTTTAAAAGTAAACGGGAGACACATGATACGGAACGGCAGGTATGATGGCGCTCCGTGGTTGCCGGAGTACGGCTGCGGGGATTTTTTCACGGATGTGGAGGAGCTGTACCGCCGCTATAAACATTCGATACCATCGGAGCGCAGCCAGAGCAAGTCCCGCCGGTATTTCATGGCATTGCCCGAAAGTGACCTCGAGGACGGGGACATGCTGTACGGGCAACACCGGGATACCGCGCAATTCGAGCTGGAATTCTATATCCTCTGCCGGATTATAGGCGGGTTCACATGGAATCCCGAAACGATGGGCAAATGGTTCTGGCAAAGCGAAAAAGACAAGGACCTGGTGATACTCAGAAAATGGGTGGAACCCGGAAGTAATCAATTATTAACAAATTCACAATGAGTAGAAAGAAACAAGAAACAAAAGTCCTGTGCCCCGGATGCGGCACGGAATTCGCCATCGCGGACAAGGAATTTGCCGCCACGGGCACCGTTATCGGCAAGAATTCGGATTTGGGCACCGTCTATCCGGTGGTGGCCGGCCATAATTCTCCTGCCGGACTTCCCAAAGGGGCGCGGGAGCGTATCGAGGCACTCCGCGGTGCCGGTGTGGACGTGAGCTGCCTGTTCGCCATGCAGGGAGCCGAGGGCGGCGAGTATATCGCCTCCAACAAAGACGGGAAACTTACCATCCTGGATGACAACGACCCGATATTCGGCAGCATCATGGCACAGGGTACCGTTCCCAACAACCGACTCTTCCGCCGGTGGGTCATGGCACAAATGTTCCATATGATGTCATACACGCATTACCGTGAAAAAGAGCCGGCAGGGGTGACCGAGATGATTCACCGGAAAGGCTATGATTACCAGTGGAAAATGCTCTTGAACGAGCTGCACGCCCAGATGAAGATGGAACACAAGGACATCACGGGTTTTGCCGAGAGAAACCGCTGGTTCAACCGTGATGTGGTTTTGGCCATCGCGAGCGACTATGTCAACGCGCTGAAAAAACACGTGGGCAACCTGGAAACAAGAAAATGCAAGGGAGTTCCCTACAAGCGTATACACGGCCGTAATATTTTCGTGGAGGACCTGCAATCCAAACTGTACTACCCGCTTTCCATCGCGATAACCCACATCAGGCACGCGTTGGACGCCACACAGCTTTACAACGCGGTCAGACAGTTCAATGACCGTCGTATCCGGCTGCCATGGGGCACTCCTCAAAGCAAGGCATGGATGGATGCCTATAAGGGAGCCGGGGCGTTCTTTACCATGCAGAACCTGATTCGTTTCCACGGTTGCACGGCTGTCAATGACCGGGGTCGGCGTCTGGACAAGTACCAGTCACTGACGTTCCTGTCAGCCAAGGCGGAAGAGTATAAAAACGGAGAAGGCTGGCGGTTGCTGGCAGTCCTGAAAAAAATGCTGGCGGACAACAATATCAACATCAAAAAGAAGATGGCGGCATGGCGTAAGAAATAGGCCGTCATCACCATCCGCCCGGTAGGCGGCGCGGTGTGGCGGGTCAGAATAAATTAGTACTCCCTCCATTGAAATGATGCTCATCCCTGTTAACACAAGATGAGCATCTTTCAATGGAGGCATTACATCGAAAACGTAAAGAGATGCCCCTGTTTGACGACCACACCGCTATTCTAATCAAAACGACATAATCCTTTATACGATGAGCAAGAAACAACTACGACGCAGGGCCTACCTGCTGTACCGGTTACGAAAACAGGGTATCCGATGCCTGACACGTTGCCGGACCATCTTCTACCTTTACGGGGAGGATCCTAAATCAGTACCGCAGATTTGCAGCCTGATAAGCGAATTCCATTTCCATGTCCAGTTTGAAATACCCGCCTGACATGAAACCGGGAGACATTGCAACGCTGAAAGTGCCCTACAAGGGCTATCGCCGTATAGAACTGTTGGAACGGCTCCAATACACCTGGCTGGTACGCATCTGCGAGAGCAGGAAGGAGATCGAGGTCTATGAAGACGAGTTCGAAACGGATTAAAGGCACGGAACAATGAAAGGAGAACAACAGGAAGAACGCGTACCGAACTTCATCGGCAATGCCGTCATTATCCTCACGGCCAGCCATCTGGGCTGCGAGGTGGAGATGCTCGCCACCGCACAGGAGGTGTGGCGGACGAAACGCCTGCCCGAGGCGGTACTGCTGGGCATGTACGAAAAGGCCGCACGCGATGCCGTGTCGGCTGTCCGGAAGAGAGGTCTGGCGGAACAGGCTGACCGTCTCGGAGAGATATTTTACAGGACGGGGGAATTTCCCCCGCCGGAAGAAGACAATACATAAAAAGGAGTAACAAATGAAAACAAGGACTTTTCAGGAAATATATGATTTCTGCCGTACGGACGATACCTACCGGAGCTATTTCGAGGCATCGGACGAGTCCCGCATTACCGGAGCAAGGGCAAGAAAGTACTATTACGGCGACATCCGCCGAGGCCAGTGCCGCGTGGGGACATTCATCTACCGCCAGTCGATGCGGCAGCTTGAAAGGTTCCTCGGGGGCGCAAGGCAGGACCACTACATCCATGTTGACCCGCCGGCCTGCCGGGGAGTGAGCCTCAAGGACGATATGTTCCCCGGCCAGACCGCCTATATCGTGGTACATGTCAGGAGGCAGGGTGTGCAGATTGAAATCGAACACCCGTTGCATGGTGGATGGGTGCATTTCACGGCACGCTCCCACCGTCCCTTCACCAGGGAGGGAATCATAGCCGAGGCGAAGTCCTACATTGACAGCCACATCCTGCTGGCACCGGGAAGATACCGGGACTTGCAGCTGGAAAATATGGTTTCCAAGGAACAGTTCCCCGCATGGTACAGGCTGTATAAAATGAGGCTGCACGACCGGGCGGAAGCCGAACATCGGGACATGGTGGACAGATACAGGCACAGGAACGACCTTACCTACGGGGAAGCCCGTGACATGCTCGCGGCTTCGGGTATATTCTTCGACCTGAACTGCGACGAGTTCGAGCGGGACGAGATTACGGAACAATTTGTAAGACTTTGTAACAAGACATAATACCCAGGCAAATGAATCTATATAATCAAATCAAATATAACGGGTACCGCATCAACATCTATTATGATGATGACGCCCGAAGCCCGCGTGAAGCATATGACAATCTCGGTACGCTTTATACGGCACATCGTCGCTACCGCCCGGAGAAGGAGTTTGATGACCACTTCGATATCGACAAGGTTTTTGAAGGGCATATCGGAAATTTCCGGGAATCGTTCCTGAAGGAATATATCGCCCTGCCGGTCTACCTCTACGACCATGGCGGCATTACAATATCCACCTCGCCGTTCAGCTGCCCGTGGGATTCCGGATTTTTCGGAATCATCGCGGTACCGTTGGACAAGGTGCGCCGGGAATACGGGTGGAAGAACATCACCGCGAAACGCAGGAAGCGGATCGAGGGATACCTGCAAGACGAAATCAGTACCCTTGACAACTACTATACCGGGGAAGTTTTCGGGTATCGCATCATGCCGGAAAGTGACGATGACAATGAACTGGACAGTTGTTGGGGATTCTATGGTACGGAATGTATGAAAGAACTGGAAGCCGAATGCAGGCATATTATCGACGGGCAGAACAAAGCGGTAGCATAAAATAGAAAAATACGCATAATAACTGGAAATACAATGAAGACATCATACGGACTTGAATTTGACACGGTAACAGAAATCAATCCTGAATGGAGCGGCTATGACAAGACGATAGCAGGATGTCACCTGGCCAATGCCAGGGTGGTCATCGTGGATACGGAATACGGGCAACCGATAGACAATGAGCATGACCTTGAAGAAATCTACCGGATTCTCGAAAAGAAAAAGACAGGCCATACTAAAAATGAACGACATGGAAGAAAAACGAGATAACAAGGAAATCAGGGTACGCCTGCACCATATCGACCGTGGAAACTGCACGGAAGTGTGGGAGGTGCAGACAGAGAAGGGTAAGCCCAAACGCTATCTGGGACGTGACGACGGTTATGGACCGAAGGAGTGGTACACGCTCTGCGATGCTCCCTACGGCTATTGCGAACGCGACTGCCATGTGAGGGAGGACCTCACCCTCATTGTCTGCGACAAAGATTGGAACGAGGTGTTGCGAGACGGAACGGACAGGGAACGCTTTCCTGAAAGTTTCCCTTCACTGGATGAAGCCTGCAACGAGGCATGGAGCAAGGTCGTGAAAGTGCTTCCGCATGTCACGCACAAAGGTTTCGGGCAGTGGATCACCAAACAGTCATTCCTCCCGCTCAGCCAGACCGAAGAATTGAATTGGCGGGATAGCTACTATGAGGAAGAAGCGAGTGAGATACTCTCACGTTTTACATGGATCGGTGAAGAGTATGCCATATTCAAGGTTACCCAGAGGCACACCAAGTGCGACGCCCAATGGTACGAGTATTACGCGGGGAAGACAAACCGGCAGGAACACGAGTGGTATACCCGTTTCTTCGGTTACGAGTACCATGACCGGCATATCAGCGACGTACTCCGGACACTCGGAAGGCGGTGCGACGACATCATCCGTACTGCGGTGGAAACCCGCACGGACCACTATTACGGGCGTACGGTTTCCTGTTTCATGGACGAGTTCATCGGTTACGACCTGTCCCATGAACAGGTCCGTGACGCCAAGGAATGCAGATTGCGCAAGGCACGGGAAGACTACGACGAAGCGAACGCCTACTATTACAAACTGAAAGAGAATGAGGAAAGCATCCGTGGTATCGAATTGATGCTGCACTGCATAAGACAACAAATCCGAAAAATGAAAAGATAATGGCCAGAAACTACATGTAGCCAGAGTTTGGCAAATCGAATACAAATATCCGGGTATGTATGGCGGGGGCGGTCAGGATATCTTTTATGATATCCTGACAATGTTCGAAGTTGATAACTCCGCAGAAGACGCCTATACCGATGACTTCGAAATAGCCCGTTCGGGTCTGCAGCAGCTAAGAAAACATATCTCAGAACAGGATGAAACCTTCCGGCAGAATGCCGAAGAATTTTATTCCTGCCTGGCAAAGGCCGGGATGGACCGGGAAAAGTTTATCGAAGTACTTGATTGTCTAATCAACGGCAGTGACCAAAGCGATGCCTATGTGCATGTCTCATGGTTTTAATGATATGCCATGAAGGCGTTTCGAGCAAACCTGCCGTAACATCAAACCTGTATGAAACCTAAAGATAACGGGCTGGCCAACCTTCATGACCGGAAACGTGAGGAACGCGGTTTCTGCTGCATGCAACTGATCATATTCCTTACAGACAATGGAGTGAAGAGCTGGGATGAATGGCACCGGGCGCATACCGACGCGGCCCGGGGCGAATGCAGATACCGCAAGCGGTGCCCGGTTTATGGACGTAGCAAACATTTAATGAACAATAAATAATATGGTACTTAATATTGTAAAAAACGACCTGCCTGCCTCATGCATTGCAGAATATGTAAGATGCGTGTTTGACAATGCCAAAGTAAACATCAAAGATGAAAATGCAGTATCCGTCGACATCGAAGTGACCGGAAAGAACGAGCTGCACTCTTTGGAAGGATTAAAAGAGTTGGAATACTATTTTAAAGATTATGACATAAGAATATGGTGACCGCCATGCAACGGGCGGCAAACCGGAAATTGTTCAACTACAGATAAAAAACAAGCAACATGGAACAGGAAAAACCTACAAAGCCGGAAACAGACAGAACCTTTCCGGAAGACGATGACACACTTTACCGTGAAATGACAGTGCACATGCCCCGCTGCTATTTTCCGACTTCGCTAGGCGAGAACAGTATCCTCAAATTTGCCGGAGAGGAATTCCGCCGCGTCAAGAATATTGTCTGCCGGCGCTACAACTTTAACGAGGACAAATATATCCGGGAGAACGCCGGCGTATCCCCTTTCGACTCTGTTCGAGGCAACTTCGAGCAGGAAGTGTACAGACGTCTCCGTAAGGATTATGCGCACCTCAGTATCATCTCCATCAGAAGATCACTTATGGAGAAAATCCGCGACGCCGTGAAGAAGGAGAACAACATCATCGGCACGTTCTACCGCAACTGCGGCGTACATTACCGGGAGGCGGAATCAGCGGAGTATGAAACCTCCCCGATAGTGGTGGTCCACAATTCCGCTTTTTACGGATACGGCGGTTATGAAAGTGCGACCGTTTATGAACTTTTCATCGACGGGAACGGCAAACTGCTCTGCACGCTCAACGGCGAAGCCGGCGAGGATTTCGATGAGCCCATCGGACAGGTACAGACCGAGGGATTGCTTGAGATTGCCCACTGGCTGGAAGAACACGGGTTCATCTCCGCTGATGTCAATGACGACGAGATTGTCGTATGCGAGGGGTGCGGTTCAGACAATATACAGACCCAGGCATGGGTGGATCCGAATGCCCGTACATTCATCGGTACCACGGGTATAGACCGCTATGATAACTGGTGCGACGAATGCGAGGACCATCAGCCATTCTGTACTTTAAAAGAGTTCAAAGAACGCATGGAGGAATGGTGGAACTCGTTGGACGCAAATCAAATGGAACAGATCACGGGTTGCCGTCAGGACAAGTGTCCGGCCGGAGACAACCATCAGGGGTTTGCCGAAACCTGCAATGAATGGTGGGAAAACAAGGGCTATGACGAGAAACGTAAAATCTGGAAAGAACATAATGACTGCTGATTATGATTTACAATCTTCTTAAACGCATACAGAACCTGTTGGCTTCCAAGCCGTCCGGGACAAAGGAGGAACAGGAAATCCTGAGTCTGGTCAGCCAGGCGCTTCCTGCAATGCTCAATGGGCATGATACGGAAACACTTGCCGCCAATGAGCTGCTGGTACGGATATGCCCCGACACCAAACGGCCGGTCCTCGTATGCCATAACGGCAACGGGCAGTGCCTGTGCCTGCACAATGGGACGACGGAAGAGGATGCCGTCGACGTGGACTTATGGCTGCGTTCCAACGGTAGAGAGTGTAACGGCTACAACAAGTTGCAGGAGGCTGTCGTGGACCTTGCCTACAATGCCGGGGCGGACAACCTGTGGGAGGACAGGGACTCCCGTGCCGTCAATGCCGAGATCGTCCAGTGGGCGGAAGAATTCGAGACTGAGCATGCGGGCACTGATTGGGATGCGGAGGACTACTTCCTTGCCATCGACAGGTTTTACAAGGAAAAGACAAAACAAATGAATCCGGTTACAATACCGGCGAACTGAAAAAATGGCAACCGAATGGACAAGGAAATTGCAGAAGAAATCATCCGGGAAAACCGTTATCCGTCCGGATATGACATACAAGACTATCTGTTTGACAATGAGGATACTGTGCTTTCTCTGGAGGACGGAACGGAGCTGCTTGATGACTTCGACCTCTGGAAAGAACGTTCCGACCTCGAACTTGAAAAAATCATGGACCGGAACTACTGGTCCTCGACTGGTGGATATTAGATTAAAAACAGGAATATAATTATGGTAAGAGAACTTTATCAACGGCTCAGGGAATATTTCAACAACTTACCCGAACCGACAGAAGAGGAAAGACAATTTATCCGGGAGCTGAACGCCGGGTATTTCCCTATCACGTCCGTCCACCGCGATGACCTGGAAGGACAAGGTTTCGATGTGGAAAAGATCAGCGATGACGACATGCAGAATCTGGCGGAAAAGATGGCCGACGATTACTGCGAACAGTTGTTCTGGCCCAGCATGGAAATCATTGCCGGAGAAATCCTGAGTTTCCCGAAAGTAAAAACAAAAGACATTATCTGTCCGAAATGCAATTCGGAAAATATCCGTTATGATATTCACGAAAGTCGGTTCCACTGCGGCGAGTGTTCCCTGGCATGGGATGACAAGTTATATGCACTCGTGGAATTTCCCGAGGAAAGTGCTCCTTTCGAGGAAGAAGGAACCGGTTATCCGGCATGGGGAAGCGGGGAGAACGGGGCGCTTTACGTGCCCGAGGAAGACTATATACGCCATACCGGCAAATCTCCCGAACGGGACAAGTGTTACCGTGCCGTGTGTTGGCCGGACTCCCAGAAATACATGGGAACGAAAGGTTGTGAACCCATACAGGATGAAAACGGGATACGGGATTTCGGCACATCGGCATACTGGGTGCCGCTGCTTCTGACGGAAGAAGCGGCAGAGCGACGAATGGACAAGAAAAAGGTACCGGTATGCCCCGAATGTGGGGGCACAGATATTGACATTCTGAGTGACGAGGGCGTGGCCGTATGCAATGACTGCTGCCTTGAATGGCCTTACGCGGAGGATTGAGAATGGAAACGGTAGATGTTTATACGGAACGAGGCGACCTGGTCACCTGTTCCGATTGCGGCAAGGTGATGCTCCTGCCGTATGGAGCGGATAAATGTCCCGCCTGCAAGAAAGAAGGTTGCCTGGTATGGACGGACGAAAGCTTGCGGGAAGCCGACATCGACTCCCTGCTCGAGAGGCACTGTAACCTGCACCAGAAGAGCGAACTGCAACCGGAGGAGTATCTTTCACTTTCCATACTGGTGACCGAGTATATTCCATATCTGGCCGATAAACCGCAGACAGCGCGTGAAACCCTGTTCCTACTCCTTGAAACCGGCTCTCTTTTCGAGAAATACTGGCGGGATACAAGATGCTTCCAATCCGAAAATATCTACACGCCCGCCATCAAGACACTGCTTGACAAACTGGACGTGAAACTGCGAGAGGGCGACACGATTCCGGTAGAATACCAGGATTGCCGCTCCCTGGAGGACTTCTTCAGGGTCGTTGCCGGCGAGCGTCCGGCAAAGGAAGAGGTATCGTTTTCTTCAGATAAGGAGGGAAACTATTATTTCAACGGACGCAAGGTCAAGGTGGAAAATTCTGACGAGTACGCCTACCGCCTGCTGAAAACCAAAATACAGACGAGCTACCGGCGTCCGGTAGATTTTTACTTCCGCTTCCTTGCCCGTTTCGGACCATACGGAACTTATGGCAACGTGTATTACCCGAGTATCACGGACCTGATATGCAGGCGTTACCTGCCTGAAACCGCAAAATGAATTCCGGAAAGGCGATGGACAACGGTTCACCGCCTTTCTTATTGTATAACTTTTTTAATATCAATCATTATGGCAACAGCATTAGCAACAACGGCCGCCCCCGTGCAGTTCGATTTCCAGAACAACAACGTCGAGGTGATGACGCTCGACACGCTCCGGCGCACACACAAGGAAAATGACATCTATGGCAACCCGCTCAAGGGAATCTACCATTACGAGGTGATAGAGCGCATGGCGGACATCTGCCAGAAACACAACCTGAATTACGAGGTGGAGGAAATCTTCGCCGCCCAGAACAAGAACAAGGCACAGCCCGGCGTGGTCGTCCTGCCCCAGGTGGAACAAAAGTACGGGGCGATGGCCGTCGAGGCGCATATCCTGCGCCGCGTTTATACGACCATCCGCATTAAGGAATGGGAAACGGACGAGCTGACCACGACGCTTGTCATCGCCTTCCATCAGGACGGCATCCAGGCGGCCATCGGCCCGTGCGTCAGGGTGTGCCACAACCAGTGCATCCTCTCCCCCGAACGCAGTGTGTCGAACTACGGGAAAGACAAAGTCACCACCGAAGAGCTTTTCGGTCGTGTAGACGAGTGGCTCTCGAACTTCGAGGTACAGATGAACGAGGACAGGGAACGCATCCGCCGCCTGAAAGCGAAAGTAATTACCCCGGTGGAGATGTACGCCTACATCGGATTGCTGACAGCATTGCGCGTATCGCATGACAGTTCCGACAAGCGTCTTTCGTCCAAGGTGGAGACCTATCCCCTGAACCAGTCCCAGATTTCCATCTTCACCGAGGACCTGCTCAAACTCACCGAAGAGAAGAAGACGCTCACGGCGTGGGATATCTATAACGTGGCAACCGAAATCTACAAGCCCGGACGTACGGACATTCCGGCCATGATTCCCCAGAACGGGGCGCTGGCCGAGCTGATGCTCTCGGAAGGGTTGCCGGAATCTTAAAAGGCTGCCACGTGACAAGAATCAAGGGACAACTGACGACAGCCGACTACCTGCCCATAGCGGAATATAACAGGCTGGTCCGCGGGCTTGAGAAGGACGGCGAGTACCTGTGGGAGACCTACTGCTGGCTGTCGTTCTGCACGGCATGCAGGGCCTCCGACGTGAGGACCCTGCGCTGGAAAGACATCTTAGGAAAAAGCACCATGACCCGCATCGAGCAGAAAACAAAGAAAAACCGCCTGATCAAGTTCAACAGGGACGTGCAGGAGAAGAACCGTTTCCTGTACGAGATGCTCGGACAACCCGCCCCCGAACAGTACATCTTTCTCAGCCCGCGTACCGGGAAACCTTACTCGCTGGAATACATCAACAGGCTGCTCAAGGTATTCAAGGTAAGGTACAGGCTGCCGATCAGGGCATTCTCCACACATACCTTCCGCAAGACTTTCGGGCGCTATGTCTACGAGCTGATGGGACGCTCGGCCGAGGGCCTGATCCTGCTCAACCAGATATTCCGCCATTCCAACCTGGAAACCACCCGGCGCTACATCGGGCTGGCGCAGGAGGACATCGACAAAGTGTTCGATTCCATACGTCTATGAGAATATTTTCAACGATGCCCGGAACCCGAGCGGGAGGTTCCGGGCTATGCTTTATATAACATATCAAAATCAGAACTGTAAATGGACACACCGATATATATCGACACATACTTCCGCGTCGAGTCCGGCTATGACGGCGGTCGCATGCCGGAAGAGAAAGCCGGACGCTTCTTCGACGAGGTAAAGCGCCTTTTCACGGAAACAGGGTTCAGCATCAAGGAAAACAAATACAAAGACGGTTGTCCCGAGGTGTATCTCGGAAAGACATGCCTGTACTGTCATCCCCAATCGTTATCGGGCCCTGTTCTTAAAGAGCACATGGAGCTTATCGAGAAGATTCTGGCACAAGGAACGACCTTCCGGTACCTACGTACTGACACTTACGGCGAGATTCTCGACCTGACGGAGGAGGAAGAACTCGCGTATTACCACAAGACTCATGACATGACTATCGGGGGTGTCTTTCTCGACGCCTTCCGCACCAAGCGCCGGAACCTGTACAAGAGCCGGGAGCAGGTGCTGGAAATACTCGTCGAAAAGCTGCGTGTCAAGACACTCCGTGGGAAGTCCGTTTATTCGAACACCTCCCCGGCATACCGTTATATCAGGGAAATGTACGGGAAAATGGTGTCTGAAGGACGGCTCGTCGAGGGATGCAAGCAAACCGCTTCCGGGAAACTGCCGCTCTGCCGCACGGCAACCGGCAGGGAACTGAAAATGAAAAGACGGGAAGACGACAGGACGGAATGACACGCGGTTCCGTACCGGACATGGCCGGATACCAGTCCGAAGACTTCTGTAAATCATAATTTTCAAGCCGGACTGTCAATCGAAAGAAGGACGACCCGGCTATACTTCAACAACAAGAGATAGCACTATTATGAGCATACAAATCGGAAAACTGTTGCCGGACGGCAGTGTCCGGCACATCAAGGCGCTCCATGAGACGCTTTCAAAAGACCTTGTGAGGAAACTCCGGGTGTTCTATCCCAATGACAGACGGGTAGATGCCCTGCTGTCGCTGGGCGACATACAAAAACTGGGACCGTCACCCTATGGAAAATGGACAGGAACCGGCGATACCGTCCACTGTTTTTCAAAGATCCGTGACGGACGGGAAACACCGCGGCAATCCGCATCACGCATCGCGGACAACGCAGACATTTTCGGCCGCATGGAGGACACGTGCCTCCTGTTCGATAACGGCAGATGGCATGTCATGGACAAGGGAGAATACTGTGAACAGCCGCTCTTCGTCGAAGATACGTAAGCATTCGATAAACTCCCCCTTTCATTCTAAAAATGTGATATTACTTTTGTAATCAAAGTAAAAAAGCTCAATTGTTATGTCACATCAATGGACCATGGAAGATTTTGAATCTATTTATTCCCGTTTCAAGTCGAGCGGACTGTCAGTTATGGATTTTTGTTCGAATGAATGTATTCGTCCCAAACGTTTCTACGAGTGGCGTTCCAAGCTGTTGCGCAAAGGCGGCTTTATCCCGGTAAAGGTAAACAGTAAGGGCCAGGTCAGTCTTCCCCATAAGGAGAAATCCCTGCTGTCTGCCCCTCCGGTCAGCCCGTCGCCAATTCCCCAGCCGCTATGTGAGATCTCCTATCCCAATGGCGTCACAGTCCGCTTGAACAGCCCTTTGTCACCGGAGGTATTGCAAACCCTGATATTTTTGAATTCAAACCGTTAGCCTATGTTTTCTTTGAATGAATCCAACAGATATTATCTTTACCCGTATCCGACAGACATGCGTAAGAGTTTTTATACGCTTAGCGGCATCGTGACCAACCAGATGGGAAAGAATGTACGGGACGGTGACGCTTTCATTTTTATCAATGCGAATTGTACCTGTATGAAAATCCTCCATATGGAATATGGTGGTCTGGTGATATACCATATGAGGCTGGAACATGGGCACTTCCATCTGCCGGTCATAAATACGGAGGAAGGTCGGATTAAAGCGATTGAAACCTTCTGGAATGACCTTGTGATGATGGTTCAAGGAATGGACGGCAGCAAGGTCAGGCGTTATAAAAGGAGTGGTTTCCATGGGTTGTAGTTGTAACAAATTATAACATATACAATGCCGTATTCCGGCTGTTTTTTAGTATCTTAGCATCATATTTAAACGATTATGCCAACCGATAAGGAATTACTGATAAAGGATCTCATGCACAAATGCGACTGTCTGTATAGAGAAAACAGCCGGTTGAAGGAGATGGTGTCCACGCAGCCCCTTAAAGCTGCGGACAAAGAGGTGTATGAGGCTTTATTGTCTGACAAGGATGCCATAATCGCCCAAAAGGAAGCAAAAATCAACAGTCTGGAGCAACGTGTATCCTATCTTGAACGGCAGTTGTACGGTAAGAAGGCGGAAAAGTTCATAAAGCCTGACGCCCAGGACCGCTGGCTGGATTTTGAAGGCTTTGACATGCTTCCCCAGGAGGCTGAAGCCGCAGAAGAAGCAGAAAAGGAGTTGAAGGCTACCAGAGAAGCGATCATCGCCCGTAAAAAAGCGGGGAAGCAGCATCCTGCGAGAAAATCCCTTCCGGAGAATCTTGAGCGTGAGGTGGTCCATATATATCCCGAAGGGTATAATCCGGAAGAGTGGACGCTCCTTCCCGGAGAGGAAGTGACCGAGATCCTTATGCACGAGCCCGAGAAGTTCTATATCCGCAGGATAGTGCGCCATACAGCCAAACGGAAGGGTACAAACGAGTTCAAGACCGGCCCGCTTCCCGTCATGCCAATAGCAAAGAGCTATGCCTCTGCCTCATTGCTGGCAGACATGATGATAGGGAAATATGTGGATCACATACCGTTCCACAGGCAACTGGAACAGTTCAAACGTGTGGGGGTACATCTCCCCGCGTCAACGGTCAACGACTGGTTCAAGGATGTGGCGGATTTGCTAAGGCCCCTTTACTTCCGATTATGGGAGCTGGTGATGCAGACTGACTACATACAGTCGGATGAAACGACAATCCCCGTGATGAATGACGAGAGACACAAGACGGTCAAAGGTTATATCTGGCTTGTGCGCAGTGTCATGACCGGACGTCAGTTCTTTTACTATGACAAGGGTTCCCGAAGTGGAAAGGTGGTGCTGAAACTCTTCGGCAAGTTCCGGGGAGCCATACAGACGGACGGATACGAAAGGTACGAGATGCTGGACGCCAAGAAAGGTATTATCCTTCTTGGCTGTTGGGCCCATGCACGCAGACATTTTTGGGAGGCAAGAAAGAATGACATGCAGCGTGCCGACTATGCGCTCGCACAGATACAGTTGCTTTATGACGTGGAGCGTAAGGCTGACGATGAACGCCTGACTTACGAACAGAGGGCTGAACTTAGGGCACGTCTTGCATATCCCATACTTGTGCGCTTCGAGAAATGGCTGGTCAATGAATATCCCAAAGTAATGAAAGACAGTCCGATCGGAAAAGCCATAAAATATACATACGGAAGGTTCGACAAACTCTCCAGGTACCATCTGGACGGTCGTTACAGACCGGATAATAACGAGATAGAAAATAAAGTGCGGCCTGTCGCGTGCGGCAGACGTAATTACCTGTTCTGTGGCAATAATGATGCCGCTGAAGATGCGGCGGTGCTCTACTCGTTCTTCGGCTGCTGCAAGGCTGCCGGGGCTGACTTCCGCACGTGGCTGATCTACTTCCTTGAACATATACATGATTATGACGATGACTACTCGATGGATCTGGCCGAATTGTTACCTGACAATCTGTTATCCAAGGGCAAGATATTATCCGTTACGTCACCGGAATCTCCCAAGAAAGACTCCTGATACCTTCGTAAATCTCGCCTAAACACGGGAAAACTACCGTTTTATGCCAATCAAGACGGGAAAATAGGGAATAAAGTGCCGTTTTTATCTTCATTATCCCCGATAAATAGGGAAAATAAGGGAAAGAATACCCTTTTATACCAATTATGGCGGGAAAGTAGGGATAAAAATATCGCTTTATCACATTTGTCACAGGAAAATAAGGGGCAAAGGGGAAAAACTTCCTTTTATCCGCTCCATTAGTAGGGATAATATCAATTACTATAGAACCCGCACATCTTTGGGTTGAATTGATGTAACAATAAATCATAGAACGATAAAATGAATAAACGACATTATGAACATACGTTACCCAATATACGAGGGAGTTTATCGAATACTTACGAAGATACGCCCTCCCATGACAGCATGAAACCGATCACGGTATATGTGAACAACCATGTCCGACTCGAAAAGATAAATACACCGCAGCACTGGCAGGGACTTGAGGAACTCGCCGAACGGGAATCCAGGATACTCTATGTCTACCGGGGGTGCCGCCTTGTGAGAATCGTCCGTTCGTCCAACCTTAAAAAGAAACTGTATGCGGCACAATAACATCGTATCGGCCATAGAATGGCTGCCGGAACACCTGTTCACGGAAGAGATCGTGGAAGCAGCCGTCGAAAGCAAGGAAATAGAGGTGCTGAGCCATATTCCGGGACGTTTCCTCACACCCGGACGTATAGAACGAATCATCGCGGGCAGCACGGAGAGCTGGCACAGCTTCGAGCTGCGCAATATTCCGGAGGCGTACCGTTCGGGAGCAGTCTGTGACTACGCCATGCGCAAAAAACCGAAGAATATCACGGCCGTTCCCGAAGCAATGGTTACCCGAGAAATGGCAGAAGCGGTCATCCGAAACGGACGCGGGGATTTCGACATTCTCGCCTTCATACCTGAACGCCTTTGGGATGCGCAACTGGCATACCTGGCCTTGCGCAGCTATATTTACGACCCGTATTACACGGACAGCAGGACAGACGCCGTCATGAAAACGGGGCTTATCCTCGGATATGTCCCCGTTGAGGTAAAGACTCAAGAGTTCTATTACGGGATGCTCGACGGGATGAAAATATTGAGCACGGTTACCGATGCCGTCGTGCCGTCCCGTTTCAAGACTGCGGCATACTACCGCAAGATGGCGGAACATGACCTCTCGCTTGTTCCCGCCCGGTTCTATTCCTATGAGATTCTCCATGCGGCTGTCTGTTCGACCGAAGGAAAAAACTTCATCACAGACCCCCAGTTTTTCAAGCCGTTGTCGGTATATCTGGACGACATGCTGGCGGACCGGCTGATGGAGAAACACCCTTACATGTTCGGGGAGTTGCCGAAGCGGTTCAAGACACCGGAAAGACTGGTCATTGCCATCGATAACAGCAAACGGGAGACGAACTGCTATATCGACGAGGAAACTGAACAATCCCTGCTCACGGTGGAAGTGTGCAAGGCATTCATCCGAAGAAACGGCAACTGTCCCGAATTTCCTGAAAATGTATGGACGCGGGAATTTGTCGACTACTGCATGGAGCACGGGACGAGTTTCCGCTGGTTCCGCCAGATGCCCAAAAAGTTCCAGAGCTCCGCGAACACGCAGGCGGCGTATGATTACGGTCATTACCATATCTGTGACTTTGCCAAACGGTTCATCACTCCGCAAATGGCGAAGGAGTGCTACCAGGAGCGCAGTTATGCACATGCCATCCCCGGACATTTCCTCACGGAGTTCTGCCGACAGACCGGACTGCCCGAGAAGTTCTACGGCGGGGAAACCACGATGCTGTCGCTGAAAAACAGCCGTGACGACTATACTTACTGCAAAGTCGGCAATACCTGTCTGGCCTTTTACCTGAAAGAACAATACGAGCCGTCCTCGGCACATCTGATGATGACGCGGTCGGATTCAAAATACTGCACGCCGGAGAAGGTGTTCGACGTGCCTGTCGGAACCTTCCACCGCACGTGGCTGGAAAAGATCGTGGCGGAAAACGACCCCCGCTTTGTCAAACCCCGTGTGGACAAAGCGTTGAAAGCCGTACAGGCGGTCTGCTATTACGGTGTCGAGAAGTTGAAGGACCTGAACCGTACGGAAATCTTCCGCAACACCTTCATGGGTGAGACCATCGGTTACTGCGCCCGCCGCAGGGACCTGACCTACCACAGCGACAACTGCGGGACCCTTATCGAGGGCTTGAAGTTCAAGATCCGGGGAATGGCTGTCCCCGTAACCTTGGCGGAAGACATGACTCCTTATACGGCCGACATGCTGCACCGGAAGTTCGGCTTCTGCTATATCGGAATGACGGCATTCGCCACGGACTACGGCCTGGACATGGAGAAGGCATACACCTTTGCACAGATGCGCCAGATCGTAAGGGAGAAAGGGCACAAGCCGTCATTGAGAAACTACAAACGTGAACTGAAACAAATAAACATCATACAATGAAAAAATACCGGATAGCTATCGAAGAGACGCTCCGTAAGGTCGTGGAGATCGAGGCAGAAACGCCCGGTCTGGCCGTCTGCAGGGCGGAAGACGAATACAATGAAGAGAAACACGTGCTGTCAGCCGACAATTTCGCAGGAGCTGACATCGCGCTCTCGACTGATGACAGCACGGTCATGGAGACTCTGGAAGACGTGGATTTCATCGGATACGTGCAACGCCGTTTCGAGGAATGCCGGGAGTCCATATCCGTCGAAGACAAAGTCCGGCTGGCATTCGGAAGTTTCGACAACGCCCTGTATGAGTTCGGCGAATACCGTAAGGAGGCGGCTCGGAACCGCCCGCAGGTCTACCTGCTGTACCGGAGCGATGCCTGGCACAACCGTTCTTCCATGGAGCTCATAGCCCCGTTCTCCTCCCTCGAAAACATGATGGAGTACCTGCGGCGTAAGAAGAAGGAATTCCGCCTGACGGAAAGTGATCTGGAAGAGTTCAAGAACAACCGGCAGACGAAGGGGCGCGACGAAAACTACCTGTACGAGTCGGATTATTTGGATGTGCTGCCGGAACAGGAACCCGAACTGCCGCCGAAAGATGACGCTTTCTATGACAAGGTTTTCACCTGCGGGCAATCCGAGCTGTCACGCAGGGAGTTGGAATCTCTGCCGGAGCCGTTCGATACCTACCATGTTACGGACGAAGAAATGGAACAGATTGTGTACGAAACGGAAATGGAGACACGGGACCGGCTGCGGCTCGGTAAAAGAAAGCCCATAGATTTTGACAATGACCGCCATAGTGAAATCTGGTGGGAAGAAATGGAAAAAGCAGTGGTAAGGCACGGCGTACCGTACTACGAGGCCGAATAACGAAAATAGAACCTGTTCATCACATGCCATAATGATGACGGGCCGTCGCGGCTACGGCTGCGGCGGTCTTTTTTTTCAAAACGAGGTGAGTATTCCACCCCTTATACAAAACGATTACCTACTCTTAAAAAAACGGATTTATGAAACAGACAAGACAGGATTTCTTCACGGCGAACGGGGAAGGAATCAAAATCATGACATTTACGGAGTTCGCCCGGCATATCCTGCGTATGGAATGCGGGGAAAGTCTGGAACTGTATGCCGTTGTGAACCGGCAGACACGGGAATGCTCCCGGCCGCTCTCTGTCAGAAAGGAACAATGGAACGGTACGCCCTTTTACCTGCTCGGCGGGCACGGGCAGGAAGTCCGTACCATCAATTTTGCGGGTCGTCCGAAAGAGGAGTTTGAAACGACCTGCCATGATGTCTTGGACAGCTACGATGCCGTGGAAAGTATCGGGGCGGTCGTGTCAAGACTGCGTGAATTATCTCCTGAAGAACTGCATAAGCGGATTGCGGAAGAGATGAAGACCGGCTGTAAATACCTGTTGGTCTACCGCAGCGAGGAGGAGATGACGGCCGCACTCGACGGCAAGATATACGCCATCAGCGATACGGACGGCAAATTCCTTTGCGACCTGTATCAGCCGGATTATCTCCATCTGGAAAACGGGGGCGATATTGTGGACACCGCATCCATTCCGGACATGCATTTCCATTCCGATTGGGCAATCGCCAACCCCACGGTACGCGACAAGGTGCTCTCCTCCCGGATGGTGATTATATATACCCACGAAACGGTAACGCTATGATAGAGATTGGCAACAGGATAGAAACGCCGGAAGGTGTGTTCTATGAACTGGAATACGGAGGGGAAGGAAACATCTACAAGAACGAGGATGCCTTTCTCAACCGCCCCGATGAAGTGTGCTATGTACCTGAATACGCGGCAGAAGACCGTGAGGACTGGCGTGTGTCGGAGAGCAGTGACGGCTGTTTCACGCATAACTCACTGCTCGCCCTGTGCAAGGGTAATGAAGAGGTGTGCCAGGATCTGTTTTACAGCCTTGAATGGACGTACCCGACCACCTTGCTGGAAGAATGGGACTCGAACGGCTATTTCGATGAGATCGAGGGCTGGTATGACAGTAACGATTAAATGGAACGGCATATCATGGACAGGAAATACAAAATCACATACTCGGGAAAAATCACGGGCAAGACCCCGAACTACATATTGAGCCTGCGGGCGCATCTGAAAGGCATCTTCCCTGAAATGGAACGGTATGGTAAGGAAGAATTCGACCACGTGCTTCATTGCATCAGCTCGTTCATTGATGATTTTACCTTCAAGGTACGCAATTCCCGATACCGGGGAGACATCCTGAAAAGGACTATCAGTAACGACTGCCTGAAAGTGTTCAACCTGGGTGACGAGAAAGTGATACTGACCGTCTCCTTCACCCCGCTGGAAACATGAAACCAACAATATGACAGATATGGATAAAATACAGAAAGACAATGCGGAGCCGGGCAAAGCCCCGGACAAAATGAGCGCCGACAAGCTGCATCTGTTCGCCACCCAGTACGCCTTTATCGACGGACGGCTGCACGAGGCCGAGCAAGCCATGCTGAAATTCATGCTGGAGTTCCTGGCACAATATGGCCGCGTATCACTCGGCCTTACAGAAGAGGAGGAACTCGATGACAACAACTTCCCCGTCACGACAACCTTGTACGGGAAGCACGACACGCCCCGTATCAAGCTTACCGATGTCTACCTGACGGATGACGGGGAATATCTCCTTGCTGACGGAATAGATGCGGAGACCGGGGAAAAACGGGACGGATTCTATATCTACAGCGAACAATACGCCGATATCTTCCAGTTCGTCGGCCACGCTTCGGAGATGAACTGACGAATGAGGAACAACCATAAAACGAAATATCAATGGACTGTATCAAAGATTTACAAGACGCCATCCGCAACATTCTCGTGAACAACGGCCTTACGGAACTCTGTCTGGGAGAGCCTGACGAACTGGACGATCCCACCTATATCATCTGGTATGACAGGCACTGTGAGCCTCACGAAGACCCGGTATTGAAGGTTTACCTTGAAAATGAGGGCATTGCCGTTGAGGTCGAAGCCCGCAGTTTCGGGAACACGATAACCGTCTACGATTATGACATAGACCGTATTGAATGGTGGAAAGGCATTCATGCCAATATTCTGGAAGTGCTGGAGCGTGACGGCAAGCGCCGGTGTCCGGCCTGTGGCAGGACGGTCAAGGGGAAGCAGCGGTATTGCGGTGCCGGATGCCGTGATTTCATGACTCCCGGACCGACAGTGGAGCAGGTCGCGGAAAAAGCCAACCGGAATATCCGCAAACTGGCAAGCCTTGCCGCCGGAAAAGACAAGGCGTACCGGAAGCGGCTGATAGAGAAATATACCGTCGGTCCGTCATAAGCCGGCTTTGTTACACTAAAAAATGTATGATATTATGGCAACAAGAACCATTTACCTGACCGTACGGCTCGATATCGACAACCCGAAGGCTGATGAAATAACGGACGAAGAGGTTGACGAAATTATCAGCGAAGTGGACTATGAATTCAAAAATTACGGGGACTATGAAATCGACACGGAAATCTGCGGGAAAAATGACGAAGGTGGTCTTTAGACGCTATCCCGACGGACAGGTCATCGCCCTGTTCCCGGACATACCGTGGAGCGGACGGCGGGGTGAAATAACCTCCTACATGCATGTCGGCCAGCATGGCGCAGCCGACTATGCGGGCGTGATCGCCATGACACGGCCAGCCCATGAAAAGGAGTACCGCAACCCGCTTTCCGAACTGAGAGCCATCGGTTACGATGACCTACACATCATGCGGCGTGCAAGACCGAAATTCATAAACAGCTAAAAACAAATCTTATGTCTCATAAACCGAATGCCGTTCCTGTCTTGCAGGAGGGAACGGTCTATACAATTATACTTGACAACGGACGAAAGGTCCACGACGTAATCTATCATGCCTGTGTCGCCTCCGGCAAGTCGTATTTCGCCAAAGGCGATAAGACCTATCCCGCCGAAAAGGTGCGGAACCATTCAATCACCGGACATGCCGCATCGGACGGCTCTAGAAGGAACGGCACACCCAATCCCGACCGCTTCGCCATCACGGATGAAGTGTGCGAGGTCGTTGATGTAGTTACCACGCCGGAAACCAATCCGGAAATGTTCCGGTGTCGTGTCAAATGCCTGATGTATTCAGGCCTGTCACAAGCCGAGGCTGAGAAAGTCATCGCTTCAACGCCACTAAAGCTGGAACTCTTCTACGACGTAGGCCGTGGCAGTTTCGCTATTGACGCCGAGGCAGTTGGCAACACACCGCTGTATAATCCTTACACGGGAAAGGAAATCCCGGATGAAACCTAAGCCGAACTACATCGAATATGAGAGAACTATATATCAAGAATCTCTGCATCGAGATTACCCGACGTTGCAACATGCGCTGTACCCATTGCATGCGGGGAGATGCCGAATCCGTGGATATCCCTTTGAAACATATAAGCAACCTGCTGCGGCATGTCAGGCATATTCACCATTTCAACATCACGGGCGGCGAGCCGTCGCTTAACGTCCGGGCCATCCGCCATATCCTCGAACGGGTACGCGCCTACGGTATTACTGTCAATGACTTTTATATCGTAACCAACGGCTCTGCCACATCCCGTTCGGAGGAATTCATAGAAGCCTGCGCCGCACTGTACGAGTACCAGGAGGAAAAGGAACAGGACTCCGGCCACATGCTCGAAATGAGCGACGACCGCTTCCATGATCCGGCAGAGCATGCCGCCACGCTCGCGGCACTTTCCCCGTATCCCTTTTTCGGAGTCCGGGGACAGGCCGAGCGTATCTTCCTTTTCCGGGAAGGCCGCAGCACGGAGGGGTTTCCGAACCCTGTTCATGGGATTTATCTTACGGAGGAGAACTACGTTTACGGCGACCTCTGTCTCAATGCTGAAGGCATGGTTCTCTCCAACGGGGACCTGAGTTATGCCCGCCAACGGGAACATGCCCTGTGTCCCTGCGGGAAACTGATGCAATATCTCCGGATGACCTTGAAAAAGCGTCAAAAAGAAAGATTGTACGAATAAATACACAAATCAAAAAACTTATGTCAATCGTATGCAGTATCTGCGGCGGCACTGGAGTGAAATGTACCGCCGTCATCGACCCGAACACCAGACAGTTCCTCGAATTTACCCGCAACGCCTTGTCGGACGGCCGGTGCAGCCAGTGCGGCAACGTTGCCCTGACCGACCCTGACGAAGTAAAAGCCGGGCTGGACAAGCTTTGGACGGAATATACGGCGCGGCATCGTGCCGCCCCCAACTACACCTGCTGCGACATTGTCCGGCATGGTGATTACGACGGGTGTGAAAAGGCGTATATCCGCATCGGAGGCCCGTCAGACGTGGTCGAGAAGTATCCGGTCGTGGCCGTGTGCCGCGACCTCGAAGAGCTCAAATCACTTGCGCTCCCTGACCCGACGCGAGAATTTACCCTCATGGGAATTCAAGGGTTCGAGTTCCACGACGTGTTGGAAAACAAGACCTACGAGATCGGGGTGGACGACCTGAAAATTCCCGTCACGACGAAAGAGGTGCTGGACTTTTACCCGGCGGAACATCGGCTGAAAGAAACGGACATCGAACAATATGCCGCGGCTTACACGGCCCGTATCAAGGCGTACAGGGAGTATACCCGTCAGCTCGACGCCACACTCGTGCGGCGGCTTCTCGACAAAGAGCGGCTGATGAAAGTCGGCGAGAGCGACGGTTTCCGCTTGAAACTCCATTTCGACTGGTTTGTCATTTTAAAGCGGGAGAACGAAAGGATGTACGCGCCTTTCAAATACGCTGTAAATGCTTATTGTCTGGATAATATCCAAACTTTCGACCGTCGTTATGTCACGCTCGAAGATGCCTTGCTCCACTGCCTGAACGGTTTCAACGAGAACGCGAACATTCCTAACCGTTACAAGTCCATCGGGCATTACCTGTCGGGGAAATCCTGACGACGGGCAGTGTATCGACGGGTTACCGGAGGCCACGGGTGCTTTCCCCTTGACCGGAATACCGTCGGAACAAGTAACAATGTAACCAAAGAATAAAAAATATGATGAATGATTATAAAATCAAGAACATTCTCGAATCCCTGAAAGAGGAGGTCGAGAACGGGAAGGTATCCCTGCGGGAAGCTGCTGTCGAACTTCATAAAGCCGGCTGGACGAATTTCATCGACATCGACGCCACGAGGAACCTACTGAAGACCCGGAATGTAACGGGGAACGGAAATGTCCCGGGAGTTTCCGACATGATGGGAAAATACCGCGAGATGAAAGCGGCGCACCCGGATGCCCTGTACATTTTCCGAAACGGGGAATCTTGTGAATTGTATGAGGATGATGCCATCGCCGCTTCCGGCATTTTGGGCATTGCCACCGCCGAACGCGTCGACGGGCAAGGGAAAGGCGTCAAGGAACTGCGGTTTTCTTTTCGTGACCTGGACGTGTATCTCCCCAAACTGATACGCGCCGGAAACCGGGTGGCTGTCTGCGAACCGAATCAAACCGGTTCGGGCAAACGAGTTTGATAACCATTAAATAACAAATATTCAAAACCCAAAGACACATGATAAAGATAACAACGATTTTCGGCGAGGACGCCGTACGGGAATATGAAGAGAACAATGAACTGCCTTCTGAAGAATGGCTGGCGGATAACGGGGGCGTCGTGGACGAGAAAGAGTTCGAGACTGAGGCGGAGTACAATGCCTACATCGCCGGGGTAAACGATGCCGACGGATGGAGTGATTATCATATCATACGCCACCGGTCGGAAGAGGCGGACACCTCGAGAGAGGAAAATCTCTGGCTACGTCTCGGAATTAGCGTCCGGGGCAGCCGGGAGGACATCGAAAGGATTCTAAACGGGGACACCGAAACCCTTCGGAAACTGCTCGATGCCGGACGTTATGGGATTGGCGGAGAGACCTATGTCCCTGGTTCGACCGTCGAGGGGTACAACGAGGACCACGACACGGAGTTCGAGGAGGAAGACGTGGAGTTCCATTTATAATAAAACCACACCATCTGCAATAATGATAACAGTAAAAGTTCTACTCGGTAAGGATACTGTAAGCATATACAGGAAAACCGGGGATATCTCGTCGGTGGAGAGCACGGCCGAATCCGGGGGATATGTGATAACCCGACATTTCGAGACCGAAGCTGAATACAAAGCCTACGCAATGGCTGTGGAAGACCTGGACGGACATGAAGACTGGCAGATGCTGACTCCTGCCGTTACGCCGGAAGCTCCGTTCCGCAAAGGGGAATTTGTCCGGCTGACAGACGATGCAATTAAGCGGATACGTGAAAGTTTCGGGGACGGACCGGCTGACTACAGAAAGGAAATGATTTTGGAGGTGATTGCCTGGTGCCGCTATGAAGGCACATGGATCATTGAAGTCCGAGATATCCGTGAAGACGATACTCAGGAGTTCGATGCCGTTTTTCTGCGCCCCTTGACGGCACGGGATCTCGTGGCTATTTCCGCACCCCGACACCCGCTATCCACTGCGATATATCCTATTCACATCCGATAACTTAAATGATGCATGATGGAAAATATATTCATACTGCCCGGAAACGAACAGGAACTGTTTAACCGGTATTTAGATAACAACGAATACGGCCCTCTGAAAGAACGGCTGGAACTGGTCAGGAAAGCCTTGAGCAACAAGCTTTCCCCGGATGAACGCAATAAGCACGGGCTGAACGTGGGTGTGCATGAACTGTCCATGGAACGTAAGGAACTGGAAAGAAAGATATTCCAAATGGCACTCAAATCCTTTGCAGAACGGGTTTGTGACGAGCAACGCGCTCTTTGCGAACAGGGGTTCTGGCAGGCACCGTGCGGCAAAGAGGCGGAATATATCTCCTCCGCTCCGGTTCCGGACCTTGTAACGGACGTGAAGCAGTACAAGACCATTTGCCGCTGGTGGGAGAAGCTGTCCGATACCAGGAGGCTGAAGGTAGCGGCGATGTTTGCAAACGAACTGGGACCGATATACGGGCACGACACCGAAACGCTGGAACGGATTTATAGCCGCTGGTTTCTACTCTCCTTAGATGGCAAACAACGCATCTACCATTCATGGACCACAAACGAAAAACAGACTTCACCATGCCATACAAAAGCTCGGGAATAATCATCAGCGGGACACAATATGACCGCAGGCAGAAGCTCACTCCTTTTCAGAAGGCTGAAATTTTCCACCGTTACATGACAGAAGCTGTCAGCCAGCGCCAGCTTGCCCGGGAATACGGTGTCAGCCGCAGGCTGATAACCTTCATTGTGAACCCAGAAAGCGAAGAGCGGAACAAGGAACTGCTGAGAGAGAACAAGGCAAAAGGCTTGTATAAATATGACCGGAAGAAACATACCGAAAATATACGCAACCACCGTCGTTACAAACAGAGATTATTTCAAGAAGGTAAAATCATACTAAAAGATGGATAGACAATGAGAATACAGGAGAAACAAAAAGCGTTGGAACAGGAAGTTATAGCCAACCTGTGTGCGATACCGAAAATGCCGGAAAATATGTTGCCCCATACGGTATATGTCGAGGAGGAAGGGGAAGACGGGTATGGCCACGGGATACCGGTATACACCATGTACCGGTTGGAGGAGATACGCACGGACGGAAGCTGCACGCTTTACAACGCGGAAAGCCGGGAGCGTTTCACCTGCCGCCACCTGCATGAGATTAACATGGACTGGCTGGTGACAGTCTGGGAACGTTATCTGGAACTCTGTGTCGAGCAGGATATCTGGAAAGGGAATGCCGTTGCATTCCTGAAAGACCGTACCGGCAAACCGGAAGAGGAAATCATTTCATTCGTGGAAACCTCGTGGGACAAATGCCAGGCTTATACAGACAACCTCAAGGCGTTTCTTGGGGAAGATAAAGACCGGGAAATATGGATATTCTCTTTCCCGCTGGACGAATTTGAACGTGACGTTCCGGCCGGGAAAATCATCGTTGATTACGAAAATAACCCCGCAACGCGGGTTGAGAAGATGACACCGCTGGAATTTACGGCCAACATCAATGATGAATGTTTTGATGACCGGAACAATTGGGTAAGAGCCATTGAACTTCCCAAGCAGGAATAATAAACTATTTGAATCAATAAATATGATTACAAAAGAAAACATTGGCAACGAGACCTTTGAGTCTATGACCATCAATGACACGCCTGCATTGTTTACGGATATGCGGATTGACCGGAATGCCGTTCCGGAGGGACTGTACGCATACGATATCCGGGAGTCGGATGACGGGGACCGTCTGGCGACCATCGAACCGACGGTGATGGTAAATCATGGCGGAACCATCCTGACCAGGAAAGAGTTTATCACGGAAAAGGACGGCTATGTACAGATTGACGAATACGGTTTCGAGGCCTCCATGACACTGGAAGAGTGGCTTGAGGAAAACAATTAAATGTATAAAGGATATGGATATTAAGGAACTGACAGAAAGGTATCAGGATCGTTTCGATGCCCATTACCTGCAAGACGATAACGGAACCGGCAGAAAAGGTCGGAAACGGAAAAAGGAAGTTGAGACCCCGAATTTTCTCAAGGATGTTATCCGGCCGATCCTGGACACTTTGCCGGACTTGTTGCCGGAGTACGGGTTCACCAAAACTACGGATGATTACGCCATGTACGGCGAGTATTACCGTATCAAGGCGGGTATCGTCCTCGTGGGAGGTTTTTCCATCGATGAGGATTTTAACCTGTACTTCACGCCATTGTTCCATGGCAAAGCCTGCGGTAAGAGTCACAAAATCGACAGCATCGGACAACTCGTTGAAATCATCCGCGAACAATTTGAAAGAAGGGAGGTGAAGATGAAAGGATAGTTTCATGCAATAGACATGGGTCGTTCCGTAATTTATTGTATATTTGTCAGATGAAGAAAGTCTGTATATGTATTTCGGACGAAAGCCCGGCAGTTGAACGGATTACAGGCACTTTCATGTTTGGCTGACATCAAACCTAATATATCTATTTGATATGAAAAAGGAAGAGATTATTCGCCGCTGTTACGGCGGCATGAAGGAAAGGCATGGCGTGGAAACCATCATCCTTTTCCATGTCGGAGATTCATTCGAGGCGTATTTTGATGATGCCGAAACGATTACCCGGATCACGGAAGTGCCCCGGTTCAAGATGACGGCGGCAGGTATACCTGCCATCAGGATTTCCGACGCCGCCTTGGAAGAATGTAGAAACCGGTTGCTGGATGCAGGATGCAAGGTATGCGTGTCCGAGGTCCGGGGGGTATCCGGCCGCCACATTCTCAAAATCAATGAAACAAATACGGAAACGGGCCGATGAATTGATATTGATAGCGGCAGCAATAGGTCCTTGGACACTGTTGGTGGTAGCGGTATTAATCATCGGAACGCTGAAATGCTGTCTGACCACGGACTCGGACAGCATTGACGAAAGTATCAACAAATCACCGGGGATAGTCGCGCATGTCATGGTACTGGACAGTACGGATAATGGTTTTCGGGTGGTTTATGCGACGGCTGCGCCGGTAACGGATGAAAGGTTTGCCGAGATATGCGACAGGCCGGGTATTTTGGAGGGGTTCGAGAACCTGAAACGGAAAGCTCCCGAACACTTTGGCGGCAACCTGCTGGAAACCGACATCTGTGACTTCGCGTTGTACGCCTACCGGTTTCCTATCGATAAGGACGTACGGATACACAATATCTTTGTCGCCGGTAAAGAGAAAATGGACTTCTATGTCCGGAACAACCCGGACCTGCCCGGGTGCGCTACATGGATGCACCACGGTACGGAACAAGGGAACCAATATCTGAATGCTGACGATATAAATCACTGTATACCCAACGGAAGGCGGATTTACCGTTATTGGAAATGCCGTTATCTACTGCAAACTTCTGATACTGACGAGCGTTTCAGTCATTTTACAGAGGAGGAAAGGCTGTACTGAATGCAGCCTTTTCTCTATATATATTACACATAACCATCTGAAAATTAATAACTAAAACGTTTTGTTGGCGTGAAAAATTGGCATATATTTGTATGGAAAAGTGACCCATTGAAAACAGATTGTCAATTGAAAGCAATAGATTGAATATGAAAGAACAGTAATATGACATCGGAAAAATCGCAACTGAAGTTTGCGAGATCGGAAGAGACGGGCGAACTGATAGGGTTCGTTTCGCGCCATTCCAAGACACGTAAATTGATGGGAGTCCGTGAAGACTCAAGATTCGGCAAGCAGATTTGTGTCCTTTCGGAAGACCTGAAAGGAACTCTCGAGCCAAACATACTATACTCGGTAGAGTTGAAACCCATGCACAAAGCCAACGGGTATGTAGTCGTTGCCGCTACCCCCGTGTTATTTCAGGCGCATGTGGAAACAGTGATCGTCCCGAAGACATTGTATCAAGTAACTGTGACGTTCGGCAACAAAAAGATTTTCTTCGACCCGAAAGACGGCAAGAGCGTAATGAGCCGCACAATAGACGGTGTGCTGGAAATCCTCAAGGGACGCAAGGATATCAAGTACAAGGAAGGTGTCATCACCGACTATCTGAATCAGGCGCGTGCTCTGGTACGACGTATGGAATCCGACGGGTTCATCTATACGGGAGACAGACATCAGGGAGGAATTCAATGAAAGAAAAACCGGTCGTGGGTATTGCGACCGACGGTGCCCATTCTGCAAAAGAGAGGTTGACACGCTTCCGGGCTGTCGACCTCTCTTCAGGAAAAGAACTCTTTTCCAAAGCTATCGGTAACTGGACGAACAATATCGGGGAGTTTCTCGGCATTGTCGAGGCGGTCAGATATGTCATGGAACATCCGGAAAGTCCGCGAACAATCTACTCGGACAGCATTACAGCCATCACGTGGTATCGTAACAAACAGACAGCCTCTTCACGCAGATGCCCGGCATTGCAGAAAGCGGAGATATTCCTCAAAGTGATGGAGGCAAGAATCAAGGACATCGAAGTGCTGCACTGGGACAACCGCCTGTGGGGTGAGATTCCTGCCGACTTCGGAAACAAATAACAACATCAATATGGCAAAATTAAAATCACAGTCACAGAAATATGTTGAGCTGAAGGAGGAAGACTACCTGTTGCTCATCGAGAATACCATCAAGATGGAAGCCCTGAAGATTGCCGGTATCGAAAAGATGCCCATATACAAGGCTATGGAACATATCCTTGAACACGAGCACATCGACCTGCTCGTCAAACCCGTTTCAAGGAGATATTCTTGATTTTTTTAGGTGGACAATAATACACCCCACAAGCAAAATCAATGCTTATCAGTACCAAATGATAGTATATAATAACAATTAATGTAAATCAATGCAAATCAGATGATTAAGAAAGTGGCGCATGTACGGAATTATCTATACCATACATGCGCCACTTTGCTCTATACACTTTTTGATTTCCTTGATTGATAAAAGAAGGTTCTTTTCCAGTGTTTTACAATCCGACTTTTTTATATACTTTTGTCTTCAGTATCAGTTGGTTATTGAAACCCTCTATGTATGCTTATAAGTAGAGATTAGCTTTTTTAAGCGAAACTAACTACTGGTTATCAATCAATTATCAAACAAAAAAAGTTTGCCTCACGTCCTGCTACTTTTTTGTGCCTTGCGGGCGAAAAGCCCGCTTCCGCAGCGTCCGCCCGCCGTTCGGGCGGTCCGATTCGTCGTCCCGCTCGTCTGCGACGGCCCGCGGTCTTCGGTTTTGCATGTCGTGAATTTATCGAGGTGTTGATTTGTGGTAAAATATTTTCCGATCGAATGCATTGTATTGTTAATTTATTTATTAAATTTGAGCCCGAATAGAAAATCCGAACGACCTATGAAGAACCTGTTTCTCTCCCTTTTCCTCGCATTTTCGCTGCCGCTCTGCCTCCCGGCGCAGGAGAGGCCGGAGTGGAAGATACTCTGTCCCCGGAATGCCGCGAAGGTCTATCGTCATGCGGCCGACGAGTTCCGGGATTTTTACCGCGCCGTCACGGGCCGTGAGCTGGAGATCGTGCAGGAGCCTGCGGAGGGCGTTCCGATGGTCGTCATCGGTTCCGACTGCGTCAATCGGTTCACCCGCGATGCCGTCGAGCGGCGGCTGATCGCACCGCTCGACCTCGGAGCCGAAAGCGACGCCTACCGCATCGTGTCGGCCCGCGACGGGGAGCGCGACCTGCTCTTTCTGGCCGGCGGCAACGGCCGGGCGACGCTCTATGCCGTCTATGACTTCTTCGAGCGGCAGGCCGGATGCCGCTATTTTTGGGACGGGGACGTGATTCCCGCGCGGGAGACGATTCCGATGACGGGGCTCGACGTGCGCGAAACGCCGCATTTCTACTACCGCGGACTCCGCTACTTCGCCCACCGCAGCCTCGGCCGCTTTCAGGCCGAGCACTGGGGGCCCCGGGAGTGGGAGCGCGAGATCGACTGGATGCTCAAGAAGCGGCTGAACCTCTTCATGCTCCGTATCGGCATGGACGACGTTTTCCAGAAGGCCTTCCCCGATGTCGTGCCCTATCCGCCCGCGGACGGACCGCTTCCCGAGGCCAAGCCCCGGTCGTTCTACGACCGCACGACGGCCTGGCCGCTCGAATACCGCGGCGAGCTGCGCCGCCACATACTGCGCTATGCCGCCGAGCGCGAGCTGATCCATCCCGAGGACATGGGCACGATGACCCATTGGTACAGTTGCACGCCGAAGGCGTTCCTCGAGGCGGAGAACCCCTCGTTCTGCCCCCAGTCGGGCGGCGCCTACGTGGGCGATCCCTGCAATGCCGTGTGGGATATCCGCGACGACCGCAATCTGGACAACTACTGGAAACTCACGCAGACGCATATCGACGCATACGGCTCTCCGCAGATGTTCCATACGATCGGCATTGCCGAGCGCGAGGTGTTCGAGGACCGTTCGGACAATCTGGAGATGAAGCTCTACGCCTACCGCCGCATCCTCGCGAAACTCCGCGAACACTATCCCACGGCGCCCGTGCTGATCGCCTCGTGGGACTTCTACCTGCCCGGATGGAAGGGGGAGGAGATCGGCCGGCTCCTTTCGCAGCTCGATCCCGCGCGGACGATCATCCTGGACTACACCTCCGACCTGCCGTCGAACCAGAGCAACACCGACTTCACGAACTGGGGCGTGGTGGGCCGCTTCCCCTATACGTTCGGCATTTTCCATGCCTACGAGTGGGAGAACGACATCCGCGGCTATTACGACCTGATCGCCGAACGGCTGCCCGTCGCGGCGTCCGACCCCATGTGCAAGGGCTTCGTCTTCTGGCCCGAGACCTCGCACAGCGATCCGCTCGTTATGGAGTTCTTCACCCGCAATGCCTGGTCGCCCGACGCGATGCGCCCCGAGGAGCTGCTTCCGGAGTTCTGCCGCGACCGTTACGGCCGGCACGCCGCCGTGATGGAGCGTGCGTGGCGCGCCGCGCTGCCGCTCGCGGAGTTGTGCGAGGAGCTGCCGCTCCGCTTCCGCGACATCCGCGAGATCGCGCAGGCCAAGCCCGATTCGGCCGCCGTCGGGACGTTCGCGCGAACGCTGGAGCGGATCGCTCCGCAACTGGCCGGCGCTTCCGACGTGCTGGATGCGCTCGCCGCCATGCCTTACGGCCGGGGCGACGCCTTCGTCGATCGGGATGCCATCGACCTCGCGCGCACGGTCGTGAGCCGTCTCTTCACGGTGCGGTACTACCGCTACCTCATCGCCCAGCGGGCTTGGGAGCGGGGCGACGTGACGACCGCCGAGGTGCGCCGTGCGGGTTCCGAAGCCCGGATGCTGCTCGCCGCCCTGCGCGACGTGCTCGCCCTGCACGACGACTACTCGATGCTCTCCTCCCTGCGGCGGATCGAGGAGGTCCGCGCTCCGATCAATCCCGCATTCGAGCAGGCGCTCAAGGGCAACGCCGAGAACAGCTATTGCCGCACCTACATCAGCGAGTTGTTCGACTACTACTACCTGCCCGAGTTCGACCTCTATATGAAAGAGATCGACCGGGAGCTGAAGTCGCGGGAGCGTGTGCTGACCTACGACTCCGTCCGGATGGAGATGCAGCCGATCGTGGATGCGTTCTATGCCAGACCGCTCGGCGAAATGACGCCGCGCAATCCCCGTCCGCGCACCGAAGCGGAGTTCCGCCGCCAGATGGAGACGCTCGCCGCCCGGCTGCGCCGCATGTAGCCCCGTTCTCGAAGGAGCTGTCTTTGGCGTTTTGTGCCGTATCTTCGGCATCTTCGGCCGTCGGATTTGCAGATTGACCCGAAAAGGCTATATTTGCCGGAAATACCGCATTTGCCCGAATGCCGAACATGGAACGACTAACGACCGCCCTTGCCGGATGTCTCGCCTTTGTTGCGCTCCATGCGCAGCCCGTCTCCGAATCCGCTCCGGATCCCGCCTTCGTGAGAAAGCGGGTCCGTAACAAGGAGATCGGCCTGCGCTACGGGGTTCAACCTCTTTACCTCGCCCCTGCACGACGGACAGTACGCCTCTGTTCCGTTGCAGTTCTCCTGGCGCTCGGGCGTGCGGCGCATGCCGACTTCCTCGCCCGACGGCTGTTATTACAACGGGACCTGGTATCCGGACCGTGATATGGCGGCCCCCTCCGTCGGCCGGATCCTTTTCGAAACCTTCGTGCCGGAGGTTCCTTCGGTGTTCGAACTGCATGCGGGCCTGATGCCCGGCCTGCTCTTCGGCCCGATCCATTCGCAGGACGAGGGCTTGTATGACATCCGGCAACGATTTGTCTGTACGGCGGATGCGGGAGGACGGTTGAATCTGCCGATCGGCCGTGTCCGTCTATTCATCGACTTCACCTACCATTACTACCTGACGCGCAGTTTCGATGAGGGGATACCGCGCCCTGACCGGGTGCTTGGTCCGCCGCACCGCTCGTTTGTCGGCCTCAGCGGCGGCCTTGCCCTGACGTTCTGACTGTTTTACAGCAGTCCGGCTTCGTAATAGACGACGATCTGCTCGATGATCCGGTCCTCACCCTCCTTGTCGTATTCCGACTTGAGGTTCTGTCCGAAGATGCGCGACACGCCCTGCCAGAATCCGGCCACGAATCCGCCGCGGAATTCGCGCAGCACCTCGTAGGCCGTATAGTCCGTCTCGCGGTCGATGAGCTTGAGCAGCACGCGCCCCTCGGTGCGGGTCATGTGTTTGGCCACGGGGGTGTATTCCTCCTTGATCTGGCGATAGACTTCCCGGATATAGGCTTTCTGCGCCTTCCTGTCCGGCAGGCGGAGCAGTTCGCCCTCCATTTCGGCCATCTTGGCGCGGGCGGCCCTGGCCACGGGATAGACGCGTTTGACGGCCCGCACCAGTTTCTGATATCGGCGCAGGTCCGCCGGACGGTCGAAGACACAGACCGGAAGGATGTGCACGAACGGGATCGAGTCGCCCCGTTCGACGATCCACTCCTGTCTGAGGAAGCCGCGGCCGCCCTGCGCCAGCGCTCCGGAGAGCGCGGCCGTGCATGCGACGAGGAGAAGGGCCAGCCGTTTCTTCATGATCGGAAAAATCGTTACCTTTGCGCAGCCTGTGCACCCCGAATGCACAGGGCGCCGCTGGAGCGGATGCGGTCCGGAGGCAAAGGTAATTCAAAAATCGTTTGACGTAACACCGAAAAGAGAGATCGTATGTTGGAAAAGGGACTTTCCGCCCGGAGCACGACGACCGTAACGGCCGGCAATACGGCCGTTGCGATGGGTTCGGGCGACCTCGAAGTATTCGCCACCCCCGCGATGGTGGCCCTCATGGAGAACGCCGCGATGCGGGCCGTGGCCGCCGCGCTGCCCGAAGGGGCGACCACCGTGGGCGCCGAGATGAACGTGACCCATATCAAGCCCTCGGGGCTCGGGGCCGAGATCACGGCCACGGCCATCCTCGCTGAGGCGGAGGGGCGCAAGCTGACCTTCAACGTCGGGGCCCGCGATGCCGAAGGAATGATCGGCGAGGGGGTTCACGTGCGTTTTGTGGTGGACCGCGCGAAATTCATGTCCAAGGTGAAGTGACCCGGCCGGATCCTCGGGATCCGGAGCGGTTTCCCGCCGCCCTTTCCGCGGAGGCTTCCCCGTCCTCCGCGGAAAGGGCGGGGCGGCCGCCGGTTACGTGCGGAAATTGCGAAAGGGAGAAGTCCTCGCGGACCTCTCCCTTTCGTGTTGAGCTGCCGGGATTCGAACCCAGAACGACAGAACCAAAATCTGCTGTGTTACCATTACACCACAGCTCAAACATTCGCTCGAAAGCGGCACAAAGATACGTAAAAAATCCCAATATCCAATTTTGTGCGGGCAGATTATCTTTTACGCTGGCTGATTGTCTGTCGTCCGCCGCATTTTCCGGATCGTCCGGCCGCGGGTCTCTCCGGAGAGGGAATTCCGCGGCGGATCGCCGCAGGGCGCTCCGGACTGCGGCGTCCCCGCCTCCCGTCCGGATTCCTTCCCGGTTTCCGGCCGTCCGGCACGTGCTCCGGTACGGCCGGTCCGCACGACGTCGCGTCGTCGATGCGTCCGGCGAGGAGCTCCGTAGTCTCCCGGCGCCTTCCGGTCGTCGCGCCGCGGTCTCATGCCTTGCGCGCTTTACGGTGCGAGACGAGCGCTGCGATCCAGAGCAGCACGATCGCTCCGATGACGGCCGTGACGAGACTGCCCAGCGTGCCCGCCGCCACGAGTCCGAAGAGCGAGAGCAGCCAGCCTCCCAGCACGCCGCCGATGAGTCCGACGATCAGATTGACGATAAGGCCCGAGCCGCTGCCCTTGACCAGCAGGTTGGCGATCCATCCGGCCGCCAGCCCGATAAGCAGATACCATAGGAAATACATAGTCTTTCGTTTTTTGATGACATGAAGACCGAGTGCAAAATCCGTACCCGCCTGCGGTTCCGGGCCGCGGTGCGCGTCCGCCGCGTCAGCGCGCCGTTTTCAGCGCGCGGGCCAACTGATCGGGGCACGAGGTTCCCTTGCCGCGGCAGTCGATGCCTTCGAGCCGTGCGATGGCCTCTTCGGCCCGCATGCCGCTGACGAGCGCCGCGATGCCCTGCGTGTTGCCGTGGCAGCCGCCCGTGAAGACGACACTGCGGATCGTCTCTCCGTCGAGTTCGATGTCGATTTGCCGGGAGCAGGTTCCCCGGCAGGTGTAGGATATTTTCCGGATCATGAGTCGTAATTGTCGTTTGCGGCGCAAAGATAGCGCAATGCGGGGGAAGACGGGCGGAATCTTTCACAAAATGTTGAAAACTTCTGTGCCGGGGGCTTTGAATTGCTCCGGATTCTGCGGACCTTTGTCCTTGCGGAGGTTTCCCTTCGTCCGCCGGACGGAGGGATAAGAGGGAACCGGGTGCGAATCCCGGACAGTTCCCGCTGCTGTAAGCGTCATAGGCCGCAGACACGTCTCGAGCCACTGTTCCCTGCGGGGAGCGGGAAGGCGTCTGCGGATCGGCGCGAGTCAGAAGACCTGCCTCCGCGCAGCAATGTCCGGTCCTGCGGGGAAACGGGGCCTATTGTGAAACACATATATTCGTTTACAATGGATTACGCACAGATTTCCATCATCAAACGTGATGGCAAGACGGAGCCTTTCTCGCTGGAGAAGATCGTCCGCGCCATCACGAAAGCCTACCGTGCGGGCGGCATCACGGACGAGGAGCAGACCATCGCCCGTGTGGCGGCGGAGGTCGCCGGAGCGATTTCGAAGAACGAGATTTCGGTCGAGGAGATTCAGGACATGGTCGAGGAGCGGCTGATGCGCCTCAATCCCTCGATCGCCAAACGCTATATCATCTACCGCGAGTGGCGCAACGTCGAGCGCGACCGCCGTTCGTCGATCAAGGGGGTCATGGACGGAATCGTGACGGTGGAGAAGAACGACATCAACCTCTCGAACGCCAACATGTCGTCGCACACGCCCGCCGGGCAGATGATGACCTTCGCTTCGGAGATCACGAAGGACTATGCGCTGAAGTACCTCGTGGGTGTGCGCCACGGCCGCGCGCACCGCGACGGCGACATACATATTCACGACCTGGACTACTATCCCACGAAGACCACGACCTGCATCCAGTACGATCTGGAGGACATCTATCGGCGCGGCTTCTCCACCAAGAACGGTTCGGTGCGCACGCCGCAGTCGATTCAGAGCTACGCCACACTGGCCACGATCGTCTTCCAGACCAACCAGAACGAACAGCACGGCGGGCAGTCGATTCCGGCCTTCGACCGTTTCATGGCTCCGGGCGTGCTGAAGACCTTCCGCAAGCACGTCGTCGATACGGTGTCGTTCCTTTGCGTGCTCAGAGGGGCCGGGGAGCCGGACCGCGGACGGCTCAAAACCCTCTGCGCCGAACACCTCCCGACGATCGAGCTCTCCGACGAGCGGATCGCCGCGCTGGGCGGGGCCCTCGCCGATGCGGGGATCGGCCTTTCGGACAAGGAGCTGCGCGGCATCTGGGAACAGTCCTACAAGGCCACGCGCAAGGAGACGCATCAGGCGATGGAGGGATTCATCCATAACCTCAATACGATGCACTCTCGCGGCGGCAATCAGGTGGTTTTCAGTTCGGTGAACTACGGCACGGACTTTTCGCCCGAGGGGCGCATGGTGATCCGCGAACTGCTCTCCGCCACGGTCGAGGGGCTGGGGCACGGCGAAGTGCCCGTCTTCCCGATTCAGATTTTCAAGGTCAAGGAGGGCGTTTCGTGGTGCGAGGAGGACTATCGGGCGGCCGTCCGGGATTTCGACAAGGCGCTGGCGGGCGAAATCCGGTTCCGGACGCCGAATTTCGACCTGCTCGTCGAGGCGTGCCGCACGACCTCGGTGGCGCTGTTCCCCAACTTCATGTTCCTCGACGCGCCGTTCAACCGCCATGAGAAGTGGTGCATCGACGACCCGGACCGCTTCCGCTACGAGGTGGCCACGATGGGCTGCCGCACGCGCGTCTTCGAGGACCTGCACGGCGAGAAGACCTCGTGGGGCCGCGGCAACCTCTCGTTCACCTCGATGAACCTGCCGCGGCTGGCCATCGAGGCGGTGCGTGAGGCTTCGGACCTGATTCCCGACGGCAACAAGCACGCCATCCGCAAGGAGGCGCGCGAGATCTTCCTCGAATCGGTTCGCAAGACGGCCTCGATGATCGCCGAGCAGCTCTACGAGCGCTACCAGTTCCAGCGCACGGCCCTCGCGCGGCAGTTCCCGTTCATGATGTCGAACGATGTCTGGAAGGGCGGCGGCACGCTGCAACCCAACGACGAGGTGGGCGACGTGCTGAAGCACGGCACGCTGGGCATCGGCTTCATCGGCGGCCACAACGCGATGGTGGCCATCTACGGCGAAGGGCACGCCACCTCGAAGGAGGCGTGGCAGACGCTTTACGATGCCGTTCTGACGATGAACCGCGTGGTCGAGGAGTACAAGGCCCGCTACGGACTCAACTACTCCGTGCTGGCGACCCCGGCCGAGGGGCTGAGCGGTCGCTTCACGCGCATGGACCGCAAGCGTTACGGCGAGATTCCGGGCGTCACCGACCGCGACTACTACGTCAATTCGTTCCATGTGGATGTCCGCGAACCGGTGTCGATCGTCGAGAAGATCCGCCTCGAGGCGCCGTTCCACGCCATCACGCGCGGCGGCCATATCACCTATGTCGAGCTGGACGGCGAAGCGAAGAAGAATCCCGTGGCGATTCTCAAGATCGTCAAGGTGATGCAGGATTCGGGCATCGGCTACGGGTCGATCAACCATCCGATCGACACCTGCCGCAAGTGCGGTTACCGCGGGGTGATCTACTCGAAATGTCCCGTCTGCGGTTCGGACAACATCTCGCGCATGCGCCGCATCACGGGCTACCTGACGGGCAGTCTCGAATCGTGGAACTCCGCGAAGCAGGCCGAGGAGCGCGACCGGGTAAAACACAGATAATCCGCTTTTGGCGATTATGTCTGTCGTTTCACTTTCCGCCCTCGCTTCTTTACGGCCTTCGGCCGTGTTTGCAAGTGCGACCCACCACCAAACCCCCGTCTTGGCGGGGGCTCTTCTGTTCGGGACACTCCGGCAGGGGCGGACATGTTTGGCGCATGTGCAACCCGCGCCGGGGACGGCGCGTGCCGCAGACGGCTCCGTCCGAATTCCTAAATCGTCTCCGCAGGAAATGTATATCTGACCCTGTTTTGCCGATGGAACCACTCCGCATCCTGGCCATTTATCCCGAAACCATCTCTGATGGCTACGGCCTGCGCTACGCGATCTATTTCGCGGGGTGTGCGCACTGTTGTCCCGGGTGTCACAATCCGCAGAGCCACGATCCGCTGGGCGGCGAACCGCTGACCGCGGAGTGGACGGAGCGGATCTGCGACGCGATCGCGGCGAACCCGATTCTGGACGGTGTGACCGTCAGCGGCGGCGATCCGCTGCTGCATCCCGCGGCGATGGCGGCCTTTCTGCGCCGGGTGCGGGAGCGCACGGGGCAGAATGTCTGGTGCTATACGGGCTATACGCTCGAGGAGTGCCTCGCGGACCCGGCGCGCCGGGAGTGCCTGCGCTGGATCGACACGCTGGTGGACGGCCGCTACGTCGAGGCGCTGCGCGACCTGTCGCTCGATTTCCGGGGCAGCCGCAACCAGCGGCTCATCGACGTCGCGGCGCTGCATCTGTTCGGCTGACTTTCGTTTCCGGTGATGGATATGAAAAAAAGAGCTGCAAATCCTTGCAGCTCTTTTTCGTATGATGCGCGGCCTCTACTGGCGCTGGAGGTCCGAATTGTCGGCCACGACCATGTTCTTGTCGATGCGCAGCGTCACGTTGCCGTCCACCTCGATCAGCAGGGTGGTCTCCTTGACCTCCTTCACTGTGCCGTAGATGCCTCCGGCCGTGATGATCTTGTCGCCCTTTTTCAGCCCGTCGCGGAACGCCTGCATCTGCTTGCGGCGCTTGGCTTCGGGCCGCCACATGAAGAGCCAGAGGACCAGCACCATGAGGCCGATCATAATGATGAAGCTGTACTGTTGCATGAAGCCCGGCTGAGGTTGTGCGGGCGCCGCTGCCTGAAGAAAATCGATCATAATCTTATTCGCTTTTTAAGTGTTTGTTCGGTTCAGCACGGCAAATATACGAAATATCGGCGAATCTGCAAGCCCTCACTCCACCTCCGCTTCGGCGTAAAGCCGCAGCGGGCGCTGCGCTCCGGCCAGCGTCACGTCGAGCGTTTTGAGCTGCCAGCCCCGCGTGCCCCGCGAATCGAAGCTCATTTCGACTCGCTGCGCATCCCCCGGTGCGATCGGTTCGGAGTTGAATTTCAGCGTCGTGCAGCCGCAGTTGCGGTCGTAGGAGAGGATGGCCGTCGTCTGCGGCGAATCGTTGGCTATCCAGAAGCGCACGACGGCCGTTTCGCCCGACCGGAGGCGGCCGAAGCGGACGGTGTCCGTCCCGCCCCGTTCGAAAAACACGTCCGAAAGGGAGACGATCCGGCCTTTCCGTTCCCCGGACCGGACCGCTTCGGCCCGGTCCGAACCGGCCTGCGGACGGGAAGCGGGGCCGCCGCACGAGCAGAGCAGGGCGGCCGTAAGCAGAAGCGGGGCGGTGCGGCGCATGGCGGGGAGGGTCAGATCAGCCCGCGGCCGGCCTTCCTGATGCGGCCTTCGGCCGTGAGCGATTCCACGATCTTGTCCAGCACGCCGTTGATGAAGGTGCTGCTGCCCGGCGTGGAGTAATACTTCGAGATTTCGATCCATTCGTCGAGCGTCACCTTCACGGGAATCGACGGGAACGAGATCAGCTCGGCCATCGCCGTGGCGAGGATCAGGTTGTCCATGAACACGATGCGCTCCACGTCCCAGTTCGAGGTGTAGCGTTCGATATAGTCCTGGTAGGAGTCGTAGTTCACGAGCGTCTTCTCGAAGAGCGTCTTCACGAATTCGGGGTCTTCGGCGCTCTTGAACTTCGGCGGGACCTTCAGGTCGGTGTGCGACGGGCGCAGGTTCGAGAGCGTCCGCAGGATCATCATGACGATATAGGGCAGGTCGTCGTTCCAGAGAATCGACATCTCCTCGAGCGCGTCGTCCAGCGCCTCGCAGCTCTGCAACTCCTTGAAGAAGTCCTCGACCAGCCGCCGGTCGTCGTCGAACGACCGTTCCTCGCGCTGCATGTATTCCTTGTAGTAGTCGCTTTCGGTGAGCTGTCCGTAGAGCGTGCGGATCAGTTCGGGATACCGCGTCCAGCCCAGTTTGCGTGCGGCCGTGTGGTCGTTCACCGCGTCGCTGTTCGCGATGATGCGGATGACGCCGTTCTCGACGAATTTGGTGTTGGGGTTCAGGTCTTCGAATGTCGGCAGTTTCTTCTGCTTGGCCAACTCCTGACGCTGCTGCGCATAGCGCGCGATCTCCACGGGGAGGGTCAGAATCTGGAAATAGAGGTCGTAGGCCTTATCTACGGATGCCATCAGCGTCTTTTCCGAGGCGATCATGTTGTCGGCTCCCGACTTGAGGTGGGCGAACAGCGCCTTGACGACCTTGATGCGGAGTAATCTTCTGCTCAACATATCTTATAGAACGATTTTGCGGCTGCAAAGATAGTGCATGCCGGGCGGAAAATCAAGCGAAAACCGATTTTTCCCCGCACGGGCGCTTTCCTGGCGGAGTTTTCGTCCCCGGAACCGAATAAATCCTTATCTTTGCATCCGTTATGGAACGAACGGAAGAGATACGGCCCTATGACGTCGTCGTCGTGGGGGCGGGAGCCGCGGGCATGATGGCCGCGGGCACGGCGGCGCAGCGGGGCTGCCGCGTGCTGCTGCTCGAAAAGATGGAGAAGTCGGGCCGCAAGGTCCGCATCACGGGAAAGGGGCGCTGCAACGTGACGAACGCCCGGCCGGCGGAGGAGTTCGCCGCGCAGGTGCGCACGAACGCCGCGTTTTTCGCCCCGGCCTTCGCCGCCTTCAACAACCGCGCGGCCATCCGTTTCTTCGAGCGGCAGGGCGTCCGGCTCGACATCGAGCGCGGCGAACGCGTCTTTCCCCACAGCGGCAAGGCGTGGGATATCGCCAACGCCCTGCTGGGCTTTTGCGTGGACAACGGGGTGAAGATTCTCTACGACACGCGCGTTACGGGGATTATGACCCTCGGCGGCCGGGTCTTCGGCGTGAAATACGTCAACAAGCGGGGCTTCGAACGCAAGGAGGAGTGTCCGCAGGTCATCCTCGCCACGGGCGGCGTATCCTATCCGGCGACCGGTTCGACAGGCGACGGGTATGCGTTCGCCGCCGATCTGGGACATACGATCGAGCCGCTGCGGCCGTCGCTCACGCCGCTCGTCTCGTCCCATCCGCGGGTCCGTCAGCTCGACCGCCTGTTGCTGCGCAATGTCCGCGCGACGTTGTGGATCGACGACGCTCCCGTGCGCGAGGAGTTCGGCGAGCTGGGATTCTCGGAGCGCGGCATCGAGGGCGCCGTGGCGCTCCGCATGAGCCGCGATGCGGTGGATGCGCTCATCGAAGGCCGGAGGGTGAAGATCGTCGTCGATCTGAAGCCCGCGCTCACGGAGGAGGTGCTGCGCGACCGCATCGCCCGCGAGCTGGCCGCGATGGAGCCGACGGAGTTTTTCGGCGAGTTGCTGCGCAAGCTGGTTCCCCGTTCGATGGTGCTGCCTCTGGCGCAGGAATTGGATATTCACTCGAAGACATACGTTTCGAAGCTCTCCGAGGCGGAGATCGTGCGGCTGATCCGCACGCTCAAGGGACTGACCTTCCCCGTGACGGATTACGCGCCCTTCGAATATGCCGTGATGACGGCCGGCGGCGTGCGCTGCGACGAGGTGAATCCCGAGACGATGGAGTCGCGCAAAGTCCGCGGGCTCTATTTCGCGGGCGAAGTGCTCGATCTCGATGCCAATACGGGCGGTTACAACCTTCAGATCGCCTTCTCGACGGGGCGGCTGGCCGGCATGCTGAAAAAGTGAGGCGGCGATGAAACCGGGCGGACATCCCATCGGACTGCGGCTGTCGGGCCGGATGGCCGAGCTGCGCAACCGGCTGTCGCGGGCGCGTTATTTCCGTGGCCACGGCGTGCATTCGCCGTTCGTCTATACTATCGTCCGGGAGGTATTCATGCGGCGCGAGCTGCTGCCGGGCGACCGGGCGCTTTACGGGGCGCTGCTGGAGGCGGGCGTCAGCCGCCGCCGGGCCGTGCAACTGCAGAACCTGGCGATCCATTGCGGCTATGCGACTTTCGGACTGGACCGGGCGGATGCGGAATTTTGCGTCGCCACACGCGGTCTGGGACGTCAGGAGACGCTCGGGCTCGTCCGGGAGGCTGCCGCTGCGGGGCGTACCGTGGCGGTGCTGGCGCCTTACGACGGCTGCGAGCGGCAGGCATTGTGCCGGCAGCTGGTCGCGGCGCACCGTTCGACATCGGTGGATAACCGCGGTTATCTGCTGCTGTTCCACAATTATTTACCGAAACAACATTTCCGGATATGAAAGTCTATACGAAAACAGGGGACAAGGGAATGACCTCGCTGATCGGCGGCGAACGGGTGTTCAAGACCGACGAGCGGGTCGAGGCGTACGGATCGGTGGACGAACTGTCGGCTTTCGCGGCACTGCTGACCGACCGCATCCGCGGGGATGCCGCGCTGGCGGCGTATGTGGAGGATCTGAACCGCATTCTCTCGCGGCTCATGTCGGTCGAGGCGCTGCTCGCCACGGGAGAGGCCGGAAGCGACAAGGTCTCCCCGCTGGCTCCCGAAGCGGTTTCGTGGCTCGAAAGCCGCATCGACACGATGCAGGCGGCCCTGAAGCCGATCGACAAGTTCACCGTGCCCGGCGGTGACACGGCCGTGTCGCTGTGCCATGTCTGCCGCACGGTCTGCCGCCGCGCCGAGCGGGCCGCGCTGCGCGCCGATGCGAAATACGGCGTGGATTCCACGGCGCTCGTCTGGCTCAACCGCCTGTCGGATTATTTTTATCTGCTGGGTCGTACGCTCACGGCGTATTACGACGTGCGGGAGACCCTGTGGATTCCCTGACGCGAATCCCGTTTCGCCGCAGCATGTAGCGTCATCCGCGCCGGGTTTTCCTGTGCGCGAGGTTTCCCCGTGCACGGAAATCGGGCGCTTCGTTCTCTCGTCTCTCCCGTATCGACAGAAGCAGCCCGAAATCGGACTGCTTCTGTCAGATGGAATAACTCGTGAAGTATATCGGACGATCAATATTCTTCCTCGTTGAAGAAAAAATCGTCTTTGGAAGGGTAGTCGGGCCAGATATCTTCGATGGATTCGTAGATTTCGCCTTCGTCCTCTATCTCCTGCAAGTTCTCGAGCACTTCGAGCGGCGCTCCCGACCGCACGGCGTAGTCGATCAGCTCTTCTTTCGTGGCAGGCCAGGGAGCATCTTCGAGTTTCGATGCCAGTTCAAGTGTCCAATACATAGTATAAAGTTTTTAAGTTTCGGTTTTTCAGTCGATTATGCTCGGAGGTCCTTGCTTCCTCCGGCAGGATCGACTTGCAAAAATATAAAAAAAACAATAAAAACAAAGAAAAAATGATGTGACATGAAATATTATACGTCAAGTGGTTTTTAATCAGTTCGTTGCGGTTTGTCGTGCGCTGTTGCCGGCTTGCGCGGAAAGCTCAGGCGGCCGGGTTTCGGGACGAAAATCGAAAAAAAGGAGCCGGAAGGTTGTTTCGAACTGAAATTTTGCCTAATTTTACTTCGTTCGCGTCTGTTCGCTGTCCGGCGGCCGTTGCGGTCGTCGTCGGCTGGTTGCGAATCGAAAAATGCCGAAAATACTGAAAAGGCTTTCATGTTATGAAGAAAAACTGTTTTACCGCCGTCGTCTCTCTGCTGTGCGCTTCCGCGCTCTTCGCTGCGGACGGACCGCAGGGGACCCGCTGGCGGATCGCTCCGGACGGAAATCCGGCCATCGAATGGATCGTCCGGGAGGGCGATGCGCACCGGGACCACCTCGAAATGAGCGGTCTGCGGGTCTCTGTCGTAGTGCGTTACGGCGTGGACGCCGACGGCGGATTCCTGTTGAACCGCAATGTCGTCTGGCCGATGCTGCGCACCGTACCCAACAATACGCACGCCTCGCTGATGCGGCGTTTCGCGTGGGATGTTCCCGCGATGATCGAGGCCGACGGCGAGGAGTTGCGCGGGGAGCGCGTGCGGCGTATCCGGTTCGACGGGACGCTGACCGTCGAGAGCGACTGGGAGAGCGTCGGAGGACAGCCCCTTTCGCTGACCCGGGTGCTCTTTCCTTCGGTCGATGCCCCGGTCTATTGTGAGAAGTACGTGCTGAGGAACGGCGGTTCCGCTCCCGTCCTCGTCGAGATTCCCGCGGCGCGGTCGGTGATCCGTACCCGTGCGGACAAGGGCGTGGAGGGAAGCTACGAGCTGGTCGCCGAAATCCGGGGAGACACGACCCTGACGCTCGCGCCGCAGGAGGAGGTCGCCTTCGGCGCCTTCTTCGGCGGACGGAAGGCCGGGGAGCGGCCCTCTTCGCTGGATATGGACACGGAACTCGCGGCGCGGCGCGGTCTGATCGCCCGTCTGCAGGAGGACCTGGTGCTCGACACGCCCGATCCGGTCGTCGATGCGATGTTCGCCTTTGCGAAAATCCGCGCGGCGGAGAGCATCTATGCCACGCGCGGCGGCCTGATGCACGGACCCGGCGGCGAACGCTACTATGCGGCGATCTGGGCCAACGACCAGGCCGAGTACATCAATCCCTTCTTTCCCTATCTGGGGTATGAGAACGGCAACCGTTCGGCGCTTTGCTCCTTCGGGCACTTCGCCCGGTACATGAATCCCGGTTTCCGGCCCGTGCCGAGTTCGGTCATCGCCGAAGGGACCGGCATCTGGAACGGCGCCGGGGACCGCGGCGATGCGGCCATGATCGCCTACGGCGCTTCGCGCTATGCGCTGGCCCGCGGCGACAGGCGGGAGGCCGGGGAGCTGTGGCCGCTCGTGGAGTGGTGTCTGGAATATTGCCGCCGGCAGTTGACGCCGGACGGGGTGGTGGCTTCCGATTCCGACGAGCTGGAGGGGCGTTTCCCCGCCGGCGACGCCAACCTCTGCACCTCCTCTCTCTACTACGACGCCCTGCTTTCGGCCTCCATGCTGGGGCGCGAGCTGCATAAGCCCGCCGCGCAGACCGCCGCCTACCGCCGCGAAGCCGCCGCCTTGCGCGAGGCCATCGAACGGCATTTCGGCGCCCGGGTCGAGGGCTTCGACACCTACCGCTACTATGAGGGGAACGACCGGCTCCGGGCATGGATCTGCATTCCCCTCACCGTCGGGATCGACACACGGAGCGAAGAGACCGTGCGGGCGCTCTTCTCCCCGGCCCTGTGGACCGAAAACGGGCTGCTGACCCAGTCGGGCGACAAGACCTTCTGGGACCGTGCGACCCTCTATGCCCTGCGCGGGGCCTATGCCTGCGGCGAGACCGGGAAGACCACCGACTACCTGTCGTTCTACTCCGCGCGGCGGTTGTTGGGCGACCACGTGCCCTATGCCATCGAGGCGTGGCCCGAAGGCGGACAGCGGCACCTTTCGGCCGAGAGCGGGCTTTACTGCCGGATTCTCACCGAGGGCGTCTTCGGCATCCGTCCGACCGGTCTGCGCTCCTTCGACCTCACGCCCCGCCTGCCCGCGAAGTGGGAGCGGATGAGCCTGAGGAATATCCGTGCGTTCGGTTCCTGCTTCGATGTCGAGGTGGCCCGTGCGGACAAGGGCCTGGAGGTCCGTGTCACGGCGGGCGACCGGGTGGTCTGCCGCAGGACAATCCGCGACGGACGTACCCTGCACGTCTCGCTCGACTGACCCTCTGCTGCGGACGATCTCCCGGTGCGGGCCTTGCAGGACATCCTCTTGGGGACACTCCGGCCGTGAAGCCCCGTGTTCCGGTTCGCCCCGTTCGTCGGACCGCTGTGCGGAGGGCGGACTGCTTTCCGGCGGCGTCCCCGGGCCCTTCTTAATTAAAATGGTTCGCCCCTGCCGCATCCGATGTGCGGCAGGGGCGTATTGTATCCGTTCCGGAACTATTTCCGGGCGATGTAGAAGAGGTCGAAGCACCCTTCGCCGACGGGGCCGATGCGGTAGTCGTCCATGCGGATCGACGTCGTGAGGTCGGTGTTGCGCGCGAGCAGCCGGCGGCGGTTGATGCGGTTGAGCAGATCGTAGGGGAGTTGCAGCAGGCGGCGCGGCAGGCGGTGCTGAAGGTCCAGCGGGTCGAAGCGCAGGAGGCGCTGCACGCTGCGGCGGTTTTCCTCGTAGTAGGCCATCGCCTTCGCGTTCCCGAAGACGCCGAGCGTCTCGACCGCAGCGAAACTTTCTCCGAGCAGCGTGCGCAGCTCTCCGGCCGTATATTCCCGCACGTGCCACGGGTTGCGCGTGAGCGACATCGGGGCATTGGGCGTGGTGACGATCAGTTGTCCGCCGGGCCTCAGCACGCGGTGAATCTCCCGCACGAACTCCCCGTCGCGGCGGATGTGCTCGATCACCTGGAACGTGATGACCCAGTCGAACGACGCATCGGCGAAAGGGAGGGGAGGCACGACGGCCTGCCGGAATGCGACGTCCGTCCGTGCGAGCAGCTCCTGCGGCGGGATGTGCTTGTCGATGGTGGTGAAGCGGCGTGCGTGCGGCGCCACGACCTCGATGCCGTAGCCCGAGCCCGTGCCGATCTCGAGCACGTCGCCGGCTATGCGCTCCGCCGCCGCATGATAGGCCAGCAGCGAGCGCTGGAATACGAAGTTGTCCGAAGCCTCGCGCGAGACCCGTTCCGCCGTGTTGATCTTAGCCATTGTTCCGCAGTTTCATGCCCTCGGGCGTCGTCTCCGCCTCGCCGCTTTTGAGCAGCACGCCCAGCGACCGTTTGAAAACCTTCTTGCTCGTCCGCGTGAGCCGGGCGATCTCTTCGGGCGAGCTGTCGTCGTTCAGGGGCAGGAAGCCGCCGTTGTCGCGCAGCAGTTGCAGCAGCTCCCCGGCCGTGTCCCGCACCTGTGCGTATCCGGTCTGCTGGAGGCTCACGTCGATCCGGTTGTCCCCGGTGATGCGGCGCACGTAGCCCGTCAGGCGGTCGCCCACGGCCACCGGGCGGAAAAGCTGGTTGCGGTAGAGCATGCCCCAGTGGCGGTTCTCGACGATCACGCGGTAGCCGATCTCGCTCTCCGAGGCGACGAGCAGAGTCACCCGCTGCCGCTCGGCGACGGTGATCGGGTCGTTGTTCACGAAGCTCTTGAGCTTGGTCGTGGCCACGCAGCGGCCCGTGACGTTGTCCTCGTAGAGATAAACCACGTAGCTGTGCCCGATGAGGATGCCTCCCTGCTGGTTGCGGTTGGGCAGGAAGAGGTCCTTTCCGTGCAGTCCCCAGTCGAGGAACGCCCCGTGCGCCGTCTTGTCCACTACGCGCAGGTATCCCGCCTCGCCGACGCGCAGCAGCGGCTGTTCGGTCGTGGCCACCAGCCGGTCCTCCGAGTCGTGGTAAACGAAGACCTCCTTGCGGTCGCCGACCTTGTCCGCGAGCGACGTGTAGCGGTTCGGGAGCAGCACTTCGGCCTGTTCCTCGTCCGCGAGGTAGATTCCGTGTTCCGTCGTGCGGCTTACGGTGAGTGTCTGGGTGCGTCCGGCTTTGAGCATCTCGTTTGCTTTTTCGATTCGCTGCAAAAGTACGTTTTATTTCCTCCGAATCCAAACGTCCCGGCGGTCCGGGGAGTCCGGCCGGCCGGAAAGTTTGGCTTTTATGCGGAAAAACGCTATTTTTACACGGTCCGGCCGTGTCGTCCTTCCGGAAAGGCGTGTCCGGACGCAGCACGGAAAGCGTATGGAACTCAGAATCGCCGTTCTTCAGACCGACCCGGAGTGGGCGCAGCCCGCCCGGAACCTCGCGCGCGCCGGAGACCTCGTAGCCTCCTCGGGGGCCGATGTGGCGTTGCTGCCCGAGATGTTCGCCACGGGGTTCTGCACGGATCCGGCCGCCGTGGCCGAACCGGCGGAGGGCGGTGCGATCCTCGGCGCCATGCGCCGCTGGGCCGCACGGTGCGGCTGCGCCGTCGCCGGCAGCGTCGCCGTGGCCGCGCCGGAGGGTTTCCGCAACCGCATGTATTTCGTCGAGCCTTCGGGACGGACGACCCATTACGACAAGCGTCACCTCTTCTCGCCCGGCGGCGAGGCGCGCGGCTACCTTCCCGGCGAGCGCCGCGTCGTGGTCCGCTACCGGGGCGTGCGCTTTCTGCTGCTCGTCTGCTATGACCTGCGCTTCCCCGTCTGGAGCCGCTGTCGCGGGGACTACGACGCCATCCTCTGCTGCGCTTCGTGGCCCGCGTCGCGGCGCGACGCGTGGCGGACGCTGCTGCGGGCCCGGGCGATCGAGAACCAATGCTTCGTCGCCGCCGCGAACCGCGTGGGATGCGATCCGGCGGCGCATTACGCGGGGGATTCCGCACTCGTCGATTTCCGGGGCCGGACCCTCGCCGAGGCCGGTGCGGAGACGTGCACGCTGACGGGTGCGTTCGACCCGGCCGCAGCCGGGGAGTTCCGGGAGGCGTTTCCCGCCGGACGCGACGCCGACGAGTTCGTTCTCGGATAGCGGGGCTTTGTTTTTCCGCTCCGAATGTCGTATCTTTACGGCCCGATTCGCGCCCGGCGGCCGCGATCCGATGAAGCGCGCCTCCGGGACGTCCTTTTTGCCGAACGATGGAAGACACGATTAAGATATACGGCGCCCGGGTCCACAACCTCAAGAACGTGGACCTCGAGATTCCGCGCCGCAAGCTGGTGGTCATCACGGGCCTTTCGGGCTCGGGAAAATCCTCGCTGGCCTTCGATACGATCTATGCCGAGGGACAGCGCCGCTACATGGAGACCCTTTCGACCTACGCCCGGCAGTTCGTCGGGACGATGGAGCGCCCCGACGTGGACAAGATCACGGGGTTGAGCCCCGTGGTGGCCATCGAACAGAAGACGACCAACAAGAATCCCCGCTCGACGGTGGGGACCGTCACCGAGATCAACGATTTCCTGCGTCTGCTCTACGCCCGCGCCTCGCGCGCCTATTCGCCCGTCACGGGCGAGGAGATGGTGCACTACACCGACGAGCGGATCGCCGAGCTGATCCTCTCGGGCTTCGCCGGGCGGCGCATCGCCGTCATGGCGCCCGTGGTGAAGGGCCGCAAGGGCCACTACCGCGAGCTGTTCGAGACCCTGGCCAGAAAGGGTTACATCTATGCGCGCATCGACGGCGAGATACGCGAAATCTCGGCCGGGATGCGGCTGGACCGCTACAAGATCCATACGATCGACCTGGTGGTGGACCGGCTCGTCGTGAGCGGGGAGTCGGCCGAGCGGCTTATGACCTCGCTCCGCGAGGCCATGCGGCAGGGCAAGGGCACGATGGCCGTCTATGACTACGGGACGGAGCAGCAGCGTTTCTATTCGCGCCACCTGATGTGTCCTTCGACGGGCATCGCTTTCGAGGACCCCGCGCCGCACACCTTCTCGTTCAACTCTCCGAAGGGCGCCTGTCCCCATTGCAACGGCCTGGGCGAGGAGGCGGTCTTCGACCTGGAGAAGATCGTTCCCGATCCGGGGCTGTCGCTGCGCGAAGGGGCCGTGGAGCCGCTGGGCAAGTACCGCAACAACCTGCTCTTCGCCATGCTGGAGATGCTGGGCCGCCGTTATGACTTCACGCTCGACGATCCCGTGTCGAGTTTCTCCGAAGAGGGGTTGAACGCCGTGCTGTACGGCGATTCGGAGCCGCTGACGGTCGATCTTTCGGAGTTCAGCTCCTCGGGCGGGCGGCAGTTCCTGCAGTGGGAGGGCGTCGCCGAGTACATCGGCCGCACGGAGGACGAGGACTCGAAGCGCGGCCAGAAGTGGCGCGACCAGTTCCTCATCTACCGCAAGTGCTCCGTCTGCGGCGGTTCGCGCCTGCGGAAGGAGGCCTTGCAGTTCCGCATCGACGGAAAGAATATCGCCGAAGTGTCGGCCATGTCGATCGCCGATTTTTCGGAGTGGGTGGCCGGTATCGGGGAGCGGATGACCGAGAAGGAGTGGCGTATCGCGCAGGAAGTCGTCAAGGAGATCCGCGAGCGGCTGCGCTTTCTGATGGACGTGGGGTTGGGCTACCTGTCGCTGTCGCGCTCGTCGCGTTCGCTTTCGGGCGGCGAGAGCCAGCGCATCCGGCTGGCCACGCAGATCGGTTCGAAGCTGGTCAATGTGCTCTACATTCTCGACGAGCCTTCGATCGGGCTGCACCAGCGCGATAACCGGCGGCTGATCCGCAGCCTCGAGGAGCTGCGCGACGCAGGCAACTCGGTGATCGTCGTCGAGCACGACGAGGACATGATGCGCGCCGCCGATTTCATCGTCGATGTCGGCCCCCGCGCGGGCCGCAGGGGCGGCGAGATCGTCGCCGCAGGCACGTTTGACGACATCCTGAAGTCGGGGACCGTCACGGCCGACTACCTGACGGGCCGGCGGCGGATCGAGATTCCCGCGCATCTGCGTCCCGGCACGGGCGGGCGCATCGTCCTCCGCGGTGCGCGGGGCAACAACCTCAAGAACGTCACGGTCGAGTTCCCGCTGGGAAAACTCGTCTGCGTCACCGGCGTGAGCGGTTCGGGCAAATCGACGCTCGTGAACGAGACGCTGCGGCCGATTCTCTCGAAGGCGCTCTACCGCTCCTTCGACCAGCCGCTCGAATACGACTCGGTCGAGGGCATCGAGCATATCGACAAGCTCGTCGTCGTGGACCAGTCGCCCATCGGACGTTCTCCGCGGTCGAATCCGGCGACCTATTCGAACGTCTTCTCCGATATCCGCAAGCTGTTCGAGATGACCCCCGACGCCCAGATCCGCGGGTTCAAGGCGGGACGCTTCTCGTTCAACGTCAAGGGCGGACGCTGCGAGGAGTGCCGCGGCGCGGGCGTGCAGACGATCGAGATGAATTTCCTGCCGGACGTCTATGTACGCTGCAAGGCGTGCGGCGGCCACCGTTACAACCGCGAGACGCTCGAGGTGAAGTACAAGGGAAAGAATATCGACGACGTGCTGAACATGACGGTCAATATGGCCGTGGAATTCTTCGAAAACATTCCCGCTATCCACCAGAAGTTGCGCGCGATTCAGGAGGTGGGGTTGGGCTATCTGACGCTCGGGCAGCCCTGTACGACCCTTTCGGGCGGCGAAAGCCAGCGCATCAAGCTCGCCTCGGAGCTTTCGAAGCGCGACACGGGCCGCACGCTCTACATTCTGGACGAGCCGACCACGGGACTGCATTTCGAGGACATCCGCCTGCTGCTGGAGGTGCTCGACAAACTCGTGGACCGCGGCAACACGGTCATCGTCATCGAGCACAACCTCGACGTCATCAAGGTCGCCGACCATCTGATCGACATGGGCCCCGAGGGCGGAGCGGCCGGGGGACGGATCGTCGCCTGCGGCACGCCGCACGAGGTGGCGCGCTGTCCGGAGAGCCATACGGGCCGATTTCTCGAAAAATTAGGTCTTTAGCCTCCGCTGGCCCCGATTTTGCTTTCATAGCCGTAACAAATCTTATGTGCTATGAAAAAAACAGTCATCATCGTACTCGGGCTGCTGATGTGTGCGGCGGCCGTCACCGTCATCGGACAGAAAAAGGTGCTCTCTCCGAAACAGGAGCGCCGCGAAGTGCGCGAGAAGCGGCGTGCGGAGCGGATCGCCAACTACGAACAGTTCATGGATTCGCTCGTGCAGTCGCGCAACTTCCAGTTCAATCCGCAGTCGATGCAGCGCCAGCCGGCGGGGCCCCTGCGCCAGATCATGAACCCCGAGTTCAGCCTCGGCATCTGGGACGGCACGGCCGACATCTGCCTGCCTTATATAAAAGGGTATGTGGCTCCCTACTACGTCACGATCATCAACTACACGGTTTCCGATCTGCAGGGCTACACCACCGAACAGACCCAGGAGGGGTGGATGGTCAGCTTCTCGACCTCGCTCTTCTCGGCCTCGACCTATACCTTCACCCTCGAGATCTTCTCGCGCACGGGCGGGGCGAACCTGACGATCACCAATCCGTGGTACAATCCCGTGCAATATACGGGCACGATTTCGCAGTTCTATTAGCGGACTTTGCTTTTCCGCGGCGACCGCGGACCCTCCTTCGGCGACCGTTTCCGGCAGCTCATGCGGCCGGGAGCGGTCCGTCCGTTTTCCGGCGGGCGGTTATTCCCGGTAGATCAGCGCCACGGCCGAGACCGATACGCCCTCCTCCCGGCCTTCGAACCCGAGCCGTTCGGTCGTCGTCGCCTTGACCGACACGCGGTCCGTCTCCACGCCCATCGCTTCGGCCATCGCCGCGCGCATGGCGTCGATATGGGGACGCAGTTTGGGGCGCTGCATCCGGATCGTGCAGTCCACGTTGCCGATCTCGTATCCCTCGCGGCGCAGCAGCTCCGCCACGCGGCGCAGCAGAATTTTCGAGTCGATGCCCTTGAAGTCGGCCGACGTGTCGGGGAAGTGCAGCCCGATATCGCCCAGCGCCGCCGCACCCAGCAGCGCGTCGCACACGGCGTGTATCGCCACGTCGCCGTCCGAGTGCGCCACGCACCCCTTCGTGTGGGGGATCTCGACCCCGCCCAACACCAGATGCAGCCCCTCTTCGAGGGCGTGCACGTCGTATCCGTGTCCTATTCTGAAATCCATGTGTCGGAGGTTTTTCGCACCGCCGGCGTGCCTGCGCGTCCTCTCTTCCGGGAACGTCGGACCGCACCGGGCGGCTTTTCTTGACATACAAAGATAACGCTCTCCCGCCTTTTTGCCAAGTCCGCCGGAAATTTTCCGTCCGGATTTTGCCGTTTGTGTTTTATTTTCGTATCTTTAGGTGCGATTCGCTTCCGGATCGGCGGAAAAACGAACCTTAAACTTTCGAAATATTATGAACACGACGCTCAATCCCGACCCGCTGGTGCGCTTTCTCGGAAAGCCCCGGGCAGCTTTCACCCGTTCGGACATCGTCCGGTATGTCCGGGAGAACGGAATCGAAATGATCAACCTGCGTTATCCGGGGGCCGACGGCCGCCTGAAGACGCTCAACTTCGTCATCAACGACGAGGATTACCTGGAGAGCATCCTCACGTGCGGCGAACGCGTGGACGGGTCGAGCCTCTTTCCCTACATCGAGGCCGGGGCGAGCGACCTGTACGTCGTGCCGCGCTACCGCACGGCGTTCCGCAATCCCTTCGGCGGGATTCCCGCCGTGGACATCCTGTGCAGCTACTACACGAAGGACGGCGAACCGCTCGACATGGCTCCCGAGCAGACCCTCCGCCGTGCGCACGAGGAGCTGCGGCGCGCGACCGGGCTGGACTTTCACGTGATGGGCGAGCTGGAGTTCTACGTCGTCTCGCCGAAACAGGATCTTTTTCTGGCCGCCGACCAGCGGGGCTACCACGAATCGACGCCCTTCAACAAGGGCGCCGCGTTCCGTGCGCAGGCCATGAAATACATCGCCCAGGCGGGCGGCGAGATCAAGTACGGTCACTCCGAGGTGGGGAACTTCACGCAGGGCGACCGCATGTACGAGCAGAACGAGATCGAATTCCTTCCCACGGACCTCGAGTCCGCCGCCGATCAGCTCGTGGTGGCCAAATGGATCATCCGCACGCTGGCCTGCGAGTACGGCGTGGACGTGACGTTCGCGCCGAAGATCACTGCGGGCAAGGCCGGCAGCGGTCTGCATGTCCACACGCGTCTGATGCGCGGGGAGCGCAACGCGATGGTGGGGCCGGACGGCTCGCTGTCGGACGAGGCTCTGAAGGCCATCGCGGGCTACCTCTGGCTGGCTCCTTCGCTGACCGCCTTCGGCAACACCAATCCCACCTCCTATTTCCGGCTCGTCCCGCATCAGGAGGCGCCCACGAATATCTGCTGGGGCGACCGCAACCGCTCGGTGCTCGTGCGCGTGCCGCTGGGCTGGAGCGCAGGGGCGGGCCGCATGGCCTGCGACGCCAATCCGCTGGAGCGGCCCGCGACGCCGGACGTGAACCTCAAGCAGACCGTCGAGTTCCGCTGTCCCGACGGCTCGGCCGACATCTACCTGCTGCTGGCCGGACTGGCCGTCGCTGCGCGCCACGGCTTCGAGATGGAGAACGGCACGCAGTACGCCCGCGACCGCTATGTGGACGTCAATATCTTCGACGAGCGGCATCGGGAGGTGCTGGCGCGGCTGAACCGGCTTCCCGCCTCGTGCGAGGAGTCGGCGCGGCGGCTGGAGGAGCACCGGGCCGTTTACGAGCGCCACGGCGTCTTCTCGCCGCGCCTGATCGACGGACTCGTCGCACGCCTCGCGGCTTTCCGAGACGCCGACCTGCGGCGGGAGCTGGCCGGGGACGAAGAGAAGGTCCGCGAGCTGGTCGAAACCTATTTTTATTGCGGCTGACCGCAGTTTTTCCGTCCGAAATCCGTACCTTTACGGGTGGAATCCCGGGACTGTCCCGGCTTTCCGCCCGATGGGGCGTATCCGTACGTGCGGTGCGTTTCCGGATCGCCGGCCGGGCGTCCCGTTTTGCTGCGCTTTCGTTGCGAAAGCCTCCGCCCGGGGCGGGGATTCAGGGCCGAGTCGGACTTGTGCGTGCCGTCGCGGGCGGCGAATCGCGGCTGTCCGGATTCGCACGGCGGCGTAAGGGCGTTGCATAGATTGAGGAAAATAAGTGTAACTCTAACATTTTTATAGTATGTCAGCAATCACCTCGCTGGAACCCCGCATCGTCTGGGAGCAGTTCGATGCCATCACGCGGGTTCCGCGCCCTTCGAAGAAAGAGGGCAGGATCATCGAATTTCTCGTCGCGTTCGCCGAGAAGCACGGCATCGAATACCGTAAGGACGCCACGGGTAACGTCGTGATGCGCAAGCCCGCCACCCCGGGTTACGAGGACCGTCCGGGCGTGATCCTGCAATCGCACATGGACATGGTCTGCGAGAAGCGTTCGGATGTCGAGTTCGACTTCGAACGCGACGCTATCCGCACGCGCATCGACGGCGGGTGGGTGAAGGCCGAAGGAACGACGCTCGGCGCCGACTGCGGCATCGGCATGGCCGCCGCATTGGCCGTGCTGCTCGACCCCGCGGCGCAGCACGGGCCGCTGGAGGCACTCTTCACCGTCGATGAGGAGACGGGGCTTACCGGAGCCTTCGGACTGGGGGAGGGGATGCTCACGGGCAAATACCTTCTGAACCTCGATTCGGAGGACGAGGGCGAGTTGTTCATCGGCTGCGCCGGCGGCATCGACACCCTCGCCACGTTCCGTTACACGGCCGGGGCGGCACCTGCCGACTACGCCTATTTCCGCGTCGGGGTCTCGGGATTGCAGGGCGGCCATTCGGGCGACGACATCGACAAGGGCCGCGTCAATTCGAACAAGGTCGTGGCGCGTTTCCTGTGGGCCGCGATGCAGGAGTTCGACCTGCGGCTGAGCCGTTTCGACGGCGGCAATCTCCGCAATGCCATTCCGCGCGAGGCATGGGCCGTCTTCGGCGTGCCGGCCGGCCGCAAGGCCGGGTTCGCCGCCTTCTGCGAGCGGTTCGCCGCCGACCTCGGAGCCGAATTCCGCCTGCGCGAGCCGTCGTTTAGGATCGACTTTTCGGAGACGGAGCGCCCCGCGTCGGTCATCGACGCCGCGACGCAGCGGGGGCTGGTCTATGCGCTCGCGGGCGTGCCGAACGGCGTCGTGGAAATGTCGTTCGCCGTGCCGGGGCTGGTCGAGACCTCCACGAATCTCGCCTCGGTGAAGTTCGAGGGCGAGGACCGCATCGTCGTCACCTCGTCGCAGCGTTCTTCGGTCGAGAGCGCCAAGCTCTGTGTCATGCGGAGCGTCGAGGCGGTCTTCGCGCTGGCCGGGGCCGAGGTCGTCCATTCGGACGGCTATCCGGGCTGGGAGCCCGACCCTGCGTCGCACCTGCTGGAGGTGACCGCCGGCGCCTACGAACGGCTGTTCGGCACGAAGCCCAGGGTCCGTGCGATCCACGCCGGGCTGGAATGCGGGCTTTTCCTCGAAAAATATCCCCGTCTGGAAATGGTCTCCTTCGGGCCGACCCTGCGCGGCGTCCATTCGCCCGACGAGCGGCTCGAAATCGCCACGGTCCCCAGATTCTGGGAGCTGCTGCTGGAGACGCTGCGTAGCCTCTGATCCGGCGGCATTCCGTTCGGAGCGGCGTGCGACAAACCGTTTGTCGCACGCCGCTTTCGCGTTTGGCACTCCCGGAATTTTTGCTATATTTGTAGTGTAAAAGGACCTGATCGTATGCCGAAAAGTCTCTTCTGCCTCGTCGTTTTCCTGCTGTCGGGCGGAACGGCTGCGGCACAGTATCCCGACGACGAGTACTATCCCTATGCCGAACGCGAGGAGCGGCGGGAACTGCTCGTGACCGATTCGACCCTTTTCTACCGCGCCGTCCAGTCCGCCGCCGACCTCTACGGCGAGCAGACGGACTTCAACCTGCCGCAGGTGGCCTTCAAGCGCCGCGGGCTGGAACGCCGCGCCGGGCGCATCTCCTTCGCGGGCATGGACCTGTCGTACCGTTATCTTCCGGCCTTGCGGCTGCTGGGCGCGGAGGAGATCCGTTACGCCGGACTCGTGCCGCCGCCCGGCGAGTCGGGCGGCGCGGGCGGCGTCCGTCTCGTCGGCTTTTCCGCCGGGGAGCCGTTGCAGCCCTTTCTGGCGTCGGTGCGGCTGACCGACCGCAATTACCTCGCGGGGGCGAAGGTCGCCGCCTCGGCGCATCTGGGGCGGGGGTGGCGCGCCTCGCTGGCGCTGGATGCCCGCACGGGACGCGACATGCACGTCGAGGGCGTCTTCACCAATGCCCTGACCGTCGGACTGCGGCTCTTCCGCCGTTTCGGCGGGGAGCACGCCTTGTCGCTGGTCTGCATCGTCCCGCCCTCGGTGCGGGGCACGCGTCTTTCCTCCTCGGAGGAGGCTTTCACGCTGACGGGCGACCGGCTCTACAATCCGGCATGGGGCTATCAGGACGGGCGGGTGCGCAATTCGCGCGTGCGGCGCGAGACGCTGCCGCTCCTCGTCGCCGACTACGCCGTGCCGCTCTCGGAGGCGGCCTCGCTCTCGCTCCGCCTCGGGGCCGAAGCGGGCGTCGCGCGTTACAGCATGCTCGACTGGTACGACGCCCGCACCCCGATGCCCGACAACTACCGTTACCTGCCGAGCTACACGGACGATCTCGAAACCGAGCGGGCGTGGCTCACGCGCGACCCGCGCTATACGCAGATCGACTGGGACGAGCTGATTCGCCGCAACCGGATGCAGGGCGGTCATGCGGTCTATGCGCTCGACGACCGGGTGGAGCGGCCCGTGCGTCTCTGCCTCGACGCCGCCTTTTCGGTCCGCACGGACTCCCGCCTGACGCTCCGTTGCGGGGTGTCGCTGCGCAGCGACCGAACCCGTTTCTACCGGCAGATGCGCGACCTGCTCGGGGCCGGTTACGTGACGGATATCGACCGTTACCTGGTGGACGACGACACGTACAGCAACCTGCTCCAGAACGATCTGCGCCATCCCGACCGCACGATCCGCGAGGGCGACCGCTTCGGTTACGACTATGCGATCCGTTCGCGCGAAATCCGGGCGCGGTTCTGCGCCGAATACCGCTCCGACCGTTTCCGCTTCGATCTCTGCGCCGAGCTGGGCGCCGCCGCCGTCCGGCGGCGGGGGTTCTACGAGAAGGAGCTCTTCCCCGGGGCGCTCTCCTACGGACCTTCGCGCACGGTCCGTTTCGCCCCGTGGCGGCTGAAGGCGCTCGCCGGCTGGTCTTTCTCCCCGCGCAGCTACCTCGAGGCCGCCGTCATGGCCGGAGCCGAACCGCCGCTCTCCGAAGCGCTTTTCTACCAGCCTTCCTACAACAACCGCATCGTCGATGATTCGTCGCCCGAGCGCACCTTCGCCGCCGAAGCGTCGTGGCGCCGCACGGGGCCTTCGCTCGACATGCGCATCACGGCCTTCGCCGTCGCCGTGTTCGACGGTCTGGAGACACGGCGCTATTACGACGATCTGGCGGCGCTCTTCTGCGACATGTCCGTTGCGGGGATCGGCCGTCTCTGCCTGGGGATCGAGGCTGCCGCCGAGGTGCGCCTTTCCTACCGCTGGAGCCTTGCGCTGGCCGCTTCGGCGGGCCGCTACCGCCATATCCGCGATCCGCTCCTCACGGTCCTCTCCGACGTGGACAACACGGCGGTTCTGACGCACGCCGCAGGGCGTATGGCCGGCTGCGCGGTGGGCGGAACGCCCCAGACCGCGGCCACGGCCGGGGTTTCCTACTTCGGTCCGAAAGGGTGGGGCGGCCGTCTGTCGGCAGGCTATGCCGGCGGACGCTACGTCGAGCCGATGCCTCTCCGCCGCACGGACCGCATCGCCGGACAGGCCGCGCTCACGCCCGAGGCGTTCGACGCCTTCACCCGTCAGGAACGCCTCGCCGACGCCTTCACGCTCGATGCGTCGTTGTTCAGAACCTTCTATTTCGACCGTTCGCGGCTGACCGCTTCGCTGCTGCTGCGCAACCTCACGGGCGGGCGGGACACGGTTTACAACGGCTACGAGTCGCTGCGCGTGCGGCGCATCCGTTCGGGCGACGCGACGGAGTGGATGCCCCATGCTTCGCGCCGGACGTACGCCTGGCCGCGTTCGTTCTACCTTACGGTCTCTTACCGTTTCTGACCGGAGGGTAAAAAATCGTTCGGTTTTTTTGCATTTCGATACAAAATGCGTATTTTGGAAGGTGAAAAACCTTTAAAATATCCCGCGTTATGATTATCGGCATTCCAAAAGAGATCAAGAACAACGAAAATCGCGTCGGCCTCACTCCCGCCGGCGTGCAGGAGTTCGTCAAACGGGGACACGACGTCTTCGTGCAGGCTTCGGCCGGCGAGAACAGCGGTTTCCCCGACAGCGCCTACGAGGCGGTCGGCGCCCGTATCCTCCCCACGATCGAGGAGATCTACGCCACGGCCGAGATGATCGTCAAGGTCAAGGAGCCGATCGCTCCCGAGTACAGGCTCATCCGCCGGGGGCAGCTCGTCTTCACCTATTTCCACTTCGCCAGTTGCGAGGCGCTGACCCATGCGATGATCGACAGCGGGGCGGTCTGCTGCGCCTACGAGACGGTCGAACGGGCCGACCGTTCGCTGCCGCTGCTCATTCCCATGTCCGAGGTGGCGGGGCGCATGGCCACGCAGGAGGGACGCTACTTCCTCGAGAAGCCGCGCGGCGGCAAGGGCGTGCTGCTGGGCGGCGTTCCGGGCGTGAAACCCGCCAAGGTCTTCGTCATCGGAGCCGGCGTGGTCGGTACGGCCGCGGCCCGCACGGCCGCCGGAACGGGCGCCGACGTGACGATCTGCGACATTTCGCTGCAACGGCTCACTTACCTGGCCGACGTAATGCCGCGCAACGTCAAGACGCTCATGTCCTCGGAATACAACATCCGCGAGGAGCTCAGACACGCCGATCTGGTGATCGGTTCGGTGCTGATTCCCGGCGCGAAGGCGCCGAAACTCGTCACGCGGGAGATGCTGCGCGAGATGGAACCCGGAACGGTGATGGTGGACGTGGCCATCGACCAGGGCGGTTGTTTCGAGACGTCGCATCCGACGACGCACGAGGATCCCGTCTATTACGTGGACGGTATCCTGCACTATTGCGTGGCGAACATTCCGGGCGCCGTGCCGCGCACTTCGACCCTCGCGCTCACGAACGCCACGCTGCCCTATGCCCTCCAGTTGGCCGACAAGGGATGGCGCCGCGCCGCGAAGGAGAATCCCGAGCTGGCGCTCGGTCTGAATATCGTCGAGGGCCGGGTGGTCTATCGTCCCGTGGCCGAGGCGTGGGGACTGGAGTACGAGCCGCTGGCGCTCTGATCTTCCGGGGAGCGTCCTGGAAAACGTCCCGTCGCAGCCGTCGTCTGCGGCGGGACGTGCCGTCTGCCGCTCCGGGTCCGGTTTTTCCCGGAATCCGTTCCGGTACGCCGGATGCGGAACCGGTGCGGGGGTGTTTTGTTCTGCGCCGCATCAAATAAATTTGCCGCAGCGCCCGCTTTGCACTATCTTTGCCCCTTGAAAAGAAAACCGTTATGGCAAGTTCCAACTTCGTAGATTACGTGAAGATTTTCGCCCGCTCGGGTCACGGCGGGGCCGGCTCGGCGCATTTCCGCCGCGAGAAGTTCGTGGCTTTCGGCGGTCCGGACGGCGGCGACGGCGGCAAGGGCGGCAGCATCGTCTTGCAGGGCGACAGGCAGTACTGGACGCTGATCCACCTCAAGTACCAGCGCCACCAGTTCGCCGAAGACGGGCAGAACGGATCGGGCGCCCGCTCGTCGGGCAGGGATGCGCGGGACATCGTCATTCCCGTGCCGCTGGGTACGGTCGCACGGCGGGTCGTGGAGCTGGAGGACGGCACGACGACCACCGAACCCGTGGGCGAGGTGACCTCCGACGGCGAACGGCTCGTGCTGCTCCGGGGCGGCCGGGGCGGTTTGGGCAACTGGCACTTCAGGAGCGCCACGAACCAGACGCCGCGTTACGCCCAGCCGGGCGAGGAGGGCGAGGAGGGCGCTTTCATTCTCGAACTGAAAGTGCTGGCCGACGTGGGGCTGGTGGGCTTCCCCAATGCGGGCAAATCCACGCTGCTGTCGGTCGTCTCGGCCGCGAAGCCGAAGATCGCCAACTACGCCTTCACGACGCTCGAACCCAATCTGGGTATCGTGGAGGTCCGCGACGGCCGTTCGTTCGTCATGGCCGACATTCCGGGCATCATCGAGGGGGCGCACGAAGGCCGCGGCCTCGGCACGCGCTTCCTGCGCCATATCGAGCGCAATTCGGTGCTGCTGTTCATGATTCCTGCCGACAGCGATGACATCCGCCGCGACTACGACATTCTGCTCGGGGAGCTCACGCAGTACAATCCCGAGCTGCTCGACAAGGAGCGGCTGCTGGCCGTCACCAAGTGCGACATGCTGGACGAGGGGCTGATCCGCGAGATGCGCGCGCACCTGCCCGAGGGCGTTCCGGCGGTGTTCATCTCCTCGGTGTCGGGGCTGAATATCCGGAAGCTGAAGGATATGCTCTGGGAGGCGCTCCAGCGCTGATCCGCCGGAGCCCGTCCTGCCGGAGGCGATATATTCGCCGGCCCCGTCCCTCACGTCAGAGACCGTTCTCCGGAAACAGGATGTCGCGGTTGGTGACGCGCAGCGTGTATTTTCCGTCGAAATAGTCGATTACGCCGTATATCGAGCCCGTGCCCGCCGGTACGGGCTCTTTGGCGTAGGTGCAGGTCCCGGCGGTTCGCACGGGCAGGGTGTGCCCCTCGTCGTCGGCGAGCGTACGCTCGGTGGTCACGCTCCGGCCCGTCTGCGGGTCGGTGTCGCACCATTTCGCGCCCGCCTGCGGAAAATGCACGCCGTCGATCCGGACGCGGGTGTCGATATGCCGTTCCGCGATCCGGTCGATCGTGACGGCTTCGGCTCGCAGCCCCTCGTCCGCCTCCGGCATCCGGACACTGACGTAGCGGGCGAAATCCTCCGCCGGAATGCGGCCTGTGCCGCTGCCTTCGGGGGCGACCCCGATCTGGATCTTCCCGCCGTAGTCGCACAGCACGAGACCGTGGCAGCGCAGCGTCGCCACGTAGCCGAACGGACAGACGTCCGCCACCGATTCGAGGTCTGCGGCGACGGTGATTCCGCCCGTCGCATCCTCGATCACCAGCGATTTGGTGAATTCGCCGTAGCGGTCGTTCGCCGCGACGTAGCCCTGCACCGTGATCTCCTGCGTCACGACGACGCTGTTCCTTCCGTCGCAGAGCGACTTGAGATAGGCCACGGAGTTCGTCGCCCGCTGCTCCTCGCGGGGCGCGGGATGCGTGGCCTCGTCGCATCCGGCCGCGAGCGCCGCCGCGCATACGGCGAGCAGCGTTTCAAAGTGTCCGGCAGTCCGTCTCATCGCGCAGTTTGAGTATGTAACGGCCTCCGCCCGTCTCGTCGCGCTGGAGAATCCCCGTGAGCGACACCTGCCCCGCGGGCACTTCCTCGTCCGCGAAACGCGCATAGGTGCGGACGTAGGTGTAGATTTCCGCGCCCTCGTCGTCGGCGAAGCGTTTGTATCCGGACCAGGTCGAACCCGAAAGGTCTTCGGGACGGTAGATGAGGCGGTCGATACGCACCAGCGTTCCGCAGCGCTCCGGCGTCAGCTCCGCGATCCGGAGCCTCGCGGGTTCGAGTTCCCGCAACGTCTCTCCGTGACGGATCAGCGCGGCGTCGAGCGCGGGCTTCGATCCGATGTAATCCGTCGCATAGCCGCTTCCGGGGCCGGGCAGCCGTCCGGCTTGCAGTACGCCGCGGCTTTCGCCCACGGCGAGCCCTTCGAGCCGCAGCGTCACGCGGCAGCCCGCGGGGTAGTCGTTATGAAGCTGGTCTATGCCTGCCATGACCTCGATCGCCGCGTTCCCGTCCTCGATGCAGAGGGAGCGGTAGAAGTTGCGCGCCCGGTCGCTGCTCGTCACCGTGCCTTCGACCGTGATGTCGCCCGTCACGGGGAAGGTCTCCCCGGCGTAGAGCGCGCGCAGCGCGGCGATGGTTTCGGTCCGCGGGGGCGGCTGCGCGCCGTCGTCCGGCTCCCCGAACGAGGAGTCGCAGCAGCCCGCCGCCAGCGACAGCAGCGCTCCGAGAACCGTTGTACGCCGTATCATTGCTCGATGCGCGAATCCTTGAGTCCGAGGAAATAGAGGATGCCGTCCAGTCCGATCGTCGAGATCGACTGCCGGGCCGTGGCCTTCACCTTGGGCTTGGCGTGGAAGGCGATCCCCAGTCCCGCGAGGCTGAGCATCGGCAGGTCGTTGGCCCCGTCGCCCACGGCCACCGCCTGCGCGAGGTTGATCTCCTCGAACTGACACAGCAGACGCAGCAGCTCGGCCTTGCGGCGTCCGTCCACGATTTCGCCCGCGTAACGGCCCGTCAGGCGTCCGTTCTCGATCTCCAGCTCGTTGGCGTAAACGTAGTCGAAGCCGTACCTCTGCCGCAGGTAGTTGCCGAAATAGGTGAATCCGCCCGAAAGGATCGCCGTCTTGTAGCCCACGCGCTTGAGAATGGTCATCATGCGTTCCAGTCCCTCGGTGATGGGCAGCGAGCGGGCGATCTCCTCCATCACCGCGACGTCCAGCCCCCTGAGCAGCGCCACACGCTGGGTGAAACTCTCGCGGAAGTCGATTTCGCCCCGCATGGCGCGTTCGGTGATTTCGCGCACCTCGGCTCCGACGCCGGCCCGGTCGGCCAGCTCGTCGATCACTTCGGTCTCGATGAGCGTCGAATCCATGTCGAAGCAGATCAGCCTCCGGCTGCGGCGGTAGATGTCGTCGCGCTGGAACGAGACGTCGAGCCCCAGCTCCGAGAGGTTCATGAACCGCTCCTGCATCGCGGCGCGCTCCTCGTCGGTGAGCGATCCGCGCACCGAAAGCTCGATGCACGACCGCGCCGTGCGGTCGTCCTCGCGCAGGGGTACGCGCCCCGTCAGGCGTTTGATGGCGTCGATGTTGAGCCCGTGTTCGGCCACGGTTTTCGTCACCTCGGCGATGTGGCGCGCCGTCACGGTGCGTCCCAGCAGCGTGATGATGTAGCGGTTCTTGCCCTGCCGGCTCACCCAGTCCTCGTAGCGGCGTTCGGCGATCGGGGCGAATCGGATCATCACGCCCAGCTCCGAGGCTTTGAACAGCAACTCCTTCATGATGTTGCCCGACTTGTCGGCCGTGGTCCGTATCAGGATGCCGAGCGTCAGCGACTGGTGGATGTTGGCCTGGCCGATGTCGAGGATGAAGGCGTCGTAGCGCGCCAGAATCTCGGTCAGCGACGAGGTCATGCCGGGCTTGTCCTCCCCGGATATGTTGATCTGAATGATTTCTACGTCGTTTCGCATCTTCGGTGGTGTATTTCGGTCCTCTTCTGCAAGAATATGGACAAAGTTAATAAACTTCTCTTTTTTTTGGCTATTTTTGCATGGCAAACTTCTAAGGAACGGAATTATGAATTTTCTCGACGGCATCCTGTTCGACCTCTTCGCGGGGGCGGGCAAGTCGGCTCCCCTGATGGTCCCCGACAGCGTGCAGAAAGCCAATTTCGCCGAGACGGTCCGCAAGCTGGCCAACCTCGACGTGGACCAACTGCTGCAAAACCTGCTCTCCGAGGCGGTGTGGATTCTCGTCAAGGTCCTCATCGCGCTGACTATCTACTTCGTCGGACGCTGGATCGTGCGGCGGATCATACACCTTCTCGATGCCGTCTGCGAACGGCGCCAGGTGGACGTGTCGCTGCGTTCGTTCCTCCGCAATACGGTCCGCGTGGTCTTCATGCTGTTGCTGGTGCTCATCGTGGTCTCCACGCTGGGCGTGAACGTCACGTCGCTTATCGCCGTCTTCTCGGCCGCCACGCTGGCTATCGGCATGGCCCTGAGCGGTACGGCGCAGAACTTCGCCGGCGGGGTGATGATCCTGCTGATGAAGCCCTACCGCATCGGCGACTACATTTCGGCGCAGGGACAGTCGGGCACGGTCCGCGAGATCAAGCTCTTCTCGACGGTCATCACGACCGTGGACAACCAGACGATCTACATTCCCAACAACTCCATCGCCACGGCCATCATCGACAACTATTCGACGGCCGACGTGCGCCGCGTGGACTGGACCGTGGGCATTTCCTACGGCGACGACGTGGACACGGCCCGCAGGACCATCCTCGGCATGCTTGCGGCCGATCCCCGCGTGTTGCGCGAACCGGCCGAGCCGGTGGTGTGGGTCTCGGCGCTGGCCGACAGCTCGGTGAACCTCACCGTGCGCGTGTGGACGAAGAACACCGATTTCTGGGACGTCTTTTTCGAGTACAACGAGCGGTTCTACAAGGAGCTGCCAGCCGCGGGAATCAACTTCCCCTTCCCGCAGATGGACGTGCATGTGAAGAACGAATAACCTTAACCCAAAGATATTCATACGATTATGGAACTGAAAGAGATTCTGGCCATTTCGGGGCAGCCCGGACTTTATAAATATGTGGCGCAGTCCACGCGCGGCGTGATCGTCGAGTCGCTGCTCGACGGCCGGCGCATGAACGCCGCGGCGAACGCCCGTGTGAGCGCCCTCTCGGAGATTTCGATGTTCACCGAGGGCGACGACATTCCGCTCGCTGAGGTGTTCACCCGCCTCTACGCCCATACGGGCGGGAAGGAGGCCATCAGCCCCAAGGAGGCTCCCGAGAAGCTCAGGGCCTTCTTCGCCGAGGTACTCCCCGAGTACGACCGCGACAGGGTGCATGTCTCGGACATGAAGAAGTGCTTCGCGTGGTTCAACATCCTCATTGGAGCCGGTTTCACGGAATTCTGTCTTCCCGCCGAGGAGGAGTAGCGGACCTATGCCCGGCCTCTCGTAAGGGGGCCGGTTTTTTACGGAAACGGGAGGGTCCGCGGACCCTTTCATGAAGAAACGACGATATGGAACAGAAGATCAAAGCGCTGGCTCTGGTGGCCCACGACAACATGAAGCGCGACCTGGCCGAATGGGTCGATTGGAACTGCGCGAAACTCAGTCCGCACCATCTGATATGCACCGGTACGACGGGCAAGATGGTCGAGAAGACGCTCCGTGATCACCGCAGGGAGCACGACAAGGCCGACGGACCGCATCCCGACCTGCGCATTACGCTGCTCAAGTCGGGCCCGCTGGGCGGCGATCAGCAGCTCGGATCGCTCATCGCCGACGGCAGGATCAATGCGCTGATTTTTTTCTGGGACCCCATGTCGGCCCAGCCGCACGATGTCGATGTCAAGGCGCTGCTGCGCCTGGCGACGCTCTACAACGTTCCCACGGCCATCAACCGCTCTTCGGCCGACTTCCTGATCTCCTCGCCGCTGTTCGAAGATGACGGCTACGAGCCGGTGGTCAAAGATTACAAGGCTTATATCGAGCGCGTGCTGAAGTAGCGGCATGAATACGGCCGTTACCGCCGCCTTTCCCTGTCTGGCTGCGGTTCCCCGTTGTCAGAGGTCGTGCGACAGCGGCGCGGGGACCGTGCCCGAGAGGTCGAAGTCTCCCCAGCGCTCGGCGATGAAGTCGAGCGTGGAGTAGAGTTCGTCGGGATCGAGCGACGTCACGAGTTTGAGGCGCGTGGCCTTGAAATCGGGCAGCCCCTTGAAGTAGTTGGTCAGGTGGCGGCGCATTTCCAGAATCCCCACGTGCGGGCCTTTGACCTCGAGCGACTTGCCCAGGTGTTCCCGGGCGATCTCCACCCGCTCCGCGACCGACGGCTGGGGCAGCACCTCGCCTGTCCGGAGGAAGTGCTTCACCTCGCGGAAGATCCACGGCCGGCCGTAGGTCGCGCGGCCGATCATCACGCCGTCCACGCCGTAGCGTTCGAACATTTCGGCCGCCTTCGGTCCCGAATCCACGTCGCCGTTGCCGATGATCGGAATGCGTATCTGCGGGTTGTTCTTCACCCGGCCGATCAGCGTCCAGTCCGCTTCGCCTCGGTACATCTGTGCGCGCGTGCGGCCGTGAATCGTCAGCGCGGCGATGCCCGTGTCCTGCAGGCGGAGGGCGATCTCCTCGATATTTTTCGACTCGTCGTCCCATCCGAGGCGTGTTTTCACCGTCACGGGCTTGTTCACCGCCCCGACGATCCGCCGCGTCATTTCGACCATCAGCGGCACGTCGCGCATCATGCCCGATCCGGCTCCCCGTCCGGCGATCTTCTTCACCGGGCAGCCGAAGTTGATGTCGATGATGTCCGGCCCGGCCGCTTCGGCCATCCGCGCCGCCTCGACCATCGGTTCGACGAGGTGGCCGTAAATCTGGATGCCCACGGGGCGTTCCGCCTCGTCGATCTCGAGCTTGCGGAGCGATTTGGCCGCGTCGCGGATCAGACCGTCCGAGGAGATGAACTCCGTGTAAACCACGTCGGCCCCGAACCGTTTGCACATGTAACGGAACGACGGGTCCGTCACGTCCTCCATCGGAGCCAGCAGAAGCGGCTTCTCGCCCAGTTCGATGTCCGCTATTTTCATACCTCTTGTGCCGGGTCTTCCGGAATGCGCGTGATGAGTATTTTGTCGATGCGTGCGCCGTCCATGTCCACGATCTCGAATCCGAAACCGCCCCATTGCAGCCGCTCTCCGGTTGTCGGGATGTGCTTCAGTTGATCGAGGATCAGGCCGCTGACGGTGTTGTAGGCGTTGGTGGGGTGCTCCTCCTCGGCACCGAAGTGGAGCAGGAAGTCGTAGAACGGGCATTGTCCGTCCACCAGGCAACTGCCGTCCTCGCGCGGAACGATGTCCGGCTCCTCGCTCTGCTCGGGCAGCTCGCCCACGAGCGCCTCGAAGATGTCGCGCAGGGTGATGATGCCGCGCGTCACGCCGAATTCGTCGCAGATGATGCCGTATCCCAACTGTTCGTTGCGTAACTGTTCGAGGGCGTTGTAAACCTCGAAACCCTCGTGGAAGAACTTGGCCGGCTCGATCAGCGCGCGCAGGTCGAACCCTTCGTCGGGGAGGTGTACGAACAGGTCCTTGAGGTAAACCACGCCGAGCAGCCTATCGAGCGTTCCGTCTCCCACCGGGTAGCGGTTGTGCGGCTCGGCGGCGACCTTCTCGCGGATCTGCTGCGCGCTCATCGCCGCGTCGAGCCACACCATTTCGCTGCGGTGGGTCATGATCGACTCCACCGTGCGGTCGCCCAGCGAGAAGACCCGGCCGACGATCTGCTGTTCGACCTGCTGCACCTCGCCGTCCTCGGCCCCCTCCTGGATGATCGAGCGGATTTCCGCCTCGGTGACCTTCGTTTCGGCCTCGCGCAGTCCGAGCAGGCGGGTCACGCCTGCCGTGCTCTTGGAGAGCAGCCAGACGAACGGCGAGGCCGCGGCCGCGAGCAGCCGCATCGGGCGGGCCATGATCTTGGCCATGCGTTCGGCGGCGTTCATGCCGATCCGTTTGGGAACCAGCTCGCCGAAGATGAGCGTGAGGTAGGTGACGACGATGACGATGGCGAACTGCGCCGCGAGGGTGGCCGTGGCGATCGGAATACCCAGCCGCGCCAGCTCCGCGCCCGCCTTGCCGGCCAGCGCATCGCCCGAGTAGATACCCGTGAGGATGCCGATCAGCGTGATGCCGATCTGGATGGTCGAGAGGAACCGGTCCGGGTCCCGGGCGAGTTTGAGCGCCTGCCGCGCCGACGCGCTGCCCTGCCGGGCCTGCATTTCGAGGTTCGAACGGCGCGCCGAGATGAAGGCGATTTCCGACATGGCGAACAGGCCGTTCAGCAGGATCAGTAACAGAATGATCAGTATTTCCATCTGACGAGTGTTGGTCGTTTTCCGGCGGCGGACGGCGGCGGTTCCGAAGGGACGGATGCGGCCCGGCCGGGGCCTGCCGCCCGCATCGCGCGGGTTATTTTCCGCAAAGATAGGCAATGTTTTCCGATATTGGGGAGATTCCCGCCCCCGGGAATTGATTATTCGTCGAAAATCGCTAAATTTGCAGGCGAAAAATCGCAGAGCACACAATGAATATCGAAACCTTTATCTCGGATGCGGTCCGCCGTTCGGTGGAGGCGCTTTACGGCGAGCTTTCGGGCGAGCAGTTGCAGATTCAGAAAACCCGCAGGGAATTCGAGGGCGACTACACCCTCGTGACCTTTCCGCTGCTGCGCCGCAGCCGCAAGTCGCCCGAGGCCACTGCGACCGAGATAGGCGAATACATGACGGCCCACGTGCCGGAGATCGCGTCGTTCAACGTCATCAAGGGATTCCTGAACCTCTCGCTCGACGGCGCGTTCTGGGCGGCCCGCTTCGAGGAGATCGCCGCCGACGACCATTTCGGCCAGGCCGCGCCGACGGGCCGCACCGTGATGATCGAGTACTCGTCGCCCAACACCAACAAGCCGTTGCACCTGGGCCATATCCGCAATAACCTGCTGGGTTACTCCGTGGCGCAGATCCTCGCGGCCAACGGCCACACGGTCATCAAGGCCAACCTGGTGAACGACCGCGGCATCCATATCTGCAAGTCGATGCTGGCGTGGAAACTCTACGGCGGCGGCGAGACCCCCGCTTCGTCGGGCATGAAGGGCGACCACCTCGTAGGCAAGTACTACGTCGAGTTCGACAAGCACTACAAGGAGCAGATCAGGGAACTCGTGGCCGCCGGGCAGTCGGAGGACGAGGCCAAACGGAACGCGCCGATCATGCGCGAGGCGCAGGAGATGCTGCGCCGCTGGGAGGCGAAGGATCCGGAGGTCTATTCGCTCTGGGAGACGATGAACGGTTGGGTTTACGAGGGCTTCGACGTAACCTACAAGGCATTGGGCGTCGATTTCGACAAGGTTTACTACGAGTCGCAGACCTACCTGCTGGGCAAGTCGCTCGTCGAGGAGGGCCTTGCCAAGGGCGTCTTCTACCGCCGCCCGGACAATTCGGTGTGGATCGACCTCACGGGCGATGGGCTGGACGAGAAGCTGCTGCTGCGCGGCGACGGCACGTCGGTTTACATGACGCAGGACCTCGGTACGGCCTACCGCCGTTTCGAGGACAACCGGCTCGACGACATGATCTATGTCGTGGGCAACGAGCAGAACTACCACTTCCAGGTGTTGAAACTGGTTCTCAAGAAGCTGGGCTACGCCGAGTGGAGCGATCATATCACGCACCTTTCCTACGGCATGGTCGAGCTGCCCGAGGGCAAGATGAAGTCGCGCGAGGGCACGGTGGTCGATGCCGACGACCTGATCGCCGCGATGGTGCAGACCGCGCGCGAGATGTCGGCCGAACTGGGCAAGCTGGACGGCTGCACGGAGGAGGAGGCCGACGCCGTTTCGGCGATGGTGGGCCTCGGGGCGCTGAAGTACTTCATCCTCAAGGTCGATCCCAGGAAGACGATGCTCTTCGACCCGCGCGAGTCGATCGACTTCAACGGCAATACGGGCCCCTTCATCCAGTACACCCACGCACGCATCCGTTCCGTGCTGCGCAAGGCTGCCGAGGCGGGCATCGGTCTTGAGGGCGACGGCGACGGAGCCGCCGCGAACTACCTGCCGGAGGAGATCGCCCTCGTCAAATCGCTGACGGAATACCCTGCCGTGGTGAAGGCCGCGGGCGACAGTTTCGCCCCTTCGATCGTCGGAGCCTATGTTTACGAGCTGGCCAAGACTTTCAACGGCTACTACCACGATCATTCGATTCTCCGGGAGGAGAACCCCGCCGTGCGCCGGATGCGTCTGCGGCTGGCCGGGCAGGTCGCCCGCGTCATTCGCAGCGGCATGCGCCTGCTGGGCATCGACGTCCCCGAACGCATGTGATCGGACCGCTTCCGGGGACGCGAACGAACGCCCCTGCCGTGCAATGCGGCAGGGGCGTTTTTCGTCCGGCTGCGGGCCTTTCCGGGGCCGTTTGGCGTTCGGGCCTTTCCGGTCCGTCCTTCCGGTTCCGGCGGGCGTTCTTCAGGCATGTCTGCGCGCCAGTTCCTTCTCGAGGTCCGCGATCGAGCACCCGGTGGCTTCGAGCAGCACGAGCAGGTGGTATATGAGGTCCGAGGCTTCGTAGATCATCGCCTCGCGGTTCTTCGCTACGGCCTCGATCACCGTCTCCACGGCCTCCTCGCCGACCTTCTGGGCGATCTTGTTCACACCGCGCGTGAAAAGTTTCGAGGTGTAGGAGCCTTCGGGCATTTCGGCGTGCCGGCCGCGGATGACGCTTTGCAGGTAGCGGATGAACCCTTCCGTTTCGGGCAGGGCCGCTCCGAAACAGCTTTTCGACCCCGTATGGCAGGTCGGGCCGTGGGGGATGACCCTTATGAGCAGCGTGTCGTTGTCGCAGTCCGCCGCCACGGAAACGATGTCGAGCCAGTTGCCGCTCGTCTCGCCCTTCGTCCAAAGGCGGCGGCGCGTGCGGCTGTAAAAGGTGACGCGTCCTTCGGCGAGGCTTTTCTCGTAGGCTTCGCGGTTCATGTAGCCCAGCATGAGCACCTGCAGGGTGCGGTCGTCCTGAATGACGGCGGGAACGAGCCCGTCGGGGAGCTTTTCGGCATCGAGTTCCGAAAAGGGTTTCGCTGTGATTTTCATGTTTTTCCTGTTTTGTTTATAGCCTGACGTTTATATTCATTTTCCTCAACTCGCGCTTGAGGACCGGAATCGGGATTTCCCCGTAGTGGAAGATGCTGGCCGCCAGCGCCGCGTCGGCTCTGCCGCGCGTCAGCACGTCGGCGATATGCCCGACGCATCCCGCGCCGCCCGAGGCGATGACCGGGACCGGCAGTTCGGCCAGTCGGGCGAACAGGTCGCTCGGATAGCCGTTCCGCGTGCCGTCGTGGTCCATCGAGGTGAAGAGAATCTCTCCGGCGCCCCGGTCGGCGACCTCCCGGGCCCATTCGAACAGTTCGCGTTCCGTGGCCCGCTTGCCGCCGTGGGTCGTCACCTGCCAGCGTTCGCCGGTCTTCCGGGCGTCGATCGCCGCCACGACGAACTGCGACCCGTACCGGGCCGCCAGCAGGTCGATGAGCGCCGGATTCGTGACGGCCGCGCTGTTGAGCGACACCTTGTCCGCTCCGGCGTCGAGCAGCCGGGCGGCGTCTTCGGCCGACGCGATGCCGCCCCCGACGGTGAAAGGGATGTCGATCCGCGCGGCGATGCGCGATACCAGTCCCGTGAAGGTGCGGCGTCCCTCCTCCGAGGCGCTGATGTCGAGATACACCAGTTCGTCGGCCCCTTCGGTGGCGTATTTCGCCCCCAGCTCCACGGGGTCCCCGACCTGCCGCAGCGCGGTGAAGTTGATTCCCTTGACGGTCTGGCCGTCGCGGATGTCGAGGCAGGGGATTATGCGTTTGGCGAGCATGGTCCGGGTTTTTCGAGGGTGATGCGGCCTTCGTAGAGGGCTTTGCCGACGATGACGCTGCGCAGCCCTTCGCGCTCCAGCCGCGCGATGTCGTCCGGCGACGAGACGCCGCCGCTGACGGTGATTTCGACCTGCGGGAACCGCCTCTGCAGGTCGGCGTAGAGGGCGACTGCCGGGCCGCAGAGCATTCCGTCGCGCGAGATGTCCGTGCAGACGACCTGCCTGAGCCCCGCCGGCAGGAACGTTTCGATCAGCTCGGGCGCCGTGCGTTCCGAACGCTCCGTCCAGCCCTGGATCGCCACGACGCCGTCGCGGACGTCGGCCCCGAGGATCAGGCGTTCGGGGCCGAACTCCGCGATCCACCGGGCGAACAGCTCCGGTTCGCGTACCGCGACGCTGCCGCAGACGGCCCGGCGCGCCCCGGCGTCGAAGACGCTGCGCAGCGCTGCGCGGCTCTTGATGCCGCCGCCGTACTGCACCTCGAGCGAGGTCTTCGCGGCGATGCGTTCCAATACCGCCAGATTTTGCGGTTCGGCGGCCTTCGCGCCGTCGAGATCGACCATGTGCAGGCGGCGTGCGCCCGCCTCTTCGAAGCGCAGCGCCGCTTCGAGCGGGTCGCGGTAGTAGGTTTTCCGGCTCGTATAGTCGCCTTGCGTGAGGCGGACGCAGCGGCCGCCGATGAGGTCCGTTGCGGGAATCATTTCGATCATGCGTAAAGTCGTTTCATTTCATGTTCAGAAAATTGCGAAGTATGCGCACACCCGTCTCCCCGCTCTTTTCGGGGTGAAACTGCACGCCGAAGAAGTTGCCGCACGCGAGTGCCGCGCTGAACGGCCCGCCGTAGTCGGTCATGGCGACGGTCTCCGCGCAGGGTTCCGCGGCGAACGAGTGTACGTAATAGACATACGCCCCCTCGTCCAGCCCGTCGAACAGCGGCGACCGCAGGCCGGAGAGCGTGTCCCAGCCCACGTGGGGGACCTTGATCCGTCCGCCGTCCGGCGCGGCGGCGGGCAGCCGCCGCACCCGTGCCGGGAAGATGCCCATGCAGCGGGTGTCGCCCTCCTCGCTCGAAAGGCACATGAGTTGCATCCCGATGCAGATGCCCAGCACGGGCTGCGCGAGCGAGGGAATCACCCGGTCGAGCCCCCGTTCGCGGAGCCTTTGCATGGCGGACGATGCCTCGCCGACTCCGGGGAGGATCACCCTTTCCGCTTCGCGCAGCAGCCTTTGGTCGGACGTGAGGCGGAACTCCGCGCCTGCACGTCGCAGCGCCTCGGCCACCGAGCGCAGGTTGCCCGTATCGTAATCGACCACCGCTATCATAGGACTCCTTTGCTGCTGGGTATGTCGTATCCGAATCCCTGCCGGGCCACGGCCATCCGCAGGGCGCGGGCGAAGGCCTTGAAGATCGCTTCGGCCTTGTGGTGTTCGTTCCCGCCGCGGGCCGCGATCTGGAGGTTGCACCGCGCGGCGCAGCAGAGCGAGCGGAAGAAGTGGCTGAACAGTTCGGTGGGCATGTCGCCGATGCGTTCGCGGCGGAATTCCGCGTCCCATTCGAAGTCGATGCGTCCGCCGAAGTCGAGGAGCACCAGCGCCCGGCAGTCGTCCATCGGCAGGGCGAATCCGTAGCGTGCGATGCCCGCCTTGGAGCCCAGCGCGCGGTCGATCGCCTCGCCCAGCGCGATGGCCACGTCCTCCGCCGTGTGGTGTTCGTCCACGTCGAGGTCGCCCCGGGCCTCCACGTCCAGCGCCACGCCGCCGTGGTGGACGATCTGTTCGAGCATGTGGTCCAGAAAACGCAGCCCCGTCGAGATCCGGGAGCCGGACGCCCCGCGTCCGTCGAGGTCGAGGCGCACGGCGATCCGCGTCTCGCGCGTTTCGCGCCGTACCTCGACCCGCCGCTCTCCGCGGCGGATGTACTCGGCGATCTCCTCCCACGAGTCGGTGACGAGTGCGCAGGCCTCCGCGGCCCCCGCTTCGCGCAGCAGCCGTTCGCCCTTCCCGCGCGGGGCGAGCAGGATGCCCCGCGCCCCGAGGTTGCGGGCCAGCAGGATGTCGGTCGCGCGGTCGCCGATGACGTAGCTCGCGGCCAGGTCGTATCCGCCGCCGAGGTAGTTGCCGAACAGGCCCGTGCGGGGCTTTCGCGTGGGGGCTCCGTCGCGCTCGAACGTGCGGTCGATCAACTGGTCGGCGAATTCGACCCCTTCGCCGCGGAGCGTCGAGAGCATCTTTTCGTGTGCGGGCAGGAACGCCGCTTCGGGAAAGGCGTCGGTTCCCAGCCCGTCCTGGTTCGAGGCCAGCACCAGCTCGAAATCGAGCCCGGCGAGGGCCTTCAGCGCCGAGATGGCGCCGGGTACGAACTCCAGCTTCCCGAGGCTGTCGATCTGCTGGTCCGCGGGTTCGGCGACGATCGTGCCGTCGCGGTCGATGAAGAGGGCTTTTTTCATGGTCTGAAATTTTTGACAGTTTCGATGAGCCGGGCGTTCTCCCCGGGGGTTCCGACGGTGATGCGCAGGCATCCGGCGCATCCCGGGATGCGCGAGCGGTTGCGGACGATGATGCCCGCCCCGATCAGGGTGTCGTAGAGACGGTCCGGATCCGGCGTGCGTACCAGCAGGAAGTTGGCCTCGGAGGGGTAAACACGTTCGATGCAGGCGGCCCCGGCGAGGGCTTCGGCCACGGCGGCGCGTTCGCGGCGGATCAGGGCGGTCTGCCCGGCGATGTCCCATGCGAGCCGTTCGGAGGCCGCCTCCTGTGCGAGGGTGTTGATGTTGTAGGGGTATTTGACCCTTGCGAAAAGTTCCGCGACGGGTTCCGAGGCGAAGGCCAGCCCGAGACGCAGGCCCGCCATGCCCCAGGCTTTCGAGCAGGTCTGCAGGACGATCAGGTTCGGGAACTCCGCGAGGCGCGGCAGGAATCCCGGTCCGTCGGCGAAGTCGATGTAGGCTTCGTCGAGTACCACCATCCCGTCGAATCCGGCGAGCAGCCGTTCGATCTCCCCTTCGGGAAAGGCGTTGCCTGTGGGGTTGTTCGGCGAGCAGAGCCACAGGAGTTTCGTGCGCTCGTCCGCAGCGGCGAGCAGCGCCTCGACCGGCAGCGAGAACCCCTCGCCGAGCGGCACTTCGCGCAGCTCCACGTCGTTCGTGTCGGCCGCCACGCGGTACATGCCGTAAGTGGGGGAGATCGACACGGCGTTGTCGCGTCCCGGGACGCAGAAGATGCGGTAGGCCAGGTCGATCGCCTCGTCACTGCCGTTGCCGAGGAAAATCCGCTCCTCGCCGATGCCTTTCAGCGCGGCGATCTGCCGCTTGAGCCGCCGCTGGTGCGGGTCGGGGTAGCGGTTGATGCCGTTCTCGAAGGGATTTTCGTTGGCGTCGAGCCAGGTTTGGACGGCACTCCCGGCGCATTCGCCTCCGGCGTACTCGTCGCGGGCCGTGGAGTAGGGGCGCAGCGCCCGGATGTTGGGGCGCACCAACTCTTCGAGGGGTCTCATAGCGCACCTCCTTTCATCCGGATGCGCACCGCTGCGGCGTGTGCCCCGAGCCCTTCGGCTTCGGCCATGGCGACGATCGTCGGCGCGAGACGCCCGAGTCCTTCGCGCGTGAGTTCCTGATAGGTGATCTTGCGCAGGAATGCATCGGTGTTCACGCCGCTGCAAGCCCTCGCCCAGCCGCCCGTGGGCAGCGTGTGGTTCGTTCCCGAGGCGTAGTCCCCGGCGCTTTCGGGCGACCAGGGTCCCACGAACACGCTGCCCGCGGCGATGCGTCCGGCGGCCTCCCACGGGTCGTGCATCGCCACGATCAGGTGCTCGGGGGCGTAGGCGTCGGCGAAGGCGATGCGCTCCTCCCGGTCGCCGAGCACCACGATCCGGCTCGTGCGGAGCGCCTCGCGGATGACCGTTCCCCGTCCGAGGCGCTGCAATTGCTCTTCGACGGCGAGTTGCACGCGCCGCGCGAAGGTTTCGGAGGCGCAGACCAGCATCGCCTGACTGTCGCCCCCGTGCTCGGCCTGCGAGAGGAGGTCGGCGGCGGCGAAGGCGGGCGATGCGTCGTCGTCGAGGAGCACCAGCACCTCCGAAGGGCCGGCCGGAAGGTCCACGGCCACCGTGTCGCTTGCGACCAGTTGCTTGGCCCGGGTGACATAGCGGTTGCCCGGACCGAAGATCTTGTCCACCCGCGGGATGCTCTCCGTGCCGTAGGCCATGGCGGCCACGGCCTGCGCGCCTCCCACGGCGAATATGCGGTCCACGCCGCAAAGGTCGGCGGCGTAGAGTATCTCCGGGGCGACGGCCCCTTCGCGCGAGGCCGGCGTGCAGAGGATCACCTCTCCGCATCCGGCGACCCGTGCCGGTACGGCGAGCATCAGCACCGTGGAGAAGAGCGGCGCCTGGCCGCCCGGAACGTACAGCCCCACGCGGCGGATCGGCACGGCGCGCTGCATGCAGCGGACACCGGGCATCGTCTCGATGCGCACCTCCTGCGGCAACTGGGCGCGGTGGAAGGCCTCGATGTTGGCTTTGGCCGCGGCGAGCGCTTTTTTCAGGTCGTCGGAGACCGCCTCCGCGGCCTTGCGGCGGATGTCTGCCGGAATTTCGAATGCCTCCGGCGTGCGGCCCTCGATGCGGCGGACGATGCGGCGGAGCGCCTCGTCGCCTCCTTCGCGCACCTGGGCGAGGATGCCGGCGACCTGTTCGGCGATTTCGCCCTCCTGCCGGGTACAGCGCCGGGTGAGATCCGCCCATTGCGGCCGGGCGGGATTGTCGTAAATCTTCAGTATTTCCATCGTTTCTGCGGTTTGTTTCAGCGGATCATGTTTTCGAGAGAGAGGATCAGGATGCCTTCGGCACCGATGGCCTTGAGCCGCTCGATGCGTTCCCAAAGCTGCGCCTTGTCGATCACGGCATGGATCGAGCACCAGCCCTCCTGGGCCAGCGGCAGCACCGTCGGACTGCGCATGCCGGGCAGGATCCGGATGGCCTCGTCGAGCCGTTCCTGGGGCAGGTTCATCAGCACGTATTTCATGTCGCGGCTGTCGAGGATCGAGTTGAAGCGGAAGGTGAGTTGCCCGACCTCCGTGCGTTTCGCCCGGTCGAGGTCGGGTGCGGCGATGAGCACCGCCTCCGAGAAGAAGACCTTCTCGACCTCCGTAAGTCCGTTCGAGATGAGCGTGCCGCCCGACGATACGATGTCGAAGATGGCGTCGGACATGCCCACGGCCGGGGCGATTTCCACCGAGCCTTCGATGGTGTGGATTTCGGCTTCGATTCCCTTTTCCGCGAAATAGCGGGCGAGGATGTTGGGGTAGGAGGTCGCCACGCGCTTGCCGCGGAAGAAGTCGGGCCCTTCGTAATCCGCCGTCCGGGGAACGGCCAGCGAGAGGCGGCAGCCTCCGAAGCCGAGGTCCATGAGCTGTTCGACCGCGAAGCCCTTTTCGGCCACCTCGTTCAGCCCCACGATGCCCAGATCGGCGACTCCCATCGAGACGGCCTGCGGAATGTCGTCGTCGCGCAGGTAGAGGACTTCGAGCGGAAACCCTTCCGCGCGGGAAATCAGTTTGCGTTTGCTCTCGGCGACCCGGATACCCGCTTCGGAGAGCAGTTCGAGGCTCTGTTCATTGAGCCGGCCTTTGGCCTGGATGGCGATTTTCAGCATGTTTTTTCGGTGTTTTTAAGACACCCTCCGGCGGCGATGAACAAAAAAAGAGCTCATCCCGCAGAGGGTGAGCTCGTGTGTATTGTGTACGGATTGATTCGGTCTATCTGCGATACATATACATAGTCGTCTGCCCCTTTGCCGGATTGCGGAAATGGTGGTGATGACGATGGATATGGTTGCGGTTATTCATTTACGCAAATGTAGGGATTTTTCCGGAAAATGCAAAATTCCGGCCCGGAAAATCGTATCCGGATGTCTTTTTTCCGGTTTTCCGGCCCGGATTCCGGAGGGGATCGTGCGGCTGTCCGCGGCCGCGAGGCCTTTTCCGGGTCCGGCCGCCGCCTGCGGTCTGTTCCGTCCGGTCCGACCGCCGTTCAGTTTCCTACGCCGTTCCGACCGGGACGTTCCGGGCGATTTCCCGTGCCGGGCGTTTGGTAATAAGGAAACGTTTTCCTATCTTTGTCTGCGGAAAATTCCAATACCTATTTTTATATGGCAAATTTACGTTACCTGAAGAAGGAGATCGACTACCGCCTCGAGGAGGTCGTTTTCGATTGCGATATGGCTATCTGCTTCCAGCCGTCGAAGGAGAAAGAGATTTTCGAAGTGATGCAGGAGGCCGTGGCTCTGCGCAACGATCTGTTCTCCAAAGCGATGAACCCCGCCGAACCGCATAACCGCTCGCTCGTGCGCAAGCATTACGCCGCACTGCGCGCCGAAATGGCCGATGCTTTCGAGAAGCTCTTCGAGAAGCTGAGCGCCATCAACGAGCAGAAGAAGTAGGGTAGGACGCGTCCCTGCCGTCGTGCGGATTTCTTCCGCGGGGCGGGGGAGACCGCCGTGGAACGGCGGTGTCGTATCCGCAATGAAAAACCGCTGCGATCCGAACGATCGCAGCGGTTTTCGTTTCGTGCGCGGAAGAGGCCCCTTCCGTCCGCTTCGGCCAGGGCGGGATCAGAAGGTGATTCCCTGGAATACGCGGGATTTTTCAGCCGGCATCAGCGTTCCGTTGAGCGTGATCCGGTTGGAGTGGAAGTTGGGATTGACCGTCACCGAGGCCTGGTCCGTCCCCTTCGGCAGCGTGATGGATACCGTGGCTGAAATGCCCTTGCCCATGACGCTCATCGAGAAGTAGGAGGTTCCCCGTTTGTCGGTCTTGATCTGGATATTCGACGCCACTCCCTCCACCGTGATGCCGCCCACGCCGTTCGGGCCTCCGCCGGCGTTGAACGGCGCGATCTGCACGACGGCCTTGTCGTTCTGCACCGAGATGAAATTGGTCGTGGTGGAGACGAACACGCTCATTCCGCGTTTGAACACCAGTTGGTCGGCCTCCAGCACGAAATCGAGGTTTTCGAGCGCCTGAAGGGCGTTCGCGTAGTTGATCGAGTCGATCTCCGCCTGGATGAATTTTTCGGACTGGCGCTGTTTACGCTCTGCCTTTCTGCGTTCGCTTCTGTTTTCGCTTTTCTGCTCCTGTTTGGGATAGATGCGTTTGACCGTGGACTGCTGCGCCTCGGCCGTCATGCCCGCGAACAGCACGACTATCGTTAATAGGAATCGGATCATGGTTTTTTATTTTTTTCGTTTGTCGCTTCAACTCCTGCAAGAATCCGTCCAACGGGGGCGTTTCGATGCATATCGGGCTGATTGCGTTTATATTGAAACGTTTTCGGCCCTATCGTTATTGTGCCGTTCGGAAAAATAACCGTTCCGGAACGCACCGGCCGTGCCATACGGGAGTCCGTAGGCACTCGTCCGGGACATTTCCGCGCCGGCTGTCCCGTGCGGGGCGGGCGTCGTCGTCGCGGATCACTCGCCGTCGCAGCACCCGTCGCCCGGGTGGTGCTCTAGCACGGTATGGGGGATATGGCCGTGCGATACGAGCTGGATCGGGCAGTCGTAGTTGCGTAACTGCTCCTCGGTCAGTATATTCGAGCGGTGACGGTGTGCGCGGCGATTGACGCAGACGATCTCCTTCACGACGCTGGTGATCGTTCCGATGTCGTGCGAGACGATGACGACGGCCATGCGCCGATTGAGTTCCTGCAGCGTGCGGTACAGTTCCTTTTCGAAACGGTTGTCCACGAAGTTCGCCGGTTCGTCCAGAATCAGCAGTTTCGGGTCGGCGATTACGGCCCGGCACAACAGCGCCCGCTGCATCTGTCCTCCCGACACTTCGCCTATCGGTTTGCGGGCCGTGTCGGCGATCCCAGCCTCTTCGAGCAGGGCCGTTGCCTTCGCCCGGTCCTCCTTCGTGTAGCGCGAGCGGAATCCGCGGCGTCCCTGCAGCCCGGAGAGCACGACTTCCTGCATCGAGATCGGGAAGGCGCGGTCGAAATCCGAAATCTGGGGCATGTATCCGATCAGCCGCTCTCCGCCGCGGAACAGCTCGGGAGCGTAGCGGATCGTTCCCGAGTGGGGTATCGTTCCCAGAATGGCCTTCACGAGCGTCGTTTTGCCGCCTCCGTTCGGACCGATGACGCCCAGGAAGTCGTGCTCCCCGATCTTCAGATCGACGTGCTCGAGGGCTTCGTACCCGTCGTATGCGACGCCTACGTCGCGCAGCGTTATCAGTGTCATTGCGGCCGGACTATTAAGTCGGTGATCGAATCTATGTTGGCGATCGCGTCCTCGCGCAGCGGGTCGATCTCCGTGCACTCGGCGCCGATGTCGCGGGCGATGGTCTCCACGACCGACACGGGGAACTGACTCTGGTAGAGGATCCGGCCGATGCCGTCCTTCCGGGCCTGCCGGATGAGCGCCGTCAGCCGTTTGGCCGATGGCTCCTTGCCGTCGGCCTCGACGGCCTCCTGCCGCAGCCCGTAGTCGCGGGCGTAGTAGGTCAGGGCGGGGTGGTAGATGATGAAATAGCGAATGCCGCTGCGGGCTATCTTTTCCGCCGTGCGGAGGTCGAGCTGCCGCAACTCCTCCTGCAGCCGTGCATGGTTGGCCGTGTACTTCGCCGAGTCGGGCCAGCGGGCGTGAATAGCCTCGTAGGCATTCTCCGCCATCCGTTGCAGGGCCCGCGGCGAAGTCCACACGTGCGGATCGACCCCGTGGGCATGGTCGCTGCCGTTCCTGCCGGCATGCGCACACGAGCCCTCGATCCGTACGATGCCGCGGCTCAGGTCCACGATCTTCGTGCGGTCTTCGATTTTGTCCAGCAGAGCCGTCTCGAACTCGAGAAGACCCACGTTGAAAACGAGCTGGGCCTCGTTCAGTCCGATGAATTGTCTGGGTGTCGGTTCGAACGTTTCGGGGCTCGCTCCGGGCGGGACGAGCACTTCGATCCGGAAATCTTCGTCCACGATCTCCTTGACGAGACTGCGTATCGGCAGAATCGACACGTACAGCGTCTTTTCCTGCGATGCCGGTTGCGGCGAACAGGCGCTCAGGAATCCTGCGATAAGTAAGCTGAAAATAGCCTTATTCATTGTTAACCAATAATTTATTAATTTATGTGGCAGGGTGGTGCTCCCTGTCTTTCCGCTTGCGGACCGAAGGGCGGTTATCCCGAAGCCCGGTTTGGATTTTCCGATCGGCGGTTGCCATCGTCCCGATTCCGAACGGCCTTCGTCCGTACGCTTCTTCCGATACCGGCCGCGAATGAACGGCAACACAAGCGCCGGAATGCGACTTGCTTACGCACCGCGTGCGGTTTGCGGATTTCCGGTCGGCATTCAAACGGCCGTGAGGCGAAATGCCATGCGGCGGAATGCAACGCAAATACTGTCGAGATGTAGGTCGAACGCTCATATAAATGTACAAAAGTAATAATTTGCATAGATATTTGGAAGATTCGGATGATACGACCTATTATTTAACATAATATAAATATTAATTCATTTACCTTTGCGTTACATACGTTCTTTGACGTCTTTAAGCCTCTTGTTTGCTTGGCTCTTGGCAGACCGAATAAACCGATACGGGCGAATGTTTTCGGGGATTTTCCGTCGGCATCTGTCGGTCGTATGGTTTTCGGATTTTGTTGGATTGCTTCCTAACTGCGGCGATTCCGGATGATATCCCCGGAGCGAATCCATGCGGCGACCGTAATTTTCGGAGATACGAATCCGCTATATGCGATTTTCCGGGTATCCGGCCGGGTTATGACCGTGCTGCGAATTCGTCGGCTGCGAGCTTCCTTATCGTATTTTATCGCCTCGTGCCTGCGATATTCCGGAGACTGTCCCGGAAAAATTATTTCATCGTCTTCTCGGGCGTATAACTTTCGAAGGTCTGGTCGTCGTAAAACAGGACGATTCGCGTCACCGAGACGCCCGCTTTTTTTCCGACCGGCAGCTCCGTGAGCGTTCGCGGACTTTCCGGACGTTCCGTAACCGATGCCGGGGAGATTCCCGGCCGGCCCGGTTCCGTCGCCGGTTGTCCGAACAATCCGTCCGTCGGTTCGTTTTCCGGAACAGCCGATTGAGACTGCGTCGGGTTTCCCGGGATTTGTTCCCGGTACATCTGCGGAGCGTCGAGCAGCAGCCAGTCGGGGTTGATCCGGGGAAACCGGCGGAGAATTTTTTGCAACAGGTCGAACCCCGGCTTGTTCCGTCCGGCGAGGATATGCGAAATTCCGGCTGGGTTGATTCCGAGTGTCTCCGCGAGCTGGCTCGGTTTCAGCCCTTCGTTTTTCATCAAATCGAGCAATTTTTCCCTCATCGGCCTAATTTTTTACAAAAATAAACATTTTTCTTTTGTAAAACAAGAAATTTTTCTATTTGTAAAATGTTAATAAGTGTTGAAAAAGTTTACAAGTGTAATCATTCGGATATGGTTAAAAGTCGCCGGAGTCTCTTATATAAAGTATAGATAGATATAAATAAATTTAAATGACTGGTATATTTCGTATTTACGTGTTATTTATCCTGATCGAAGAATACCCTGCCGTTATTCTGTTGATTTCATTGCCTATTGCTGCTGTATTACTTTATATGATTTGTATAACTATTGGTATTTAAGTAGTTAATATTATTTGTTAATTATTTTGACTTCTGCTTGTGTGGTGGTAAAAGCTATTTATCGGCAAGAGATGTGTATTTTCCATATCTATATATTAACAAGCATGAACAACTGAGTTGTATTTACATCTGTAATATAACGCAAAGTGAATACACTTTGTTGGCGTTTACAAATGGAAATAATCTACCCTATCCGGTCGATTTTCCGATAATTTTCTGGTATTTCGAATTACGATTGGCTTCTTTTTTCGGATCTATTTTCCGTAGCTTATATTATGTTAAATAAATAAGCAGGCATATAGTGTTGATAACCCACTATATGCCTGATAAAAAATGAATTGTATTTTTGTAAATTCCGGTTTACCGGGCCAGCTTTTCGGCGATTTCCCGGAATTCTTCCGGTGTCAGCCGGAGCTTTTCCCGGTGAAAATCCACGTCGTTTTCGCTCTGAATCGGGATCAGATGGATGTGCGCATGAGGTACTTCCATGCCCAATACGACTACGGCTACCCTTGCGCACGCTATTTCGCGCTTGATTCGGGCCGCCACCTGCTTGGCGAATATCATCATGCCGGCCAGCGTCCGGTCGTCGAGGTCGAAAATATAGTCCACTTCCTGTTTCGGAACCACGAGCGTGTGTCCTTTCGTAAGCGGATTGATGTCGAGGAATGCATAGTAGTTTTCATCCTCTGCGACTTTGTAGGAAGGAATTTCCCCTGCGATGATGCGTGAAAAAATGGATGCCATCTCTTTTGATTTTATAAGGTTGTGTCGTTGCGATTCGTTCCGCGGCTTTTTCCGGTCGATATGCGTCTCCGATGATACAAGGCCGCTTTCGTTCGGTGCGAGTGCCGCGAACTGAACGCAGGGGGATCTTTCCGGGGCGATGCGCCGGATTGCAGGTTTCCCCGGCGGGCATGAACACCGTTCCCCGGTTTGCGCTGGATTCCGAGCGTTCGTCTGATCGATCCTCCGGGGATCGTAGGCGGCGATTCGCGGCTCCTTCGGGTGTCGTCCGGGGCTGACAGTTCATCTTCGTCCTGTCCATCCTTTACCTGTTTTATCCGGAACGTTCGCATATTTCCATGCCCGGTTCGGATCCGTCGGGCTCGGATACCGAGCCGTCTGAGTGTTTCCTCTGGCCCTTGTCGGGGTTGTCCGGACGGTTATTCTTCGAATTTCGGTTTGAGTATCTCGGCGTAGATCACGGCCCTGCGCAGATCGAAATCCGCGGCTATTCCGGCCGCCGGCTCCTCTTCCGTCCGGTTCGCGACGCACGGGCTGTCGTCCGAGCCGATCGAACCCTGCATGATCGTTGCAGAGGCCGTGCGCCCTGTCGCCGGAAGTCCGAAGACCGTCTCCGGGGCGGGCTGTACGGTCGGAATCCGTCGCTGTTCCGCGACTTGCCGCCTTTGGGCACTCTCGTCCCGCCGCTTCCGCGCTGAGGCCGCATCTGCCGGAAAAACAGTTGTTTCTCTGGTTTCGGGCTGATCCGTGCCGGGTGCTCTTTCGGTCGTTTTCGGCTTGGAGAAAGGCTTTTCGCGGCTTTCCGGGCCGGAGACGACACGGCGTGCCGGAGCCTCCGGAGCGCTTTCCGCCGCGGCTTTCCGGGTTTCTCCGTCGTGCATCCCGCCTTCCGGGAAACCCGGAATCTTCGGAAATCCGGGGATTCCGGGCCATTCGGGACGTGTCGTAGGCGTCGGATGCGGCGCAGTGTCGTCCGTCGCCGGTCCCGGTTTGCGCGATGTCTTTCCGGACCGTGCCTTGCGTCCCTGCGACAACAGCGAAGCCGCGGCGATCACCAGGATCCACAGAATCGTCGAGAAGTCTTCCATGACCTTAACTGATAGTTCGTTTAATACTGTCTATTCCTTTGATCTTTCGAAGTTTGTCCATTACGGCATTCAGGCTCTCCGCGTCCTTGACATACAGGCTGACGCTGCCTTCGAAGATGCCGTCGTGGCTGTGGATGTTCACTTCGCGGATGTTGATGTTGAAATCGTCGCTGACCACCTTCGCCAGGTCGAGCAGCAGCCCCTGGCGGTCGATGCCGCGCAACTCGGTCGTGACGAGGTACGACATGGCCTTGTGCTGCGACCATTTGATCTCCTCCTTGACGATGTTTTTCCCGTATTGCGCGGCCAGCCGGTTCAGCTCGTCGCACGTGGCCTTGTGGACGATGATTTTTCCCGTCACCGGATTGCGATACCCCACGACCTTGTCGCCGGGAATCGGTTTGCAGCACTCCGCGATCTCGAACTGCGGTTCGTCGGCCGGCTCTTTCGGCTGTGCCGGCGGCGCGATCTCGCCCGTGTCGTCGCCCTCCTCCTCTTTTTTCTGGGGGATGAAGAGCGTCCAGAACTTGAGTATCTTGCTCTTCGAATTGACCTTCAGGACCTTGTCCAGATCGTCCAGCGAGACGATTCCCGCGCCGATCTTGCTGTACAGCTCCTCTTTGTTGTTGCTCTCGTAGATCGGGACGATCTTGCGCAATACCCTGCCGCTGAGCTGGATATTGAGCGATTTCATCTTCTCCTCGAGCAGTTGCATGCCCCGCTCGATATTGTTCTGCCGTTCGCGTTTGAGGAAGCTCTTGATGGCCGATTTCGCCTTCGCCGTCGTGACGATGTCCAGCCATTCGGGTTTCGGACGGGCCGTATCGGCCGTTATGATCTCGATCTGGTCGCCGCTGTTGATCTGCGTGGTGATCGGTTCGAGCTTGTGGTTGATCTTGGCGCTGATGGCACTGTTGCCGATCTTCGAGTGGATGTCGTAGGCGAAATCCAGCGCCGTGGCGCCGAAAGGCATCTTACGGGATTCTCCTTTCGGTGTAAATACTACTATTTCAGAAGTATATAGCGATAATTTGAAGTTGTCGAGGAAGTCCACGGCGTTTTCCGTCGGACTGTTCAGCGCCGCCCGTATCTGCTTGAGCCACTTGTCGAATTCGTCCTCGTCCTGCGAAATAGTGGCGTGCTTGTATTTCCAGTGCGCGGCGAATCCCCGTTCGGCGATGTCCTCCATGCGCTGCGTGCGGATCTGTACTTCGACCCATACGCCGTCGGGCCCCATCACCGTCGAGTGCAGCGCTTCGTAGCCGTTGGCCTTGGGCATCGAAATCCAGTCGCGCAGCCGGTCGGGCTTGGGAGTGTAGATGTCGGTGATCGTGGAGTAAATCTGCCAGCACTGCGTCTTTTCCGAGGGGAACGGCAGCGGCTTGAAGACGATGCGCACGGCGAACAGGTCGTAGATCTCCTCGAAGGGGATTTGCTTGCGCTGCATCTTCGACCAGATCGAATAGACGCTCTTCACGCGGCCCGAAATCTCGTAGTTGAAGTTGTCGCGGTTGAGCGCGGCGACGATCGGGGCGCTGAATTTGTCGATGAACTCCCGGCGCGACGCCTCGCTCTCCTGCAACTTCTGCGTGATTTCGGCGTACTGCTGCGGGAAGCGGTACTTCATGCAGAGGTCCTCCAGCTCGCTCTTGATCGAATAGAGGCCCAGCCGGTAGGCCAGCGGCGCGAAGAGGTAGATCGTCTCGCCCGTGATCTTGATCTGCTTGTTCATGGGCATCGACCCCAGCGTGCGCATGTTGTGCAGCCGGTCGGCGATCTTGATGAGGATCACCCGCACGTCGTCCGAAAGCGTGAGGAGCACCTTGCGGAAGTATTCGGCCTGCTCGGAGGTGTCGGCATTGAACACGCCGGCCATCTTCGTCAGTCCGTCCACCATCGAGGCGATCTTGGGGCCGAAGATGCGCTCCATGTCCTCCACGGTGTACTCCGTGTCCTCCACGACGTCGTGCAGCAGCGCCGCGACGACCGACTTCACACCCAGGCCGATCTCGTCGATGACGATTTTGGCTACTGCAATGGGATGCAGGAGATACGGCTCGCCGGAGCGGCGCCGTACCCCCTCGTGTGCCTCCTTGGCCAGGAAAAACGCCCGTTTGATGAAATTCCAGTCCTCGTCGTTCTTGCAGATTTTCGTGCACGAGAACAACAGGTCGTCCCATTTTTCCCGGATCAGGGCTTCATCCTCGGCAGTATATCCCATAGGCTACTGTTTTTGGTTCTTCATCGCCTCGCGGACCTTCTCTTCGATCTCCGCGGCCAGCGCCGCATCGTTTTTCAGCAGCTCCTTCACGGCGTCGCGGCCCTGGCCGATCTTTCTGTCGCCGTAGGAGAACCACGACCCGGCTTTCTTCAGTACGCCGTAATCCACGCCGAGGTCGATGATTTCGCCGATCTTCGAGATGCCCTCGCCGAACATGATGTCGAACTCCGCACGTTTGAACGGAGGCGCCACCTTGTTCTTCACGACCTTGACCTTCGTGCGGGTTCCGAGCTGCTCCTCGCCGTCCTTGATGACCGACATGCGGCGGATGTCGATGCGCACCGAAGCGTAGAATTTCAGCGCGTTGCCGCCGGTCGTGGTCTCGGGGTTGCCGTAGACGATGCCGATTTTGTCGCGCAGTTGGTTGATGAATATGCAGACGGTCTTGGTCTTCGAAATGCTCGAGGTGAGCTTGCGCAGGGCCTGCGACATGAGACGCGCCTGGAGGCCCATCTTCGCGTCGCCCATCTCGCCCTCGATTTCGGCTTTGGGCGTGAGGGCCGCCACTGAGTCGATGACGATGATGTCGATGGCGCTCGAGCGGATCAGCGAGTCGGCGATTTCGAGTGCCTGTTCGCCGTTGTCGGGCTGCGAGATGAGCAGGTTGTCCACGTCCACGCCCAGTTTCTGGGCATAGAAGCTGTCGAAGGCGTGTTCGGCGTCGATGAAGGCCGCGATGCCGCCCGCCTTCTGCGCCTCGGCGATGGCGTGGATCGCCAGTGTGGTCTTGCCCGACGATTCGGGGCCGTAGATCTCGATGACGCGGCCTTTGGGGTAGCCGCCGACGCCGAGGGCCATGTCGAGGGTGATCGACCCCGTGGGGATCACCGGAATGTCATTGACTTCCGTGCTGTTCATGCGCATGATCGACCCCTTGCCGAAGTCCTTCTCGATCTTCTCCATCACCGCGTTCAAGACTTTGAGCTTGTCCGGGTTCACCTGTACTTTTTCTGCCATGGATGTTGTTGTTCCTTTTTTTTATCGTTTTTTCTTTTGTTCCGTTCGGGGCGCCGCATCGGGCGTTCTCTCTCCTGTTCCGCTACTTCGGCGGTACGGGCCGGGGCGGCCCTGCCTTTTTCGCCCGGTCCAGTTCGCGGATGTCGCGCATCGGGTAACGGATGGCCCGTGCGTCCAGCGCCCGGTCCGGATAGGGGCTCCAGTTGCCGTTGTTGCCGACGCTTACGCGCCATTCGCCGATCGCGACCGACGGGTCGGCGGGCGCGGCGGACCGCTCCGCCCCTTCGACTGCCTCCAGCGCCCGCTCTCTGGCCCGGGAGCGCATCATACGCTCCAGATGCCTGCGTTCACGCTGAACCGGGTCGAGTTCCTCGCGTATCCATCCCACGTCGGGCCGGGCCGGTTCGAAAGCGCTTCTTCCGTAGAGGAAGACCCGCATTTCGGCCCGCACCCCCGGTGTCATGCAGCCCGGGAGCTCCTGGGTCCGCCCGGCGAGAGCCGGCAGCAGACCTGCGAGCAGCAGCGCGATGCGGTTCGGACGTTTCATAGTTCCTCTCTATTCGTATGCGTCGAGGATTTGTCGGTAGTGGTTCTTGGTGTCCACCTTCGTGAAAATCCGTTCGATCCGACCTTCGGCGTCGATGACGAACGTCGTGCGCAGAACCCCCATGTATTTGCGGCCGTACATGGATTTCTCGGCCCACACGCCGTAGGCTTCGCAGACCGAGTGGTCGGTGTCGGCCAGCAGCGTGAAGTTCAGGTCGTGCTTGGCGCAGAAGTTCCGGTGCGACCGTTCGCTGTCGGGGCTCACGCCGACGATGCGGAATCCCATCCGGGCCAGCTCCTCCCTGCCGTCGCGCAGACTCTGGGCCTCGAGCGTGCAGCCCGAGGTGTTGTCCTTCGGGTAGAAGTAGAGAATCGTGCGCTGTCCCCGGAGATCGGCGAGTGTCAGCGGCATGCCGTCCTGCGTCGTGGACCTGAAATCGGGAGCCATGTCTCCCTCCTGCAAATGTGTCATCGTTCCGAAAAATGAATTTACCTTTCAAAGATAGCGATTTTCCCCGGATTTCCGCGTTTCGGAGCCGTTTTTTTGCAGGTCAGTCCCATTGGTAGGTCACTTCGATCTGTCGGTTGAACTCCTCCTGCGTGGCGTTGAGCCTGCGGCGGCAGGCCGGGCAGCGGATGGCCGTTTCGGTTTCGACCGTCTCGCCGCAGCCCACGCACGCGGGCAGGATGCCGTAACCGGGCTGCATGTAGTGGTCGAACCGGGCGCCGCAATGTTTGCAGCGGATTTTGTAAGCTGTTCCCATACTCTACTGTTTTTTTAGGTTCACGGTACAAAGGAACGGCTTGTTTGTGTCAGCTTTTGACACGGTTCGATTTTTTTGCAAAAAATGGCCGCCGATTTCCGGGGCGGACCGCCCGGAGTCTCTTATTCCGTCCGGGCCGCCGTTTTCCGGGTAGCCTACCGCAGGGCGTGCTGGCGGAGGTAGTTCCGGAGGTAGTCGGTCAGTTCGGGGGAGTCGATGATGCGGATGTCGTCGAGCAGTCCCACGACGAAGCGCCCCACGCCCGCCATGCCGGCCACCTCGGTATCCAGCAGCCACCGTCCCCGGCCTGCCGGGCGGATGTCGCGTTCGGCGAGCGGATACTCCTCGCACAACAGGTTGCAGGCCAGCAGCCCCATCTCCAGCCGTACGCGGATGCGTCGTTCGCCGTGCATGCGGAATGCGTCGATGAATCCTTCGGCGTGCTCCCCGGCGTGTTCCCACGGAGTCTCGGTCGGCTCGACCTCGCCGATACGCAGGGTCTTGAAGAGCTTGTTCGAACCGCTTTCGGGGTCGTAGCACCACACCTGCACGTAGTTCGTCGTGAAGGCGAAAGGTTCCACCCGGCGGTCGCGTACCTCCCCGCCGTGCGCCGACCGGTAGCCGTGCAGGACGACCTGCCGCCGCTCCTCGATGGCCTCGATCAGGCGGCGGATGTTCGGGGCGTTCCGGCCGCGCACGACCGTGTCGGCCAGCGTCTTGTTGTCGTAAACCGAGCAGAGTTTGCGCTTGAGGTTCTGTTTCAGCAGGTTCGAGTCGTCGATGCTCTCGATGGCGCTCTTGAGGATCACGGCCTCCTCCTCGGTGAAGTGCACCAGTTGCGAGATGTCGCGGAAGTGCGGCGACTCCTTGTCGAGTCGGATGCAGTCGCCCGACTTCTTGATGACGAATCCCGCCTCGCGGAAGGTGTCGATATAGCGATAGACCGTGCGGCGCGACATGCGGAGCCGCTCGGCCAGCTGGTCCACGTTGTAGGTCGTGTTGGCCGTGAGCAGCTTCATGAGCCGCAGCAGGCGTTCCAGTTTGGGTTGGTCCATATTATTCGGTGGCGGACGGCTGTTTACCGTGCAGAGGTCGTAAATTGTCCATAAGAAAATCGGATGTTCTTTTTATGAAGTCGTCGAATGCGATCAGTATCGGGTCTTCCTTTCCGCCGTGTGCGGCATTTTCTACGATCATCAACTCTTTGGGAGTCGTTCCGGGCACGGATTCGATTATTTTCCTGCTCATCCAGACGGGAGTGCGGAAATCGTTCTCGCCTACGATCAGGAAAAGAGGTTTTCCGAATTCCGGAGCAATATGTACGGGCATCAGTTCGGTCGGAAAATCCTCCGGGACCAGCAATTCATTGCGGGTCTTGTTTTTGTACTTCATGACCAAAGGGATGAAATCGTCGAAATCGGTCGGAAGGGAACGGCCGACGAACGCATTCACCAGATCGTCGGTGTAGGCCGTAATCATGGACAGATAGGCGCCTGTCGACCAGCCGACGACGGCTATCGCTCCGTTCAAGACCTCCTCCTGTTCGGAGGTGGTTCGTACGACAGCCCGGTAATCTTCCAGCATTTCCGTATAACACAGGTAGTTGCGATCCATTGCAAAGGGTGAGCTTTTGCCGAATCCGCGCCAGTCGAAAGTGACGACATTGAACCCTCGGGAAGTCCAGCTCTTCGCCAGATAAAGTTGGAAGTAAGACATGTTGCCTGCATCGCCATTGCATACGATTATGGTCGGGCGCTTTGTCTCGTCCTGCGTTTCGTAGGTTCGGCGGTTTCCGTTCAGATCCCGCAGCTCACCCTCGGACAGCGGGCTTTGTGCGGGGAAAAACCAGGTTTCGATTTTGTACCCGTCGTTTGTGATGACTTCTAAATTTTTATATATCAGCCCCATGCTTTCCGGCTTCCTGATATATACGGTATCCGGAATGATTGCATGGCAGTTTCCGATTCCTGAAAATAAAGCGATCAAAAGAATGACGAACGATTTCATACCGTTTCTTGCAAATATACGAAAAATCGTGACATTGTTTGTCACGATCTTCTGTTTGTACTGACGCTATGTATGCCCTGTTATTGGGCGAGCACCTTCTTTTCGATCTCCTCGACCTGGCGGCGGAACGCCTTGTCGGTCTCCAGCAGGTTCGAGACGGCTTTGCACGAGTGGAGCACCGTGGCGTGGTTGCGCCCTCCGATGGCCGCGCCGATGGTCGTCAGCGGCGCCTTGGTGTGTTGCTTGGCCAGATACATGGCGATCTGCCGCGCCTGGGCGATTTCGCGCGTGCGCTCCGTGGAGTTGAAGCGCGCGAAGTCGAGGTTCAGGTAGTCGCATACGACCTCGATGATGTGGTCGATGGTGATCTCCTTCTGGTAGAGCTGTACATAGACCTTCAGTATCTCCTTGGCCAGCGACGTGGTGATCTTGCGGCCGAGGAACGAGGCGTTCGCCACGAGCGATGACAGCGCGCCCTCGATCTCCCGCACGTTGGCCGAGATGTTGTCGGCGAGGTACACCGCCACGTCGTCCGAGATCTGTGCGCCGAGTTTCTGCGCCTTGGCGCGGATGATCTTCAGCTTCGTCTCGTAGTCCGGCGTATTGAGCTGCGCCGAAAGCCCCCACTTGAAGCGCGTGAGCAGCCGCTGCTCGATGTCCTTCAGCTCCACGGGCGGCTTGTCCGAGGTGAGGATCAGTTGCTTGCCGGCCAGTTGCAGGTGGTTGAAGATATTGAAGAAGGCGTTCTGCGTACCCGTCTTTCCGGTCAGTTCCTGGATGTCGTCGATAATCAGCACGTCGATCATCTGGTAGAAGTGGATGAAGTCGGGTATCTCGCCGTTCTTGTAGGCGGTCTGGAACTGCGCCTGGAACTTGTTCATCGAGACGTAGAGCACCTGCAACTCGGGATGCCGCTGCCGCACCTCGTGGCCGATCGACTGCACGATATGGGTTTTTCCCAGCCCCGAGTCCCCGTATATGTAGAGGGGGTTGAAGGGGTTGTTGCCCGGCGTGACGGCCACCGACATGCCCGCCGAGCGGGCCAGCCGGTTGCATTCGCCCTCGATGAAGGTGGCGAAGGTGAGGTTCGGGTTCAACTGCGGGTCGATTACGATGCGCTTGAGTCCCGGAATCACGAACGGATTCTTTATATTTGCGGTGTTCGTCTGCGTGTTGAAGCGCGAGATGGCCGTCGTGTCGGCCTCCGCCGCCACGGGAACCGGCTGCGCGGCGCGCGGCACGGCGTAGTGGAGCCGCGTCTGCTGCCCGTAGAGCTGCGAGATGATCGGCCTGAGGAACGGGATGTAGTTCTTCTCGATCTGGCGCACGTAGCTTTCGTTGGGAACGCGCAGGCGGAGCGTCGTGCCGTCGAATTCGAGCGGAACGATGGGCTGGAACCACTTCTCGAACTCTTCGGCCGAGGTCTGCGCCTTGATCCGATCGAGGCAGTTCTGCCACATATCGCTGTATGTCTGCGTGTTATTCAGCATGATGGGTGATTGTATCGCATTTTCGACAGACAAAGTTGTGAATAATTTCGCAAAAAGATTCCGGAAAAACAGTTGCAAATGTCTCTTTTTTGTATATAGAAAAACAACGGTTTCCGGAGACCTATTTTTAACTCCCTGATATTGAATATTCGAATTTTATTCCGTATATTTGCATATAAATATTTTGGAGTGTCCGGATATTGAATCATAAATAAAACTAATACGGATTATGGCAAATGAATTGGAACAGACGGTGCTGAAGAAAGCCCAGGCATGGCTCGACGGTCATTATGACGAAGAGACGAAAAAGCAGGTCAAGTACCTGATGGATAACGATATGAAGGAGCTCGTCGAGAGCTTCTACAAGGACCTGGAGTTCGGTACGGGCGGCCTGCGCGGCATCATGGGCGTGGGGACGAACCGCATGAACGTCTATACGGTGGGCGCTGCCACGCAGGGACTTTCGAACTACCTGAAGCGCACCTTCGCCGGCGAGCAGGTGCGGGTGGCCGTGGCGCACGACAGCCGCAACAATTCGCGGATGTTCGCCGAGCGCGTGGCCGACATTTTCGCCTCGAACGGCTTCAGGGTTTACCTTTTCGACACGCTGCGTCCGACACCCGAGCTGAGTTTCGCCATCCGCGAGCTGAAGTGCCATTCGGGCGTGGTCGTCACGGCGTCGCACAACCCCAAGGAGTACAACGGTTACAAGGCCTACTGGACCGACGGCGCGCAGGTTACCCCGCCCCACGACAGGAACATCATCGCCGAGGTGGAGAAGATCACCGACGTCGATCAGGTCCTCATCGGAAAGCATCCGGAGAATATCACGATTCTCGACGAGAAGTTCGACGAAATCTATTTGAATAAGGTGCACGAGCTGTCGCTGTCGCCCGAGAGCGTGCGGAAATACCGCGACATGAAGATCGTCTATTCGCCCATGCACGGCGCCGGCGTAAGGCTGGTTCCCGCCTCATTGCGCAAGTTCGGCTTCACCAACGTCATCATGGTCGAGGAGCAGGCGGTCATCGACGGCAACTTCCCCACCGTCGAATCGCCGAATCCCGAGGAGCGCAAGACGATGTCCATGGCCATCGACCTCGCGGCCAGGGAGGGCGCCGATCTGGTGCTGGCCACCGATCCCGATTCGGACCGTATCGGCGTGGCGCTGCGCAACAAGCAGGGCGAATACGTGCTGCTGAACGGCAACCAGACTCTCGTGCTGCTGTTGAGCTACCAGTTGACCCGCTGGGCCGAGCGCGGCGAGCTCGACGGCAACCAGTACGTCGTGAAGACCATCGTGACGTCGCAGATGGCCAACGCCGTGGCCGACTTCTTCAAGGTGAAGTGCTACGACTGCCTCACGGGCTTCAAGTATATCGCCAAGATCATCCGCGAGAACGAGGGCAAGGCGAAGTATATCGGCGGCGGCGAGGAGTCGTTCGGCTATCTGGCGGGCGACTACGTGCGCGACAAGGACGCCGTGTCGGCCTGTTCGCTGGCGGCCGAGGCGGCTGCGTGGGCCATGGATACGATGGGCCTGACGCTCTACGAGTGGTTGCAGCAGCTCTACGTGAAGTACGGCTTCTACCGCGAGGGACTGGTTTCGGTGGTCCGCAAGGGCAAGGAGGGCGCCGAGCAGATCCAGAAGATGATGGCGGATTTCCGTGCCGATCCGCCCAAGACGATCGTCGGATCGCCCGTGGTGAAGATCAACGACTTCCAGTCGCTCGAGCAGACCGACGTGCGGACCGGGGCCAAAACCCCCATCGAGCAGGATTCGAGCAACGTGCTGCAATGGTTCACCGAGGACGGCACGACCGTCTCGGTGCGTCCTTCGGGCACGGAGCCCAAAATCAAGTTCTATTTCGGCGTGAAGGCTCCGCTGGCGTCGGTGGCCGATTACGAGCGGACGCTCGCCGCGCTCGACGCCAAGATCGAGGGCATCAGGAAAGACCTCAGGCTGGAGTAGGAGCGCTACCCTGCCGTTATCGTGTCCCGGCTCGTGAGAGCCGGGACTTTTTGTCGTTTCCGAGAGGGTGTTTCTGCACGGCCGGGGATGCCCTCGGGGACTATTTCAGCTTTTCGTTCTCTTTGTGCCGCTCCCGGTCGCGGGCGGTCTTCTTGGCGAAGTTGGCCTCTACGGCGGCCGTGAGGTCCACGCCCGTCTGGTTGGCCAGACAGACCAGCACCCACAGTACGTCTGCCATTTCATCGGCCAGATTGTCCCGCTCGCCCGCCTTGAAGGACTGGTCGCCGTAGCGGCGGGCCATGACGCGCGCCAGCTCCCCCACCTCCTCGGTGAGGACGGCCATGTTGGTCAGTTCCGAAAAGTAGCGCACGCCGTACTCCCTGATCCAGGCGTCCACGCGCTCTTGCAGTTCTTTGATTTCCATGATTATTTGACCCTTATCAGATTCAGTCCGTCGCGCAGCGGGACAATGACGTTCTCCACGCGCGGGTCCTCGGCCACCATCCGGTTGAACTCCACGACGGCCTGCGTGTGGCGGTCCCGGCGTGCGACGGGCTCCACGACCTTGCCCGACCACAGGATGTTGTCGGCGATGAGCACCGAGCCGCTGCGGACCAGCGGCCGTCCGTCCCGGTCGCCCAGCAGCATGCGGTAGTAGTCGGGGTACTCGCGTTTGTCGCCGTCGATGAACACCAGGTCGAACACGCCGCCCAGCGCCGGGGCGACGTCGAGCGCCGAGCCGATATGCAGCCGGATTTTCTTTCCGTGGGGGCTGCGGTCGAAGTAGGACTGCGCCAGCTCCTCCAGTTCGTCGTCCACCTCCACGGTGTGCAGTTCGGCTCCTTCCTCCAGTCCTGCGGCCATCGAGAGGGCCGAATACCCCGTGAACGTGCCGATTTCGAGCACCCGCTGCGGCCGCGCCATCCGTACGAGCATCTCCAGCAGCCGGCCCTGGATGTGTCCCGAGAGCATCCGCGGCGCCACGGCCCGCAGATTCGTCTCGCGGTCCAGTTCGTGCAGCAGCGGCTCCTCGGGGGCCGACAGGTCGTGAATGTAACGTTCGAGCGCGTCCATCCTATGCCTTGCAGAGCCCCTCCTTGTTGAACGCATACGAAGCGGCGATGGCCTCCGGGGTGTCGGCCTCGAGCGCCGCGAGGCATTCGCGCGTGAATTCGAGGTATCCCGTACCGTTGGCCGTCACCAGGAGGTCGTCGCGCACGGCCTGCCGCTCCTCGTAGAGCGCCTCGCCCGTGTAGTGTTCGCCGCCCCACTCGCGCAGCATGGCGAGCGTGTTGCCCGTGTGGCGCCGGTCGTTGAGCAGCCCGTGCGCCGCCAGGAACGATACGGCGTTGCAGATCGCACCGACCGTAAGACCGCGCGACAGCGCCTCGCGCACCGTACCGGCGACCGGTTCGGCTTCGGGTTTCCTCCAGCTCATGCCGCCGACGAGCACCAGCGCGGCGCAGTCGTCGGGCAGCGTCGCCGTGTCGCAGTCCGGCGTGACGGTCAGTCCGCCCAGCGAATGCACCGTCCGCCCGCCCGGCGCTGCGTACTTCACTTCGTACCGCCCTTCGCGGCCCGGCATGACGCCTGTGCGGAGGGCCGGGGCGAGAAACGCCGCCTCCCAGTCCGCGAAATCGTCCAGCAGGACGAAATAAACCGTTTTCCTGTCCATCGTATATCGTGTTTTGTACGGCCGCCTTCGTGCGGCGGCCGGATGTGTTGTCCTATTCGCCGCCCCAGACGAGCCGCGACGTGCCGGAGAAGGTCTCCGCCGCGGCTTCCATGAGCTGTTCGGCCGTCAGGGCGCGGATCTTGGCGTAAACCTCCTTCATCGTGTCCACCTCGTCGTGGACGAGCAGGCTTTTGCCCGCGCCGAGCATGTAGCTTTCGTTGTTCTCGCTCGAGATCGCCAGCTGGGCTACGAACTGCTTTTTGGCCATCGAGAGCCTCCGGGCCGTGAGCGGCTGGGTGCGGAGCCGGTGCAGTTGCTCCTCGATGAGCTCGATGCACCGCGCGGCGTTGTGGTGGTCCGAACTGAAGTAGATCGCCACGATTCCCGCATCGCTGTAAGGCGTATAGCTGGCCTCGATGTTGTACGACAGCCCGTGTTTTTCGCGGATCGTGGTGTTCAGCAGCGAGTTGGCGCTCGGTCCTCCGAGGATGTTCACTACGAGGGCCAGCGGCAGCCGCCGCCCGTCGCCGATGCCGCAGGCCCGGCAGCCGACGATGCAGTGGGTCTGGTGCGTATGCCTGCACACCGTTTTGCGGAACGGCTCCGTCGCGGCGGGGACGCTCCGTGCGAATCCGCGTTCCGTAGCGGGTTCGCCACCGAAGCAACGCATGGCCACCGCCTCGGCCTGCCGGGCCGGGATGTTGCCGATCGAGGCGAACACCATCCGGTCGGTGGTGTGCGTGCGGGCCGTGAAACGGCGGATCGCGTCGCCGTCGTAGCGCATGAGCGCCGCCTTGCGGCCCAGGATGTTGTGCCCCAGCTCCGACCCGGCGAAGAGCATGTCTTCGAACGTGTCGTAGATCATGTCGGCGGGCGAATCCTTGTAGGTGTTGATCTCGTCGGCGATGACCTCCTTTTCGCGCTCCAGCTCCCGGTCGGGATAGACCGAGCGGAACGTCACGTCGGCGATCAGTTCGGCGGCCTTCGGAAAATCGCTGCGGAGCGTCGTGGCGTGGATCGTCGTATCCTCCTTGGTGGTGAAGGCGTTCAGCTCGCCGCCGAGGTTTTCGAGGCGGCAGTTCACCTGCCAGGCGCGCCGCCGCTGCGTCCCCTTGAAGAAGGCGTGCTCGGTGAAGTGCGCCAGTCCGTATTCGCCCGTCCGTTCGTCGCGGCTTCCGGCGTCCACGACCAGCGCGCAATGCGCCACCGCACCCTTCACCTGCCGGTGGATGCCCCGGATGCCGTTCGGAAGTCGGTATGTGTAAAATTCCATGGTCGTTCGGCTCAGAGTTTGGTCCTCAGGCGCAGGAACTCGCCCGTATGGCTTTCGGGGCACTCCTCCAGCGCGCGCGGCGTGCCTTCGAAGACGACCCGGCCGCCTCCCGTGCCCGCCTCGGGACCGAGGTCCACGACCCAGTCGGCGCATTTGATGATCTCCATGTTGTGCTCCACGACCACGATCGTGTGCCCCCGTTCGATCAGGGCGTTGAACGCCGCCAGCAGTTTCGATATGTCGTGGAAGTGGAGTCCCGTCGTCGGCTCGTCGAAGATGAACAGGATGCTGCCGTCGGAGGTCTCCTTCGTGAGGAACGAGGCGAGCTTCACGCGCTGGCTCTCGCCGCCCGAGAGGGTCGAGGAGGACTGTCCGAGTTTGATGTATCCCAGTCCGACGTCCTGCAACGGCTGGAGCCGTTCGACGATCCGGCGGCAGACGGCGCTCTTTTTGTCCTCGCCGAAGAAGGCGATGGCGTCGTCCACGGTCATTTCCAGCACGTCGTAGATCGACTTGTCGCGGTATTTCACCTCGAGCACTTCGTCGCGGAAGCGCTTGCCGCCGCACGCCTCGCACACCAGTTCGACGTCGGCCATGAACTGCATCGAGACCTTGATGACGCCCTCTCCCTGGCACTCCTCGCAGCGGCCTCCGGCGATGTTGAACGAGAAGGCCGAGGCGCCGAGCCCCGTGTGCTGCGCATAGGGCTGGTCGGCGAAGAGCTTGCGGATCTCGTCGTAGGCCTTTATGTAGGTCACGGGATTCGACCGCGAGGATTTGCCGATGGGGTTTTGATCGACCATCTCGACCGAACGGAGCAGGCCGACGTCGCCGTCGATGCCGTCGAAATCGCCCGGCTTGACTCCCGTGTCGAAGAGCATGCGCCGCAGCGCCGGATAAAGGATGCCTTTGGCCAGCGACGACTTGCCCGAGCCGCTGACCCCCGTGATGCAGGTCATGACGCCCAGCGGGATGCGGACGTCCACGTTCCGCAGGTTGTGTTCGCGGGCGCCGCGGACGACGATCGAGCGGCTCCAGCCGCGGACCGCGGTCGGAGCGGCGATCGAGCGTCGTCCGGTGAGGTAGTCGGCCGTGAGGCTCCCGGAGCATTCGAGCAGCCGCTCCAGCGGGCCGCTGAAGACCACCTCGCCGCCGTTGTATCCCGCTTCGGGGCCGATGTCCACGATCCAGTCCGCGGCGCGGATCACCTCCTCCTCGTGTTCGACGACGATCACGGTGTTGCCCAGGTCGCGCAGTTGTTTGAGCACCTTGATCAGGCGGTTCGTATCGCGCGGGTGGAGTCCGATGGAGGGCTCGTCGAGGATGTAGAGCGATCCGGTGAGGTTGCTGCCCAGCGACGTGGAGAGGTTGATGCGCTGGCTTTCGCCGCCCGAGAGGGTCGAGGAGAGACGGTCGAGCGTCAGATAGCCCAGCCCCACGTCCGCGAGGTATTGCAGGCGGTTGCGGATTTCGACGAGGATGCGTGCGGCGGTCTTCGTGTCGTGCTCGTCGAGCCGCAGGCCGCCGAAGAAGGGAATCAGCTCGTCCACGGGCATCGTCACCAGCTCGGCGATCGTGCGGCCGCCGACGCGGACGTACAGCGCCTCCTTCCGGAGGCGCGAACCGCCGCACTCGGGGCAGACGGTCTTGCCCGTGTAGCGGGCCTTCATCACGCGGAACTGGATCTTGCGGCGCTCCGAGTCGATGTACTCGAAGAATTCGTCCAGCCCGTGAAAGTATTCGTTGCCGCGCCACAGCAGCCGTTTCTGCTCCGGCGTGAGGGCGTGGAACGGCGTGTGGACGGGAAAGCCGAACTTCGGGGCGTTCTCCACGAGCTGGTCCTTCCACTTGCGCATCGTCTCGCCGCGCCAGCAGGCGACGGCGTCTTCGTAGATCGTCTTGCCCTTGTCGGGAATCACCAGGTCCTCGTCGATGCCGATGACCTTGCCGTATCCTTCGCAGCGGGGACACGCCCCGAGCGGGTTGTTGAAGCTGAAGAGGTGTTCCGACGGGCGTTCGAACTCGATGCCGTCGGCTTCGAAGCGCGACGAGAACTCGCGCCGTTCCCCTTGGACGAGGATCGTGCAGAGGCCGTCGCCGTAGGAGAAGGCGCGTGCCACCGAATCGCGGATGCGGGTCTGCGTGTCGTCGTCCGCGGCCACGCGCAGGCGGTCGATCACCGCCAGCATCCCCTCGGCCCGCGTGTCGGGGCCGATGCCGGGCAGCACCTCCTCGATCAGGCGCACCTCGCCGTCTGTATGGACGCGCATCAGGCCGTCCGAGAGCAGCAGCGTCAGCTTTTCGATGAGTCCCTGTCCCTCGGCGAGCGTGAGCGGCGCGGCGATCACGACCCGCTCTCCGGCATGCGCGAGGACGTATTCCGCCACGTCGTCCGTGCCGTAGCAGCGCACTTCGCGGCCCGAGACGGGCGAGAAGGTGCGGCCGATGCGGGCGTAGAGGAGTTTGAGATAGTCGTAGATCTCGGTGGTCGTGCCGACGGTCGAACGGGGATTCCGCGTATTGACCTTCTGCTCGATGGCGATGGCCGGCGCGATGCCCGTGATGAGGTCCACGTCCGGCTTGTTGATCTTGCCCAGGAATTGCCGGGCGTAGGCCGAGAGGCTCTCGACGTAGCGACGCTGCCCTTCGGCGAAGATCGTGTCGAAGGCCAGCGTCGATTTTCCCGAACCCGAAAGGCCCGTGACCACCACGAGTTTGTCATGCGGGATTTCGACCTCGATGTTTTTGAGGTTGTGCACCCGCGCGCCCTTGATATGGATGGAATTTTCGTGTTTCATGCTCATTCGTTACAGCTTCTTCCCGGCCGCTTCCCGGCCGGGCGTCGTCGTATCGCCGCCGATGCTGCCTCCGGCCTTTTCCAGCCGTTCGGCCAGCCGTCCGGCGCGGCTTTCGCGGATCGTGAGCCGCATCGTGCAGAGGTTGTCGAAGGTCTGCTCCCCGATGCGGGGCTGCTCCTCCTTGACCACCCGCATGATGTCGTTCATCGCCACGTAGGGGAAGCGGACACGGATTTCGCGGTCCACGGTCCGTTCGACGATCCGGGCCGCGGCGATCGCCGCGGCAGCCGATTCGCGGTAGGCGGCGATCAGTCCCGGCACGCCGAGTTTCGTGCCGCCGAAGTAGCGGACCACCGCTACGAGGCAGTCCGTGATTCCGGCCGAGAGCATCTGCCCGAGAATCGGCTTGCCGGCCGTACCCGAAGGCTCGCCGTCGTCGTTGGCGCGGAACGTCTCGCCGTGCGGCCCCAGCCGCCAGGCGTAGCAGTGGTGCGTGGCGTCGTAGTAGCGTTTGCGCAGCGCATCGAGCCGCTCGCGGATCTCCCCTTCCGTGCGGACGGGATAAATGTAGGCGAGAAACTTGCTGCTCCGCTCCCGCGACGCCGCTTCGGCCGGTCCGTCCACGGTCAGATAACGGTCGTCGTCCACCCTACCGCACCTTTTTGAATATCCGTTCCCAGCGGATGTTCGCCGGGAAGCGCTTGGAGGCGTCGAGCGACAGCCAGACGAACGACGCCTTGCCGACGATGTGGTCCTCGGGAACGAATCCCCAGAAACGCGAGTCGGCCGAATTGTGGCGGTTGTCGCCCATCATCCAGTAGTAGTCCATCGCGAAGGTGTACTCTGCGGCGGGCATGCCGTCGATGAGGATCGTCCCGTCGTCCGCGACCTTCAGCGTGTGGCCTTCGTAGGCTTCGATGATGCGGCGGTAGAGCGGCAGGTTCTCGGTCGTGAGCCGCACCGTGGCGCCCCGGGCCGGAATCCAGACCGGGCCGTAGTTGTCCTGGCTCCAGCGTGCCTCGCCCCACTGCGGGAAGACGTCGTCGTTGGGCGTGTAAACGTAGCGGCGGATCGAAATGACGTTTTTGAGCGCCCGCACCTTCTCGGCGGCCTCGGCCGTCAGGGCCATGTAGTACGACGAGCCGTTGCCGCTGTACTCCGTCACCCCGAGGTTGTCGATGGCGTATTGCGTGAAGGGTTCCGAGGTCTGCACCAGATAGGTGTACTGCACTCCCGGAATCGGCTCCTGTGCCGTGCCGTTCACGTAAACCTGCCCGTCGCGGACTTCCAGCGAGTCGCCCGGGAGGGCCACGCAGCGCTTGATGTAGTTTTCGCGCTTATCGACCGGACGGCTTGCGACCGTGTACTTTTCCGCGAGGCGTTTGCGCCCCTCCGCTGTGCCGAACGACTCCTCGTAGCCGCGCAGCACGTCGTAGTAGGTCACGGCCTGGTTTTCCAGCAGCACCGTGTCGCCCGCCGGAAAGTTGAATACCACCACGTCGTTGCGCGCGATGCGGCGGAGCCCCTTGAGGCGGTGGTAGGGCCATTTGATCGCCTCGGAGTAGGATTTCCTGGTCTCGGAGAAGGGCATCGTGTGGTGCACGAACGGGAACGAGAGCGGCGTGTTGGGCATCTGCGGGCCGTAGGTCACCTTGCTCACGTAGAGGTAGTCGCCCACGAGCAGCGACTTTTCCATCGACGAGGTGGGGATGACGTACATCTGGAAGACGAAGATATGCACCAGCGTCGCCACCACCGTGGCGAAGACGATGGCGTTCACCCACTCGTAAACCGCCTTGTAGGTCTTGCTGCGTTCGCACATGCGCCGGTTGCGGCTCCAGACGTAGCGGTAGAAGAGGCGCGAGACGTAGAGGTCGTAGATGACCGGAAGTCCGAGCAGCAGCCAAAGGTTGCCCGTCCAGACCACGAACCAGAGCGTATAGAGCAGTGCGGCGAGGGTGAATCCTACCCACTTGTTTCGGAAGAAAGCCTTGATTTTTCCCATCTTGTGTCGGTTATTTCGATTGTTGCAACAGGTCGTCCATGCCGAATACGCCCCGCTTGCCGCAGAGAAATTCGGCCGCCGTGACCGCTCCGGCGGCCAGCGTGCGGCGGTTCCGGATCGTGTGGCGGATCTCCAGCACGTCGTCCGCCGATTCGTAGGTGACGGTATGGACGCCCGGGACCTCCCCTTCGCGCACGGAGCGGATTTCCACGCAGTCGGCGGGCGTCTCTTCGCTGCGCTCCACGCGGTTCGCCGCGTGGGCGATGCCCGGGGCGTAGTTCACCCAACCCCGCTTGGCGTCGAGGTTCTCGACGATCCCTTCGGCCAGCGTGATGGCCGTACCGCTCGGGGCGTCCTTCTTCTGCGTGTGGTGCACCTCCCCGATGCGTACGTCGTAGCCGCCGACACGGTTCATCATCTCCGCGAGGCAGCGGTTGAGGCGGAACATGAGATTGACTCCGAGGCAGTAGTTCGAGGCGTAGAACAGCGCCCCGCCCCGTTCGCGGCACAGCGCCTGCAGTTCGGGCAGGCGGTCGGTCCAGCCCGTCGTGCCGCTCACGACCGCCACGCCGCATTCGATGCAGGTGCGGATATTCCGGTAGGCGGTCGCCGGAGTGGTGAACTCCAGCGCCACGTCGATTCCCCGCAGGTGCTCCGCATCGAGTTCGGCGGCGTTCTCCGTGTCGATGACGAGCGCGGCCTCGTGGCCCCGTTCGTGCAGGATCCGTTCGATTTCACGGCCCATCTTGCCGTATCCTATGATGGCTGCTTTCATGTTTCTCTCGTATTCATATCTGCGCGGACGTACGGTCCGGCTCCGTTGCGGGGCGCCTTCCGGTCCGCGGCGGTTTATCCGCACGCAAAGATACGAATTTATTTGAATTTCGAACGTCGCGGCGGGCGGTTATGGTATGTGTGCGGCGCGATGCCGGAGATGCGGCGGAAAATGCGCCGCCGCGGATTTTGCGGTGCGGACCGGAATTTTTCCTATCTTTGCCTGCGACACCCGGACGGCGCCGCGTTTCGGCGGGAACGGGCGGGCATACGGTTTCCCGCTCCGTATCCGGACCGTGCCGGGTCCTGATTTTTTGGACGATGCGTTATTTTCTCGAACTCAGGTACAACGGTGCGGCCTACTGCGGCTGGCAGCGGCAGCCCGACCGGCCGTCGGTGCAGCAGACGCTCGAAGGGGCGCTCGCCACGCTCCTGCGCGGGCGGGTCGAAGTGACGGGCGCCGGGCGCACCGATACGGGGGTGAACGCCTCCTACTACGTGGCGCACTTCGACGTGCCGCAGCCCGTGGCCGATCCCGTGCAGACGGTCTATAAGCTCAATTTCCTGCTGCCGGGCGATATTGCGGTGAGCGGCATGACCCCCGTGGCGGACGACGCCCATGCGCGCTTCCATGCCTGCGAGCGGGAGTATATCTACCTGATCGAGCCCCGCAAGAACCCCTTCACGCGCCACATGACGTGGCAGTATTACGTGCCGCTCGACGTGGAGCGGATGAACCGCGCGGCGGAGATGCTGCCCGGATTCCGGGATTTCACCTCCTTCGCCAAGCTCAACTCCAACAACAGGACCAATATATGTCGCGTCATGCAGGCCCGCTGGCGGACCGATGCCGACGGACGGCTCTGTTTTACGATCCGTGCGGACCGGTTTTTGCGTAACATGGTGCGGGCGATCGTCGGCACGCTGGTCGATGTCGGCCGCGGACGGTACACGCCGGAGGATTTCCGCTCCATCGTGGAGAGCCGCGACCTGGCGAGGTCGAGTGCCGGAGCGCCCGCGCAGGGATTGTTTTTGAGCGACGTGCGCTACCCTGCGGAGGTTTTCGAACGTAGGTGTTTCACTAAATGCGATTTGTTATGATAGGAACGTTGATTTGGTTGGTCGGGGTCGTCTGCACGATCTGGTGCGTACTCGACATTTTCAAGAAGAACATTTCCACCGCCGGCAAGGTCATCGCCTCGGTGCTGGTGCTGCTGACGAGCTGGGTGGGGCTCGCGGGCTACTATTTCTACGGCCGCGACCGCCTCGAAGCGTGGTTCAGGTAAGCGGAAAAAAAGGGAGGTCTTCGGACCTCCCTTTTCCTTTGACGCGGGGCATCTTTACAGGTGTATCGCCGCGCCGAGGGCCGCTTCGGCCGCCTCCATGATCCCTTCGTTCATCGTCGGGTGGGCATGGATCGTGCGTGCTATCCGGTGGGCCGTCGCGCCCAGATGCCGGGCCAGCGTCGGTTCGGCGAGCATCTCCGTGACCGATGCGCCCACGAGGTGCGCGCCGAGCAGGCGCTCGTCGGCGTCGAAGAGCAGCTTGACGAAGCCGTCGCGGTCGCCGGCCGCCGTCGCCTTGCCCGAAGCGGTGAAGGGGAAGCGTCCGACCTTGTATTCGATGCCGCGCTCGCGCGCCTCCTGCTCGGTCATGCCCACCGACGCCACCTCGGGCTGCGTGAAGACGCACGAAGGAACGGTCGTGTAGTCCACCGGATCGGGGTTCAGCCCGCAGATGGCTTCCACGCAGCAGATGCCTTCGGCCGAGGCGACATGCGCCAGCGCCGGGCCGGGTACGATGTCGCCGATGGCGTAGATGCCCGGGACGCTGGTGCGGTAATACGGGTCCACCGTCACCTTGCCGCGTTCGACGGCCACGCCCAGCTCCTCGAGTCCGATTCCCTCGATGTTGGCTTGTATGCCCACGGCCGAGAGCACCTTCTCGGCCACGAGCGTCTCCGGGCCTTTCCTGCCTTCGATTTCCACCTCGCACATGCCTTCGGGCGTGATCCTCACGCCCTTGACGGTCGTCGAGGTGAGCACCGCGGCGCGCAGTTTGCGGAACGAGCGCTCCATGGCTTTCGACACCTCCTCGTCCTCGAGCGGCAGCATGCGCGGCAGGTATTCGACGACCGTCACGCGGACGCCGAGCGTCGCGTAGAACCATGCGAACTCGCTGCCGATGGCTCCCGAGCCGACCACGACGAGCGATTCGGGCAGCCTGCCGAGCGTCAGCGCCTCGCGCGAGGTGACGACGTGCTCGCCGTCCGCGGGCAGGAACGGCAGCTCGCGCGGCCGCGCTCCCGTGGCGAGGATGATGTGGTCGGCCTCGTAGGTCGTGCCCTCTACGTCGAGACGGCCCGGAGCCGTGAGACGTCCGAATCCGGGAATCAGGTCGATGTTGTTCTTCCGGAGCAGGAACTGCACCCCTTTGGACATGGTTTCGGCCACGCCGCGCGAGCGGGCGACGATCTTTTCCGGGTCGGGGCGCACTTCGCCCGTGAGCTCCAGCCCGTAGTGGCCGGCATTGCGGCAGTAGCCGTAAACCTGTGCGCTCTTGAGCAGCGCTTTGGTGGGGATGCAGCCCCAGTTGAGGCAGACGCCTCCTGCCTCGGCGCGTTCGACGAGCGCCACGCGGCGGCCCAACTGTGCGGCGCGGATCGCGGCCACGTAGCCGCCCGGTCCGCTGCCGACGATGAGGATGTCGTATTTCATAGGACGGAAATTATTTTACCACTTTCAGTATCTTGCCGTTGTCGGCCGCCACGGCGCGCTTCCACTTCTCGTTGTAGCCCGGGAACCGGATCTTGTCGGGAATCTGCCGGCCGTTGCCGTTCTCCACGAAGTGCTGGGCCATCGGGGCGTCGCTGTCGAGGAACGCCAGCACGTCGCCGTGCTCGCTCTTCACGTTGCCGTCCATGTATTTGACCATGAGGTAGCGGTCGAGCTTCGACCAGCGGGCGAACAGCTCCTGGGCCTTCCCGACGCTGAAGCGCGTGAGGTAGCGCCGGCGTGCGGCCGCCGTCTCGAACTCCCCGGCCCGGGCGTCCACTCCGCGGACCTCCTCGAGCAGTCCGTTCTCCCAGGCGTCGGTCACCTTGCGGATATCGGCCGCGATCATGTCGTAGCGCATGTAGGCGAAGTTCGTCACGCGGTTGAAGAGCCAGAAGGCCGACGTGGGCGAGTATTCGAGCATCGAGCCGTTCCCCTCGCGGAAGCACTCGGGGACCTCCTGCACCGAGCAGTAGATCGGCGTGAGGCACGAAGTGGCGGCGTCGTCCACGCCGAACCAGAGGATGCCCATGTCGGGCCCGGCGTCGGCGCGGGCCTGTCCCACGAACCAGAAGCCGGTCTGCTGCGTGGCCGTCGCGCGTTCGTTGAGGTACTCCTCGCCGTCCACCTCGAAGGTCATCGGCCGCCAGCGGTACGGGCAGTTGTGTCCTCCGGCGCCGAGGTCCCGGGTCATGTCCATCGGGGTTCCCTCGTAGTGATCGCGCATGCAGTCGAAGACGGTCTTGGGCGATACCTTCGCACGGGGTTTGACCCATAGCGGCATCCGGTTCTGCATGTCGTAGCCCATGGCGTATTGTTCGTAGGCGTCCATGCCGTCGGCCACGGTGCGGAAGAAGGCCCACACGCGGGCGTCGCAGCCACGCACCGTGCCGAAGTCGGCCGGGCCGTAGGCGTCGCAGAAGCTGAAGTCGGCGTCTTCGCCTTCGAAGTAGCCCATCTCGCGGGCGAAGTCGATGACATCGGGCGCGTAGAGGCAGTTCTCGGGGTCGTCGAGCGGGAAGGTCGTGATGCGCGACTGGTTGGCATGGGCCGACACGTAGCCGTCGGGAATGCGGCGCGCTACCCAGACGATGCCCTTGCGCGTGTTGATGCCTGCGGTGTCGGGCTTGCTGCCCTTGCCGATCAGCTCCATGATCCATGCCTCCCCGGGATCGGCGATCGAGAACGATTCGCCGCTCGAGGCGTAGCCGTAGGTGTTGGCCAGCTCGACGATCACTCCGATCGCCTCGCGGGCGGTTTTGGCACGTTGCAGCGTGATGTAGATGAGCGAGCCGTAATCCATCAGTCCGGCCGGGTCGGCCAGCTCCTCGCGGCCGCCGAAGGTCGTCTCGGCGATGATGAGCGAATGTTCGTTCATGTTGCCGACGGTCGAATAGCTCTCGCCTGCCTGCGGAATGTCCGTGAGGTAACGCCCCGTGTCCCATTCGTAGATGGGCAGGATCGCTCCCTGGGAGTGTTTGCCGCCTGCCGAGTGGTAGAGGGCGCCGTAGAGCGAGTGGGAGTCGGCCGCATAGGAGACCATCACCGATCCGTCGGTCGAGGCTCCTTTCGTGACGATGAAGTTGGTGCATGCGGCCGCCGCTCCGTAGGAGAGCATCGCCGCCGCCGCGAGAATCGTTCGGATATTTTTCATAGGACTTGCGTGTTTTGCCTCCGTAAAGATAGAAAACTATTCCGGAACGGCAAAAAATCGGTATATTTGTCCCGTATGCGGAGGATTCGCATTCCGGCGTTACCCCCCCCCGTGGCGGGAGTATGTATTTATAATCAGTAAGTTATGCGTGCTATTTCAGGCGTGCTGCTCTGCGCGCTGTTTGCGGCGGCCTGCTCGGAGCGTCTCGGGCGGTCCGAAGCGTTCGTCCGGGACGTCTCGCTCCCGGCGGGGCCTTTTTCGCCCGGCGACGAAGTGACCGTCGCGGCGTCGGGATTCGAATCCGACGACGAAATCATGTTCGAAATCCGCTGGCCCCTCGAGGGCGAGGCGCTGGAGGAGGGCTCGGCTCTCGGCGTACGGGGCGTCGTCACGGCGCGCACCGGGCGGAGCCTTACGTTCCTGGCTCCGGGCGGCTACCCCGCCTCGACGGTCGAGGTGCTGCTCTTCCGCCGGGGCGACCGTCAGTCGCTCGGCCGGATCGCGGTGTCGGACGGGCGTCCTCCGCAGGAGTATTCGCTCTACGGTGTCGTCGGTTCCGATGCGGGCCATGCGTCGCTCGTGCGGATCGACATGCGAAGCGGATCGACGGAGGAGATCGCCCGGCGGACGGGCGGCAGGATCCGGTGTGCGGTCAATGAGCCGGGATCGAACCGGTTGTTCTGCATCTCGGAGGAGTCCGGGGAGCGGGTCGGCTGCCGCTACGATCTGACGATGCGTTACTGGTCCGCCCCGGAGCTTCGGGGTTGCGTGACAGCCGGGCTGCTCCCCTCGTCGGCCGCCGTGCTGACGACGGACGGCGGCCGGCTCTGCCTGAGGCAGGCGGGGCTTACGCGCTCCTCCGCCGGGATACCCTACTGCTGGCGGCTTCCCGAGGGGCTGGAACCCGGGATGCTGACCGGGGCGCCGTTCGTCTTCACCTCGGCGGGCGGTCCCCGGCTGCTGCTTGCGGCCGACCTCGGCGACGGAACCTTCGCTCCCGTCGTGCTGGCGGCCTACGGAGGAGGCGTCGCGGTGGGCGGTCCCGTCCGTGCCGGGGCGCTGATTCCCTTTGCGATGCTGGAGCGCGGGGCGGATTCGGAGGCGTTTCGCCTGGTCGGCGGATACGTCGTCTCGGATGCCGGAGGCAGCGAACTGCGCCCGTTCGACGTGCGGACGATGCGGCTGGGGGAGCCGTTCGCCCGGCTGGAGGAGCCGGTGCGCAGGGCGGTGGCGCTGCTGTCGGAGAACGGTGCGACGCAGGAGCTGTGGGCGCTCGCCGGTCCGGAGGGCCGGGGTGCGATATGGGTCTGCGACCTGCCGACGGGGACGTGGAGGCGGCTGCCTGGCGGTGAACTGCCCTGTTCGGAGATCGTCTTGGCGCGGTAGCGGGTGCGATTTTTCCGGTGTGCGTTTCCCCGTTGTACGAAATTTGCGTAATTTTACCCGGTTAAAATCGGAATTATGTCTGTTGCAAGTCAAATCGCGTGTGTGAGACGGTCGCTTCCCGAGCGGGTGACGCTCGTGGCCGTGTCGAAAACCCATCCTGCGGAGCTGATCCGCGAAGCCTACGAAGCGGGACACCGCATCTTCGGCGAGAGCCGGCCGCAGGAGCTGCGGGAGAAGTACGAGGCGCTGCCGAAGGACATCGAGTGGCACATGATCGGCCATTTGCAGACCAACAAGGTCAAGTATATCGCGCCGTTCGTCCGGCTGATTCATTCGGTGGACAGCGCACGGCTGGCCGAGGCGATTCAGAAGGAGGCCGCGAAGTGCGGCCGGACGATCGACATCCTGCTCGAAATCCATGTCGCCGAGGAGGAGACCAAGACGGGATGGAATATCGGCGAGCTGATGGACTACGTGCGGACCGCACCCTTCGCGCGGATGCCGGACCTCTGCGTGCGCGGGGTGATGGGCATCGCCACCAATACGGACGACGAGGCGGTGATCCGCCGGGATTTCGGCGAACTGAGACGCTGCTTCGAACTGCTGCGCCCCTATTTCGGCGCGCGCTTCGACACCCTTTCGATGGGGATGTCGCACGACTATCCGCTGGCCGTCGAATGCGGCGCGACGATGGTGCGCGTGGGGTCGCTCATCTTCGGCGAGCGGGACTATTCGGAGAAGTAGATACACAGGTCATTCAGCAAAAAGGCAGTTCTCATGCAGATCGGATTTATCGGATTCGGAAACATGGCGCAGGCGCTCGCCCGCGGCCTTGCCGGGACACAGGCGGTGCGCCCGGAACAGATCGGGGCCTGCGCCCGCGATTACGACAAACTGCGCCGCAATACGGAGCCGGACGGATTCCGGGCCTTCCGCGATGCCGCGGAGACGGTCCGGTTCGCCGACATGGTGATCGTGGCCGTGAAGCCCGGGCAGGTCGGACCGGTCGTCGGCCCCCTGAGGGAGGCGCTGCGGCACAAAATCGTGGTGTCGGTGGCCGCCGGCGTGACGTTCGAGGACTACGAGCGGATGCTGGCGCCCGGCACGCAGCACCTCTCGACCGTGCCCAATACGCCGGTCGCCGTCGGCGAAGGGATCGTCGTCTGCGAAAGGCGGCATTCGCTTTCGGAGGAGGCGTGGCGGTCCGTCGAGCGGCTGTTGTCGCACGTCGGACTGGTGCTACAGGTCGATACCCCGCTGCTGGGCGTCGCCGGGACGGTCTGCGGCTGCGGTCCGGCCTTCGCGGCGATGTTCGTCGAGGCGCTTGCCGATGCGGCCGTCATGCACGGCATTCCGCGTGCCGACGCCTACCGCATGGCGAGCCAGATGATCGTCGGTACGGGAAAACTGCAACTGGCTTCCGGTACGCATCCCGGGGCGATGAAGGACGCCGTCTGCTCGCCGGGCGGCACGACGATCCGCGGCGTGGCCGAGCTGGAGCGCCGCGGATTCCGCGGCGCGGTGATCGACGCCGTAGATGCGATCGAGGGAAAACGCTGAGGCGTGCGTCGGGAAAGAAGAGGCTGTCCTGCGAGTCTCCGCAAACGGAATCATCCCCGTCAGAGACACTCTGACGGGGATGATTCCGTAAGATCCGAATTCGCCGGACGGCCTCTTTCCGTATGCCCCGGCGGCCGGGGGATCACCGCACGCGCAGTGTGCGGCCGATGCGCAGCGTGGTCGTGGGCTTGATGCCGTTCAGCGCGCAGATCCGCTTCACCGTGGTTCCGTATTTCACGGCCAGATGGCCCAGCGTGTCGCCCGAGCGGATCTTGTGGTAGCGCATGGCGGCCCGTTCGGCGGCCTCTTGTTTGTCCTGCTTCTCGTTGGCCTCCTCGTCGTCGAAATCCTGCCCGGCGTTGGAGTAGATGCTCAGGAACGACCGTTTGAGCAGGAAAACCTCCCGGTTGAGGATGCCGCGCTTGAAGTCGATCAGCCGTTCGGGATCGAACGACTGGCCGTAGTAGCGGGTCTCGAAGTGGAGATGCGGTCCGGTCGAACGGCCCGTCGAACCGCCCAGTCCGATGACCTCCCCCGCCTCGACCCACTGGTTCGGCTCGACGAGACGTTCGGCGAGGTGGCCGTAGTAGGTCTCCAGTCCGTTGTCATGGCGGATGATGACCAGGTTGCCATACCCCCGGACGGTTTGCGAGATGCGCACGCGGCCGCAGAAGGTGGCGTAGATCGTGTCGCGCATGCGGAGCGGCAGATCGACGCCCTGATGCCGCCGTCCGCGGCGCAGGCCGAACTTGCCGCGCGGATTGACCGCACCTTTGTAGGGATAGTGGAATCCCGAGGCCGAGTCCACGAGCGTCACGACGACCGATTCGGGAATGTCGGCTTTCGTGACGCTGCTGTACGGGAAGAGCGACTTCGTGTCCCAGTATTTTTCGAAGATCGTGCTGTCCTTCGCCACCTCGCGGTTGCGGACGTATTTCCACGAGTTGTCGCTGAACAGGACGACGTAGAGGGCCTCGTTGCCCGAATCGAGCGTGTCGATCACCGTCAGGGATTCCGTGTCGAACGTCGAGCGGATCTCCTTGCGCTCCATGCGGCGGCGCATGTCGGCCACGGAATCCGCGGCGATCTGTTCGGGCGTGCGCGGGTCGGGCTCCGCCCGCCGCGGCTCTTCGGCCGGGGCGCACTCCTCCTCCTCGGGGCATACGGCGATGCATTGTAACGAGTCGATTACGGCGGCCTGGCGGGTCGTGACGGCGCGGAGCGAATCCGCAGCGGCTTCGGCGGCCTGCAGGCGGGCCGCACGGGAGGTTTTCCGGGGGTTGCGCGCCGTCGCGGCGGAGGCCAGCGAGAGAGCGGCGAACAACAGCAGGTATTTTTTCATATGCGGTGTTTTCGTTGTTTCATTGTTTTTTCAGTAACTCTTCGGCGGCCTCCAGCGCGCGGTAGAACTCCTCGCCGAAGCGGCGGACGATCGGTTCGCGCAGCGCCTTGTAAACCGGGATGCCCAGCTTTGCGCCGCATTCGCGCGCCGGGGCGCAGACCGACCAGCGGTGGTAGTTGAGCCCGACCGTCCCGTTCGAGAAGCGCATGAGGCGGATCGGATAGAGGTGGCACGAGATCGGCTTGCGGAAGGTCGTGCGGCCCTCCAGCCACGCCTTTTCGATGGCGCAGAGCGTCGTGCCGTTCTCCGTATAGGCGTAGGCGCACTCGGCGCCGGCGACCAGCGGCGTGGTATAGTCCCCCTCCTCGTCCACGACCATGAATCCCTGCCGTTCGACGGCGGCGATTCCCTCGGGCGTCATGTAGGGTTTGTAATGCGGGTATTCGCTTTCGAGGATCGTCTCCTCGTCCTCCTCGAGCGGCGCGCCGGCGTTCCCCTCCACGCAGCAGATGCCCTTGCAGCGCGCGATGTCGCAGGCGAAGCATTCGCGCAGCAGGTCGGCGCTCACGATTTTGTCGTCGATCTCGATCATTTGCGGCGGGTGTCGTCGATAACGATGTCGAACAGCTCCCCGAGGGTCATGCCCATTGCGCGGACCTGCTTGGGGACGATGCTGCCCGCACTCATGCCGGGGATCGAGTTCAGCTCGATGAAATAGGGCCTGCCTTCGGGCGTGACGATGAAATCCACCCGTACGACGCCCGAGCAGCGGCAGGTTCTGTACGCCTCGAGGGTCATGCGGTTCAGCTCGGCCTTCACTTCGGGGGCGATGTCGGCCGGGGTGATCTCCTCGGAGCGTCCGGCGGTGTATTTGGCTTCGTAGTCGAAGAACTCCTTGCGGGGAATGATCTCCGTGATGGGGAAGAGGTACTCCTTCCCGCCGGCGATCATCACGCCGCATCCCATTTCGCGGCCCGCGATGCACTCTTCGACGAGGATTTCGTCTCCCTGAGCGAAGGCCGCGGCGATGGCCGCGGGCAGCTCTTCGGGGGTGTGGACTTTCGTGACGCCGAACGACGAGCCGTTGGCGTTGGGTTTCACGAAGAGGGGCAGCCCCAGGTCGGCGACGATCCGCGCCGCATCGAACGCCTCGCCCCGGCGGAGGAACACCTCGCGGGCGAGGTTGATGCCGCGTCCCGCGAGCGTGCGCTTGGTGGTGATCTTGTCGAAGGTGATGACCGACGAGACCATCGAGCACGACGAATAGGGAATGCCCATCATGTCGAGGTAGCCTTGCAGCCTGCCGTCCTCGCCGGGCGTGCCGTGGATGATGACGAGCGCGTAGTCGAACTCCCGCCGCTCGCCTTCCACGGTGAGCGAGAAGTCGTTCTTGTCCACCTGCCACTGCCGCCCGTCCGGCGCCGTGTAGTGCCAGTCGCGGCGGTGCAGGTCGATTACCGTGACGTCGTATTTCCCGCGGTCCAGCGCCGCGGCGATCTGTGCGGCGCTTTGCAGGGCGATCTCCCGTTCGGGCGAGTCGCCGCCCGCAAGGAGTGCTATTTTCAGTTTTTCCATCGTTGTCCGTGTCGTTTGTGTCGTTTCTATTGTTTCGCTGTTCGCCTGGGGCGTCTCAGGGGTTGTAGAGGTCCTTGTAGCGGAACTCCAGAATCTCCCGCGCCATCTCGACGTACTGCCGGGCCTCGGCGTTGTCTGTGTCGAGGGCCAGCGCCCGGTTGAAGTCGTTGAGGGCAGCGCCCCACTCGTTGAGACGGAAATGGAGTCTGCCGCGTTCGACGTAGAGCGCCGCATCCGCCGTTCCGGCGTCGATCCGCGCCGAGAGGGCCGCGATCCGCGAAGCGGGGCTCCACAGTCCCTTGCGGCGGATGTACTCCGCCACCCCGTCGTCGAGCAGGCCGTCCACCGCTTCGCCCCGTCCGATGCGTTCGCGGATCTGCGTGGCGGAGAGGTCCTGCAACGGGGCGTCGTCGAGCACGGTGATCCGCCCTGCGAAACGGTCGGTCCGTTCGCCGCGGCGCGGATAGACGTAGATCGGATATTCGAGCACCCGCTCGTACTCCTTCCAGCCGTCGAGCCGGGCGATCTGATCGCCGCCCATGAGAATCGAGAAGCGCATTTCCGACCCGAAGTTCTGCGTGAGATAACGAAGCGTGTCGATTGTGTACGAGGGCTTCGGGAGCAGAAACTCCACCGCCGACGGCTTGATGCGGTCCGGGTATTCCGATGCCGCGCAGGCGATCTCCGCCATCTCGAAACGGTCCAGTTCGGGAGCCAGCTCCGCGGTCTCCTTGTAGGGGCTCCGGGGCGAGACGACGAGCGCCACCTCGTCGCAGAGGCCGCGTTCGAGGACGTACTCGGCCAGGGCGGTATGTCCCTTGTGCACCGGGTTGAACGACCCGAAATAGAGCATCATGCGCTTCATTCGGCCTCTCCGATAAATGCGTCGAGAATCGCGCAGGTGCGCTCCACGGCCTCCTCGAGACGGTCGTTCAGCACGATGTGGTCGAACTCCGGGGCCTTGGTCAGCTCGAACTCGGCCTTCGCCACACGCCGCTCGATCACTTCGGGGGCGTCCGTGCCGCGCCCTTCGAGGCGGCGGCGCAACTCCTCCACGGAGGGCGGCATGATGAATACCGAGCAGGCGTCGCCGCCGAAGATGCGCTTGAGGTTGATGCCTCCCAGCACGTCCACGTCGAAGACGATCACGTGGCCCCGCTGCCAGATGCGTTCCACCTCGCTGCGCAGCGTGCCGTAGCAGGTTCCCTCGTAAACCTCCTCCCACTCCACGAAGCGGTTTTCGGCTACGGCGCGCATGAACTCCTCCTGCGGAAGAAAATAGTAGTCCGTCCCGTCGCGCTCCTCGCCGCGCGGGGCGCGGCTGGTTGCCGAAATCGAGAATTCCAACTGCGGATAGCGCGCCAGCAGCCGGCGGACGATCGTGGTTTTGCCCGACCCGCTCGGGGCGGAGAAGATGATGACTTTGCCCATCGTGTGTATCTGTTTCGGTTCCGCGGCGTTGCGGCCCGTTTACAATATGTTCAGCACCTGTTCCTTGATCTTTTCCAGCTCGTCCTTCATCTGCACGACGATCCGCTGGATGTTCGCCTCGTTGGCCTTCGATCCCATCGTGTTGATCTCGCGGCCCATCTCCTGGGCGATGAAGCCCAGCTTGCGGCCCGCGTCCTCCTCGCTGCCGGCCACTTCGCGGAAGTAGCGGCAGTGGTTGTCCAGGCGCACCTTCTCCTCGGTGATGTCGAGTTTCTCGAGGTAGAAGATCATCTCCTGCTCCAGCCGGTTGCGGTCCACCTCGGCGGCGAGTTTCGCGAGGTTGTCCAGAATCCGGGCCCGGATGGTCTCGGTGCGGGCCTTTTCGAACGGTTCGACCTCGTGACGGTATCCTTCGATCAGCTCCACGCGCCGCAGCAGGTCGGCGATCAGGATGGCGCCCTCCTGCGAGCGGAAGGCGTCGAGCCTGCCGCAGGCTTCCTCGACGGCCCGCAGCAGTGCGGCGTGCTCCTCCTCGGAGACGCTCTCCGCGTCGGTGGACACCGCGTCGGGAAGGCGCATGAGCACCTGCAGTGCGGCGGCGTCCCATCCGGGGCCCGTCGTGTCGAACCCCGCTTCGCGGGCGGCTTCGCGCAGCTCGCCGGCGTAGGCGGCCAGTATCTGCCCGTTGATGTGGGCCGAGGTTTCGACGGCCTGCGATTCGACCGAAACGAAGACGTCCACCTTCCCGCGCCGGAGCGCGCGGGCGACCGCGTTGCGGATTTCGTATTCCGATTGCCGGTAGATCGCCGGCAGCCGCAGCGAGAGGTCCATCTGTTTGGAGTTCAGGGAGCGGATTTCGACCGTGATTTTTCGGTTCGGGAGCGTGACTTCGCTTTTCCCGAAGCCGGTCATTGATTTTACCATGTGGCTGGAGCTTAAATTTCGGCAAAATTAATAAAAACAATTCAAAAAGGGAGGGCTTCGGGACGGAGAGTGAAATTTATTTGGCGACGCTTGCATTTTTGAATTTATTTTTGTTTATATTTGTGTTAGTAAACTAACAGAATGAAAGTCAAACAACCAAATCACGTAACATTATGAAAAAGCACAATTTCAATGCAGGACCTTCGATCCTGGCGGACGAGGTGATCGAAAATGCGGCCAAGGCCGTGCTCGACTTCAACGGATCGGGACTCTCCGTGCTTTCTATCTCGCATCGCTCGAAGGAGTTCGATGCCGTGATGGAGGAGGCCGACCGGCTCTTCCGCGAATTGCTGGCCATTCCCGACAACTACCGGATCGTCTATCTGGGGGGCGGCGCCAGCACCCTCTTCTACGAGGTGGCGGCCAACTTCCTCGGCCGGAAGGCGGGTTACGTGAATACGGGCGTATGGTCCAAGAAAGCCATCAAGGAGGCCAAACGCTACGGCGAGGTCGAGGTGGTGGCTTCGTCCGAGGACCGCAACTTCACCTACATTCCGAAGGGTTTCGCCGTTCCCGCGGATCTGGACTACCTGCACATTACGTCGAACAACACGATCTACGGTACGGAGTACCACGAGAACATCTCCTCGCCCGTGCCCCTTATCGCCGACATGTCGTCCGACATCCTGTCGCGTCCGGTGGACGTCTCGAAGTACGCCATGATCTACGGCGGCGCCCAGAAGAACCTGGCCCCGGCGGGCGTGGCTTTCGCCATCATCCGCGAGGACATGCTCGACCGCATCGTCCGCGACCTGCCGACGATGGTGTCGTTCAGGACCCACGTGGAGAACAACTCGATGTTCAACACGCCGCCCGTCTTCCCTATCTACGTACTCATGGAGACGCTGCGCTGGCTCAAGTCGATCGGCGGCGTCGGGGAAATCTTCCGCCGCAACCGCGAGAAGGCCGCGCTGCTCTACGACGAGATCGACCGCAACCCGCTCTTCCGCGGCACGGTGGAGAAGGAGGACCGTTCGCTGATGAACATTTGCTTCGTCATGGCGGACGGTTACGAGGAGCTGGCCCCCGAGTTCATGGAGGCCGCCAAGGCCCGCGGCATCGTCGGCATCAAGGGTCACCGGCTGGTGGGCGGCTTCCGTGCGTCGTGCTACAATGCGCTGCCGGTTGAGAGCGTCCGCGTGCTGGTGGAGTGCATGCAGGAGTTCGCCGCGAAACACGCGAAATAACCCGCGGTCATGGCTCTCGTTACGCGTGTCCCGGCCGGTTACGACACCCTCACGGGCGAAGTGAAGGCGTGGGATTATAAAGAGGAGTTGAACATCGAAATCATGAAGAGTATGAAAATATTGGTAGCTACGGAGAAGCCTTTCGCGAAGAAGGCCGTGGAGGGAATCCGGGAAATCGTCGAAGAGGCCGGCGGCGAGCTGGCATTGCTCGAGAAATACACCGACAAAGTGCAGTTGCTCGAGGCCGTTGCGGAGGCCGATGCGCTGATCGTCCGCAGCGACAAGGTGACCGCCGAGGTGATCGCCGCGGCGCGGCGTCTCCGGATCGTCGTGCGTGCCGGCGCGGGATACGACAACGTGGACCTTGCGGCCGCTTCGGTGCGGGGAATCGTGGTGATGAACACCCCGGGACAGAACTCGAACGCCGTGGCCGAACTGGCCGTGGCGCTGATGATCTTCATGTCGCGCAACCGCTTCACGCCCGGCACGGGCTCGGAGATTCAGGGCAAGACGCTCGGAATCCACGCCTACGGCAATGTGGGGCGTCTGGTGGGCCGTAAGGGCAAGGCGCTGGGAATGAACGTCATTGCCTACGACCCATTCCTCTCCGATCCGGCGGTCTTCGAGGCCGATGGCGTGCGGCGCGTCGGTTCCGTGGAGGAGCTTTACAAAACCGCCGATTTCCTTTCGCTGCACATTCCCGCGACGGCCGAGACCAAGGGCTCGATCGGCTACGACCTGCTGATGTCGATGCCCAAGGGGGCGACGCTGGTGAACACGGCGCGCAAGGAGGTGATCGACGAGGGGGGGCTGATGCGCGCGCTGACCGAGCGCGAGGACCTGAAGTACGTCACCGACATCGCCGCGGGCAATCAGGCCGCGTTGGACGAGGCGTTCGGCAAGCGCGTCTTCGCCACGCCCAAGAAGATGGGCGCCGAGACGGCCGAGGCCAACCTCAATGCCGGTCTGGCCGCCGCACGGCAGATCGTGGATTTCTTCAGAACGGGCAACACCCGTTTCCAGGTAAACAAATAAACGGCGAATACGAGAACCGTCCGGGGCGGAGAGGCGTTTCTGCGTCCGCGCTCCGGACGGTATCGGCAACCTGAAACTGTTATGGTAAGAATCAAACCTTTTCGCGGAATCCGCCCGCCGAAGCAGTATGCGGCCGAGGTGGCGTCGCGTCCCTACGACGTGCTGAACTCCGCCGAGGCGAAGGCCGAGGCCACGGAGCGTTCGCTGCTGCATATTATCAAACCCGAGATCGACTTCGATCCCATCGCCGACGAACACGCCCCGGAGGTCTATGCCCGGGCCGTGGAGAATTTCCGCAAGTGGCGCGAACGGGGCTGGCTCGTACAGGACCCCGGCGAGTACTATTATATATATGCGCAGACGATGGAGGGCCGCACGCAGTACGGTCTGGCCATGTGCTGCCACTTCGAGGACTACCTCTCGGGGGCCATCAAGAAGCACGAGCTGACGCGCACCGAGAAGGAGGAGGACCGCATGATCCACGTCCGCAATCAGCAGGCCAATATCGAGCCGGTGTTCTTCGCCTATCCCGACAACGCGGAGATCGACGCCATCGTGGAAGGCGTGGTGAAGTCCGAAGCCCCGGAGTACGACTTCACGGCCGAGGACGGCTTCGGGCACAAGCTCTGGGTGATCCGCGACCGGGCTACGAACGACCGCATCACGGAGATATTCAAGGGTATTCCGGCGCTGTACGTCGCTGACGGACACCACCGCACGGCCGCTGCCGCGCGTGTGGGCGCGGAGTGCCGCGGGAAGAATCCGCATCATACGGGCGAGGAGGAGTACTGCTATTTCCTGGCCGTGACGTTCCCCGCCAGTCAGCTCCGCATCATCGACTACAACCGCGTGGTGAAGGACCTGAACGGACTGACGCCCGAGGCGTTCGTCGAACGGCTGAAAGAGGATTTCACGGTCGAGGAGAAGGGCGCGGAGGAGTACCGTCCGCAGGCGCTGCACAATTTCTCGATGTACCTCGGAGGCCGCTGGTACAGCCTGACGGCCAAACCGGGAACCTACGACGACCACGACCCGATCGGGGTGCTGGACGTAACGGTGCTTTCTAACCGGGTGCTGGACCGGATTCTGGGCATCGGGGACCTCCGGACGTCGAAACGGATCGACTTCGTGGGCGGCATCCGCGGACTGGGCGAGCTGAAGCGCCGCGTGGACAGCGGGGAGATGCAGGCGGCCTTCGCCCTCTACCCCGTCTCGATGAAGCAACTGATCGACATCGCCGACACGGGCAATATCATGCCGCCGAAGACCACGTGGTTCGAGCCGAAGCTGCGCTCGGGCGTGGTGATTCACTCCTTCGGCGAGTGACGGGACTGCGGGCCGCAGGAACCGCCGCCTGCGGAGGAACCCGTTGCGGACAGCATGTGCGGGGATCGCCTTGGAGGGCGGTCCCCGCTTTTTTATGGGGCGCGGTTGCGGAATCTGCCGCGGCCGCCCTGCCCTTCCAGCCCGGAGCGGATTCGTGTGCGGTGCTTTGCCGGGAGGTTTCCGGTCTGCCGGATGTGGGCTCCTGTCCGGGGTACGGTTCCGGCGGCGTAACGGGTGTGCCGAGGCCCGGAGTGCGGTTTCCGCCGTGAATGGATGCGGTTTTCCGCCGCAGCGGCCGCTGCCGGGGTGCGGATATTTTTTGCCGGCAGCGTGTTCGGACGCCCGGACGATCGCTTCCGGGTCGTCGGATTTCCCGAAAGTTTTGTTGTGAACAATCGAGTATTTGTCGAAATTTTCTTACATTTGTAAGAACAAACAAACAACGTCGATATGGCAAAAATCAAAGGAACGATCGTGGTCGATAAGGAGCGGTGCAAAGGGTGCGGGGTCTGCGTGGCGTCGTGTCCGTGCGCGGTGCTCGAATTGTCGGCCGAGGTGAACAGCAAGGGCTATCCGGTGGCCCGGATGGCGAATCCCGACGCCTGCACGGGTTGCGCCTCGTGCGCGGTGATCTGTCCCGACAGCGTCATCACGGTTTATCGTCAAAAATTCGAATAGCTATGGCAGAGAAGGAGATAAAATTGATGAAAGGCAACGAGGTGATCGCCCATGCGGCGATCCGCTACGGTTGCGACGGGTATTTCGGCTACCCGATCACGCCCCAGTCGGAGGTGATGGAGACGCTCATGGAGCTCAAGCCCTGGGAGACGACCGGCATGGTGGTCCTGCAGGCCGAGTCGGAGATTTCGTCGATCAACATGGTTTACGGCGGGGCTTCGACCGGCAAACGGGTGATGACCTCCTCGTCGAGCCCCGGCATCAGTCTGATGTCCGAGGGGCTGAGCTATCTGGCCGGGGCCGAGCTTCCGTGCCTTGTCGTGAACTGCCAGCGCGGCGGCCCGGGACTGGGCACGATCCAGCCTTCGCAGGGCGACTATTTCCAGGCCTGCAAGGGCGGCGGGCACGGCGACTTCCACCTGATCGTCTTCGCGCCCAACTCGGTGCAGGAGATGCACGACCATGTGGCCGAGGCGTTCGATTTGGCCTTCAAGTACCGCAATCCGGCCATGATCCTGGCCGACGGCGCGATCGGACAGATGATGGAGAAGGTGGTGCTCGCTCCGCAGCGGCCCCGCAGGACCGATGAGGAGATCGCCGCCGAGTGCCGCACGTGGGCCGCTTACGGCAAACCCGCCGACCGCGGACGCAATGTCGTGACGTCGCTCGAACTACAGTCGGAGAAGATGGAGATCATCAACAAGCGGCTGCAGGACAAGTACCGTGCGCTCGAAGAGAACGAGGTGCGTTACGAGGCGATCGGATGCGACGATGCGGAGTGGGTGATCGTGGCCTTCGGATCGTCGGCGCGCATCTGTTCGGCGACGGTCGAAATGGCCCGTGCCGAGGGGTTGAAGGTCGGCCTGCTGCGTCCGATCACGCTCTACCCTTTCCCGAAGAAACAGATCGCCGAACTGGCCGCCCGCGGCGTCAGGGGCTTCCTGTCGGCCGAGCTGAACGCCGGCCAGATGGTCGAGGACGTGCGGCTGGCCGTGAACGGCAAGGCTCCCGTGGAGCATTACGGCCGTCAGGGCGGTATGCTTTTCAATCCCGACGAGGTGCTCGACGCGCTCAAGGAAAAACTGATTAACAAGTAAGACGATGGCAGAGGTTGAAATCAAACAGGAGAATCTGGTCTACGCGAAGCCCAGACTCATCACCGATAACGTCATGCACTACTGTCCGGGCTGTAGCCACGGTACGGTGCACAAACTCGTAGCGGAGGTCATTGACGAGATGGGCCTCGCGGAGAAGGCCGTGGGCATTTCGCCCGTGGGCTGCTCGGTGTTCGCCTACAATTATATCGACATCGACTGGATCGAGGCGGCGCACGGCCGCGCGCTGGCCGTGGCTACGGCCGTGAAGCGGCTCCACCCGGGAAATCTGGTCTTCACCTACCAGGGCGACGGCGACCTTTCGGCCATCGGCACGGCGGAGTCGATCCATGCGGCGGCACGCGGCGAGAACGTCGTGGCGATCTATATCAATAATGCGATCTACGGCATGACCGGCGGTCAGATGGCTCCCACCACCCTCCTGGGCATGAAGACGGCGACGACGCCCTACGGCCGCGACCCGCGGCTGAACGGTTATCCCTACAAGATCGCCGAGATGATGGCCCATCTGGACGGTGCGACCTACATCACGCGTCAGAGCGTGCACACGCCTGCCAACGTGCGCAAGTGCAAGAAGGCGATCCGCAAGGCGTTCGAAAATTCGATGGCCGGCAACGGTTTCTCGCTCGTGGAGGTCGTTTCGACCTGCAACAGCGGCTGGAAACTCTCGCCCGTGGCCTCGAACAAGTGGCTTGCCGAGAACATGCTGCCCTTCTATCCGCTGGGCGATATCAAGGACGTAAAAATGGAGGAGACGCGATGAAAGAGACATTGATCATAGCAGGATTCGGAGGACAGGGCGTCCTTTCGATGGGTAAGATTCTGGCCTATTCGGGCGTGATGCAGGACTTCGAGGTGACGTGGATGCCCTCCTACGGCCCCGAGATGCGCGGCGGCACGGCCAACGTGACGGTGATCCTCTCCGACCGGAAGATTTCGTCGCCCATCGCGCACGAGTTCGACACGGCGATCATTCTGAACCAGCAGTCGATGGAGAAGTTCGAGCCGATGGTCAAGCCGGGCGGCGTGCTGATCTACGACACGAACGGCATCACGCGGCACCCGGTGCGCAAGGACATCGAAGTCTATGCGATCGACGCCACGGCCGAGTGCGCGAAGATGGGTCAGGCCAAGCTGTTCAACACGATGATCCTGGGCGGTTACCTCAAGGTGCGTCCTGTCGTTGCGATGGAGAACGTGATGGTGGGCCTGAAAAAGTCGCTTCCGGAGCGGGCGTGGAAAATGCTTCCGGCCAACGAGGAGGCCATCCGCCACGGCGGCGAGATCATCCGCAAACGCTGATTCCGGTGACATGTATGAAGAAGAAGAGGCGCCTTGTATAGCGCCTCTTCTTTTGTGTTCGGTCAGAACCCGAAGCCGATTCTGAACAGAATGGCATTCGTTCCGGTTCCCATGTGCTGGAACCGGATGCTGAAATCTCCGCGGGGCGATCCTTTTCGGTTTCCCCAGTTGATACCCGGACCTACGCTGGTATAGAATTCCGTTCCCTCGGCCCAACCGGCTACTCCGAATGCAGCACCGAGGTCGAGCGAAAAATAGACAGCAAGTTTTTTGGTAGCCGGATAATATCCTTTCAGATTGATGAATGAAGACAATACTCCGGCTCCGTCGTAGCTGCCGATCGCGTTTCCGTAGTAGTCCTCCATGTCTATGGATTCGTAAAAATAGTCGAACCCGAGGCCCAGACCGGTGAATAGATAGGGGTTGATGCGTATGCCGTGTACGGTTTCGAAGAGGATCCGGTCCGTGTTGATGAATTCGGAGACCCTGCCCACGCCGAGTCCGTATGCCGCTGCTATTTCTCCCTGATATTTCGGGAAGTCTCCTGCGATATCCGATCGGGTGCGGGCGGAGTTGGCCGAAATGATATCTTTGGAACCGTTTTGATATTTGATGATGAATATTTCGTTTGCCGGGATGATGTAAATCGGGCCGTCGAGATTTTCCCATTTTTTGTATTCGATCTCCGTTTCAGTTACTTTCAGGACCTTGGCCTGAATTTCATCCGCGTTTTTCTTTAGTATGATATCCTGCGCCGAAACGGTACAGCATACGAGTGCGAGCATGGATGTTAGATACGATTTTTTCATAATGCTTGAGTTGATGTGGGTTATTGACAAGCATATAAAAAACGCAGGCTAAACTTTTATTTGCTATTGAGGTCTTCGACTACCTTGCTGACAAATAATGAGTAAAGCCCACGTAGAAACGTGAGCGTTTACGCTTTACTCTTGTCAGCTGTGAAATTGTCGAAGTTTCAATAGCAAGCAATAAAGCTAACGCTTTTTATATGTATGTACCTGTGCTTCGCTGTGCGGTGGCGGTACGCGTGTGTTTCAGGTAAACGATCTATTTATTCATAGGCGTTGTTTTTTAGTTATGATAGAACAAATATACGAATATTTTCCAAATGAATTTTTATAGTGTCCTTTTATGTCCGGAAGATGAGCCGTTTCAGTCGTCTGTCCGGGATTTGAAATAATCCGACCGGATCAGGATGTCCGAGACGCGCCACAGCGCTTTGCGGTACTGCCGCACCGAATCGTCCGTGTTGTCGCCGACCCAGCCGCTCGAATGGTCCGACGCGCAGTCGATCCGGCGGCGGAAGACGCTTTCGCCCAGTCCGTGAAAGGTGTAATCCCCGGCGTTCATCATGTCCAGCAGGCTCGGATAGATGTCGCATTGCGCGATCGCGGCATCCGTGCCGACGGCCTTCAGCGGGGCGTTGAGAATGAACAGCGGGACGAACCGATCGCTCAGTTCGCACCGTTCGCGTCCCTCGTAGCGGTTGCGGGTGATCGAGTCGTGGTCGCCCGTGATGACGACGATGCTCCGCTCGTAGAGCCCGCACCGTTTGAGCGAGTCGATGAACCCCGCGAGGCAACGGTCTGCGTATTGCGTGACGACCAGGTAGTATTTCGCCTGCTCGTCCGTGATGCAGGCTTCGTTGAGCGGGCTTTCGAGCTCGCTTTTCACGGCATCGTGGCCCGACATGGTGACCAACTGGGCGTAAAACGGCTGCGGCAGCTCCCGCAGGATCGGAAGGGCGCGGCGGTACAGGTTTTCGTCTGCCCGGACCGAGGGGCCGCCTTCGCCCAGCTTCTCGTGCAGGGCGCCGAATCCGTAACTCTTCGTCGTGGCCTCTTGATTCCAGTAGGACCGGGAGTCGCAGATGAACGAGGCGGAGGCATACCCCTTCCGGGCCAGCGCTTTCGGGAGCGACGGATAGGTGTTCGTGCTGCCGTAGAGGCTGGCGGCGGCTCCGGTTTCGATCGGCAGCAGTCCGGTATTGAGCAGCAACTGGGCGTCGGACGAACGGCCGTCCTTCACCTGCGGCAATACGTGCGGAAAGCAGATTACGCTCGTGTCCCGGGCCAGCGAATCGAGAAAGGGAGTCACTTCGGTCCCTTCGACCGTGAGTCCTATGGGCCAGCTGGAGAGCGATTCCATGAGTACCACGATGAGGTTTTTCCGGTGCTCCGGCGTCAGCGGATCGCGGAAGGCCCTCCGTTCGGAGGCTTCGACGAACTGTGCGGCGTACTGTTTTTCTTCATCCGAGCAGCCCTGCAGGCAGCCGATTTCGTAGATCCAGTAATTTATCAGTCCGAATTCGCGGTAGCCTACCATGAGCTCGTTCCGGAAACAGGGCCAGGGATGGCTGAAACTGTTGCGGTCGTGGCGGTACGGCAGCGCGACGACGGCGGCGATGAACAGCAGGCAGCCCGCGCACCACACGATGCGGAACCGCTTCCCCCCCCCTTTGGAATCGTATCGGCTCAGGAACGGATAGCAGACGGCGAAGCAGACCGAGGGAAGCACGATCCAAAGGTCCCGGAACCGGATCGAGCTGCGGATGCTCGGACCGAGGCCGTCGAGGTTGCGCACCATCAGGTACGAGGGCAGCGGCATGACGTTGCCGTAGTTCCGGTAGTACCAGACGTTCGAGAGCAGGTAAAGGTCGGCCAGCGCGATCCAGAGCAGCACCCACCGTTTTTTGTGCAGGAACCAGACGGGCAGCGCCAGCAGCATGGCGTCGGTGAATCGCCGGAGCCGGATGACGAACAGGTGCGGATGCGGGATTTCCCAGATGCGGTCCGCGGCCGACAGCGCGGCATAGAAGGCCAGCGTCAGCAGCAGGTAGATCGCAGGCCGGAATAGCGGGGAACTGCCGCCGGGGATACCGGTTCGGACGAACGGGGTGCGGATCATAATGCGTTTTTTTCGGAAACGCCGCAAAGGTACGGATTTTTTCCTCGAAAGCGGCATTCGGGTATCGAATTTGCGGAATGTCGGACGGATTTCAAATTTCAGAGATTATGGACGAACAACGACGGACGATGCCGCGGCTGGGGGAACCCGTCCCGGCTTTCGAGGCGATGACGACCCGGGGGAGGATCCGCTTCCCGGGCGATTACAAGGGCAAATGGGTGATTCTGTTCAGCCATCCGGCCGATTTCACGCCGATCTGCACGACCGAGGTGCTTACGTTCGGGGCCCGCACGGAGCGGTTCCGGGCGTTGAACTGCGAGCTGGTGGGGCTTTCGGTGGACAGCCGCAACAGCCATATCGCCTGGCTGCGGACGATCCGCGACCGGATCGAATACCGCGGGATGAGGGGCGTGCGGGTCGAATTCCCGATCATCGACGATGTGGGGATGAAGGTCGCGTCGCTCTACGGCATGATTCAGCCAGGAGAGAGCGAGACGGCGGCTGTGCGGGCGGTCTTTTTCATCGACCCGACGGGCGTGCTGCGGGCCATGATCTGCTATCCGCTGGCGCTGGGGCGCAATTTCGACGAGATCGAGCGGGTGCTGATCGGATTGCAGACCATCGACGCCTTCCGGATCGCGCTGCCGGCCGACTGGCGGCCGGGCGACGACGTGATCGTGCCGATGAAGGGCGACGACGGCGAGAAGCAGCCCGAGGGGGTGACTTGCTGCGACTGGTTTTTCTGCACGAAGCCGTTGCCGAAGGAGGAGGTCGAACGGAAGATCGGCAAAGGCGTGCCTGTCGCGTGAGGTCGTTCCCGGAACGGATTCACCCCTGCCGCACGCAGCGGCAGGGGTGAATTGCGTATCGGGGCGTGCTCCTGTATGCGGACGGACTATCGTCCGAAGCGGTATTGGTTTACGTCGCGCCAGCCGAGCAGCAGTTCGCGCACCGGGAGCCGCTTCTTGCCCGCGAGCTGCAACTCTCCGGGAATGATCCAGCCGTCGGCGCAGGCGATGCGGATTTCCGTGCGGCCGTCGCTTGCGACCGTGCCCGGCTGCAGTCCGTGTGCGGCGGCTTCGAATGCCGCGGAGAAGATTTTGACCGACGGTCCGTCGCCGGCCGCCCCGCCGCTCTCTCCTCCGGGAGCCGTGCCGTCTTTCCGGTCCCCCTCTTCGCGGATCAGGTCGCTCCAGGCCGCCGGATAGGGCGCCAGCCCTCGGATGAAATCGACGATCCTCCGTCCCGGCAGCGTCCAGTCGATCCGGCAGTCCTCCTTGAAGATCTTGGGCGCGGGGCGGAGCGTCGCCTCGTCGGCGTATTGCTGTTCGACGGGGGCGATGTCGCCCGCGGCGATGCGCTCCACGGTCCGCGTGACGAGTGCGACGCCGGCGGTCATCAGCTTTTCGTAGAGCGTGCCGGCGTTGTCCTGCGGAAGGATCGGCAGGCGCGCCTGCGCGAGGATGGCTCCCTTGTCGATCTCGTGGTTCAGCAGGAAGGTCGTCACGCCCGTCTCCCGCTCGCCGTTGATGATCGCCCAGTTGATCGGCGCGGCGCCCCTGTACTGAGGCAGCAGCGAGGCGTGGAGGTTGAAGGTTCCCAGTCGCGGCATGGCCCACACGATCTCGGGCAGCATGCGGAACGCGATGACGATACCCAGGTCGGGCCGCAGCGCCCGCAGCGCCCCGACGAACTCCGGGGCCTTCAGCCTTTCGGGCTGCAGGACCGGAAGCCCCAGCTCCCGGGCGGCGGTCTTCACGTCGCTTTCGCGGAGTTGCCTCCCGCGTCCGGCGGGTTTGTCGGGGGCGGTGACGACGCCCACGACGTTGTAGCCCCCGGCGACCAGCGCGCGGAGCGACGGCACGGCGAATTCGGGCGTGCCCATGAATACGATGCGGAGTTGCCTTGCGTCCATGATGCGGTTTCGTTTTTGTCGCGCCGGTCCGGGCGTCCGCGGCGGATGCCGCGCTTTCGCGGACCGGTCGTGCGCTATTTCTTCTCCAGTCCCAGCGTATGATGCATACGCTCCTGCTTGGTCTCCAGGTAATGTTCGTTGTACTTGTTCGGCGCGATGACGATGGGCACGATCTCGTCGATCTTCAGCCCGTAGCCCTCCAGCCCGGCGCGTTTGAGCGGGTTGTTGGTCATCAGCCGCATGTGGCGGATACCCAGCTCGCGGATGATGCTCGCGCCCACGCCGTAGTCGCGTTCGTCGGCCTTGAAGCCCAGCCGGAGGTTGGCGTCCACGGTGTCGAGTCCCTCGTCCTGAAGCTTGTAGGCGTGGATCTTGTTGCAGAGTCCGATGCCGCGCCCCTCCTGATTGAGATAGACGACGGCACCTTTGCCTTCCCGCTGGATCATCTGCATCGCGCGGTGGAGCTGCTCGCCGCAGTCGCAGCGGTACGAGCCGAAAATGTCGCCCGTGGCGCACGACGAATGCACGCGGATGAGCACCGGCTCCTCTTCGCTCCATTCGCCTTTGGTGAGCGCGACGTGCTCCACGCCGTTCGACTTCTGGCGGAACGGCGTGATGCGGAAGTCGCCCCACTCCGTAGGCAGGGGAACCGTCACGCCCCGTTCGACGATCGACTCCTCGCGCAGCCGGTAGGCGATCAGCGAGGCGATCGAGATGATCTTCAGGTCGAACTTTCGGGCGATCTCCTGTAACTGCGGGAGGCGGGCCATCGTGCCGTCCTCGTTCATGATCTCGATCAGCGCGCCGGCGGGCTGCAACCCGGCTAGCCTGGCCAGGTCCACGGCCGCTTCGGTGTGGCCCGGGCGGCGCAGCACGCCCTTCTGCCGGGCGCGCAGGGGGTTGATGTGTCCCGGGCGCCCCAGGTCGGAAGGCCTGGTCGCGGGATCGGCCAGCGCGCGGATCGTAGCGGCGCGGTCGTGGATCGAGACGCCCGTCGTGCAGCCGTGGCCCAGCAGGTCCGCCGTCACCGTGAAGGGCGTGCCGAGCAGCGAGGTGTTGTTCTCCTCCATCATGTTCAGCTCGAGCTGCGCGCAGCGCTCTTCCGACAGCGGGGCGCACAACACGCCGCGGCCCTCCTTGAGCATGAAGTTCACGATCTCGGGCGTGATCTTTTCGGCGGCGACGATGAAGTCGCCTTCGTTCTCGCGGTCTTCGTCATCGACGACGATGACGATCTTTCCGTTCCGGAAGTCCTCGATGACCTCCTCTACGCTATTGAGCGTCGTTTGCTTTGCCATGTCTATTTCTGATTCTGAATTTCAATTTGTCGGTCAGCCGGGCCGCCGCCGGGGCGATCCGATCCCGCAGGGCCTTGATCCGTCCGGCGTACCAGTCGGTGTCGAGCAACGCCGAATCGTTCGTGGCCTTCCATGTGAGGTAAACGGCGATCGGCGTCAGAATGAAGGTCGAGAGCCAGACGCCGTAGATGGCCTCCCAATTGCCCTCCTTGGCCAGCTTCTCGCCCGTGAGGCTGATGATGTAGTAGATCACGAAGAAGATGACCGAGACCACCACGGGAAGTCCCAGACCGCCGCGGCGGATGATGGCTCCCAACGGGGCGCCGATCAGGAAGAAAATGAGGATCGACACCGGCAGGGAGAGCTTCTTGTGCCATTCGACCTTCGAGCGGTAGAGCTGGTTGAGCGCCTCCTTGGCCGTCGATTCGTCGAACGACGAGAAGGTGTTGCGCGAACTTTTGGCCAGCGTCCGCGCGAGGTTCCACACCTTGTCCTTCTCGCGCATCGGCAGCCGGGCGACGGAGTCGGCGGCCGCGAGATCGCGGTAGCCGCTTTTGTCCACGCGCAGGCTGTCGGGCTGCGGCAGCACGGAGTTGTCGCGCACGAAGATCTGCTCTTTGAGCAGCGGTTCGTAGGAGGTGGTCGTCGCGGCATTGACCTTCACCTCGAGCGAGTCGATGTCGTGCGACAGGTCGGCGATGTCCTTGGTGCTGCTGTTGTTGAACAGATCGGCGTCGGTGCGCTCCATGGCGAAGCCCTCCATCGGAATGACCTGCTTCTGCAGGTCGAAGATGTGGTGGCGCAGCGCGCTCTTGGTGAACCATTGCGAATTGCGGGTCTGTTCGTAGGTCTCGCCGTGGAAGAGCGTCACCAGCAGGAACCGCTTGTCGTCCGACAGGCGGATGTAGCCCGAGTCGGCCAGAATGGTGTTCATGTTGTTGTTGGCCGCGCGGTTGTCGTATATCAGCACGTTGTGCAGCAGGTGCGTGTCGGGATCCTGGTGGCTGACGCGGATCGACATGTTGTCGATGCCGTTGAAGAACAGCCCGTCCTGGAACTCCAGCGCCTGCTTCTGCTGGCGGATGTCGTAGAGCGTGCTGTAGAGTTTCTTGTTGGCGCTCGGAACGAGGTCGTTGCCGATGAAGAAACTGCCCACCGAGACGATGCTGACCAGAATGATGAGCGGCTTGGTGATCTTCACGAGCGACATGCCCGCCGATTTCATCGCCAGCAGCTCGTAGTTCTCGCCCAAGTTGCCCATCGTCATGATGGCTGCGAGCAGCATCGAGAGCGGCAGTCCCATCGGGATCATGTTGGCCATGAAATAGGTCATCAGCTCGATGATGATGCCCGCGCTCAGTCCCTTGCCCACCAGCTCGTCGATATAGCGCCACACGATGTTCATCATCAGCACGAACATGACGATGAAGAACGTGAGCACCATAGGCCCGAGATATGCCTTCAGGACGAGCTTGTGAATGGTTTTCATGCGGCGGGTCGCGGTTTTTTCCTGTGCAAAGTTAATAGTTTTGCCATAATAAGCGTAAGCGTGAGGGTAAATATTATGGCCGCGCCGGGCGGAACTTCGAAATTGTAGCTGACGACGAGCCCCGCGACGTTGCCCGTCACGGCCACGGCCGGCGCCGCGAGGGCGATGGTCCGGTACGACCGCGAAAAGGCATTGACGATCGCGACGGGAATCGTCAGCAGCGAGATGAGCAGCACGATGCCCATGATGCGGATCGAGAGGACGATCGTGGCGGCCGCGAGCGCCGCCATGAGGTACGAGATCGTCCGGGTCGGAATGCCCCGGCTGCGGGCGAATTCGCGGTCGAAGGCGACGTACATGACGGGGCGCAGCCAGAGCAGCGCGCCGAGCAGGATGAGGAGCGTGAGCCACGCCAGCGCCAGCACGTCGCCGCGCGTGACGGTCACGATGCTGCCGAACAGATAGGCCGCCAGATCGCCCGACGTGTAGCCCGGACGCAGGCTCATGAACAGCGCGCCGACGGCCATGCCCACCGACCAGATGATGCCGATGGCCGAATCCTCGCGGATGCGTCCGCGGCTGCCGGCCCACTCGATGCCCAGCGCCGAGAGCACGGCGAACAGGAGCGCCCCGCCGATGGGGTCGGCCCCGAGCCAGAAGGCGATGCCCAGCCCGCCGAACGAGGCGTGCGTGATGCCGCCGGCGAGGAAGACCATGCGGCGGCATACGACGTACGTGCCGACGATGCCGCACGCGATGCCCGAAAGCACGCATGCCGTCAGGGCGTTGAGCAGGTAGCCGTAGTGGATCAGATCGCTGAAAAATTCCATGTTCCCTCTTCCCGATTGCGCGCAAATTTACGCTTTTTTCTCCGAAATGAGGCCTCCTTTCGGACATAATTCGTATTTTCGTGCCGGGAAAAACAGCTATCGTATGCAATCCGGAAGAGTCAGTTTCCATACGCTCGGCTGCAAGCTCAACTTCTCGGAGACCTCCACTCTGGCCCGGGAGTTCGAGCGCGGCGGCTTCGTGCGTGTGGCCCCTTCGGCCGAGGCCGACATATGCGTCATCAACAGCTGCTCCGTGACGGAGCACGCCGACAAGAAATGCCGCAATCTGATCCGCAGGCTCCACCGCCGCAATCCGCAGGCGATCATTGCAGTGACGGGCTGCTACGCGCAGCTCAGACCGCAGGAGATCGCCGCGATCGAAGGCGTGGACATCGTGCTGGGCAACAACGACAAATGCGATCTGTTCAAACGTGTGGCCGAGCTGTCCGGAAAGGGCCGGGCGCGGATTTACAGCTGCGACACGGAGCAGCTCACGTCGTTCTTCGCCGCCTTTTCGAGCGGCGATCGCACGCGCGCCTTCCTCAAGGTGCAGGACGGCTGCGACTACTGCTGTTCCTACTGCACGATCCACTACGCCCGCGGGTCGAGCCGCAACATGCCCGTGGCCGATCTGGTGCGCGAGGCGCGCCAGATCGCCGCGGCCGGACAGAAGGAGATCGTCCTCACGGGAATCAACACGGGGGATTTCGGCCGCACGACGGGCGAGCGGTTCATCGACCTGCTGCGGGCGCTCGACGCCGTGGAGGGAATCGAACGTTACCGCATCTCGTCGATCGAGCCGAACCTGCTCACCGACGAGATCATCGCCTTCTGCGCCTCGTCGCCCCGCTTCATGCACCACTTCCACATTCCGCTCCAGAGCGGTTCCGACCGCATTCTGCACCTGATGCGCCGCCGCTATACGGCTGCGCGCTTCGCCGAACGCATCGCGGCCGTGCGGCGGGCGATGCCCGACGCCTTCATCGGGATCGACGTGATCGTGGGGTTTCCGGGCGAGACGGAGGCCGATTTCCGTGCCACGTACGAACTGCTCGAAGGGCTCGAACCGGCCTACCTGCATATCTTTCCCTTCTCGGAACGCCCCGGGACGTCGGCGGTCGGTCTGCCCGGCAAGGTGCAGGCGTCGGTCGCCACGCGCCGTGTCGGGGAGTTGGAGGCGCTGTGCGCCCGGCTGCACGGCGCCTTCTGCGCACGGGCCGAAGGCACGGAGGACACGGTGCTGTTCGAAAGCACGATGCGCGGCGGCATGATGTTCGGCTACACGGGCAACTACCGCCGGGTGAAGGCTCCCTACGACCGGTCGCGGATCAATACGATCTGCCGCGTGCGGCTCGGGAAGATGGACGAATCTTGCGACCTGAGGGGTGAAATTCTGGATTAATTCACTATATTTGCGAAAACGTAAATCGGATAAAGCTAAAGTATGACGGGTATGCGCAAACGGGTGACGGCCGGATTTCTGAGTATCGTCTGCCTGCTCTTCTTTTCGGGCATGGTGTCGTTCCTCGAACTGAGCCGTCTGAGCCGCGATACGGACGAGATTCTCGGCGCCAACCAGCGCAGCATCCGTCTGGCGCGGGAGATGCTCGACGCCGTGCACGGGCAGAGCGGGGCGATGGCCCGCCGCGCCGTGTTCGGCGACCGGTCGTACGACAGCCTGTGCCGTGCCGGACTGGAACGGCTCGAAGAGGTGCTGCTCGCGGCGCAGAAGGAGGCTGCGGACCGGTCGGCGCTCGATTCGCTGGCCTTCGCCACGACCGGGCTGCGCCTGCTTACGGACAGGTTCCTGGCTTCCGATGCGGCACGGAGGACCGATTCGCTGGCCGTCCGCGGGGCCGATTCGCTCGGTGCAAGGTGGTACCGGACCGAATACGGGGCTTACTACGACCGGCTGGTTTCGGCCATCAACTATTACATGACCTCGACGCAGAGTTCGCTGGCTCCGCGCGCCGAGCAGATGAAGACGAACGCTTACCGGGCCGTGACGCCGGTGCTCATATCGCTTGCGGTGATGATCGCCATCGTGCTGATGCTCTACTATTTCATTTTGGTCTACTGTGTCCGGCCGGTCGAACGGATGGACAAGGGGCTGGACGACTACCTCTCCTTCAGGATGCCCTTTGCGGTGAAAGGCGAGTTCAAGGACGAGATGCTTTCGCTGCGGGAGAAGATCGAGGCGCTGATCAATCTGACGAAACAAGCCAAATAGGGGGATCGGGATGCGGATAGACGTGGTTTTTCGGTATGTCGGAATCGTGCTGCTCTTCATCGCGGCGTTCATGCTGCTCTCGGCGGGCATCTCCTGTGTCAGCGGCATGGACTCGTCGTTCTATCCCCTGCTGCTCTCGGCGCTGCTGACGATCCTGCTGGGGGCTTTTCCGCTGATCTTCGTCGGCAAGCGCGACCAGATATCCAACAAGGAGGGGTTCTGCATCGTCGTGGGGGCGTGGCTCGTGGCCTGCGTGGTGGGGATGTTCCCCTACCTGATCTGGGGCGGCGAGTTCAGCCTGGTGAACGCGTGGTTCGAGAGCGTCTCGGGATTCACGACCACCGGGGCGTCGGTGCTTACCGATGTGGAGGCGCTGCCGCGCGGGTTGCAGTTCTGGCGCTTCTCTACGACGTGGATCGGCGGTATGGGCGTGGTGATGTTCGCGCTGGTGGTGCTGCCGACGATGGGCCGCAGCAAGATGACCCTTTCGAACGTGGAGATGTCGTCGCTGGCGCGCGACAACTACCGTTACCGGGCGCAGATGATCGTCCATGTGCTGCTGGTGGTCTATGTGGGGCTGACGGCGATCTCGACCGTGATGCTCAAACTCTCGGGCATGAACTGGTTCGACGCCCTGTGTCACGCCATGTCGGCCTGCGCCACGAGCGGATTCTCGACCAAGAACGCCAGCGTGGCCTATTTCGACAGCCCGCTGATCGAGACGGTGCTCATCCTGACGATGGGCATTGCCGGTATGCACTTCGGCCTGATTTACGCGACGGTCACCGGCAAACGCAACAATCTTTTCCGTTCGGAGGTGACACGCTGGTACGTGGGCATTCTGCTCGGATGCAGCGTGCTGATCGCCGTGAGTCTCTACGCCGCGGATATCTACCCTACGCTGACCTCCTCGTTCCGTCATGCGGCCTTCCAGTTCTTTTCGCTGATGACCACGACGGGTTTCGCCTCGGCCGATTCGAACGTCTGGCCGCCGTTCGCCGTGATCCTGCTCATGTTCGGCTCGATCGTCTGCGCCTGCGCCGGATCGACCACCGGCGGCATGAAGGTAAACCGGCTCGTGCTGGCCGGAAAGATGATCCGCACGCAACTACAGCGTCAGCAGCATCCCAACGCCGTGATCCGCATCAAGCTCGACGGCATGCTTCAGGAGGACGGGGTGATCCACGGCGTGATGATTTTCATCGTGACCTACATGCTGGCCATCCTGTCGGGGACGGTGTTCAGCGCGTTGTGCGGCGTGGACCTGCTGACCGGATTCTCGGGAACAGTGGCCTGCCTGGGCAATGTGGGACCCGGTTTCGGCGAGGTTTACTCGCTGGGCAATTACGCCGGCATTCCGGCCGCCGTCAAATTTTTCAACGCTTTTCTGATGCTGTTGGGCCGTCTGGAGATTTTCGGCCTGATTCAGTTGTTTTTTCTAAAATGGTGGAGATGATGAAAGCCAAGTGCCTAAGAATGTACATATTGCTGTGCGCGCTCTTCGCGGCGGGAAGCCTCGGGGCGCAGCAGCTCGACGTGAAGGCCCGCATCGCGGGGCTCGAGAAGAACGGGGAGTACATGTCTCTGCTGCGCGAGGACGCGCTGTTGCAGGCGCGCGAAGATTCCGTCGTGCGGGTGGTCGAACGCACGCGCACGCTGCTGCGCGAGGACCCCGAGCGGAGACAGCAGTACTCGCAGGAGATTCTGGCGCTCGAGAACCGGATTTTCGAGATCCGGAACGCCAAGGGACGGCTGATCGACCGCATCAACACCATCGAGCAGGAGTGGGTGCTTTCCAATCTCGACGCAGGAGGTGCGGGCGGCGCGGCGCACCGCACCTCGGCGGCGATTCCCGATTCGCTCAAGGTGCGTAACCTCGTCTGCAATCCCTGGTTCGGCGAACAGCTCCCGGCGGCGGACTATGCGGCGTTGCGCCGGGCGCAGGACATGGAGATGGTCGCCGTGGATTACGTGAACCGTTATTTCGCCAATTACGACACTCTGAAACAACTGGCCGAGACCTATGCGGCGGTCGGCACCGAGGCCGAGGCGCAGGAGGTTTTCGACCGTTACGAGGCGTTGCAGGGAGTGAACCGGATTTTGGCCGATTCGCTCTCCGGGGTATGGAACTACATTTTCGACAACAAGAACTACGCCTACGGTTATCTGCTCGACAGGCTGGGGCAGGAACAGGCGCTCGTCCGGGAGGAGGAGGCGTTGTCGAAGGCGATGCGGCAACTGGCCGCCGTGCGCGGGGAAACGGCGTCGGATGCCGTGGCCGACTACTTCCTGCGCAAGCGCGTCCTGGTGGATTACGAACGCTCGGTGGCCGACGTGCTGGGGCTGGAGGCGGCGTCCGATTCGCTGCGCGGCGTGGCCGGGCAGCTCGGGGCGATCGACTTCCGGCTGCCGAAGGTGGAGGTCGCCGAACGCTACTTCCTCGATTTCGACAGCGTGACCTTCACCAAGACGCCGAAATACAGTTACAAGAATCCCATTCCCGAGTGCCGGGTTTACGAGCGCGGTACGATCTACCGTATCCTGCTGGGAACGTTCAACACCAAACGTGCCGTGGCGACATTCCGGGGAGCCTACCCGCTCTCCTATCTGGTAAACGACGAGGGCAAGTGGTGCTATTACACGGGCGGCTTCGCCACGCGCGAGGAGGCCGATTCGGTGCAGGGCGTGCTCCGCAGGCACGGGTTCGTGCGCCCCGAGGTGGTCGTGTGGACCGACGGGGAGTACCGCAATCTGTCGCGCGAGCCCGAAGCCGGGGCCGCGGTTTACCGGGTCGAGATCACGGGAACGGACGCGCTGTCCGAAGCCGTGAAACAGGTCATCGCCGGGACGGCCGAGGGACGCGAGCTCTCGCGCGTCGGACAGCAGTTGTTCGTCGTCGGGACGTTCGAAGACCGCGCCGTGGCCGAGCGGCTGGCCGAAGCGTTGCGGCAGGCGGACGCCGCGCTGGAAATAAAAGTGGCGGAAGTCGCGGAATAATCGGAAAAAATTCCTTACCTTTATAACCGATCCGAATACGATGGAACTCTTTTATATCATACTGCTGATCTTCTTCGGACTGCTGTTTCTGGTGGCCGAGCTGGTCCTGCTGCCCGGCGTCACGGTCGGTGCGGCGCTGGCGCTGCTGTGCGACGGCTGCGCGATCTGGCTGGCGTTCCGGGATTTCGGAACGGGCGGCGGAGCCGCGGCGATCGTCGCCGTGCTTCTGCTGTCGCTTCTGGTGACGGTCGTATCGCTGCGGGCCAAGACCTGGCAGCGGTTCTCCCTGCGTCAGCAGATCCGTTCGTCGAGCACGCCCGTCTCTCCGGCCGAGGAGCTGCATGTCGGCGACCGGGGCACGACCCTTTCGCGCCTCTCGCCGATGGGCCGCGTCGAGATCGGCGGCCGCGCCTACGAGGCCAAGTCGGCCGTCGGCTATGTCGATCCGCAGCGCGAGGTCGAGGTCGTGGGATTCGAGAATTTCAGCGTCGTCGTAAAAATCGTCAAACAATAACCTTCTATCATTTATGGATTTTCAGATGGGAATGATCGTCGTGATCGTCTTCGTGAGCCTGCTCGCGCTATGGCTCGTCTTCTATTTCATTCCGGTGGGACTGTGGTTTTCGGCGCTGGTGTCGGGCGTGCGGATCAGTCTGTTGCAGTTGATCCTGATGCGGTGGCGCAAAGTGCCGCCCTCGACGATCGTTTCGTCGATGATCGAGAGCACGAAGGCCGGGCTGGAGCTCAACCCCAACGAGCTGGAGGCGCACTATCTGGCCGGCGGCAACGTGACGAACGTGGTGCACGCCCTCGTGTCGGCCCAGAAGGCCAATATCATGCTCGACTTCAAGATGGCGACGGCCATCGACCTGGCGGGCCGCGACGTGTTCGAGGCCGTGCAGATGTCGGTGAATCCGAAGGTCATCAACACGCCCCCCGTGGCCGCCGTGGCCAAGGACGGCATTCAGCTCATCGCCAAGGCCCGCGTGACGGTGCGCGCCAATATCAAGCAGCTTGTGGGCGGTGCCGGCGAGGAGACCGTGCTGGCGCGCGTGGGCGAAGGCATCGTCTCGTCGATCGGTTCGGCCATGTCGCACAAGATCGTGCTGGAGAACCCCGATTCGATTTCGCGCGTGGTGCTCGAAAAGGGACTCGATGCGGGGACGGCTTTCGAGATCCTTTCGATCGACATCGCCGATATAGACGTGGGCAAGAACATCGGCGCGCAGTTGCAGATGGACCAGGCGCAGGCCGACAAGAACATCGCCCAGGCCAAGGCCGAGGAGCGGCGTGCGATGGCCGTGGCGCTCGAACAGGAGAACAAGGCCAAGGCGCAGGACGCCCGGGCCAAGGTGATTCTGGCCGAGGCGGAGGTCCCGCTGGCCATGGCCGAGGCGTTCCGCAGCGGAAACCTGGGCATCATGGATTACTACAAGATGAAAAATATCATGGCCGACACGTCGATGCGCGAGACTATCGCCCGGCCGGAGAAGAAATAACGGGGTCGGGGCGTACTGCGGTGCGCCCCGCTTTTTGTGGCGGATGCGCTGCGTGCCGCCGGGTTTCCGGCAGCCGTTTCCGGTGCGGCGGGACCGTGTCGGATTCCTCCCGGGGCGGACGATCCGGAAGGCCGTTCGCCGAAGCATGGACCGAAAAATATCATGGTTGTTATGAAGAGATACCTTTTTACCCTTTTGTGCCTTTGCGCTTCGGCTGCGGTCTCCGCGGCCGGTATCGACACGCTCAAAGTCTTCAGCCCGAAGATGCAGCGTGAAATCCCCACCGTCGTCGTGACGCCCGACGAGGCGGCCGTACGGCGCCTGCCTGTTGTCTATCTGCTGCACGGTTACAGCGGCGACGAGCTGGCCTGGCAGCGGATCACCGACCTGCGGCCGCTGGCCGAGCAGTTCGGCGTGATCTTCGTCTGCCCCGACGGCGAGAACAGCTGGTACTGGGACAGTCCGATCAACCCTTCGTCGCAGTTCGAGACCTTCGTTTCGCAGGAGCTGCCCGACTGGGTCGATGCGCACTACCCGACCCTGCCTTCGCGCGAGGGGCGTGCCGTTGCGGGATTGAGCATGGGCGGCCACGGCGCATTGTGGACGGCCGTGCGCCACAAGGACCGCTTCGGAGCGGTCGGCTCGGTGTCGGGCGGCGTGGATATCCGGCCCTTCCCCGATTCGTGGGAAATGAAGGCGCAACTGGGCGAGGAGCGGGAGAATCAGGCCCGCTGGGACGCCCATACGGTCATCAATGCGGTCGATTCGCTCCGGGACGGCGAACTGGCGATTTTCGTGGATTGCGGGTATGACGACTTTTTCTACGGCGTGAACGTGGCGTTGCACGAAAAGCTGCTCCGGCAGGGTGTCGGTCACGACTTCCTCACGCGTCCCGGGGCCCACACGGGCGAATATTGGGGCTCCTCGCTGCCCCATCAGTTGCTCTTCTTCCGAAGCTATTTCGACCGGGCCGGGAAGTGACGGCGCGCCGCGCGGGCGGGATGTTCCCGCCGCCGGACGGTTCGGACGGATTCGCCCCTGCCGCAAACAGTGCGGCAGGGGCGAATCCCCTTTTTCCGGAGCGGTCGTGTCCGGGCTGCGTACGGCGGCTGCGGACACCCGGTTCCGCAGCGTCAGCAGACCTCTTCGGGCAGCCGCTCCCCGACCGGTTCGCCCGCGAGGCCGTCGCGCCATTTGACCGCTGCGTGCGTGCCGTCGCAATAGGGTTTGTTGGCCGACTTCCCGCAGCGGCAGAGCACCGTGCGGTTGCGGATTTCGTAGGTGCGCCCGTCTTCGCGCCGTACCGGAATGCCGCCGCGCACCCAGAGGCCGCCGCTGGAGCCGATGGCAGGGTCCTCGATCAGTCCGAGGCTGGGGGCGAAGCGGAACTCGAAGGGTTTGCCCGTCGTCCGGTCCCAGGCCATGAGACGGCCGCTCGGGCACATCGAGGCCTCGCGGATGGCCATCTGCCGGGCTTCGGGGGCGTCGGAGCGTTCGGTGAGCGTCCAAGCATCGCCGCAGGGATGGCAGAAGCGTGCGAAGACGCAGTAGCGGGCGTTGTCGGTCATCGTGAGCGAGCCTCCCTCGATCAGTTCCGCCTCGTCGAGCAGCGCCTCGTCGCGGGAGGTCGGTTCCGAGTCCCACTCCGTGCGTTCGTGCGTGCCGTCGCAATAGGGTTTGCGCTTCGAGGCTCCGCAGCGGCACAGCGCCGTGGGTTCCGCTTCGGTCGGGAAGCGGCGCCCTTCCTGGAAATACCAGCTTTCGCCGGCATCGTCGGGCATGATGAACTGTTCGGCCAGCGGCGGGCGGCCGTAGATCAGAAGGGGCCCCCGTTCGGTCACGGTGATACCGAATCGTTCTTCGGCGGGCGAGCTCCCCGTCTCGATTTTCGTTTTCGACATACTATATCGCTTTAAAATTCGTTGAAAGAAGAGCGGCAATAATTGTTCCCAAGCCGGAAATATTTGGAACCCGGAGTAGGAATTGTTGCGCTTTTTGGTATCTTTGCAAAGATTTTTGAAACTGAACGGTATGAAAAGATTTACAGCCTTTGTCGCGCTCGTGCTGCTGGCGGCGGCAACCGCGGTGTCGTGCAGCAAGGACAAGGATGCGGGCAAACTGGCGTTCGACCGCCCCGCGGTGTTCCTGCAGCCGGGCGGGACGGCGACGGTCGGATTCTCCTCGACCGATATCAAGAGCTACTCCATCTCGTCCAAACCCGTGGGCTGGGACGATGCCATCGTGTTGGACGAGGGCGCGATGAGCGTCCGGATCACCGCTCCCACCGTCTTCGAAGACGATGCCAGGGCGGACGAAGGAACCGAGGAAGAGGAGAAGGCGGAACGGTCGGGAACGCTGACCCTCGCGGGAACCTCTTTCGGGGGGAAGCGCGTCACGGCGACGCTCTTCGTCAGCGTTTCGAAGACGGTGGACATGAGCGACCGTCCGGCGAACAGCTATCTGGTCAATGGCAGGGAGTGCAACTACACGTTCGACGCCATGCACAAGGGTGACGGACAGAGCGCGCTCGCTACGGCTTCGGTCGATATCGTCTGGCAGTCGAAGACGAATCTGATCCAGTACCTGTCGCTGGACGACGGAAAGGTCTCCTTCTACGTGGGGGCCGACGAGGACGAGGACGACAGGATCGACGAGGGCAACGCACTCATCGGTGCATACGATGCGGACGGGACGCTGATCTGGAGCTGGCATGTGTGGGCTGCGGACTACGACCCCGATGCCGAGGGCGGATCGGTCGTTTTCAACGGCTATACGATGATGAACCGCAACCTCGGCGCGCTGGCCAACGGCAATGAGACGACCGATGAGATACTCGCCTCTTACGGGCTTTACTATCAGTGGGGGCGCAAGGATCCCTTCATCGGACCGAGTACCTACCGGGCCGACAACGGATCGTCCGCTTCGATGTACAATGCCAAGAGCGGTACGGTCAAACTGGAGTCCGTGGAGTCGGACGCCGAAACCGGAACGGCGGACTACGCCGTGCAGCATCCGCTGGAGTACATTACGGGAACGGCGGATTCGGATTACGATTGGGCCTGGAGCCATGACGGCGCCTTGTGGGGCGAAAGCAAAACGGTGAACGATCCCTGCCCCTACGGCTGGCGGGTCGCTCCGTCGAAGGCCTTTGAGGGACTGACGATCTCGGGCACGCCTGCGGCGGCCGATTACGACAAGTTCGGCTGGACGCTGACCGACGACGTGTCGCAGTCGTTTTTCGTCGGCGCCGGACGCCGCCGTTACGACAACGGTACGATCCTGAATATCTACAATCCCGTGCCCGCGGAGGCACAGTCGCGGAACACGGCGACCGAGGCTCAGCCGTGGGAGGGCCTCTATTGGACTTCCGACGCCGGTTCGGGAGCGCAGTCGCCCGCTTTCTATTTCTGGTTCGAGAAGAAGACCTCCGGCGGCAATGTCGAGTACGAAGTACCCTATGCCCGTGCCAACGGAATGCAGGTGCGCTGCGTGAGGGAGAAATAAGCGGAGGTTCGCTCCGGGCAATGAAAAGCGGGACGGCGTGAGCCGCCCCGCTTTTCATTGGGTCATGGCGACGCGATACGATAAAAAGGTTGTAAAATAGTGTAAAAAGTTTTATATTTGTTTGTACGATAACTTAAAACTACCCTATGATGAGAACCTCTTTACTCGTGCTGCTGGCCGGAATGGCGTTGGGAGCAGGCTGCTCCGACGACCGGGAGGCACCGTCCTCCGTCCGGATTTCGCCGACGGTTTCCCGCGTGACGGGACTGTATTTCGACAAGGAAGACCGGATCGGGCTGACCATCTCGCGTACTTCGGGCGATTATGTCACGAACCGCCTGATGACCTACGACGGGAGCGTGTTCACGGCCTCCGGGCTGAAATGGTACGAAAGCACGCAGGAGACCTCGACGCTGACGGCCTACTATCCCTATTCCGAGGCGGGGGTTCCCTCCGCATTCAGTGTGGAGGCCGACCAGCGGCAGGGCTGCACGCCGTCGGATCTGCTGGGAGCTGTCGCACGGGAGGTCAGGCCGGGCAGCGCACCCGTCGCGATGGTTTTCTATCACCTCATGTCGCAGCTCTCCGTGGTCGTGGAGAACAACGGTTCCTCGCCGGTCGCCGCAGTGAAGATCGGCGGTTCGGCCGTCGAGGCCGTCGTGGACCTCGCCGTGCCTTCGGCGAAGGCGAAAGCGGGTGCGGCGGCGGTGCAGATCGAGGCTTTCGAGGCGGAGCCCGATTCCCGTTATCGGGCCGTGCTCGTGCCGCAGCAGACGACGCTGGATGTCGAGGTGGAGTTGCAGGACGGTTCGGTGTGCCGCAAATCCGTTTCCGACGCCCTGCTCGAAGGAGGCAGGTGTTACGACCTGTCGGTCGTCATCTCCGGAGGCGGCACTCCGCAGATCGAGGTGAGTATCAGTGGCGATGTGGTCGATTGGGTGGACGGCGGAGAGCTCGTCGGGTCCGATGGCGGAAACGACGGTGCGGACGGAGTGGATCACGAGGGGGAACACTACCGGACGGTGGCGATCGACGGAAAAGTCTGGATGGCGGAGAACATGCGGCACAAGCCGGCGGGGGCCCAGCTCGGAACAGGAATTTGGGAACCTGCGGGCGGTGCTTCGATGATCTCCACGCAGGGCATGCTGTACGACTATGCCACGGCCACCGCAGGCGCATCGGACGGTGCGGGGCGTATTCGGGGAATCTGTCCCGAAGGTTGGCATATCCCCGATGCCGACGAGCTGCGGGCGCTGGCCGAAAGCCAGAACCGTCCCGAGGATTTCTTCTGTTGTGCGGGATATCAGATTGTAAATGATAAGAGCAATAGACCCGGTGCGAAGACTATGGGAAAACTGATGGGGGTCGGTCTGGCGGACGACAGCGAAAAGTGCAATAGTCTGGATTATTCGGAAACCACCGAACCGTTGCCGGCGACGATTTCCCGGAAATTCGGCCTTTCGCTCCGTTGCGTGAAGGACTGAGTGCCTCGGTTACGGAAAAACCGGGACGCTGCCCGAAAAGCGGCGTCCCGGTTTCTTTGTGTCGGTCCGGGCCCTTGCAACGAGCCGTCCGGCAGTGGAGGTGTGCCGGTGGATTCCCGCCCCGCCCGTCGTGGAATCAGCGGTCGCGGTTCAGGAAGAAGATCGGGATATTCGCCAGGAAGACGTCCCTGCCCGAGAGCTGCGAGCGCTTGTCCATCAGTTCGCTCAGCAGGATGTCGCCGATCACGTAGTTGCTCTCCTCGCCGATGTACTGTTCGCGTATTTTGTCGAAATGCAGTATGTTGTGTATGTCGGTCTCCTTGTAGCGGACGTAAACCTTCAGCGTGATGTCGGTCGTGTACCCGGGTTTCTGCACGTAGTTCATCTTCTTGTACTCGTAACGGTAATCGTGCAGGCGGGCCATGATGTCGCTCAGGATCGAGGAGGCCGTGGGGAGGCTGCCCGCACCTTTGCCGAACATGAACTGCCGGTCGTAGCATTCGCCGCGGATCACCACGCCGTTGTATTCGTCGTCAACGCTGTAGATGTACTTGTCGGGCGTCACGAACTCGGGCATGACGAACATCGTGAAGTGCTCGTCGCTGACCTTGACGACCTGCGCCACGAGTTTGATCTTCACCCCCTTCTCGCGGGCGTAGCGGATGTCCGAGTCGTGGATCGTGGAGATGCCGTAGGTGAAGATTCGTTCCGGAGCCACGTAGGTTCCGAGGGCGTGGACCGTGATGATGACCAGCTTGAAGAGCGAGTCGTATCCTTCGATGTCGAACGAGGGGTCGCTCTCGGCGAATCCCAGAGCCTGAGCCTGCGCCAGCGCGTCGGCATACGGTTCGGCATGGTCGAACACGCGCGAGAGGATGTAGTTCGACGAACCGTTCAGAATGCCCTTGACCTCGAGCAGCAGGTCGTTGTCGTAGTACTCCTCGAGGTTGCGGATCACGGGGATCGAGCCGCACGACGAGGCGTCGTACAGCAGCGCGACGTGGCGCGTCTTCTGCAGTTCGATCAGTTCGGGCAGGTGGCGGGCCAGCATCGTCTTGCTGCCCGAAACGACGGGAATGCCGCGGAGCATGGAACGTTTTACGATGTCGTAGGCGGCGTCGGGATCGTTGATGACTTCGACGACGAGGTTGATGTTCGGGCTGTCGAGAATCTCCTCGACCGAGGTGGTGAAGAGCCGCTTGTCCGCCTGTATCTTGCGGGGTTTCTCCGGATCGCGGACACAGATCTTCACGATCTCGGCGTTGGCGTTCTTCGCTTTGCGCACCACTTCGTAGATGCCCTGTCCGACGACGCCGAATCCGAACAGTCCGATTTTGATTTTGCTCATATACTGTGATTTTTTCTGTTGTTGTCTCTCTCTTTTGTCCGACGTGTTTCGGGATGCGCTGTCCGGCCGCCGTCAGTTCTCCATGAAGGGCGAGAGCAGTCCGTCGAGCTGTTCGTGCTCCACCAGAAAGCCGTCGTGGCCGAACGGAGAGTCGATCTCGCGGTAGCGGCTGCCGGGGATCATGCCGTGCAGCTCACGCATTTCGCCGGGGGTGAAGATGATGTCGGTCGTAATGCCCACGACGAGCGTGCGGGCTTCGATCCGCGCGAGCGCCGCGGCCACCCCGCCCCGGCCGCGGCCGACGTCGTGGGTATCGAACGCATCGAGGATCGTATAGTAGGAGTAGGCGTTGTAGCGGCGGCAGAGTTTCTCGCCCTGATACTGCTGGTAGGTCGAGGCACGGTGTTCGGCGGGCCATTCCACGCGGTCCTGCTGCGTGGGGTTGTAGCCGCTGCTGCCGCGGTAGGTCAGCAATCCGATGGCGCGGGCCGCGGCCAGTCCCTTCATTCCGGCGTCGTCGCGCGGCTGGCCGAACGTGGCGTCGGCCTCGATGGCCATGCGCTGCGTCTCGTCCACGGCGATCGTCCACGGCGATGCTTTGGCCGCCGTGGCGATCAGCACGAGGCGGTCGAACCGCGCAGGTTCCTCGACGGCCCATTCCACGGCCTGAAAGCCTCCCACGGAACTGCCCACGAGGGCGGCGATGCGGCCGATGCCGAGCGCCGAGGCCAGCAGGCGGTGCGCCGCGACCATGTCGCGGATGGTCAGGCGGGGAAAATCCCCGTACCACGGCCGCCCCGTCGCGGGGTTCTCGTGCAGCGGTCCTGTCGTGCCGTAGTGCGAGCCGAGGATGTTGGCACAGACGACGAACCACCGCGAAGGATCGAGAAACCTCCCCTCCTCGACCGTGTGGGGCCACCAGTCGGCCACGTCCGAATTGGCCGTCAGCGCGTGGCAGACCCATACGACGTTGTCGCGTGCGGCGTTCGGTTCGCCGTAGGTGTGGTAGGCGATCCGCAATGCGGGCAGTTCGCCGCCCCGCTCCAGCGGAAAAGGCTCTCCGGAGTCGAAATAGCGTACCATCCCCTATTTGTCGGATACGTGAGCGAAGGCCTGCTCGAAGTCGGCGATGATGTCGTCGGCGTTCTCCAGTCCGAGCGAAATGCGCAGCAGCGTCGGCGTCACGCCGGCTGCCGCCAGGTCGGCCGCACCGAGCTGCTTGTGGGTCGTCGAGGCGGGGTGCGTGACGACGGTGATCGAGTCTCCGATCATCGTCATGTTGGCCGCCAGTTGCAGCGATTCGACGAACCGCACGGTGCTTTCGAGCGTACCCCGGAGCTCGATCGTGAAGACGGCCGAGGAACCGAACCGGTAGTATTTGCGGGCGTTCCCGTAACTCGGGTGCGACTCGAATCCCACGAAGCTGACGCTTTTGACCTTCGGGTGGTGGAGGCAGTATTCGGCCACCTTGCGTGTCGATTCCACCTCGTGACGCACGCGCAGCGAGAGGGTTTCCAGCCCGATCATCATCAGGTAGGAGTCGAACGGCGAGGGACAGCATCCCAGGTCGCGCAACCCGTCCACGCGGCATTTGGCGATGAAGGCCGCCGCGCCGAACGCTTCGCGGAGGTTCAGCCCGTGGTAGCCCTCCGACGGACCGTCGATCTGCGGAAACTTGCCGTTGCCCCAATCGTACGTTCCGCCGTCCACGATGACGCCTCCCATGGACGTTCCGTGGCCGTTGATCCACTTCGTCGCCGAATCCACGACGATGTCGGCACCCCATTCGAACGGGTTGCAGAGGTATCCCGCCGCGCCGAACGTGTTGTCCACCACGAACGGGACGTCGATCCGCCGCGCCAGCGCAGCCAGTGCCTCCAGATCGGGAACGGCGCAGGTCGGGTTGCCCATGCTTTCGACATAGAGGGCTTTGGTCCGCTCGTCCGCGAGCGCTTCGAAGTCCTCCGCGCGTTCGCTGGCCGCGATACGGCAGTCGATGCCCAGGTTGCGCAGCGAGATGCGGAACTGGTTGTACGTGCCGCCGTAGAGGTACGGCGAGGCCACGATATTGTCGCCGCTGCGGGCCAGCGACAGCACCGTGAGGAGAATCGCCGACATGCCCGACGACACGGCCAGTGCGCCGACGGCTCCGTAGAGTGCCGCGATGCGCTCTTCGTAGGCCGTCGTCGTGGGGTTCTGCAGGCGGGTGTAGATGTTGCCCGCCTCGCTCAGTTCGAACAGCCGGGCCGCGTGGTCGCAGTTGCGGAAACGGTAGGCGGCCGTGGGACAGATCGTCACGCCCCGGGCTCCGGTCTCGGTGTCGGGTCGCAGGCCCGCATGGACCTGCAAGGTTTCGAATCGGTAGTTTTTCGGATTCATCGCGTTTGTCGTTTGAAATCGTTCACAAAAAAATCCGACCTCCTGGGAAGCCGGATCGTATCACGTTATGCACGAAGAACTATACCCGGCGAAAATCGCTGCGCATGTGCATCATACCGTACATCATGTGACGGCGGAATCCGCCGTGCCCTTCGCCGTATGCCGTATGCGTCGTCATCGTTTCGCTTTTCTCTTCGCTTTGCGGTGCAAATATAAAAAAATTTCGGAACAGATCGTTCCGTCGGCCGCTTTTTTTCGCTTCCGGGCATAAAAAAAGCCGCAGGATTCGCCTGCGGCTTTTCCGGTCTGCCGGAATCCGGATCACGGTTTCCGGTCGATGAGGTCTATTCCCTGCTGCGTCGCAGCGCCCCGGAGAATCGTCCGGCAGAGGAGGTAGAGCTCTTCGCGCGTCGTGCGGTTCAGCCGCAGCTCGAACAGCGTGCTCATCAGTTGCTCGGCCAGAGCGGCGGTGTCGATCTCCGACAGGAGCAACCCCCCCCCGCGACACTCCTCGAGATTGAGCGACAACTCCTTGCGCCAGAACTCGCGGTGTTCGTCGTATTGTTCGGCGAAGAGGACCTTGCGACGTATGTCCGCCAGAAAACTGTGATCGACCGTATAGAGGCTGTCGATATAGTCGTTGGCGAGCCGGAGCGTCCTTTGCAGCGGATTGCCGCTGCGTCGTCTGCGGCTGGCCGCGATGCGCTGCCGCTGCCGGCGGGCCAGATCGTCGAGGCAGGCGCTTATCAGGTCGTTCTTGTCTGCGAACATTTCGTAGAGGGTGCGCTTCGAGATACCCAGCCTTTGCGCGATCTCATCGACCCGGACGGCACGGATGCCGTTCCGGGTGATGAGGTCCTGCGTCGTGCGGATGATCTCCTCCTTGGTCGCTCCCCGTTTCATCACTTCTCCTCCGTCGTAAGGTCACGACCTCCGCCGAGGGCCTGGTAGAGGTTTACGATGCCCTGGATTTCGTCGAAACGGTCGGTGATCTGCGACAGTTGGGCCGAGAGCAGCGACTGCTGGGCGGTCAGCACTTCGAGGTAGGTAGTCGAACTGTGCTCCATGAGCAGTTCGGTGCTCTCCACGGCGCGCGTCAGGGCTTCGATCTGTTTGGCTCGCAGGTCGGTTTTGGCGCGGGCCGACTGACATTGCGTCAAGGCGTTGTTCACCTCGGCGCCGGCATTGAGCAGCGTCTGCCGGAACGAGAGCTTGGCCTCCTCCTGCTGGGCCTTGGCGATCTTCAGGTTCGCCCGGTTGGCTCCGGCGTTGAAGATCGGCTGCAACAGCGATCCTGCGGCCGAAAGAAGCAGTTTGCCGGGATTCATTTCCTTGATGCCGGCGTTGTTGGTCCACCCTGCCGAGCCGCTCAGCGTGATCGAAGGATAGAGCGCCGAACGGGCGGCGTTGGTCGCATAGAAGGACTGCATGAGCGAATACTCGGCGCTGCGCACGTCGGGACGGTTCGAGAGCATCTGGACCGGTACGCCCACGGCGAGCTCCTGCGGAAGCTGCTGGTTGTCCAGGCTGCCGCGCGTGATCTCCTGCGGAGCCAGCCCGAGCACGGAGCAAAGGCTGTTTTCGGCTTCGCGGATCGAGTATTCGAGGTCGTGCAGCGAGGCTTCGATCGCGTAGTAGGAGCCCTCGTACTGGGCTACGCCCGCCTCGTTGGTCATGCCGGCATCTTTCATGGCGCGCATCGTGCGGACGGTCTCCTCCCACTTCCGGGCCGTTTCGCCGGTCACTTCGTACTGGCTGTCGAGCATCAGCAGCGTGTAGTAGAGGTTCGCTACGCTGGCGATGAGCTGCGTCTTGACGGCCTGTTCGTACTCCCTGCTCTGCAGGTAGAGCGCCTTGGCCTTCCGCTTGGCGTTGGTGATACCGCCGAAGATGTCGATCTGCCAACTGGCCGTGACGGGGATCGAATAGGTCTTCGTCGTGTTGGCGTTGTCGAAGCTGCTGATCGACCCCTGCGGGGCGAAGTTGAACGACGGCAGATAGGCCAGACGGGCCGATTTGAGCGTAGCTTCGGCCTCCTTCACGCGCCACTGGGCCGACTGCAGGTCGGTGTTGTTCTCCAGCGCCTGGGCGATGAGCGCCTGCAACTGCGGGTCGGAGAACATCTCCTGCCACGTAATGTCGCCGATGGTCGTCGAATCCGCCGTTTCGGCCGTGCCGTACAATCCGTCGGTCTCGATCGACTCGGGACGGGAGTAGGGCTTGTAGATGCCGCAGCCCGTCATGGCGGCTGCAAGGCAGATAATCAGTATCTTTTTCATGTGTTATTTCTCCTCTTTCTCGTTTTTAGCATCTTCGAGTTCGGCGCGCACGGCCCACTGCGGATCGGGGTCCAGTTCCACCGGCTTGACCTTCTCCTGAAGGGTCTGGAAGACGATGAACAGCGTCGGCACGAGGAACAGCAGCGCCAGCGTACCCACGATCATACCGCCTACGACGCCGGCGCCGAGGGTCGAGTTGCCGTGAGCGCCCACGCCCGATGCGGTCATCAGCGGCAGCATACCGAATACGCAGGTGAGCACCGTCATCAGAATAGGACGCAGACGGGCCTTGGCTGCCGATACGGCGGCCTGCGTGAGCGACATACCTGCGGCGCGGCGGTCGGCGGCGTACTCCGTGATGAGGATGGCCGTCTTCGACAGCAGACCGATCAGCATGATGATACCCGTCTGGAGATAGATGTTGTTCTCGAGTCCCATGGCCTTGGCCAGCAGGAACGAACCCATCAGACCGCACGGAACCGACAGAATGACGGCGAACGGAACGAAGAAACTCTCGTAAAGGGCGCTCAGGATCAGGTAAATGAGCAGGATACAGATACCGAAGATAATCGCCGTGTTGTTCGTCGTCTGGCTCTCCTCGCGCGTGATGCCGTCGAATTCGTATCCGTAGCCTTTCGGCAGGAGCTGCTCGGCGGTTTCACGGACCGCGGCGATCGCTTCGCCGGTCGAATAGCCGCTGGCGTTCGTACCGTTGATGGCGATCGAGTTGTAGAGGTTGAAGCGGTTGAGCACCTCAGCGCCGTAGGTCTTCGTCAGCGTGGCGAACTGGCTTACGGGAGCCATCTCGCCGCTGTCCGTGCGCACGAAGACGTTGTTGAGCGACTCGGCGTCGAGACGATACTTCGGATCGGCCTGGATGATGACGCGGTAAACTTTCGAGAAGCGGTTGAAGTACGACACGTACTGTCCGCCGTAGTATCCCGAGATCGTCGAGAGGATCGACGTGGGCGAGATGCCGGCACGCTTGGCCTTCGCAGCGTCGATGTCCACCATATACTGGGGGAAGGCGATATTGAAGGTCGTGACGGCACGTTCGAATTCCGGACGCTGGTTCAGCGCGCCGATGAACTGCTGCGAGACGTTGAAGAAGTCTTCCGTGCTGCCGCCAGCGCGGTCCTGCAGGTGCATCGAAATGCCGTTGCCCGTACCGTAACCCGTAATCATCGGGGGAGCCATGGCATAGACCTGGGCCTTCTTGATATCGGCCGTGAGGGCGTAGATCTGTCCGATGACGGCCTGCACGCCGTCCGATTTTTCAGGACGCTCGTCCCAGTCCTTGAGCTTGATGATACACATACCGTACGAGGGGCCCTGTCCGGCGATTATACCGTATCCGGAGATGGCGTTGAAGTCGCGGATCTGCGGGATTTTCTCCAGACGGCGGCTGATTTCCTCCATCACGCTCGTGGTCTCGGCCAGTGACGAACCGGGGGCCAGCGTGACGTTCACCATCACCGTACCCTGGTCCTCGTCGGGAACCAGACCCGTCTTCGTGTTGTTCATCAGCACGATCAGCAGGCCGAATGCCAGCGCGAGCGTGGACCACATGAGCCACTTGTGCTTGATGAAGAGCAGCACGCCGTGCTTGTATTTCTTGACCATGACGCCGAACGCGGCGTTGAAGGCCTTGCGGAAGCGTGCGGCGAAGTTGTCGCGCATCTCGCCGTTCTCGTCGAGATACGGCTTCAGGATCAGGGCGCAGAGCGCCGGCGACAGCGTGAGGGCGTTCACGGCCGAAAGACCTACGGCCACGGCCATCGTGATACCGAACTGCGTGTAGAACGTACCCGACGTGCCGCCCATCATGGTTACGGGGATGAACACGGCCATGAAGACGAGCGTCGAGGTGATGATGGCCGACGTGATGCCCGACATGGCGTCGATGGTGGCCATGTACGAAGACTTGTAGCCCACGTCGAAGCGCGCCTGGACGGCTTCGACGACGATGATGGCGTCATCGACGACCGTACCGATCGCCAGCACGAGGGCGAACAGCGTCAGGAGGTTGATCGAGAAGCCGGCCAATGCGAGGAAGCCGAACGTTCCGATCAGGGCGACGAAGATGGAGATCGTGGGGACCAGCGTCGAGCGGATGTCCTGCAAGAAGACATACACCACCAATACGACGAGGATGATGGCTTCGATCAGGGTCTTCAGCACCTCGTTCATCGAGGCGTAGAGGAAGTCCGTCACGCTCATCAGGTCGGTGATCTCGATGCCTTTCGGCAGTTCGGCGCGGCATTCGTCGAGCAGGGCGTTGATGTCGCCGACGATCTGCGTGGCGTTCGTCCCGGCGGTCTGGAAGATCATGGCCGACACGCCCGGGTGACCGTTCACCTTGCCCGAGTAGGCGTACGATTCGTCGCCCATCTCCACTTCGGCCACATCCTTGAGTTTCAGAACGCTGCCGTCGTTCAGCGAGCGGATCACGATTTCGCCGAACTCCTCCGGGGTCATCAGACGGCCGCGGTACTTCATCGTGTACTGGAACGTGTTGTCCGAATTCTCGCCCAGCGAACCGGTGGCCGCCTCGATGTTCTGTTCGGAGAGTACGCCCGTGATGTCCGACGGGACGAGGTTGTACTGCGCCATCACGTCGGGCTTGAGCCAGATTCGCATCGCGTAGTCGGCGCCGAGCACGAAGCACTCGCCCACGCCCTGGATACGCTTGATGCGCGGTTCGATGTTGATGGAGAAGTAGTTGGCGAGGAAGCCCTCGTCATACGTGTCGTCGGGGCTGCTGATGGAGATCACCTTCAGCATCGAAGTCTGACGCTTCATGGTCGTCACGCCGATCTGCGTCACCTCGCCCGGCAGCTGTCCCGTGGCCGTGGCCACCTTGTTCTGGACGTTCACGGCCGCCATGTCCGGGTCGGTTCCCTGGCGGAAATAGACCGTGATCGAGGCGCTGCCCGAGTTCGAGGCTTCGGACTGAATGTACATCATGTTCTCCACGCCGTTGATCGCCTCCTCGAGGGGTACGATCACCGACTTCTGGATCGTTTCGGCGTTGGCGCCCGGATAGGTGGCGCGCACCATCACCGTCGGAGGCGCGATATCGGGGTACTGCTCCACGGGCAGCGAAGCCAGACCGATGATACCGGCTATGACGATTACGATTGAAATGACCGACGCCAGAACGGGCCGTTCGATAAAATGCTTGAGTGTCATACGTTATTCCTCCTTTTCGGTTTCGGTTTGAGCGGCTCCGGCTGCTGCGGGCTTCTCGGTTTCCGCGGCCGGTGCGGCCGTCGGCTGCGTCTTGGCCACGATTTCCGTGCCCTCGCGGAGCAGGCCTACGCCTTCGGACACGATCTGCTCGCCCGGGGTGAGCCCTTCATTGACGATATACTCCTTGCCGTTCGATATCTTCTCCACGGAGATCATCTTCGACGAGGCCTTGCCGTCCACAATATTATATACATAGACTTTGTCCTGAATCTCGAACGTCGCGCTCTGCGGGATCACCACGACGCCCTTGAACTCGTTGGGCAGGATGACGGACCCGTTGCTGCCGCTGATGAGCAGACCGCTCGGGTTGGGGAATGCCGCGCGGCACTGCGCCACACCCGTCGAGGAGTCGAGCACGCTGCTGATCGCCTCGATACGGCCTGCCTGATCGTAAACCGAACCGTCGTTGAGCCGCAGTTGCACCTCGGGCATGGCCTTGAGCACTTCGCTCATCGAGCCGTACTTCCGGATGAGGTTCTGGAGATGGTTTTCCGTGATAGAGAAATAGACGTACATCACCGAGTTGTCCGAGATGGTGGTCAGCGGCTGCGGAAGCGAAGCGCTTACCAGCGCGCCCGCACGGTAGGGAATCGTGCCGGCCACGCCGTTCGACGGGGCCTTTACTACCGTATAGGAGAGGTTGTTGGCCGCGTTCACGCGCTGTGCCTCGGCCTGTGCCAGCTGCGCCTTGGCGGTGAGCAGGTTGTTCTCGGCCGTCGAGAGGTCGTACCGCGAGACTACCTGCTTGGCGAACAGCTCCTTCTTGCTGTCGTAGGTGAGCTGTGCGGTGGCCACGCCGGCCTCGGCTGCGGCCACGTTGGCTTCGGCCGTCTGGAGAGCCGCCTTATAGGGAACCTGGTCGATGATAAAGAGGGTCTGGCCCTTCGATACGGTTTGTCCTTCGTTGAAGCAGACCTCCGTGATCGTGCCGGAAACCTGCGGATAGATCGCAATGTCCTGACGTCCGTTGATCTTGGCCGAGTAGTTGCTCGGGATCGTGCGGTCGGTGGTGGCGATGGTCATTACGGGGTACTGACCGGGCCCCATTTCCGTCGGGGCCTGTTTGCACGCGACGGTTGCCATGCAGCTTGCCACGAGGGCAGCTTTCACAAATGTTTGTCTCATAATTCCTCTTTATAAATGTACTAAAAAACTTTTTCAGGTGCAAAAGTACCCTATTATAACGCATTCGATATCTTAATATTGCGAATAGTGTTGGTAATTTTCGGAATAAAATATTCTCTTTTCCGCAAAATTGCGCTATTTTTGTTCGAAAAAAGAATTTCAGATGGTTTCGCGTAATCCGATAATGACCACTCCCGAGGAGCAGTTCACGGTCGGCGAGTCCGATTTCGCCTTTTTCGGCAGTTGCCCCTACCGCATCGAGGGCGGTGCGCTGCTCTTCTGCCGCGGCGGCAGCGCCGTGGCGACGATCGACCAATACCGGGGGGAGGTGCGGGCCGATACGATGCTCCTGCTGCTTCCCGGTTCGGTGTTCCTGCTCGCGGATCGGTCGGCGGATTTCCGGGTTACCTACTGCGCCTTCTCGCTCGATCTGTTCTCCGAGGCGGCCTTCCGGCTCGATCCGGCCTTCTTCGCCGCGCTGCGCGAGCAGCCGATCGTACGGCTTCACCCGCGGCTCGTGGAGGGCGCTTCGATCTGGTTCCAGATGGCCGGCTACACCTACCGCGACCGGGACAACATGTTCCGTAACACGATCATCAGGAACCGGTTGCAGAATGTGCTGCTGGAGGCATTCGACAAGATGCAGCGGTTCGGTTCCCGGCGGCAGGCCGTGTCGGAGACGACCACGCGGCAGACCGAGCTGTTCCACCGCTTCGTCTCGCTCGTGCACGAGAACTGCGCGCACGAACGCGAAGTGACCTTCTATGCCGACCGGCTCTGCATTTCGACCCGCTACCTCTCGACGATCGTGCGTAGCATCGCCCATACGACGGCCAAGGAGTTCATCGACCGTTCGGTGATTCTGGAGATCAAGATGCTTTTGCAGTCCACCGACCTGTCGGTGCAGGAGATCGCCTACCGGCTCCATTTTCCGGACCAGTCGTATCTGGGGCGATTTTTCAAGAAGCACACGGGAGAATCCCCCACCGAGTACCGGAATACGAAGAAGTGACGGCGCAGGAACCTCTCCCGCGGCCGTCCGGGCGGTTCCTTTGCGGAAGGCCCTTTTGCGGACGGTGCGGCGGGCGTCTCCGTCCGTGAAAAGGGGCCGGCGTCTCCGCTCCCGCGGGATTCTCCGGATTTGCGGCATAATAAATGCGATTGGAAAAACGTTCGATGACGATCCGTTAATCTCAGCCGTACATGAAAATCACTCTTTTCGGGACACAACCTTACGACCGTGAGTCGTTCGACCGCATCCGCGATGCGTACGGATTCGACGTGACCTATCACCGCAGCCATCTCAACGCCGGGAACGTAGCGTTGGCCGAAGGGGCCGACGTCGTCTGCATCTTCGTGAACGATACGGCCGACGCCGCGACCGTCGCACGCCTCTCGCAGTTGGGCGTGCGGCTGATCGCCCTGCGCTGCGCGGGTTTCAACAACGTGGACCTGCTCTCTGCGGCGCAGCACGGGATTCCCGTGGTGCGGGTCCCCGCCTACTCGCCTCATGCCGTGGCGGAGCACGCCGTGGCGCTCATGCTGTCGCTCAACCGCAAAATCCATCGCGCCTATTGGCGCACGCGGGACGGGAATTTCTCTCTCCACGGTTTGCTGGGCTTCGATCTCTACGGCAAGACGGCCGGCATCGTCGGCACGGGCCGGATCGCCCGTGAGCTGATCCGCATTCTCCGGGGCTTCGGCATGGAGGTCATCGCTTACGATCTCTGTCCCGACGAAGCGTATGCCGCGGTGGCCGGGATCGCCTATGTGCCGCTCGACGAGCTGTACGCGCGGGCGGACATCGTTTCGCTGCATTGTCCGCTGACCGATCGGACGCGCTACATGATCGGGCCGGAGGCCATCGGGCGGATGAAGCCGGGCGTCATGCTCATCAACACGGGCCGCGGGCAGCTGATCCATACCGGGGCGCTGATCGACGGGCTGAAACAGAAGAAGATCGGTGCGGCGGGGCTGGACGTTTACGAGGAGGAGGCCGCCTATTTCTACGAAGACACCTCGGACCGGATCATGAGCGACGACGTGCTGGCGCGCCTGCTGTCGTTCAACAACGTGATCGTCACTTCGCATCAGGGGTTCTTTACACGTGAAGCGTTGGATAACATAGCGCGTACCACGATGGAAAATATCAGGGAGTTCGCTGCCGGAGAGCCGCTCACGAACCGTGTGAGCGCCGGGGCGTGAACCGCCCGCGATCCGTTCAATCAATCAAAAAATACCGTCTTATGAAGAAAATCGTGCTGCTCCGCCACGGCGAGAGCGAATGGAACCGGGAGAACCGTTTTACGGGCTGGACCGATGTGGATCTGAGCGAAAAGGGCGTCGCGGAGGCCGCCCGGGCCGGAGAGACGCTCCTTCGGGAGGGCTTCCGTTTCGGATGCGCCTATACCTCCTTTCTGAAGAGGGCCGTCCGGACGCTCGACATCGTGCTGGACAGGATGAACGAAGACTGGATTCCCGTGACGAAGAGCTGGAGGCTCAACGAGAAGCATTACGGCATGTTGCAGGGGCTGAACAAACGCGAGACGGCCGAGAAGTACGGCGACGAGCAAGTGCATGTCTGGCGTCGCAGCTACGACGTGGCCCCCGAACCGCTCGCGGCGGACGATCCGCGCAATCCGCGTTTCGATCCCCGCTATGCGGGGGTTCCCGCGGCCGAGCTGCCTGCCACCGAGTCGCTGCGGGACACCGTCGCCCGTACGATGCCCTACTGGCAGTGCGAGATTCTGCCGTCGCTCGCCCGGTACGATCAGGTGCTGGTCGTGGCCCACGGCAACAGCCTGCGCGGCATCGTCAAGCACCTGAAGGGCATCTCCGACGAGGCCATCTCGGAGTTCAACCTGCCGACGGCCACTCCCTATGTTTTCGAGTTCAGCGAGGGGCTGAATTGCGTGAAGGACTATTTCCTGGGCGATCCGGACGAGATCGCCCGTCTGATGCAGGCCGTCGCCGATCAGGGCCGGGCCTGACGCCGTCGGTCCGGAGCCGTTCCGCCCCGTGCCGGATTTTCCGGCGCGGGGCTTTTCCGTGTGTTCCGGAACGGTGCGGTCCGTTCCGGAACGGTGCGGTCCGACAGACGATCGGTGCGGTCCTGCCGGACGGGATGCGGCGCGTGAGACCGCGCAGGCTATGATTTTGGGGGATTCATCATATTTAACTATATGGGTTGCACTCCGTGCGGGAAGCGTTATCTTTGCACTCCCAAAAAACGAAAACATGAAAGACAGTATCGACTTCGGCAGCATGGAGATTCCGCGGTTGTTCCGCAAACTGCTGATCCCTACCGTTCTGGGAATGGTTTTCTCGGCGGCGTTCGTCATCACGGACGGCATTTTCGTCGGCCGCGGCGTCGGCAGCGACGCGCTGGCGGCAGTCAATATCACGGCGCCGCTGTTCCTCATCAATACGGGCGTGGGACTGATGTTCGGTGTCGGCGCTTCGGTCGTGGCGTCGATCCACCTCGCACACGGAAAGGTCAAGACGGCGCGGATCAACGTGACGCAGGCCGTCGTCGTTTCGTCGCTGCTTCTCGTGGCATACAGCCTCGCGATCTGTCTGTTCGCACCCGGCGCGGCGCGGCTGCTGGGCAGTTCGGAACGCCTCATGCCGCTCGTGCTGGAGTACATGTATTGGTTCGTGCCTTTTCTGCCCTTCAGTGCGCTGCTCAGCTCGGGCATGTTCTTCGTGCGGCTCGACGGGGCGCCCAACTATGCGATGCTCTGCAATGCCGTTCCGGCGGTCATCAATATCGCGCTCGACTACGTTTTCATTTTCCTCTTCGGCTGGGGCATGTTCGGCGCGGCGCTGGCCACGAGTCTCGGCTATGTGGTCGGCGCGGGGATGATCCTCGTTTACCTGAGCCGGCGGCGCAACGTCATCCGTTTCTGCCGGGTGAAGACGAGCCGCAGGAGTCTCCGGCTGACCCGCCGCAACGTGGGATACATGTGCCGGCTGGGGCTCTCGACCTTCCTCTGCGAGGGAGCCATCGCCGCGATGATGTTCACGGGCAACTACGTTTTCATCCGTTACCTGGGCGAGGACGGCGTGGCGGCGTTCAGCATCGCCTGCTACTTCTTTCCGATCATCTTCATGGTCTATAACGCCATCGGGCAGTCCGCGCAGCCGATTCTGAGTTACAATTTCGGCGCCGGCAACGCTGAGCGCGTGCAGTCGGCCTTCCGGCTGGCGATGATGACGGCCGTGCTGCTGGGACTCGCCTTCTTCATCCTGACCGCGCTGTTCAGCCGTCAGATCGTGGGGATGTTCCTCGACGAGGTCTATCCCGCTTACGGCATCGCTGTCGGAGGTTTGCCGCTCTTCGCTTCGGGGTTCGTCTTCTTCGCCTTCAATATCGTCTCGATCGGTTATTTCCAGAGCGTCGAACGCGCCCGGCCCGCCATGACGGTTACCCTGCTGCGCGGCTTCGTGCTGCTGGTGGCCTGCTTCGTCGCCCTGCCGCCGCTGCTCGGCGTCCGGGGCATCTGGCTGGCCGTGCCGTGCTCCGAAGTGCTGACGGCCGTGGCCGTCGTGGCGATCTTCCGCCGCGGAGCGCGCAGCGCCCGGTATTGACGGACGCCGTTTTTCCCGCACCGTACCGGGCTTTGCCGGATTATTTGTATCTTTGCCCCCAAACGACCGTCTTTTTATGGAGAAAGTGTTGATTATCGACGACGAAACGCAACTGCGGGGACTGCTCGCGCGGATCATCTCGCTCGAGGGTTATGACGTGGCCCAGGCGGAGGATTGCGCTGCGGGACTGAAGCTGCTCGAACGCTATGCGCCCGACGTGGTGCTGTGCGACGTCAAGCTGCCCGACGGCAACGGCGTGGACATGGCGGCGAAGATCAAGGCGGCCGCCCCGGAGGTCGAGGTGATTCTGCTGACGGCCTACGGCAACATTCCCGACGGCGTGCAGGCCATCAAGAACGGGGCGTTCGATTACATCACCAAAGGCGACGACAACAACAAGATCCTGCCTCTGCTCGCCCGGGCGATGGAGAAGGTCCGGATGCAGCGGCGGTTGCAGCGCCTCGAGAAGCAGAACGGCGACGCCGTGTCGTTCGACGGCATCGTGGGTTCGTCGGCTCCCATGCGCGAAGCCGTGGCGCTGGCCCGCAAGGTGGCGGGTACGGACGCTTCGGTGCTGCTGACGGGCGAAACGGGCACGGGCAAGGACGTTTTCGCCCGGGCGATTCACGGCGGCAGCTCCCGCAGCCGGGAGAATTTCGTGGCGGTGAACTGCGCGGCCTTCACCAAGGAGTTGCTCGAAAGCGAGCTTTTCGGCCACAAGGCAGGGGCCTTCACCGGCGCCGTGAAGGACAAGAAGGGACTGCTCGACGAGGCCGACGGCGGCACGTTGTTCCTCGACGAGATCGGCGAGATGGCGCCCGAGTTGCAGGCCAAGCTGCTGCGCGTGCTCGAGAACGGCGAATACATCCGCATCGGCGAGACCCGGGCCACGAAGACAGACATCCGCGTGATCGCCGCCACGAACCGCGACCTGACCCGGGAGATCGCCGAGGGGCGTTTCCGTGAGGACCTCTTTTACCGTCTTTCGGTCTTTACGATCCGCCTGCCGTCGCTGGCCGACCGTCCGGAGGACATCGAGGAGTATGTCCGGCATTTCGTCGGGCAGTTCTCGCAGCGCATGGCGTGTCGGATCGTGTCGATCGACCCCGAATACGTGCGGCTGATGCGCCGTCACGCATGGCGCGGCAACGTGCGTGAGCTGCGCAACGTCGTGGAGCGGAGTATGATCATGGCCGAGGACGGCCGCCTCACGGCCGGGGACCTTCCCGCCGATTTCCGGGGTGCGGAGGGCGGCGATGCGGACGACCCCGTGTCGCTGGGCGACATGGAGCGGCGGCATATCGCGAAGATTCTGAAGTACACCGGCGGCAACAAGACCGAGGCGGCGCGGCTGCTGGGCATCGGCATCGCCACGCTTTACCGCAAGATCGACGAGTACGGCATCGGCAGGTAGCGCGTCCCGGACTTTTCCATTTTGAGAGGGCGATCCTATCGTTTTGATAGGACCGCCCTCTCGATTTTTTCGTCTGATTCGAATCTTTCTGGTGATACACAGCGTGTTGCGATTTTCGGCGCGCTGTGGCACATTCTTTATACTACGTGGGGCACGAAACGAAAGATGCTGTTATGACGATCGGATGGATACTTATAGCGATGGGCGGCCTGGGGGCCGTCTGCCTGTTCCACCGTATGATGTGCGGATTCGTAACCCTAATGTATAATTCAAAAAAGGAAAGAAGATGAATGAAGTCTTGATGTTCGTGCTGCTGGCAGCGCTGGGAAGCCTCTGCTATTGGCTCTACTTCGCATGTGTGAAATGGTTTGAAAAAATTTAAGGAGGAAAAGTATGTTTGTCGGTTTACTTGTTTTGAGCCTCGCGATTTTCATTTACTTGATGTACGTGCTGGTGAAACCCGAGAAGTTCTAACGATTAAAATAGTTGAATAGATGAATACGGAGATTTTAGGTGTCATTCTGCAATGGGTCGCCCTGGTGGTGCTCTGCTATCCGCTGGGACGCTACATTGCCAAAGTATATCGCGGGGAGCGCACGTGGCTCGACTTCATGGCTCCCCTCGAGCGCGGAATCTACAAGGTGTGCGGCATCCGCGAGGACGAGGAAATGGATTGGAAGCAGTTCCTCAAGGCACTGCTCATGGTGAACCTCTTCTGGTTCTTCTGGGGCATGCTGCTGCTGGTGTTCCAGGGCTATCTGCCGATGAATCCCGACGGCAACCCGGGCCAGACGCCCGATTTGGCCTTCAATACCTGCATTTCGTTCATGGTGAACTGTAACTTGCAGCATTACAGCGGCGAGTCGGGTCTGTCGTATTTCACGCAGATCTTCGTCATCATGCTCTTCCAGTTCATCACCGCGGCCTGCGGCATGGCGGCTATGGCCGGCATCATGAAGGCGCTGGCGGCGAAGACCACGAAGACGATCGGCAACTTCTGGGTTTACCTCGTCAAGAGCACGACCCGTATCCTGATGCCGCTCTCGCTGCTCGTTGGTATCCTGCTGGTCATCAACGGCACGCCGATGTCGTTCGACGGCAAGCAGACCCTGACGACGCTCGAAGGTCAGGAGCAGGTCATTTCGCAGGGCCCCACGGCGGCCATCGTGCCCATCAAGCAACTGGGTACGAACGGCGGCGGTTATTTCGGTACGAACTCCGCCCATCCGCTCGAGAACCCCAACGCCTTCACTAACATGCTGGAGTGCTGGTCGATCCTCATCATCCCGATGGCCATGGCCTGGGCGTTCGGATTCTATATCCGCCGCCGCAAGCTGGCCGGCTGCATCTTCGGCGTGATGCTCTTCGCCTTCACGGCAGGTATTCTGATTTCCGTGCCGCAGGAGATGGGCGGTAACCCCAATATCGACGAAATGGGCATCGCGCAGGACCGCGGCTCGATGGAGGGCAAGGAGATCCGCATCGGCTCGGCCGCTTCGGCCATGTGGGGCATGGTGACGACCGTCACCTCGAACGGCTCGGTGGACTCGATGCACGATTCGCAGACGCCGCTGAGCGGTATGATGCAGATGCTCAACATGCAGATCAACTGCTGGTTCGGCGGAGTCGGTGTGGGTTGGATGAACTACTTCGCGTTCCTCATCATCGCCGTCTTCATCAGCGGTCTGATGGTGGGCCGCACCCCCGAGTTCCTGGGACACAAGGTCGAGGCGCGCGAGATGAAGATCGCCACGATCGTCGTCCTGCTCCACCCCTTCCTCATCCTGGTCGGCACGGCTTTCTCGTCGGGGCTGATCGCGGCCGATCCGTCGCTCGGATGGCTTAACAATCCCTCGTTCCACGGTTTCAGCGAAATGCTCTACGAATACACCTCGTCGGCGGCCAACAACGGGTCGGGCTTCGAGGGGCTGGGCGACAACACGCCGTTCTGGAATATTTCGACCGGTATCGCGCTGATCTTCGGCCGCTACCTCCCGATCGTCGGACAGGTGGCCATCGCGGGTCTGCTGGCTTCGAAGAAGTACATTCCCGAAAGCGCCGGTACGCTGAAGACCGATACGGCGACCTTCTCGCTGATGACCTTCGCCGTCATCGTGATCGTGGCCGCACTCGCGTTCTTCCCCGCTCAGGCTCTGGGCCCGATCGCCGATTACCTGACCGCCGTTGAGTTCTAATTCTAATTCCGGATTGAAAAAATGAAAAACCGTGTAAATAATTCGCTGTTCGACAAACAGCTCATGAAATCGAGCCTCGCAGACTCCTTCCGCAAGCTCGATCCGCGGCAGATGATCAAGAATCCGATCATGTTCACTGTCGAGGTGGTGACGCTCGTCATGCTCGTCATGATCGGCTACATCGCCGTCACGGGCGACGAGTCGCAGGGCTCGCTGCTCTACAACATCGTAATCTTCATCGTGCTCTTCGCCACGATCATCTTCGCTAACTTCGCCGAGGCCATTGCCGAGGCGCGCGGCAAGGCTCAGGCCGATTCGCTGCGCAAGACCCGCGAGGAGACGCCTGCGAAGCGTATCGAGAAGGACGGTCAGTCGCATATCGTAAGCAGCTCGGAACTCAAGCGCGGCGACGTGTTCGAGTGCGTGGCAGGCGATACGATCGCTGCCGACGGCGAGATCATCGAGGGTCTGGCTTCGATCGACGAGAGCGCCATCACGGGCGAGTCCGCTCCGGTGATCCGCGAGGCGGGCGGCGACAAGAGCTCCGTTACGGGCGGTACGAAGGTGCTTTCGGACCGGATTCTGGTGAAGGTGACGGCTCAGCCCGGCGAGAGCTTCCTCGACAAGATGATCGCCCTCGTGGAGGGTTCGTCGCGCCAGAAGACCCCGAACGAGATCGCGCTGACGATTCTGCTGGCCGGCTTCACGCTCGTGTTCGTGATCGTCTGCGCCACGCTGAAGCCCTTCGCCGACTACGTGGGCGTGAACATCACCGTGGCGGCGTTCATTTCGCTCTTCGTCTGCCTGATCCCGACCACGATCGGCGGCCTGCTGTCGGCCATCGGTATCGCCGGAATGGACCGTGCGCTGCGCGCCAACGTCATCACCAAGTCGGGCAAGGCCGTCGAGACCGCGGGCGACATCGACACCCTGCTGCTCGACAAGACCGGCACGATCACCATCGGTAACCGCAAGGCTACGAAGTTCTATCCCGTGAACGGCGTGGATGCCAAGGAGTTCCTCCAGCTCTGCGTGCTTTCGTCGGCAGCCGATGAGACGCCCGAGGGCAAATCCATCGTCGAACTGGGCCGCGAGCAGGGCTTCCGTTTCAGCCAGACCGATCTGGTGGGTGTGCATATGGTGAAGTTCACCGCCGAGACCAAGTGCTCGGGCGTGGACATGCCCGACGGACGCCGCATCCGCAAGGGTGCTTCCGAAGCGATCCGCGCCATCGCCGAGAAGGCGGGCAACGTCTTCTCTCCGGAGGTGGACAAGATCGTCCGCAAGATTTCGGAGAACGGCGGTACGCCGCTCGTGGTCTCGGAGAACGAGCGGATCAAGGGTGTCATCGAGTTGCAGGACATTATCAAGACGGGTATCCGCGAACGTTTCGAGCGTCTGCGCAAGATGGGCGTGAAGACCGTGATGGTGACGGGCGACAACCCGCTGACAGCCAAATATATCGCCGAACAGGCCGGTGTGGACGACTTCATCGCCGAGGCCAAGCCCGAGGACAAGATGGAGTATATCCGCCGCGAGCAGCAGGCCGGCAAGCTGGTGGCCATGATGGGCGACGGTACGAACGATGCGCCGGCGCTCGCACAGGCCGATGTGGGCGTTGCGATGAACAGCGGTACGCAGGCTGCCAAGGAGGCCGGCAACATGGTCGATCTGGACAACGACCCCACGAAGCTGATCGAGATCGTCGAGATCGGCAAGCAGCTCCTCATGACGCGCGGCACGCTGACGACCTTCTCGATCGCCAACGACGTGGCCAAGTATTTCGCCATCGTCCCCGCCCTGTTCATGACGTCGATTCCCGCGCTGGGGGCGCTCAACATCATGCACCTCGCTTCGCCCGAAAGCGCCATCCTGTCGGCGGTGATCTTCAACGCGATCATCATTCCGCTGCTCATTCCGCTGGCGCTGCGCGGCGTGGCGTACAAGCCCATCGGAGCTTCGGCCCTGCTGCGCCGGAACCTCTTCATCTACGGTCTGGGCGGCATCATCGCTCCGTTCATCGGCATCAAACTGATCGACATGTTGATAAACCTGTTTTAAAGTAGTAGAACAATGAAAAATCTTTGGATTTCGATAAAATTCACGCTGGCGATGTGCGTCGTGCTGTTCGTCGGTTATGTGCTGGTGCTGCGTCTCGTGGCGTGGGTGGCATCTCCCAACGACGGCGAAGCCGCGCTGGTGGAATACAACGGCAAGGTGGTCGGCGCGGCCAACGTCGGTCAGGCTTTCACGGACAGCGTCTATTTCTGGGGCCGTCCCTCGAACGTGGACTACAACGGCGGCGGCTCGGGCGGCAGCAACAAGGCCACGACCAATCCCGAGTATCTGGCCCAGGTCGAGGAGCGCGTCGATGCCTTCCTGGCAGCCCACCCCTACCTCTCGCGCGAGGAGGTTCCCGCCGAGATGGTGACCGCGAGCGGTTCGGGTCTCGATCCCGACATCTCGCCGCGCGGGGCGGAGGTTCAGATCCGTCGTGTCGCCGAAGCCCGCGGCATGTCCGTCGAGGAGGTGAAGCGGATCGTGGATTCCGTGACCGAAGGCCCCTGGCTCGGCCTGTTCGGCACCTCGAAGGTGAACGTGCTGAAGCTCAACGTGGCGCTCGATACCGCCCAGAACAAGTAAACGAAAAGAGTCCGTCCTATGGTGAAGCTGGATAAGCCGGCGAAACGATGGATCGTCGTTTCGGTCGTGTTCCTCATCGTACTGCTGATTTCGGACCTGGTTTGCCTGTAACGGCGGGCGGCTTCGCCCGGCGGGGCGGTTCGCCCGGACCGCTGCCGAGCCGAAGCCTCCGCCTTGCGGGAAACCGCAGGCCGCGGAACCTTCCGGATCGTCCGCCGAAGGCATGGGACGACGGTCAGGCCGTGTCGGCCGGGTCTGCATAGACCCGGCGCGGCGCCCTGAAACGAAAAACAACCCATTAACCCATTTTAAATAAAGCAGGAAATTTTTACTATGAAACGTTTTGTATTTGGTGTATTGGCCGCAGCGGCCCTTTTCTCCGCCGGCCGTGTTTCCGCTCAGGAAAAAGGAGTGTCGTTCAGCGGCGGTGCGGACATCGTCAGCACCTATCTCTGGCGCGGTGTCTATGAGGCGGGCGTGAGCTTCCAGCCCACGCTGGTCATGACCGCCGGCAACTTCTCCGCTACGGCGTGGGGGTCGGTCGATTTCGCCTCGACCACCTATAAGGAGATGGACCTGACGCTGGCCTATACGCTCGGCCCCGTGACGCTTTCGCTGGCCGACCTCTATTGGACCGGCGCCTATACCGACCGCGAGTCGGTGGACCGCAACTATTTCCGCTTCGGTTCCGACTCGCCCCACCGCGTCGAGGTGGGCGCCAGCTGGGTCGTATCGGAGAAGGTTCCCTTCACGCTGTCGTGGTACACGGTGCTCTTCGGCGCTGCCGACGTGAACGCCGAGGGCGAGCGCGCCTACGCTTCCTATTTCGAAGTGGCCTATCCCTTCTCGGTGAAGGGCGTGGACATGAAGGCCGGCGTGGGCATGGTTCCCTGGAATGCCGTCGGAACTTACGGCATCGACCGCGACTTCTACGTGCAGAACGTCTTCCTGAATGCCGGCAAGAGCTGGAACATCAAGGGCACGGAATCCATGTCGATCGGAATTTTTACCAATCTGGTTTGGAATCCTGCCATGGAAGATGTTAATTTTGTGGGAGGATTTTCCTTCAGAATGTAATTTATGGATACCGATACCAAACAGAGCGCCCGCCACTTCCTGGACCTGATCAAGCAGTCGCACCGGGGTAAGTTCAAGATCTATATCGGTATGAGTGCCGGTGTGGGCAAGACCTACCGCATGTTGCAGGAGGCCCACCAGTTGCTCGAAGCGGGGGTGGACGTTCGGATCGGATACATCGAGACGCACGGTCGTCCCGAGACGGAAGCCCTCGTAGCAGGGCTTCCTGTCATTCCGCGCCGCCGGCTTTTCTACAAGGGCAAGGAGCTCGAAGAGCTGGACATGCAGGGCGTCATCAACCTGCATCCCGAGATCGTCGTCGTGGACGAACTGGCCCACACCAATATCGAGGGCAGCATCAACTCCAAGCGGTGGCAGGACGTGATGCAGATTCTCGATGCAGGCGTCAGCGTCATTTCGGCCATCAACATCCAGCATATCGAGGGCGTGAACGAGCAGGTGCAGGAGATCACCGGCATCGAGGTGCACGAGCGCGTGCCGGACAGCGTGCTGGCCATGGCGGACGAGGTGGTCAATATCGACCTGACGGCCGACGAACTGATCGCCCGGCTCAAGGCGGGCAAGATCTACAAGCCCGAAAAGGTCCCCACGGCGCTCAACAACTTTTTCCGGCAGGAGAACATCCTCCAGTTGCGCGAATTGGCGCTGAAGGAGGTCGCGCTGCGTGTGGAGAAGAAGGTCGAGAACGAGGTGATCGAGAAGCCGGCCCAGCTTAGCGACCGTCTGCTGGCCGTGATCGACAGCAGCGAGAAGCGCGCCCGGCGCCTGATCCGCAAGACGGCGCGCATGGCCACGCACCTCAATGCGGGCTTTCTCGTGCTCTATGTGCAGAGCGACAGGGAGAGCACCGACCGGATTCCGCTGGCCAACCAGCGTTACCTGATCAACAACTTCGATCTGGCCGCGGAGTTGGGCGGCGAGGTGATGCGCGTGCATTCGAATCATTTTGTCGAGGCGGTCGCGGACGTGGCCATTTCCCGTAAGATCAGCCTGGTCTGCATCAGCAAACCCCGTTTCAAACTCCTCTCGCTGCTCGTGACGGCCGCGCGGATGCGCCGGTTGCTCAACCGGCTGGCGGGCATGAACATCGACTTAATCATTTTGTCGTGATATGAACCTACGATACAGATTGACATTGGGAATCGGCGTGCTGTTCGTCCTGATTCTGCTGCTCGGAGGACTCTCCGTCGGTTACGTGCGGCAACTCTCCGCCGCGTCCGGGAACATTCTCGCGGACAACTACAACTCGGTGCATTACGCCGAGGAGATGCTCCGGTCGCTGGACCGCCTCTCGCTGGATTCCTCGTCGCGGGCGACGCTCATCCGCAGCCTCAGCCTGCAGCGGCAGAACATCACGGAGGTGGACGAGAGCGAGGCCACGGCGTCGCTCGGCCGCCGCATCGCGGCCCTCACGGACACGGTGACTCCGGACCGGATAAGGCTCGTCCGCAGCGACCTCTACCGGATCATGGACCTCAACATGGCTTCGATCCGCATGAAAAGTTCCGAGATGGAAGCGCGTGCGGCCGACGCCGTGTGGTGGCTGACGGTCATGGCGGTCCTCTGCGTAGTGCTCGCCGCGGCCTTCCTCGTGCAGTTCCCGGCGGTGATCCTGCGCCCGATCGACAAGCTCAAGCGGGGCATCACGGAGATCGCCAACCACAACTACGAGGAGCGGCTCGACTTCGGGGGCAACCGCGAGTTCCGCGAGGTGGCCGAGTCGTTCAACGACATGGCCTGCAAACTCTCGGAATACCGCCGCAGTTCGCTCGATTCGCTCATGATCGAAAAGAAGCGCATCGAGGGGATCGTGAACAGCCTCCACGAACCGATCGTCGGACTGGATTCGGAGCGCAACATCCTCTTCATGAACGACGAGGCGTGCACGATCCTGAATCTGAAGCGCGGCGAAGTGATCGGCCGCAAGGCCGCGGAGGTGGCTCTGAACAACGATCTGCTGCGGAGGCTGATCCGCGAGCTCTACTCCGAACCGAAGGAGGACGAAGGACAGAAGGAGCCGCTGAAGATCTACGCCGACAACAAGGAGAGCTATTTCCAGATGGAGAACATCCCGCTCCATATCGTTCCGGTCGGCGGGCAGCGGAAGCAGTTCATCGGCAACGTGATCATCCTGAACAACGTGACGCGCTACAAGGAGCTGGATTCGGCGAAAACGAATTTCATCTCCACCGTCTCGCACGAGATGAAGACGCCCATTTCGTCGATCCTGATGAGCCTCCAATTGCTCGGCGACAACCGGCTGGGTTCGCTCAACGACGAGCAGAAAGCGCTGATAACGAGCATCAAGGACAGCAGCGACCGGCTGCTCAACATCACGGGAGAGCTGCTCAACATGACGCAGGTCGAGTCGGGCAAGCTGAAACTGATGCCCAAGATCGTCAAGCCGATCGAGCTGATCGACTACGCCGTGCATGCGACGCAGGTGCTCGCCGAGCGGTTCCACTGCTTCGTGGAGGTGGAATACCCCGAGAAGATTTCGAAACTCTTCGTCGATAACGAGAAGATCGCGTGGGTGGTGACGAACCTCCTGTCGAACGCCATTCACCACTCGCCCGAAAATTCGCGCATCATCGTGGGAGCCTGCCAGCAGGACAAGGTCGTGAATATCTACGTGCAGGATTTCGGCCGGGGAATCGACCCGCGCTACCACAAGAGCATCTTCGAACGCTATTTCCGCGTTCCCGGCACGAAGGTGCAGGGTAGCGGTCTGGGACTGGCTATTTCGAAGGAGTTCGTCGAAGCGCACGGCGGCACGATCACCGTGGACAGCCAGATCGGCAAGGGCAGTCGCTTTACGATCTCCCTTCCGGCCTGATCCGGATTTTGGTGTTATTTTTGGTGGCGCCGCCGGCACAAAGCCGGCGGCGTTTTTTGCGGGCGGCGCGCGGTGCATCCCTCCCCTGCCGCACGGCGGCGCGGAACGCCGTGCCGGGCCTCTGCGGCCGGAGCGATGAAAAAAATCGGGAAAAATCTTGTCGGATTCGTTTTTTTAGTCTATGTTTGTCTTCGCAAAGGTTTCCTTTCCGCACCCGGCGACGGGCCGCGGCGGGGAATGAAAAGGGAACGCAGTGAAAGTCTGCGACAATACCCGTTGCTGTGAGTTTCCGCTCCGTGAAGGAGCACGAGAGGTTTCGCAATCTTTGCCACTGGCCGCAGGCGCGGCCGGGAAGGCGCGGAACCGGAACGAGTCAGAAGACCTGCCTTTCGCATTTTACAGAGGATTTGTTGCCTGCGGGACTACGGGCGAGAATCAGAACAGCGATTTTCCCCCTGCCGTCCGGCCCGTCCCGGTCGCGAAACGCGAAATTTCGGAGGTGTGCGAATGTCCGTTTTGAATTTTCCGCCGTATCCTGCCAGGAGGATGCGGCTGATTTTTTTATCGGATATGTCAAACTTAAAAAACGGAAGGAATGAGAAAACTGGTTACACTTCTGATGCTCGCCATGCTCGGCATGGCGACGTGGAGCTGTTCGTATGACGACGACGACCTTTGGGCGGAAATCGACGGGATCAGGAACGAACTGGCGGCGCTCAACGAGAAGGTCTCTTCGCTGCGGACGGTCGTCGATGCGCTGGAGAAGAACAAGACGATCTCGGAGGTCGTCGAGACCGACGAGGGGTGCACGATCGTCTTCAGCGACAAGACTTCGGTGACGATCGCCAACGGGGCAGACGCCCCGGTCATCGGTATCGACCGCGTCGAGGGCGTTTACTATTGGACCCTCGGCGGCAAGGGTAATTTCCTGACGGACGACGAGGGGAACAGGATTCCCGTATCGGGCGAGGCGCCCGAGCTGGCGGTGGATGCCGAGGGGTACTGGACCGTTGACGGCGTGCGTGTAGAGGACGCTTCGGGCAAGGAGGTCAAAGCCTCGGGCAAGGACGGCGACGCCTTCTTCAGGTCGGTGACCGACGGGGAGACCGAGGTCGTTTTCGAACTGACCGACGGGCAGACGATCGTCATACCGAAGACCGGGGCCGTGTTCGGTTTCGTGCAGCCGGAGGACGGCCGCAGTTGCTTCGTGTTCGGTTTCGGGGAGCGGAGGACGCTGTCGCTGCGTGTGGCCGACGTGACCACGGCCGATTTCATGAACGTCCCCGAAGGGTGGACGGCATCGTTCGATCTGGCCGGCAGGAGCGTCACGCTGAAGGCTCCGGCCGCTTCGGATGGCGTTTCGTATGCCGGCGGCATCGTCACGCTGATCGGTATCCGCGCCACGGGCGAGACGGTGTTCGCTTCGGCCGAGGTGTGCGCTTCGGTGGATTTCACGGACGCCGGAGGCACGTTCGTCGTCTGCGAGGGCAACATGACCTCGGCCAACGGCATGCTGGTCTGGTACGACAAGTCCGGCAAGGAGTACGAGGAGGTGTTCGAGCAGGCCAACGGCGGCAAGGAGATCGGCAATGTCGTGCAGGATATGTTCATGGCCAACGACCGGATTTACCTGCTTACGCAGAACGGCGGTTCGATGAACGGGGCCGGACGGTTCGTCGTCTGCGACGCCCGGACGATGCGCATGGAGTATGCCGATCCGCTGGTTATCAAAACTCCCGAGGGCAAGGATACATGGCCGCAGCATCTGGTGGTCGTCAGTCCGACGAAGGCCTATGTGCAGTATTCCGAGTCGGGCATGGAAGCCACGTCGGGCATCTGCGCGCTGACGCTGGGCGACGGTTCCGTCGAGGTGGGCGCCACGGTGGAGGGTACTTTCGGGGCGTTCTCCACCGAAGGGGCCGTCAAGACCCGCATGGTCCTCTCCCGCGGCAAGCTCTTTGCCGGATGCGGCCACAGTCTGGTCATCGTCGATCCGGCGACGGATGCCGTCGAGAAGCGGATTACTTACGAAGGCCGTCAGGTCAAAGGTGTCGTCAAGGGCGCCGACGGCAATATCTATTTCGCGCTGGCCGGAACCTTCACCGGCAATCAGAACATGGGCGCCGATTTCACCTCCGCGGCGAAGATCGTGGGCATCGACCACGAGGGCCGCGAGATTCTGAATGAAGAACTGCCCGAGGCCGTGCGGTTCCCCGTGGCCACCTGGTCGCCTGCCGTCGGCATGTGCGCCGACTTCACCGGTCCGTACCTCTATTTCGTGGATACGGACTCCTTCAGCGCGACCACCGTGACACGTTACAACTACGAGACGAAAACGGCCGACGTGCACTGGCTTTCGGCCGGCGAGACCGTTTACGGCATCATGGGCCAGCATCCGACGACCGGAAAACTGTGGGTCGGCATGTCGAATTACGTGAGTTCGAATATCTGCGTGTACGACGTCTCGGGCGCTTCGCCGGTTCAGGAGAGCCGTTTCTCCTATTCCGCGCAGAAGGGCGCGAGCCCGGCGGGCATCGACTTCGCCTATCGTTACACGTCGGAATGGCTCGGCAAATGATATGCGCAGTCCGATGAGAAAAGCCGCGATCGCGCTGTTCGGCCTTCTTCTGACGTCGTTCGCCGCCTGCAACCGGGATGGGGTCATCGAGGCGGATGCGTCTCCGGCTCCCGTCATCGCGCTCGACAGCGAAACGGGCGTGTACACGGTGAAGGCAGGGCGCGAACTGACCATCAGCCCCCGTTACGAGTACGCCGACGACGCCCGTTTCAGTTGGACGGTGGACGGCCGGGTGATCGGAGAGGAGCCGTCGCTCGTCTTCCGCGCGGAGACCGTCGGGAAGGTTTACGTGCTGCTGGAGGTTTCGACCCGGTACGGTACGGCGAGCGAGGAACTGCGCGTGGACGTGACGGCGCTCGAAGTGCCGACCGTTTCGATTCCCGGTGCGGAGGAGGGCTTCACGATCCTCACGGATTCCGATCTGGTGCTGAAACCTTCCGTGGCCGAAGTCTCGATCCCCGTCTCCTACTCGTGGAGCGTGGACGGCAGGGAGGTTTCTACGGAGCGGGACTATACCTTCCGGAGCGCCGAGGCCGGGACCTATGCCCTGCGTTTCGCGGCCTCGAACGAAGACGGGACGGATACCGTCGAGTTTTCCGTGCGGGTCGCTGCGCCCGAAGACATGCCGTTCGGCTGGACGTTCGAGCGGACCGAGTACAATGTCTCCGCAGGCCGCACCATCCGCCTCATGCCGCTCGACGTGGTAAACGCCTTCGATGCGGAGTATGTCTGGACGCTCGACGGTAAGACCGTGCAGCGGGGCGCCGATCCCGCCTACCGTTTTACCGCGGCGGAAGAGGGCGAACACCGCGCGACGGTGACGATGCGCAACTCGCATCTGTCGGTGTCGCAGACCCTCACGGTCCGTGTCTGCCCTCCTGCCGGACGCTACTACCGCCCCCGTTCGGCGACCAGCGGCGCCGACTGGAACCGGGTGTACGAGTTTCTGCCCGCTCCCGGGCAGTTCGTCAATGAGAATTGTACCGCCGCGACGATGGAGGAGGCCTGCGCCTATGCCGAGGACCGGATGATGCGGAACACCTACGTTTCGCTGGGCGGTTTCGGCGGGTATATCGTCGTGGGCTTCGACCACAGCATCGACGCTTCGGGCGGCTACGACCTGGCCATCGTGGGCAACTCGTTCGAAGGCTCCTCCGAGCCGGGGATCGTCTGGGTCATGCAGGACGAGAACGGGGACGGGCTGCCCAACGACACGTGGTACGAGCTGAAGGGTTCGGAGACGGGCAAGGCGGAGACGTTGCAGGATTATGCCGTCACCTACTACCGCCCGCGCGGCGCCGGAATGGAGACGCGCTGGACAGACAACCGCGGCGGCAGCGGGTCGATCGACTACCTGAAGCAGTTCCACGACCAGGGGTACTACTACCCTGCGTGGGTGGAGGCGGAGAGCTATACGTTGCGCGGAACACGCCTCGAAGCCCGCAACTACGACCAGTCGGGCAACGGCTCCTATTGGGTCAATGCCGCGTACGAGTGGGGTTATGCGGACAATTTCAGTCCGATCGACCGTCTGACCGACGACGACAACGTTTCGGCCGCGGCCAATCCCAACCATTTCCGGATCGCGGACGCCGTGACGTTCGAGGGCGAGCCGGCCGGGCTGGAGTACATCGACTTCGTGAAGGTCCAGACGGGGGTGAATGCCAAGAGCGGCTGGCTCGGAGAGCTTTCGACCGAGGTGTTCGGATTCTACGATTACCGCATGAGACGCGAATGAACCGTCGGTCGCGTCGCCCCGTCCGATGTCTGTCTGCGGGAGCCGGATCGTTTGGAGATTAGTGTACGTTGTCTGCCATACAACGATTCGGATCCGGTTCCCGCGGGACGAACGCCGGAGGAGCGACGGCCGGACCGGACGGCGTTCGGCGAGAGGCGCCCGCTTCTGCGGACGCCTCGCTTTTTGGGGATGTCCGCCTGCCGGGCCCCCCGGGAATTCGGACTCCGGCGGTTCCCGGGGGCCCGGCAGCGGGAATCTGGGGGATGTTTCGCCGACGCAATAAATTGCGTTTCGTATCGTTAATTCTTATGTGATATACACTCGATTTATCGGTTCTTTCGTATCTTTGCGGTTTGCCGGAGGATTCCGGCAGATTTGCCGGGATTGTCCGCCGCAGGGAGGCAGGAACGGTTCGCCGGGAAGAAATTGAACATTTTTCGGGTTGTTCGGACGAAGCCTTCCCGACGATAATCGGCTACCTTTGCGCCGTGCCGGCGGTCCGGAGACCGCAGCGGTTTCGCGGGTGGTTTCGGCGCGGAGCATAACATTATTATTACGGATGAAAAACAGAGTTGTCGGATAGATATGGCACAAGTTGAAGGATACATTTCGCAGATCATCGGACCGGTCGTGGACGTGCATTTCCCCGATCTGAGACGGGAGAGTCTGCTGCCGGGCATTCACGAGGCGATGACGATCCGCCGTCGGGACGGGCGGGAGCTCGTCGTCGAGGTGCAGCAGCATATCGGCGAGAACACCGTGCGGGCCATTGCGATGGACTCGACGGACGGATTGCAGCGGCATATGAAGGTGACGGCGCTCGGCGGGTCGATCTCGATGCCCGTGGGCGACCAGATCAAGGGCCGCCTGCTCAATGTCGTGGGCGAGCGGATCGACGGCATGCGGCCGCTGGACCGCACACACGAGGCGTCGATCCACCGCGAACCGCCCAAATTCGACGAGCTGGCCACCTCGCAGGAGGTGCTCTACACGGGAATCAAGGTGATCGACCTCCTGGAGCCCTACGTCAAGGGCGGCAAGATCGGGCTGTTCGGCGGCGCGGGCGTGGGCAAGACGGTGCTCATCATGGAGCTTATCAACAACATCGCCAAGAAGCATAACGGCTTCTCGGTCTTCGCCGGCGTGGGCGAACGCACGCGCGAGGGCAACGACCTGCTGCGCGAGATGATCTCCTCGGGGGTGATCCGCTACGGCGACGCGTTCCGGAAAAGCATGGAGGAGGGGCATTGGGACCTCTCGAAGGTCGATTACGACGAAGTGGCCCGCTCGCAGGCCACGCTGGTCTTCGGCCAGATGAACGAACCGCCCGGGGCGCGTCTTTCGGTGGCGCTGTCGGGGCTGACGGTCGCCGAGTCGTTCCGCGACGGCGGCCGGGAGGCGGGCGAGACGCGCGACATCCTCTTCTTCATCGACAACATTTTCCGCTTCACGCAGGCCGGGTCGGAGGTTTCGGCCCTGCTGGGGCGCATGCCCTCGGCCGTGGGCTACCAGCCGACGCTGGCCACGGAGATGGGCCAGATGCAGGAGCGCATCACCTCGACGCGCTACGGTTCGATCACCTCGGTGCAGGCCGTTTACGTGCCGGCCGATGACCTGACGGACCCCGCCCCGGCCACGACCTTCACGCACCTCGACGCCACGACCGTTCTGAGCCGCAAGATCGCCGAACTGGGTATCTACCCCGCCGTCGATCCGCTGGAGTCCTCGTCGCGCATCCTCGATCCGAATATCGTGGGCGAGGAGCACTATGCGGTGGCGCAGCGCGTGAAACAGATACTGCAACGCAACAAGGAACTGCAGGACATCATCGCCATCCTGGGCATGGACGAGCTGTCGGACGAGGACCGGCTGACGGTGAACCGCGCGCGCCGCGTGCAGCGGTTCCTTTCGCAGCCTTTCGCCGTGGCCGAGCAGTTCACGGGCGTCAAGGGGCAGATCATTCCGATCGAGGAGACGATCCGGGGCTTCAAGATGATTCTCGACGGCGAGACGGACCGCCTGCCCGAACAGGCTTTCGTCAATGTCGGCACGATCGACGATGCCGTGCGCAAGGGCGAGGAGCTGCTCAAACGGGCGAATGCATAAAAAAGGAGGCGGGATATGTTGCGTCTTGTGATCGTTTCTCCCTCCGGCGAGCTGAGCCGGACGACGGCGGCGAAAGTCTCGTTTCCCGGCGAGGCGGGTGCATTCACCGTGCTGCCGGGCCACGCTCCGCTCGTTTCGGGTCTTGCGGCGGGCGAGATCGTCTATGCCGAATCCGACGGGAGCGAAGAACACCGCCTCGGCATTGCGGGCGGATTCGTCCGCGTGCTGCGCGACGAAGTTGAAGCGTGCGTCGAGGTGAACGATGAAAAATATTGACAACCAATGATTCGTATGAATAGATCGTTCGGCCCGTTCTGCCGGGTCCTGCTTTTGCTCCTTGCGGCGGCGCTGTTCCCGGCAGGAGCGGCGGCGCACGCGGCGGCTTCGTCCGCCGGACGTGCGGAGGACACGGCGGCGCAGGAGATCGCGGAGGAGGAGCCGGACGTCAAGCGGATCGTGCTGGGACACGTCGGCGACAGCTACGAGTGGCACATCGCTACGGCGGGCGGCCGCGAGTGGAGCCTGCCGCTGCCCGTCATCGTGCACAGCCCGTCGAGCGGCTGGCACTGCTTCTCGGCGAAACGCCTGCGCGGAGGGGCCGAGTACGAAGGGCTGCGGATCGCCGCCGACGGCGACCATGCCGGCAAAATCGTCGAACGGCAGGCCGACGGCAGCGACCTCCGTCCGCTGGACCTTTCGATCACGAAGACCGTGGCCGGACTGCTGCTCAACAGCGCGCTCGTCGTGGCGCTGGTGCTCGGTGCGGCCCGGTGGTATCGGGGGCGCAAACCCGATGCGGCCGCTCCGCGCGGCGTGGTCGGGCTGTTCGAAACGCTCGTCGAGTCGCTCGTGGACGATCTGATCGAACCCTGCGTGGGGCCCTCCTACCGCCGTTTCGCACCCTATCTGCTGACGGTCTTCTGCTTCATCTTCCTGAATAACCTGATGGGGCTGATCCCCTTCTTCCCCGGCGGTGCGAATGTCACGGGCAATATCGCCGTGGCGCTGGTGCTCGCCGTCGCCACGTTCCTCGTGGTCAATCTTTCGGGCAGCCGCCGCTACTGGAAAGACATTTTCTGGCCCGACGTGCCGACGTGGCTCAAGGTTCCCGTGCCGATCATTCCGCTCATCGAGCTGGTGGGCGTCTTCACCAAACCCTTCGCGCTGATGATCCGTCTGTTCGCCAACATGCTGGCCGGGCACGCCGTGATTCTGAGCCTGACGTGCGTGGTGTTCGTCACGGTGAAGATGGGCGCGGCGGTGAATGCTTCGATGACGGCGCTTTCGGTGCTCTTCTCGATCTTCATGAACTGCCTCGAGCTGCTCGTGGCGTTCCTCCAGGCCTATGTCTTCACGATGCTCTCGGCCGTCTTCATCGGACTGGCGCAGGAGCGAGGCGGCGAGGCGGATGCCGGAGCGGAAAAGTGATGCGGCCGGTGCGGCTCCTTTGTGATGCGGCCGGGCGGAAAAAGACGATAAAACGAATGTCAAACGTTAATGGATTGAAATTATGGAATTAGGAACTATCGGCGCCGCACTCGGCGCAGGTCTCGCGGCCATCGGCGCGGGTCTCGGTATCGGAAAGATCGGTTCGGCCGCCATGGAGGCCATCGGCCGTCAGCCCGAAGCTGCGGGCAAGGTCCGGACGAACATGATTATCGTGGCGGCCCTGATCGAGGGCGTCGCGCTGTTCGCCGTCGTGGTTTGTTTCCTGGCGCTCTGACGGTTTAAATCCGAGCGGATCATGGGACTTTTACAACCCGAAGCGGGCGTTCTCTTCTGGATGACGCTGGCGTTCGCCGTGGTTTTCATCGTGCTGGCACGGTACGGTTTTCCGGTGATCGTGCGGGCGATCGAGGAGCGCAAGGCGTATATCGACCGGTCGCTGGAGGAGGCCCGCGCCGCGGAGCGGAAGCTCCGGGAGCTCGATGCCGAGGGGCAGGCCGTCCGGGCTGCCGCCGAGCGCGAGCGCGGCCGGATTCTCCGCGAAGCCGCCGAGACGCGCGACGCCCTGCTGGCCGAGGCGCGCCGCAGGGCCGACGAGGAGGGTGCGCGGATCGTCGCCGCAGCCCGGGAGAAGGCCGAGGGCGAACGGGAGGCGATCCTGCAGGATGCCCGTCATCAGGTGGCGCTGCTCTCGATCGCCATTACGGAGAAGATGCTGCGCGAGCGGCTGGACGACGAGGCGTCGCAGACGCGGCTCGCGGAGAAGATGCTCGACGAGATGGAGAGCCGGAGCGAACGAAAGGAGGCATAGGATATGTATACCGGATTGATAGCGAGCCGTTACGCATCGGCGCTGGCGGAGTTTTCCGCGGCGAACGGCGACGAGGAGCGCACCTACGACGAGGTGCGGCGGCTGATCGGCCTTTACCGGCGGGACCGTTCGTTGCGTGACGTGCTTTTCTCGCCCGTCGTCGGCGACGAGGCGAAGCTGGAGGTGCTCCGCGGAGCGTTCGGACGGCCGATGAGCGCGTCGCTCGAAGGTTTCGTGCGGCTGGTGCTGCGCCATCGCCGGGAACATTACCTCTACTTCATGTTCTATTCGTTCACGGACCTCTACCGGCGGCGGCACAACATCCGCGAGGCGTTGCTCGTGACGGCCGCCCCGGTGGACGACCGGTTCGCCGGAAGGGTCTGCCGTGCGGCGGAGAGCCGGACGCACGGGGAGGTGCGGCTCGCGCGCGAAGTGCGGCCCGAACTGATCGGAGGCTTCGTCTTCCGGATGGACGACGTACTGATCGACGCGAGCGTCGCGGCGCAGCTCAAGCTGCTGCGCCGCAAGTTAGGATGCAAACCCAATCGAATCGTATAGCTTATGAACAAGGATAATATCAAGCCGGCGGAGGTGTCCGAGGTGCTGCTCGCCGAACTGCAAGGCATCGACCTCAAGGCGCAGTACGCCGAGGTGGGTACGACGCTGCAGGTGAGCGACGGCGTGGTCCGCATCTACGGACTCGGGAATGCCGAGGCGAACGAACTGCTCGAATTCGAGAACGGCATGAAGGCCGTGGTGATGAATCTCGAGGAGGACAACGTCGGCGCCGTGCTGCTCGGACCCACGGACCTCGTCAAAGAGGGCGACACGGTGCGCCGCACGGGCCATACGGCCTCGATCCGTGTCGGCGAGGCGCTGCTCGGACGTGTCATCACGCCGCTGGGCGAGCCGCTCGACGGCAAGGGGCCGATCGAGGGCGGGACGGTCGAGATGCCGCTCGAACGCAAGGCGCCGGGCGTGATCTTCCGCCAGCCCGTGAGCGAGCCGTTGCAGACGGGACTGAAGGCCGTGGACGCCATGATCCCGATCGGCCGCGGACAGCGCGAGCTGATTATCGGCGACCGCCAGACGGGCAAGACGGCCATCGCCGTGGATGCGATTCTCAACCAGCGGCGCAATTTCGAGGCCGGCGATCCGGTCTATTGCATCTATGTCGCCGTGGGTCAGAAGGCTTCGACCGTGGCGGCGCTGGTCGAGACGCTGCGGCAGCACCGGGCGATGGAATACACGATCGTGGTGGCCGCCACGGCTGCCGATCCGGCCGCGATGCAGTATTTCGCACCCTTCGCGGGAGCCGCCATCGGCGAGTATTTCCGCGATACGGGCCGTCATGCGCTGGTCGTGTACGACGACCTGTCGAAGCAGGCTGTGGCCTACCGCGAGGTGTCGCTCATCCTGCGCCGCCCGTCGGGCCGTGAGGCCTATCCGGGCGATATTTTCTACCTCCATTCGCGCCTGCTGGAGCGGGCGGCGAAGATCATCGCGCAGGAAGAGGTGGCCCGCGAGATGAACGACCTGCCCGAGTCGCTCAGGGACAAGGTGCGCGGCGGCGGGTCGCTCACGGCGCTGCCGATCATCGAGACGCAGGCCGGCGACGTTTCGGCCTACATCCCGACGAATGTCATTTCGATCACCGACGGCCAGATCTTCCTCGACACGAACCTCTTCAACCAGGGCAACCGCCCGGCCATCGACGTGGGCATCTCCGTGTCGCGCGTGGGCGGCAACGCCCAGATCCGGGCGATGAAGAAGGTGGCCGGAACGCTCAAGATCGACCAGGCGCAGTACCGTGAGCTGGAATCCTTTTCGAAGTTCAGCAGCGACATGGACGCCGTGACGGCGGCCGTGCTGGACCGGGGGCGCAAGAACACGCGCCTGCTCGTCCAGCCGCAGTATGCGCCGATGCCCGTGGAGCAGCAGATCGCCGTCCTCTACTGCGGCACGCACGGTTTGCTGCGCGACGTGCCGATCGGGAAAGTCGCCGAGTTCGAGCGGCTGCTCGTCGAGACGCTCTCGGCCACGGACGTGTTCGATGCACTGCGCGGCGGAGCGGAGGTCGAAGGCGGAATCGGGACGAAAATCGAGGAGGCTGCGGCCCGTGTCGCGGCTTCGCTCAAAGCATAGCGTGCCATGGCTTCCCTGAAGGAGATAAGGGCGCGGATCGCATCGGTCCGGAGTACGCTGAAGATCACCTCGGCGATGAAGATGGTCGCTTCGGCCAAACTGCACCGCGTGCAGGGTACGGCTGAGGCGCTCGCCGAGTACGCGCGGCGGCTCGGGCGGATCGCCGCGGCGCTGCGCGAAGGCGATCCGGAGATCGTGGCGTCGTCGCCGCTGGCCGCGCCGCACGAGGTCGGACGGCGTGCCGTCGTGGTGGCCTTCTCGTCGGACGGCTCCCTGTGCGGCGCTTTCAATGCCAATGCTGTCCGCGAGCTGGAACATACGGTCGGCGCGCTCCGCGAGGAGGGCTTCGCGGAGGTGGAGGTGTGGCCCGTGGGCGAGAAGATCGCGCAGGCCGCGCACAAGGCGGGCTATGCGGTGAACGACGATTTCCGCCGCCGGGCCGGCGCGGTCTCCTACCGCGATGCGGCGGAGCTGGCGCAGCGGCTCATGGACGGCTATACGGCCGGTGCGACGGACCGGGTATGCCTGGTGTACAACCATTTTCATTCGATGGGACACCAGGTTCCGACGCGGGAGACCTTCCTTCCGGCCGTCTTTCCGTCGTCCGGCGCGGCCGAAACTGAGGATGCAGCGCGGCCGGAGACTCCGTATCGTCCGGACGTGCGGCCCGATTATATCTACGAGCCGGACCTCGCTAAACTGCTCGGCGAGCTGCTGCCCTACACGCTGCGGATGCGGATGTACGAGGTGTCGCTCGACAGCGCCACGGCCGAGCACGCCGCACGTATGGTCGCCATGCAGACCGCGACGGACAATGCACAGGAGTTGCTGGGCGACCTGACGCTGACCTTCAACAAGCGCCGCCAGCAGGCCATCACCGACGAACTGGCGGACATTACGCAGTCCGAGTGACGGCTGCGGCGCCTGCGGTCTTCGTTTCGGGCGCGGACTGCCGGTGCGGGAGATTACGGTCCTGTTTCGGATGACACGGCCCCTGACGCAATTCGCGTCAGGGGCCGCGTCGTATCGGGAATGCCGCTGTCCGGGCAGGTGTCTCCGTCAGCGGTTGCCGTGTCCGGTTGCGTAGGCGAGCGTATGCCGTCCGGCTGCGAGCGCTACCCTGCCGTCCGGTGTCCCCGTCGTCCGGCCGTCCAGTTCGCAGGTGCGCACTCCGTCCGGCAGGAAGAAGGTGGCGGTACTGTTGGCCGGGACGACGATGTCGGCCGCGAAGCGGCCTTCGGCGATTTCCCAGTCGATCGCGGCCGTGCCGTAGGGCGTCTCTTTGGTCGCCCGGACCCACCGTATGCCCGCGGGCGTCTGCGGACGGAATAGGATATGCCGGTAGCCCGGGTCCCGTTCGTCGGGGCGGATACCGCCCAACGCCTGCACGAACCATGCGCCGATGCCGTTGAAGCAGTTGTGTATCCGGCTGCGGTCGCCGGCCCAGTGTTCCCACGTGGTGGTGGCTCCGCGGTCGATCATGGCCAGATAGCCCGGTACGTCGCGCTTGCGGAGCATCGAGCAGACGAAGTCGGCCTGTCCCTCGCGGATGGCCCAGTCGGTGAGCACGGTCACGCCGACCAGTCCGCAGCCGATGTGTCCGCCGAGCCGCTCCCGCGTCTCGCGGAAAAGCCGCTGCGTGACCTTCGGAACCTCCTCGGAGGCCGTGACCCCGGCAAGCATCGGATAGATCTGGTCGATCTGCGATCCGGTGGCGTAGCGGGCCGTCTCCGGGTCGTAGAACTTCTCTCCGATGCGGGTGCGCAGCGCTTGCAGGCGTTCGCCGTAGCGTGCGGCCTCCTCCTCCCGGCCGAGCAGCGCGGCCATCTTCGACAGGGCGTCGAGACATTCGCACAAGTAACAGTTGCTGACCAGATCGACCGACTCCTGCGCCGTGTAATCGACGCCCTCGGGAGCCAGCCAGTCGCCCAGATACCAGCCCCGGTAGTCCGTGTCGGGCCATCGTCCGAGCAGTCCGTCCACGGTGTATCGGTCCACGTACTCCAGCCAGCGCTGCATGACGGGATAGTAGCGCTCGACGGGGCGGAAATCCCCGTAGTTCAGGTAGGTCTGCCACGAGGCGGTGATGAGGAAGCCGCACCAGTAGGGACCGCCTCCGGCCGGGTACGGATTGGGTACGTTGTGGGGCATTCCGCCGTCGTCGCGGATGCAGTCGGCCCACATTTGCAGCCAGTTCATGTAGAGCGGCGCGGCGTCGAAAAGTGTCTGGAACGTGCGGCATGAGGCGTTTCCGTCGCCTCCGTAACCCATGCGTTCCAGATGCGGGCAGTCTACCACGTAGCCTCCGAAAGCCAGATTGCGGAGCGTATATTCCACCATGTCGTAGATGGCGTTCAGGTCGGTGTCCGAGCACTCGAAGGTCGAAGCGTCGGCATAGCCGCCCTGGATGGCGTATCCCGCGAGCATCGCCGGTTCTTCGGCCAGCCCCCTGATCCGGAGGTATTGGAAAGCGTGGTGGTCGAAGCGGTTGCGGAAGACCTCCGTCCCTTCGCCCGAAGCGATGTAGAGGTCCTCGAAGTTGGAGTTGTTTTCCTGTGGGCGGTACGATCCGTCGTCGTTCGTCCAGTCCGAGTAGTCGATCGCTATGCGCTGCCCTTTTTTCAGTCCGGTCATGCGCAGTTCGATCCAGCCGTTGAACTCGCGGCCCATGTCGGCGACCCATACGCTGTCGGCGATGCGGCGGAGCGATCGCGGATGCAGCGTATCGCGGACGACGTTCGGCTCGCACATCTGGGGCGAGATCTTCAGTCCGGACAGCCGGGCCGTGGCGACGGGCCGCCACGTGCGTCCGTCGAGCGTCTCCGGTGTCAGGTCCGCGGGGACCCGGCTGCCGTCCACGCATTCGCCGCCGAAGGCCAGGGGCCGCCACGTCGCGCTCGGGGTGGGCGTATAGCCGCTCTCGCCGCCCTGCCACGATGTGTCGCTGACGAGAAGCGTGCGGGGGCCCTCCGGGGCGATCTCGTCCAGCCGGACGTTCACGAACGGTCCGTCGGTCGATGCGTCGCGGAAGGTGTCGCGGCGATACCAGCCCGGACCGAGCCATACGACCACTTCGTTCCGTCCCTCCGCGAGCAGGGACGTGATGTCGTAGGTGACGGAAAGGGCTCTCTTGCCGAGTTCCGACACGGCCGGGGCGAGCACCCGGTCGGAGACCTTGCGGCCGTTTACATAGACCTCGTGGTAACCCAGCGAGGCGACGTGCAGCAGGTGCGTCCGTTCCGTATCCGCCGCCTCGAAACGCCTGCGCAGCAGCGGGCACTCCGTTCCCGGCAGTCCGATCCAGTCTCCCGTCCAGCCCGACGGCTCCAGAATGCCGACGCCGAACCGCCGGATCGCGCTCCATGCCGATACGCGGCCCGCATCGTCCCAGACGCGGACTTTCCAGTAGGCCAGCGAGGGGGATGCCAGCGGCCGCCCTTCGTAGGGAACCAGCACGGATGCGCCGGAGGCCACGCGCCCCGAGTTCCAGAGCCCGGCCCCTTCGCCGAGCAGTTCCGTACTGTCCGCCGCGACGCGGATTTCGTAGCCGCTTTGGCGGAAGTCGCCGCCGGCGTCGGTTTTCCAACTGAAATGAGGACGGGCGGAGTCGATGGCGAGCGGATCGGTCAGGTTCTCGCATCGCAGCTCCTTCGGGCGCACGGGCTGCTCGGAGCGGCAGCCGGCGAGCAGCAATAGGCCCGCCGCGCAGCAGAGAGTTCGGGTTTTCATCATAATAGAGTCGGGTCGTTTGCCGGAGTGAAAGCTGCCGGCGGTTTTCGGGCTACAAGTTTGCGAAAAATTCCCGGGATATGCAAATCGGCCGGGCCGGAACGGCGGATTCGGATGCCTTGCCGGACCGCGTGCGGATTTCCGGCGGCGGTCCGGCTATCCCCTGCCGGATGCGGCGGATACCCGACCGGTTACGGCCTGTGGTCCGGATTGCGGACGGAGCTGCCCGGGCCGTGCGGCCGGAGACGCTCCGCTGCGGGCCGCTGTCTGTCTCCGCGGAGCGTTCGGATGAAAAAAAATGAACAGAATTGTTGGAGGATTCGGTTTTTTGTGCTTATATTTGCGTAAACAAAATTGTTAAATATAGATGTTAATACAGGAAAAGGCATGACGAAACCTCAGCAAAACAAGGAGCAGGCGATCCTGAAGGCCGCGGAACGGGAGTTTCTGACGAAGGGATACGCCGGGGCGCGGACCACTTCGATCGCCGAGGCAGCGGGCGTGACCCACGCCATGCTGCACTACTACTTCCGCACGAAGGAACATATCTTCGAGCGGATTCTCGACGAAAAAATGCGGCTGATGAGCGAATCGGTGCTGGCGGCTTTCGGCCAACCGGGCCTGCCGCTTCCCGAACGGTTGCGCAACGGCATCGAACGCCATTTCGATTTCATCGCGGCCAATCCCGACCTGCCGCGTTTCATCGTCAATGAAGTGCTGGCTCGCCCCGACCGTTACGAGTGTATGCAGCGGAGCGTTCGCCGCATCGCGAATGTCCTGATGCTCGACATCCAGCGGGAACTGGACGCCTCCGCCGCCCGCGGCGAGACCGAGCCGATGGATGTCCGGATGCTGATGCTCGATATCATTTCGCTCAACGCCTTTCCGTTCATCGCCTATCCGGTGATCGTGCCGCTGCTCGGCGATCTGGCAGCCGATCGCGAAACGTTTTTCAGACTTCGCAAGCAGGAGACGATCGAAGTCGTCATGCGGCGGCTGATGCCCCGAAACCGCAGAGACGTATGAGACGGGCGTTGCTTTTCTCCGTTTTGCTGCCGTGCGTACTCGGAGCACAGGCGCAGCCGACGCTCGACGAGTGCCGGGAGCTGGCCCGCGGGCATTATCCCGAAATTCGGCAGTACGACCTGATCCGGCGTACTGCCGAATACGATCTGTCGAATGCCCGCCGGGCCTGGCTGCCGCAGCTTTCCCTGTCGGCGCAGGCGACCTGGCAGACCGATGTTCCCGGATTTCCGCGCGAGATGACGGGATTTCTCGCCGGACAGGGACTGGAGATTCCCGGGTTGAACAGGGACCAGTACAAGGCGCAACTGGAACTGAGCCAGACGATCTGGGACGGCGGCCAGTCGTCGGCCGACAAGCGGATGGCCGAAGCCGAAGCCGCCGAGGCCGCACGTACCGCCGATGCGGACCTCTATGCGCTCGAAGGGCGTGTGGACGGCCTCTATTTCGGCATCCTGCTGCTCGACGAACGGATCGCGCAGACGCGGATCACGATCGGACTGCTGCGGAGTGATCTCGACAAGGTCCGTTCTTTGCTGCGCAACGGTGCGGCGGCGCAGTCCGACGCCGATGCGGTGGAGGCCGAGCTGCTTGCGGCGGGCCAGCAGCTCGCGCAGGTGGAGGCTTCGCGCGACAGTTACCGACGGATGCTGGAACTGTTCATCGGCCGGGAACTGGGCGACGGAGCGCTGCGGCGTCCCGAAGCGTCGGACGCACCCGTCGCCGCCGGACCGGAGCGCCCCGAACTGCGCCTCTTCGATGCGCGGATCGACCGCATTTCGGCGCAGGAACGGCTGGTGAAGGCGGCGACACGGCCCCGTTTCGGGCTTTTCGTGCAGGGATATTACGGTTATCCGGGCATGGATTATTTCGGTAGTATGATGACCTCCGATTGGACGTGGAACGCCCTTGTGGGGATTCGGATGTCGTGGAATTTCGGAGGATATTACACGAAGCGGAATTCGCTGGGCCGGCTCGATGCGGCTAAACGGCAAGTCGAGGTGCAACGGGATATATTCTTGTTCGACAACCGGTTGGATGCAGTCGAAGAAAGCGGGGAGATCGCACGGCTGCGGCGCGCGCTGGCCGACGACGACCGGATCGTCCGGCTGCGGCGGGCGGTGCGCGAAGCGGCCGAATCGGAGCTGCGCAACGGCGTGCTGGATACGAACGGGCTGCTGCGGAAGATCGCCGACGAGGATGCCGCCGCTGCGGCACGCAGCGCGCGGGAGATCGAGTTGCTGAAGACGATTTACGAACTGAAACATACGATAAACCGATGAAACGAATCTTGTTTTGTGCGGCAGCGTTTCTGTTGGCCGCATGTGACCGCGGCGGGAACTTCGACGCCACGGGGACGTTCGAGGCCACGGAAGTGACGGTGTCGGCCGAAGCCGCGGGACGCATCCTCCGCTTCGATGCCGAAGAGGGCGATCTGCTGACGGCCGGAGAGCAGGTCGGCGAGATCGACACCGTACAGCTTTACCTGCGGCGGCTCCAGTTGGAGCGGCAGCGTGCCTCGGTACGTTCGGAACGGCCGGATATAGCCAAGCAGGCGGCCGCACTGCGCGAGCAGATCGCCAAGCAGCGGACCGAGCGGCGGCGCGTGGAGAATCTGCTGCGCGACGGTGCGGCCACGGCCAAGCAGTTGGACGACATGGACGCGCAGTTGAAGGTCCTGAACGGCCAGCTCGAAGCGCTGCTCTCGACGCTTGCGAACAGCGCCGCGTCGATCGACGAGAACGCCTCGGCCATCGACCTGCAGATCGCGCAGGTCGAGGACCAGCTCCGCAAGTGCCGCATCGTGTCGCCCGTCGCGGGGACCGTGCTGGCCCGGTATGCCGAGGCCGGCGAGCTGGCTTCGGCGGGTCGGCCGCTGATGAAGGTCGCCGATCTCGGGACGCTCTATCTGCGGGCTTACTTCACTTCGGATCAGCTCGCCGGGCTGAGGCTCGGCGAGCCGGTCACGGTGACGGCCGACTTCGGGGGCGATGCGCGATACGACTATCCCGGGCGTATCACGTGGATCGCTTCCGAAAGCGAATTTACGCCCAAGACCATCCAGACGCGCGATACGCGTGCCAATCTGGTCTATGCCGTGAAGATAGCCGTCCGGAACGACGGGCGGCTGAAGCTGGGGCTTTACGGCGAGGTCCGTCTGTCCGGTGACAAATGATCCTTTCGCCGTGGAAACCGCCATTACGGTCGAAGGACTGACCAAACGTTACGGGACGCTGACCGCGCTCGACGGCGTGTCGTTCGGGGTCGCGCGGGGCGAGTTGTTCGGACTGATCGGTCCCGACGGAGCCGGCAAGACGACGCTGTTCCGGCTGCTTGCGACGCTCATCGTGCCCGACGGCGGCCGGGCCGCCGTGGACGGGTTCGACATCGTGTCCGGCTACTGGGAGATCCGCCGGCGGGTGGGTTACATGCCCGGACGTTTCTCGCTCTACCCCGATCTGTCGGTAGAAGAGAACCTCGGTTTCTTCGCCGCGCTGTTCGGCGTGGACCGCCGCGCGAATGCCGATCTGATCGCTCCGATCTACCGCCAGATCGAGCCGTTCCGCACGCGCCGCGCCGGGAAACTCTCGGGCGGCATGAAACAGAAGCTCGCGCTCTGCTGCGCGCTGATCCACCGCCCGTCGGTGCTTTTCCTGGACGAACCGACCACGGGCGTCGATGCCGTGTCGCGCAGCGAGTTCTGGGACATGCTCTCCGACCTGAAGCGCCGTGGAATTTCGATGCTCGTCTCGACGCCTTATATGGATGAGGCGCGCCGCTGCGACCGCATCGCGCTTTGCGACAGGGGACGCCTGCTGGGCGTCGATACGCCGCAGGGAATCGTCCGCGGTTTCGGCGGACGGCTCTATGCGCTTTCGGGCGGGGAGATGTACGGTCTGCTCGTGGCGGCGCGGCGGGAGCCGGGCGTTGAGGAGTGCTATCCTTTCGGCGAGGCGCACCACCTCGTTGCGGGACCGGATTTCGATCCCGAAGGGTTCGTGCGCAGACTCGCCGGCCAGGGTTTCCGCGGCGTTGTCCTCCGCCCGGCCGAACCCGGAATCGAGGATGTTTTCATAAAACGGATGCACCATGAATGAACCCATCATATCCGTCCGGGAGCTGAGCAAGAGTTTCGGCGGCTTCAAGGCCGTGGACCGCATTTCGTTCGAGGTCGCGCGGGGCGAGATTTTCGGATTTCTCGGAGCCAACGGCGCCGGGAAAACCACCGCCATGCGGATGCTCTGCGGGCTGAGCCGCCCCACTTCGGGCGGCGGCACGGTCGCCGGATACGACATTGCGCGGCAGGGCGAGCGGATCAAGCGCCATATCGGCTACATGAGCCAGCGCTTCTCCCTGTACGACGACCTGACGGTGATCGAGAATATCCGGCTGTACGGCGGCATCTACGGCCTTTCGCGGCGCGAGATCCTGCGTCGGGCGGTCGCGCTGCTTCGCCGGCTCGATTTCCGGCGGGAGAGCCGCACGCTCGTCGGGGCGCTGCCGCTCGGGTGGAAACAGAAGCTCGCCTTTTCGGTGGCGACGCTGCACCGTCCCGAGGTGGTGTTTCTCGACGAGCCCACGGGGGGTGTCGATCCCGTGACGCGCCGCCAGTTTTGGGAGCTGATCTACGAGGCGGCCGCCGGAGGGATGACCGTCTTCGTGACGACGCACTACATGGACGAGGCCGAGTATTGTTCGCGTGTCTCGATCATGGTGGACGGGCGGATACGTGCGCTGGGCGCACCCGCCGAACTGAAGAGAGAATTTGCCGCGGAGTCGATGGACGAGGTGTTCCGGACGCTGGCCCGCGGCGCCAAACGAACCGAATAGTCGCATGGGAGGTTTCTTGTCGTTCGTCAGGAAGGAGACGCTGCATATCGTGCGCGATCCGCGCACGATGCTCGTCGTGCTGGGCATTCCCGTCGTGCAGCTGCTCCTGTTCGGATTCGCCATATCGACCGAGGTGAACAACGTCAATGTGGCCGTCGTCGCGCCGCACCCGACCGAAGCGGTCCGGCAATGCGTGGCCCGGCTGGAAGCGAATCCCTATTTCACGTTCAAAGGCTATGTCGCCGGGCCCGAGATCGACCGTACACTGCGTTCCGGCAGGGCCGATGCCGTGGCGGTCTTCGCCGACGATTTCGACCGCCGGACGGCGGTGTCGGCCGGCGGAGAGGCTGTGGCCCCGGCCGTGCAACTGGTCATGGACGCTTCGAATCCCAACATGGCCGCGGCCGGGGCCGCCTATCTGCAGAGCGTGCTGCTGCCCGGGGCGTCCGGGGTTCCGGACGCATCGCCCGGGACGCGCCTGCTGTACAATCCGCAAATGAAGAGCGCCTACAATTTCGTGCCGGGCATCATGGGGTTGATCTTCATCGTCATCTGCGCGATCATGACCTCCGTGTCGATCGTGCGCGAGAAGGAGACCGGCACGATGGAAGTGCTGCTCGTCTCGCCCGTGCGGCCGATCCGGATCGTCTTCGCCAAGATGATCCCCTACTTCGCGCTGTCGTGTCTGAATCTGGTCTCCATCCTGCTGCTGGCCCGTTTCGTACTGGACGTGCCCATGTCGGGCAGTGTCGCGGGAATCGTGTGCCTGTCGCTGCTCTACCTCGCCCTGGCATTGGCGCTCGGGCTGTTCATCTCCACGATTTCCGACCGGCAGGTGACGGCGCTGGTGATCTCGGCCATGCTTATGCTCATGCCGCTCATCATGCTCTCGGGCATGGTTTTTCCGATCGAGAACATGCCCGGCGTTCTGCGCCTGCTTTCGTGCGTCGTTCCGGCCCGCTGGTATATCGACGCCATCCGCAAACTGATGATCGAGGGACTGCCTTTCGCCGCGGTTCTCGGGGATTTCCTCATCCTTTCGGTTATGACCGTCCTGCTCGTCGTCATTGCGCTGAAGAAGTTCAACGATAAACTCGAATGACGATGCGTACACTCGCGGTTTTGCTCGAAAAGGAGTTCCGGCAGTTTTTCCGCAATCCGTTCCTGCCGCGGATGGCGCTCATGTTTCCGATGATGGTGATGCTCGTGATGCCGTGGGTGACGACCATGGACATCCGGCATGTCAGCGTGTCGGTCGTGGACTGCGACCGTTCGCCGGCTTCGCGGCGGATCGTGCAGAAGATCGGCGCTTCGGATTATTTCACGCTCTGCGGCGTATCGGACGATTTCTCCGCGGCGCTTCGCAGTCTCGAAGCCGGGAATACCGATGCCGTGCTGGAGATTCCGCGCGATTTCGGGCGCAGCCTCGAAGAGGACGCACCGCGGCGCGTGAGCATTTCGGCCAACGGGGTGAACGCCACGAAGGGCACGTTGGGAATGCAGTACCTCGTGCGGACGGTCGCGGCCTCCGTCGCCGAGCTGCGCGGCGAGCGGGGATTGCAGGCGCAACCCGATCCCGTCGTGGTCGAGAACCGTTACAATCCGACGCTTGAATACCGCAATTACATGATTCCGGCGCTGATGATCATGCTGCTTATCCTGCTCTGCGGCTTTCTTCCGGCGCTGAACCTCGTGGGGGAAAAGGAGACGGGCACTATCGAACAGATCAACGTCACGCCCGTGAGTCAGTTCGCCTTTACGCTGGCGAAGCTGATCCCCTACTGGGCGATCGGCCTCGGGGTGCTGACGCTGGCCATGTCGCTCGCCTGGGCGGTTTACGGCCTGGTTCCCGTCGGGTCGCTCGGCGCCGTTTACCTGGCTGCGGCGCTTTTCATCTTCGTCATGTCGGGATTCGGTGTGATCGCGGCCAACTATTCGGCGACCATGCAGCAGACCATGTTCGGCATGTTCTTTTTCGTGATGATCTTCATCCTGATGAGCGGCCTGCTGACCCCCGTCGAGTCGATGCCCGCATGGGCGCAGCGGATCACCTGGTTCCTGCCGCCCCGCTACTTCATCGGCATCATGCGGGCGGTTTACCTCAAGGGGGCGACCGTCGCCGATCTCCGGACCGACTATGCGGCTCTCGCGCTCTTCGCCGTGCTGTTCAACCTCTGGGCGGCGCTGAGCTACCGGAAACGGTCGTAAGCGCCTTCCCTTCCCCGGACACGGCGGGCCGAAAGATGCCGCGGGCGGACCGATATGCGCGGCGGTTCGGGAAAACTCCCCGGATAATCGCTATATTTGCAGAACCGGGGAAAACGGTTTCGCCGGTGTAAAAATCATCCGTTATGAAACGAACGTATTTCCTGTTGCCGCTGGCCGCCGCGCTTGTCGCCGTCGTGCCGCAGCCGCTCCGGGCCTGCACCGGCATCACGCTCCGGGCCGCCGACGGGACCGGTGTCGTCGCCCGCACGATCGAATGGGGCGGCAGCGATCTGAACAGCCGTTATGTCGTCGTGCCGAGGGGGTATGCCCGGCGCTCCTTCACGCCCGACGGTATGGACGGGATGCTGTTCACGGCCCGCTACGGCTATGTCGGGCTGTCGGTCGAGCGCGAGGAGTTCGTGGCCGAGGGACTGAACGAGGAGGGGCTGTCGGCCGGACTCTTCTACTTTCCGGGTTACGGCGAGTACGAGGCTTACGATCCGGCGCGGAAGGAGGAGAGCATCGCCGACTTGCAGCTCGTGTCGCTGGTGTTGGGCGCATGCCGCACGATCGACGAGGTGAAGGAGCTGCTCGGCAACGTGCGTGTCATCGGCATCGACCCGCGCGCCTCGACCGTGCACTGGCGTTTCGCCGACGTTTCGGGACGTCAGGTAGTGCTGGAGATCGTGGACCGCCATGCGGTGTTCTATGAGAACGAGCTGGGCGTGCTGACCAACTCGCCGGGCTTCGAATGGCAACTGACCAATCTGAACAACTACGTCAATCTCTATCCGGGATCGGCTCCCGAACGCCGGATGGAGGGCGTCCGCCTCGCGGCGTTCGGGGCCGGCAGCGGCATGCTGGGGCTGCCGGGCGACGTCACGCCGCCGTCGCGGTTCGTCCGGGCGGCGTTCTATCAGACGACCGCTCCGCAGCGGGCGACGGCCTTCGACGCCGTGCTGCAATGTTTCCAGATACTCAACAATTTCGATATTCCGGTCGGGGTGGAGTTCCCGCAGGGCGAGCTTCCGGCCGATATTCCGAGCGCCACGCAGTGGACCTCGGCGACGGATCCTGCGGGCCGGACGATCTACTACCGCACGATGTACGACAGTACGATCCGCAGCATCGACCTGCGTGCGATCGACTTCGGACAGGTACGGTATCGTTCCGAGCCGCTGGACGAGGTGCGGCGGCAGCCCGTCGTTCCGGTCCGGATCGGATAGCGGCCGCTTTGCGCGCCGCCGTTTCCATCACTGCCGGGGACGGTGCGGCCGGAGGTCCTTCCCCCGCCCTTCCGCTCCGCTTCGAATCCGGGTCGCTTTGTCGGGAGACGAGGAATGTTTCCGCGGAAACGCCCCTGCTGCAAAAAGGCGGCAGGGGCGTTTTCTTCATGGTTCGGCGATTCCGGACGGGGTGTTCTCAGGTCCGGCGCGGCGGCCCGTTCCGGAATCTCCGGCGGATCATTCGACTGTCGGGAATTCGATCGTCTCGCTCTCCTCGTTCCAGTCCGTGATCGTGAAGTCTCCGGGATTGCCCTCCGGCAGGATTTCGCCGATCACGACGTTGAGCGTCAGCAGCGTGTTGGCCGAAAGCGAGGAGTTCAGGGGTTGCGTCAGCTTGTGGATCGAATTGTCGGCCAGCGTGATATACAACTCCAGCGTGGGATTCGGGGCGGAAGGGAACAGCATGACCGTCGCGTTGCTCATCGTCGTATTGTCTTCCGAGCGCGAGAGGTCGAAGCGTACGGTTTTCGTCTGGTTCACCGGTTCGGCCGTGTAGAAGTTCAGCTTTTCGGCGATGCCGCCGATCTGCACCTTCACGCTCTTGACGTTGGAGTTGAACACGGCGTTGTCCTTCTGTCTGAGGTTTACGATCAGTCCGGCACTGACGCGGATGAGGCCCGTATGGAGCTCTTCCGATCCGATCCGGGTCTCCTGTACGGCGTGTACGAGGTCATAGACCGGTTTGTAGGTTCCGTCGCCGTAGGGTCTCAGGCTGAAGTACATGTCGGCGAGATTGGCTCCCTTGACGATGCCCGGGCTGTTGATCTCGGGCGAATTGTGAATCGGTTCCTCGTGCTTGGGAGTGCCCCAATAGACCATGTTGTAAGGACCGATCGGCAGATGGAGTTCCCGGTTGTTGTTCCCGTAGACGTCGCCCTGTACGATCGTGTAGTACCCGTTGAAGATCGTCAGTTTGCCGTTGATGTAGTTGCCGAAATAGTCGGATCCGCCCGCCCTGCAAGGGAAGATTTCGAGAATGCCGGTGAACGGGGCGTCCTGCGCCACCTGTTCCGTGATCCGGGCGCTGATTTTCGGGGTTACCAGATTTTCGGGCGTTCCGGAGCCGTTGTTGTTGTCGTCGTCGGAGCAGGATACGGCGGAGAGCAGAAGTGCGAAAGCCCCTAAAAATGCATGTTTCATAATGTCGATGTTTTTGAGAATGAATAAAAAAAATCGCAGCGTATAGGTTCGTTTTAACCTATACGCTGCATAAGTTATACCAAATCGGTTTTTCGGAAAGGTTTCGGAGAAAGACTTCGTTCATGGACAGGTCTTTCCACCCTCCTGTTTTACAAAGGTACGGAAATAAAACCGGAATACCAAATAATCACCGGATTATTATTCCCCCGGCACGGCCGCATCACGGATTTCCGGCCGGATTTCTCCGGAAGTCCGTGCCCGCCGGGCGCTGGTAGATGCGCAATCCGAACCGGGGCAGGATGGCGATGATGTGGTCAAAAAGCGCGCTTTGGAAGGTTTCGTAAGGAATCCAGTCGGTCGCTTTGGTGAAGCAGTAGATCTCGACTGGGATGCCTTCGGAGGTGGGTTGCAGGGTCCGCACCATCTGGAGCAGATCGGGACGGATGCCGGGGTTCGACTTCAGGTAACGTTGCATGTAACTGCGGAAAATCCGCATATTCACAACGTCTTCCGACAAATCTTCCTTCTGTGCCAGTCCTTCTTTGAGGAGCCGTTCCGTCTCTTCCGGCGTGCAGAACCGCACCGTGGAGGCGTCGAGCAGGACGGAACGTTTGATACGCCGTCCGCCGCATTCGCGCATGCCGCGCCAGTTCTGGAACGAATCGCTGACCAGCGCGTACGGAGGGATCGTCGTGATCGTCTTGTCGAAATTCTGCACCTTGACCGTGGTGAGCGAAACTTCGGTCACGTAACCGTCGGCGCCGTATTTGGCCATCGTGATCCAGTCGCCCGGGCGCAGCATGTCGTTGGCCGAAAGCTGCACGCCGGCCACCAGTCCCAGGATGCTGTCCCGGAAAATCAGCATCAGCACGGCGGCGGAGGCGCCCAGCCCGGCCAGGATCGTCGTGGCGTCGCGGCCGATGAGGATGCTGACCACGAGGATGCAGCCGACGGAGACCGACAGCAGCTTGATCATCTGGTAGATGCCCTGAAGCGGCCGGTTGCGCAGTGTCTCGTGTTCGTCCGAAATTTCGCGGAGCGTGTCCAGAAATACGCTGACGAGCATCAGCGCGACGACGATCAGGTAGATCAGACACCCCTTGCGGAGCAGCTCCAGCAGAACGGGCGAGCTGTCGAAGGCCAGCGGCAGGAGTATGTACCACACGATCGGCGGAATGAGCCGGCAGGCGCCGTGCATGACCTTGTCCTGGAAAAGATGGTCGTCCCATGTCGCCCGGGTCCGGGCGCTGATTTTCTGCAATGCCGGGATGATGAGGCGGCGGAACGCCTTCGTGGCGAGGTACGAGACGAGGAGTATTCCGGCGATGACGACGATGCGGATCTCCCATTCGGAGTGCAGGCCGCCCAGGCCGGCCCATTGCAGCAGCCGGGCTATTTCGAGATTCAGGTCTTTCATGGCGAGTTCGGGTTTGCGGGGCTGCCGTCCGCGGAGGACCGGCGCGCCGCCGCAGGCAAATTTACGATCGAAACGGCTAATCTGCAACTGTGCGGGGCGTTTTCCTTCGGCCGGGCCGGAATTCCGCCGTCCGCCGCATGTTCCCGGCGGCGGCTCCGGGGCGTGCCGCCTTTCGGCCGGAAACATGGGCGTCCGCCCGGACGGCGTGCGTCGGGGCGCCGTCGGGGCGGCTGAATGCGCCCGAAAGGAGAACGGGCGGCCGGAGAAATGTCCCGGTTTTTGCAGTATCCGGTCGGAGAACGCCGCGCGGAGCTACCTGCCGGCCTTCGCAGTTTGTATCAACATAAAATCATTTGCCATGAAAGAGAGTATCCATTCCGGGAGAGAAAGTGTCCGGGCCGTGTTCGCAGGGCTGCTGGGAATCGTGTTTTTAATGACCGCCTGCGACGGCGGGGAGACGAAGCAGGGGCCCGCGGCCGGACCGACGGCCTCCCTTACCGTTACGCTGAAGGGACAGGAGCCTTCCGTGCGGGCCGTGGCTCCTGCGGGCGATCCGGAGCAGGAGGAGCTCGCCGCGGCGGAAAACAGCGTGCATAACGTCACGGTGTTCGTTTTCAATGCCAACGGTACGCTGGACAAGAAGCATACCTTCGCTCCGTCGGTCCTTTCCGAGACGATTACCGGACTGCTCGCCGGACCGAAGAAGCTGGTGGTGCTGGCCAACGTCCCTTCGACCGTCTCCTTCCCGGACGGTATCGACTACGACTGGTTCGCCGATGTGCGGAACGTCATCGGCCTCGACACGCAGAAGACCGCGGCCGACGGGTTGTTCATGAGCGGCGAAGGTTCGGTGACACTCACCGCCAACGCCTCCGAGACGAGCACCGTGGCAGTCAGCCGGCTCGTGGCGAAGGTGAAGCTGGGAACCGTCTCCATCGTACCCGAGGCGGGACACGATGCGGCGAAGTTCGCCCTGACCGGGGTGATGGTCATGAAGGCCCGCGGATCGGCGCAGATGGGCGTGCCTTCGGCGGCTTATACGCCCGATCTCTTCTACGGAGGCATGAAGGGCGGCAAGAGCGAGGCCCGGGACTACCTCGCGGAGACCGTTACGACGGAGGATCACGCCAACCGCTACTTCTACGTGCTGCCGAGCGACAACGCCGACGGGAACACGACGCTCATCACGCTGGCGGGAACCTATGCCGGGGAGCCGACCTACTTTTCGTTCCGCATCAACGACGGAACGGTGACGGGCGGCGGTACGAACGACGGAACCTTCATCCGGCGCAACAGCGTCTATACGGTCAATGTGACGCTCAGGCGGCTGGGCGGCGGTAGTACCGATCCGGAGGTCACGGCCGATCCCGCGTCGCTCACGGTCACCGTCGAGCCGCAGGAATGGGCGACCGAACTCGTCCAGAACGTAGAGTGGTAGGCCGTGCGGGAACGTTCCATAGCGTTGCTGGCGCTCGCGCTCCTTGCGGGATGTATCCGCGAGGACCGGGCCGGCTGTCCGCTGTCGCAGGCGGGGCGGTCGGTCGTCCTGAAGATCGTGGACGCCGCGACCGGGCGGGACATCACGGAGAGCGGTGCGGCCGGAGAGGCCGAACTGTTCCTCTTCTCGCCGGACGGGACCTTCGCGGGCCGTGTCTCCGTCGGATCGGAACAGGTCGTGCATCACGTGCCGGTTCCGCTTCCGGGTGCGGATCCCGGGGCGTGCCGGATCTCGGTCTGGGCCAATGCCGGGGAGGGGCAGCTTCTGCGTATTCCCGCCGACGGAAGTCGTATCGGGGAAGCGGCCGTCTCCCTGATCGGGGACGGCGACGGCTACCACGGTGTGCCGGACGACCTGTATTTCGGCAGCGCGCAACCGGCTCCGGCGGGTGGCGAGACGCCCGAAGAGGTGGTCGTCGTCCGCAAGAACGCGCGGATGCATATTACGGTCCGGGGGTTGGATGCCGGTTTGCCGGAGGAGCGTTACTACCTGACCGTGCGACTGCCCGACGACGGCTACGACTATGAGGGCAATCCGGCGGGCGGAACGGCCACGATCCGCCGGAGCGGCGCTTTCGACGACCGGGGCGATCTGACGACCGGGGCGGCGTTCAACGTCATCCACTCCGGAACCGTGGCCGAAGCGGTGACCGTAACGCTCTACGAGCGGGCGGCCGGCAGGGCCGTCGCGGACCGTGCGGTGATCGCGGTGACGGAGAACGACGACGGACTGCCCATCGCCCTGCCCTCGGGGCGGACGTCCAACCTGCTGATCGACCTGCGGGACGGAACCGGAGTGACGATCCGCACGGAGATTACGCCTTGGAACGAAGTGTATCAATGGGAAATCTGGTAACGGTTATGAACGAATGCGGAAAAAGCAGGAAAGTCCGCCGCGGACGGCGGGCCGGAACGATCCGGTCGCGGGCGGCGGTTGCGCTGGCGGTGCTCTGTCTGTTCGGGGCGGCCTGTTCCGAAGACCCGTCGTCCGGGGCCTCTGAGCGGGAACCGGCCGGCGGTGAGGCGGTCGTGCGCCTGACGATCGCCCCGCCGCGGCCTTCGCTTCCGCAAATGCGGGCGGCGGAGGACCTCGACGAGGCGGAGAGCCGGGTGGGAACGGTCCGGGTGCTCGTCTTCGAGCAGGAAGGCGGCCGTTACCTTTACCGCAATATGGCCGAAGGCGAGCAGGTACGGTTCTCCGGGAGTGCGACGCGGTTCGAGGTTCGGCTTCCCGGGACGCCGAACCCGGTGAAACTGGCGCTGGTGTGCAATTACGGCGATGCGTTCGAGAGGTATGCGCCTGCCGCGGGGAGCGACGAGGCGACGGTCCGGGAGCGGATCGGACGGTCGTTCTCCGGGCTGACCGGGGATCTGCCGATGTACGGCGAGATATCTCTTCCGTCGGGATTGCGGGCGGATGCGGAGAACCGCTTCGATGTCAGGCTGCTGCGCGCCGTGGCGCGGGTCGATGTGACGAAGGCGCTCGATGCCGGTTCCCGTCCTTTCCGGATCGGGGAGGTCTATGTCTATCGGCCGAACGACAAAATAAGGATCGTTCCGGACGACATGGGTTCGGCCGAGTCGCCGCGCGTCACGGCGCCTTCGGTGTTTGCAGGGGCACAGAAGTCGGCGGATCCGGTGAAGGTGACCGCCGCGGAACCCGACCCGGCGTCGGTCGCGGGAATCTGTCTCCCGGAGTCCGCGGCCGAGAGCGACCCGGCGGCGCAGTTGTCGGAGGCAACCTGCATCGTCGTCGGCGGGTACTACGACGGGCAGGAGCGGCTCTCCTACTACCGGATTGACTTCGACCCGGGTATCGACGGGCATCCGTTCGGACAGGTGCTGCGGAATTACAAGTATGTTTTCCGCATCCGCAAGGTGCTGGGCGAGGGATGGAGCGATCCCGATACGGCCGCGACGAGCCGGGCGACGAGCATTGCGGTCGAAACGGAGGCGTGGGAGGATTTCACGACGGAGATGTATTTCGAGGGCGACAATTACCTCGGGGTCTCCGCCCGCAGCGTGTCGCTCGGCTATGTCGCCGGGAAGACGGCGCGGGTGGACGTGCAGGCCACGGTCCCCTACTCGGTCCGCTGGCTCGACGCTTCCGGCGTTCCGACCGGCGGCGAGGCGTCGCAGACCGGCGAGGTGCTGGAGAACGGAAGTTTCTCGGTCGCTATCGGCCGCGACGCCGGGGCCGGAGAGACGCTCTCCTACCTGTCGTTCTCGGCGCTCGCGGACAACCGCACGGATCGGGACATAACGGCCCGGCTGCGGGTGACCGGAGGGCGCTGGACGTTCGACATCGCGGTGACGCAGGGAAATCCCTCGCAGTTCAGGACCCGGATCGTGCGCGTGCTCTCCGTGCAGGAGATCGGAGACCTCGGGACGAACACCCCGACTTCGGCCAGCGGACTGCCCATGCGGCGTATCCTGGACAATGCGAAGAATTTCTCCCCGGGCGGAACGGTCGTCATCGGCGGCTTCTCCTTCTCGGAGGCGTCGCGGGCGGAGATGCAGGCCACGGGGACGGGGAGCGCCGCGGACAAGGAGATTTTCCGGAGCATGCAGGCGACGATCGGGGCGCAGGATGTGATCTATCTGACATACAACACCCCGATTTCGAACGAGTTGGCACAGGTGGTCCTCGCCTGGCTCCGGGCTGCTCCCGGCCGGGTGCTGATCGTAGGCACGGACACCGATACGAGCAACGCGCAGTTGCGGCAATACCTGACTTCGGACGGCACGTGGAAATACTATTACCGGAACAACCTGGGCGGACAGTTCCGGCGGGCGGCGCGGACCGATGCCAACGCGCGCTTCTTCACGATGCCTTTCGGAACGGTGGCCGAGAATGCGCCCGTCGTCCGTGCGGACGACTATGCGGCCTACTGCTCCGACTATCCGTCGCGGGTGACGCCGCTGGTGGTCAGCGACGTTTCGGGGCAGGGCGGCACGCTCATCGTGGGGGTGAACGGTACGGACCGGATCGTTTACCTGGGAGACGCCAGCCTCCACCAGTACAACCGGCTCAGTTCGCAGGCCAATGCCGACGGTACGGTGACGACGGATTTCGACCGGCTGATGGCCAACCTCTGGGCATGGATCGTGGAACGCGTGTGCGGGGCCGGGTGATGCGGCCGGGACCGGAACTTCATAGAATCGCAATGTGATGAAAAACTATCTGTACGAAACGGCAGTCCTGCTCTGTCTTGCACTGCTCCCGGGCTCGGGCGCATCGGCGCAGGAACGTTCGGCTCTCCGGACGGCCGGGCCGCGGTTCGCCGTCCGGACGAATGCGCTCTATTGGGCGACGGCGTCGCTCAACGCCGGATTCGAGGTGGGGCTGGACCCGCGGACCTCGTGGGAGGTGGCGGGCGGCTACAACCCCTGGACCTTCGGAGACAACCGGAAACTCAAGTTCTGGACGGCGCAGACCGAATTCCGCTACTGGCTCCGCAGGCGTTTCGCCGGGCATTTTTTCGGGCTTCACGTTCTCTATGCCGACTACAACGCCGGGGGTGTGAAGCTCTTCGGCATGGGCGACCGCCGTTACGAGGGCTTCCTCTACGGCGCGGGGCTTTCCTACGGATACCAGTGGGTCGTCGGCCGGAGATGGAACATCGAGGCGATGCTGGGCGTGGGATACATCCGGTCGGAATACGACCGCTATGTCTGGAAGCGCTGCGGGCGGTTTCTGGGCAGCGGCCGCCGGAACTATTTCGGTCCGACGCGGGCCGGCGTGTCCGTCGGTTTCATGATACGGTGAGTTCCCCTGCCGGCGTCCGTTCCGGGACGCGGCGGCCGTTTCCCGCGCAGGCGACCTTCCGGCCGTTCGTGCGGCGCATATCCGTAATCCGGGTTGGAGAATCCGTAATCCATCTACACGGAAATTCATTTTTATTCGGTATTTTTGCAACATAAATTCGGAATTTTATGTTGCGGAAAATCCGACGGACGCTCGCCGTTCTTTTCTTCGCGTGCATCACGCTGCTCTTCCTCGATTTCACGGGGACGCTCCATGCCTGGCTGGGATGGATGGCCCGGGTGCAGTTCCTGCCGGCGGTGCTGGCGCTGAATGTCGGTGTCGTGGCGGCGCTTGCGGTGCTGACGCTCCTTTTCGGCCGGGTCTATTGCTCGGTCGTCTGCCCGCTCGGGGTGTTTCAGGATCTCGTCGCCTGGCTCGGCGGCCGCGGGAAAAGGCGGAAGTACCGTTTCTCCTACTCTCCGGCCCGGCGGTGGCTGCGCTGCGGGACGCTGGCGCTGTTCGTCGCGGCGCTGGTCGCCGGCGTGGGTTCGCTGGTCGCCCTGCTTGCGCCGTACAGCGCCTACGGACGTATCGCCTCCAACTTCTTCCGTCCGGTTTATCTCTGGGGCAACAATGCGCTGGCCGCGGTCGCCGAGCGTGTGGGAAGCTATGCGTTCTATGAAACGGAGGTCCGGGTGGCGGGCCTGCCGACGTTGCTGATCGCCGCTGCGACGTGCGCCGTGCTCGTCGTGCTGGCGTGGCGCAACGGCCGGACCTACTGCAATACGGTCTGCCCGGTGGGGACGGTGTTGGGGTTCCTCTCGAAATATGCGCTGTTCCGGCCCGTGATCGACCCGGAGAAATGCCGGGACTGCGGCTTGTGCGCCCGGGGGTGCAAGGCCGCCTGTATCGACTACCGGAACCGCCGGATCGACTATTCGCGCTGCGTGGCCTGCATGGACTGCCTCGACGTTTGCAGGCACGGGGCGGTCGGCTACCGGTTTCGCACGAAGACCGCCGCATCCGTTCCGGGAGCGGCGGCCGGAAAACGGACGGAATCGGCGGCTCCTGCCGATACGGGCCGCCGGAATTTCCTGACCGGAACGGGGCTGTTGCTCGGCGCGGCGGTCGCCCGGGCGCAGGAAAAGAAAGTGGACGGCGGTCTGGCCGTCATTCTGGACAAGCGGGCGCCGCACCGCATCACGCCCCTCGTGCCGCCGGGCGCCCGGTCCCTGCGCCATTTGGCGACGCACTGCACGGGCTGCCAGCTCTGCGTCTCGGTCTGTCCTAATCACGTTCTGCGGCCCTCCGCCCGGCCCGAGACGCTCATGCAGCCCGAATCCTCCTACGAACGCGGCTATTGCCGCCCCGAGTGCACGAAGTGTTCGGAGGTCTGCCCTACCGGTGCCATCCTGAGGCTCACGGCGGACGAGAAGTCCGCGGTTCAGATCGGCCATGCCGTCTGGGTGCGGGAGAACTGCGTGCCGCTCACCGACGGTGTGGAGTGCGGCAACTGTGCCCGCCATTGTCCCGCGGGGGCCATCACGATGGTCGCCTCCGATCCGGCGTCGCCCGGTTCGCCGAAGATTCCCGTCGTGAACGAAGAGCGCTGCATCGGCTGCGGCGCCTGCGAGAACCTCTGTCCGGCGCGGCCGTTCAGCGCCATCTATGTCGAAGGACACGAACAGCACAGAATCATTTGATCCGAAAACGTATGGATACGAAGAACAGACACGCGATCGGCCGCCGGGAGTTTCTCAAACGGCTCGGTGCCGGGGCCGCCGTATCGACGGCGGCATTGGCCGGGTGCGCCCCGGAGCGCGGTCCCGCAGCGGACGGTGCCTCCGCTTCCGGAGAGATTCCGACCGATGCGATGACTTTCCGCATCAATCCCCGGACGGGCGAGAAGGTTTCGCTGCTCGGATACGGCTGCATGCGCTGGCCGACCGTGGGCGGTGACGGACCCGATGCCGACGAGATCGACCAGGAGACGGTGAACCGGCTGGTGGATTTCGCCATTGCGCACGGGGTGAACTATTTCGACACCTCCCCGGCCTACTGCAAGGGGCAGTCCGAGCGCGTCACGGGCATCGCTCTCAAGCGCCACCCCCGCGAGAAGTATTTCATCGCCACGAAACTCTCGAACTTCGCCCCTTCGACCTGGAGCCGCGAGGCGTCGCTGGCCATGTATCGCAATTCGTTCCGCGAATTGCAGGTGGATTACATCGACTACATGCTGCTGCACGGCGTGGGCATGGGCGGCGGCATGGAGGAGTTCGAGGCCCGCTACATCCGGAACGGGATGCTCGATTTTCTCCTCGCCGAACGCGAGGCGGGCCGCATACGCAACCTCGGCTTCTCGTACCACGGCGATATACGCGTCTTCGACCGTCTGCTTGCCGGACACGACCGCTATCGGTGGGATTTCGTGCAGATCCAGATGAACTACCTCGACTGGCGGCATGCCCGGGAGATCAACCCGCGGAACACCGACGCCGAGTACCTCTACGGCGAGTTGGCCGGGCGCGGCATTCCGGCCGTCATCATGGAACCGCTGCTGGGCGGCCGTCTGTCGAAGGTCCACGATCACATCGTCGCCCGCCTCAAGCAGCGCGAACCCGGCCGGAGCGTGGCGTCGTGGGCCTTCCGCTTCGCGGGGTCGTATCCCGGGGTGCTGACCGTGCTGAGCGGCATGACCTACATGGAGCATCTGCAGGACAACCTGCGTTCGTACTGTCCGCTGCAACCGCTGACCGACGAGGAGCGGGAGTTCCTCTTCGCCACGGCCGACCTGATGATGCAGTACCCCACCATTCCGTGCAACGACTGCAAATACTGCATGCCGTGCCCTTACGGACTGGACATTCCGGGTATCCTGCTCCATTACAACAAATGCGTCAATGAGGGGAACGTGCCGGAGGACCGCCAGGCGGAGAACTATCGCAAGGCCCGGCGGGCGTTCCTCGTGGGTTACGACCGTTCGGTTCCGCGGCTGCGGCAGGCCGACCGCTGCATCGGCTGCAATCAGTGCGTTCCGCACTGTCCGCAGAACATCCGGATTCCGCAGGAGATGCAGCGTATCGACCGCTTCGTGGAACACCTCAAACAGGGAACGCTATGACGATGCGCCGTCTGACCGAAATTCTGCACGGGGGCGGCTGGTCGCTGGTCGTGGATAACGGAGCGATCCGCACCTTCTCCGGCCGGGGCGTCTCCGACCTGTACGGGCTGCTGACGCGCGAACCCGAAACGCTCCGGGGGGCCTCCGTGGCGGACAAGGTGGTGGGCAAGGGCGCCGCGGCCCTGATGGTTCTGGGCGGCGTGAAGGAGGTGTATGCCGACGTGGCGAGCGCTCCGGCCCTCGGACTTTTCGCCGCGGCGGGCATCCGGGTCGTTTGCCGGGAGGAGGTTCCTCACATCGTCAATCGCACGCGGACGGGCATCTGTCCCGTGGAGCGTCTCTGCGCCGACTGCCGCACGGCCGGGGAGTGCCTGCCCCGTATCGGGGCATTTCTGGAGAATCTGCCGTAAGGAAGGAAAAACGTGAAATAACATGCTATGGAAACTACCGTGAAACTCTATTCGCTGGAGTACAGGGAGGCGAAAACCTATTCGTTGGCGGCGCTGTTCGTCGCGGGCAACATCGTCCTGCCGCAGTTGTGCCACACCGTGCACATGGGCGGACCGACGTGGCTGCCGATCTACCTCTTCACGCTCGTCGGGGCCTACAAGTACGGCCGCTGCGTCGGATTGCTGACGGCTGTCGCCTCGCCGCTGCTCAACTCGGCGCTCTTCGGTATGCCGGCCGCCGCCGCGCTGCCCGCCATCCTGCTCAAATCGACGCTGCTGGCCCTGATCGCCGGATTCGCCGCCGCCCGCTTCCGCAGGGCTTCGTTGCCGCTGTTCGCCGCCGTGGTGCTGGCTTACCAGACGGTCGGCACGCTGGGCGAATGGGCCCTGTCGGGCAGCCTCTACGCCGCGGCGCAGGATTTCCGCATCGGAATTCCCGGGATGCTGCTCCAGGTATTCGGCGGCTGGGCGGCAGTCAATTTCCTGATCCGAAAATAGACACCTGATTTTGCATAAAACGACCGAATCATGCGAGCATACGCTTATGTCGGACCCGGGAGGTTCGAACTGCTGGACAAGCCCCGCCCCGAGCTGCGGGATTCGCGCGACGCCATCGTGCGCGTCACGCTCGGAAGTATCTGCACGAGCGACCTGCACATCAAACACGGCAGCGTGCCGCGCGCCGTGCCGGGCGTGACCGTAGGTCACGAAATGGTCGGCGTCGTGGAGCGGGTGGGCGACCGTGTCGCATCCGTCCGGCCCGGCGACCGGGTGGCGGTCAATGTCGAGACGTTCTGCGGCGAGTGCTTTTTCTGCCGGCACGGCTACGTGAACAACTGCACCGATCCCGATGGCGGTTGGGCGCTGGGCTGCCGGATCGACGGCGGGCAGGCGGAATATGTCCGCGTACCCCATGCCGATCAGGGACTGACCCCCATTCCCGATACGGTGAGCGACGAGCAGGCGTTGTTCGTCGGCGACATTCTGGCCACGGGGTTCTGGGCCGCCCGGATTTCGGAGATCGGGCCGGAGGATACGGTGCTCGTCATCGGCGCCGGACCGACGGGCGTCTGCACGTTGCTCTGCGCCATGTTGAAACGGCCCCGGCGCATCATCGTCTGCGAGAAGTCGCCCGAACGGATGCGGTTCGTGCGGGAGCACTATCCCGACGTGCTCGTGACCGGACCCGAGACATGCCGGGATTTCGTGCTCCGGCACAGCGATCACGGCGGGGCCGATGTCGTGCTGGAGGTGGCCGGTACGTCGGACACGTTCCGTCTGGCCTGGGAGTGCGCCCGTCCCAATGCCGTCGTGACGGTCGTCGCGCTTTACGACGAACCGCAGGTGCTGCCCCTGCCGGATATGTACGGCAAGAACCTGACGTTCAAAACCGGCGGCGTGGACGGCTGCGACTGCGCCGAGATTCTGCGCCTGATCGCGGCGGGAAAGATCGACACGACGCCGCTCATCACGCACCGCTTTCCGCTGAGCCGGATCGGAGAGGCGTACCGCCTGTTCGAGACCCGGTCGGACGGTGTGGTGAAAGTGGCGGTCGAGTGCGGGAAATAGCCGGATCCGCCGGAGCGGACCGGAAAACGGAGAAACATACTGGAATTATGATGACACTGAATGATTTTTTGAAACTCGCCCGGGCGGGCCGGCCGCTCGCTTCGGCGGAAACGCTTGAATTCATGGATCGCATGAGCGACGAGGCTCGTCGCATCACCTGCCGGCTGAACGCCTCCTACCATACGCCCGACGAGGTGCGCGAACTGCTGGAACAGCTTTTCGGAAAGCCCGTGGATGCGTCGGTCCGGCTCTTTCCGCCGTTCTATACCGATTTCGGCAAGAACATTTCGGTCGGCCGGAACGTCTTCATAAATGCCTGCTGTCACTTCCAGGATCACGGCGGCGTGACGCTGGGCGACGGCTGCATGATCGGTCACAACGTGGTTTTCGCCACGCTCAACCACGAACTCGATCCCGCGAGGCGCGCCGAAATGACACCCGCCCCTATCGTGCTGGGGCGCAACGTGTGGGTGGGATCCAATGCGACGATTCTTCAGGGTGTCACGATCGGCGACGGCGCCGTCGTAGCGGCCGGGGCGGTCGTGACGCGGGACGTGCCGGCCGCTACGGTCGTGGGCGGAGTTCCCGCCCGGCCGATCCGCCGCATCGGATGATCCGGTTTTAGAAGCGTGCGGACGGCTCGGTGCGACACCGGTTTCGGGAAGAGATTGATGATGACCACGCAATGAGGCGCGCTGCCGATTACGGCAGGCAGGCCGATGGCTCCGCCGGGGGCGTATGCGCTTATTCCGTGATCTCGATCAGGTTCTCCTCGGGGCCCTCCACGCAACTCTCGTAGCAGCCGTCGCCCGTGATGCGCGGGCCGCTGACGATGCGGTACCCGTTCTCCCGCAGCTCCCCGGTGAGCCGATCTACGGCCTCGCGGCTCCCGGTGCCGAATGCCAGGTGGATGTAGCCGCTGCGCAGCGGCTCCTTGCGGGGATCCGTCATGTCGGGCCGGTGCATGATTTCGAGCCGTGCGCCGTCGCCGAAACGCAGGAAACAGCTTCTCAGTCCCGTCCGCGGGTTGTGGTACGGCTCGCCGCATACGGCGCCGAAGAAGCGGACGAAGAATTGCCGGGTCGCCTCCAGGTCCCGGACGTACATGGCCGTGTGGTCGATTCGTATCATTCTTCCGTGTCGTCTTCCGGCCGGATTCGCTTTTCTCGGGTCGCTCCGCGTCGGCCGGATGCGGGGAACGACCTTTCTCGGTTTCTTTCGGAACTGTCGTATAAAGATAACGTTTGTTTCCGTTCGGTGCAACAGCCCGAGGACATCTTCCTGCTCCGGAAGTGTTTGACGGGTTTCCTGTCCGCACGGTCGTCCGTTCCGCCATGCGCCGCGAAAGAAGGTCCGCCGCGCGGTTCGTTCCTGTGCGGCTATTCGGTCAGGTAAAGTCCGACATGCGAAATCCGGGCCGGGGCGCGGGTTCCGTCGATCGTGACGCGCAGTTTCCGCGCCGTGCGGGCCTCGGGCAGGCGGACGATCCGTTTGTAGCCGATCGTCGTACCCTCGGCTGCCGTCTCCCACGTCCGACCGTCGTCCGATATCTCGATGCGGAACCGCTCCACGCGCTGCCCTTTGGCGATCTCCTCCTGCAACATCACGGCGTCGAACGGCCCGTCCTTCACGTCGAATTCCCGCGCTTCGTCCGCCCGGGCGGTCCAGAGTGTGTCCCCGCCCGCCGCAAGGTTCCGTGCGAAGCTCCGGCGCAGCCATTCGCCGAACTCGTGCAGCCGTCGCGCGTCGTTCTCGTGAATCCGTCCGCGGCGGTCGGGCGGCACATTGAGCAGCAGCACGGAGTTCGATCCCACCGAGGCGAAATAGATCTCCTTCAGCGCCTCGAGCGACCGCACCTTCTCATCCTCCGAGGCGTGGTAGAACCAGCCCGGGCGGATCGACACGTCCACCTCCGAGGGATACCAGAACAGCTCCTTCGCTTCGTCGAGGATCGCACGGCTGCCCAGATCGGGCGAGGTCTCGGTGAGGGCTTCGACGGCGGGCGTCGGGTCCTTCAGCCCGACACTCGCAGGGGCCAGGGCCGTGGCGCTCCACTCCTCGGCGCGTCCCCTGCCCGCTTCGTTGCCCACCCAGCGGATGTCGTCGCCCATGATGGCCGTGACGGCTCCGGGTTGCAGCTCCTTCACGGTGCGTATGTAACGGGCCCAGTCGTAAACCTGATGCTTGCCGTCGGCCTCCGAGCCGTTGGCGCCGTCGAACCACACCTCGGCGATCTCGCCGTAGCCGGTCAGCAGTTCGGTGATCTGCCGCACGAAAAAATCGTCGTAGGCCTTCCCTGTGCCGTAGCAGGCGGCGTTGCGGTCCCACGGAGAGACGTAGAGACCCATTTTCACACCGTACTTGTCGCATGAGCGGCGGAGCATCGCCACCACGTCGCCGCGGCCCTCCATCCAGCGGGAGTTCTTCACCGAGTGCTCCGTGGTTTGGGTGGGCCAGAGGCAGAATCCGTCGTGGTGCTTGGCCGTGAGCATCACCATTCCGAAGCCGGCGTCCCGGAGCGTTTCGACCCATTGGTCGGTGTCGATTTCCGTCGGGGCGAACACGTCGGGCGACTCCTTGCCGTCACCCCACTCCTTGTCGGTGAACGTATTGACCGTGAAGTGGATGAATGCCGTCAGCTCCCATTGTTGCCAGGCCAATTGTTCGGGGGTCGGCACGAGCCGCGCGGCCATGGAGAGCTTCTCCTCCGGCGTGGCGTCGCCGAATGCGACGTGTTTTTCGTAGTAGGTCTCCTCCCGCTGTGCGGCTCCGGAGCCGCAGCACGCTCCGCCCGCGGCAGCTACGCCTGTCAGCAGCAACGGCAATAATAATCGTTTCATTGTCAGGTATTCGGTTCGGTTATTTCATACTTTGCATCAGAACGGAATGATGACGAATCCCCAGTTGTACGTGCTGTCCGCGGGGATTCTGTGCTGCGGTTCGGGCATGGCTCCCCAACTGTCGTATCCGCCCACTCCCTGCTGCTTCATGTCGATGCAGACCTCCACGAAGTCGCGGGGCGTGATGTCGTCGATATGCGTCTGCCGGGGTCTGACGTTGCGGGCGGCCGCTTCGTCGTGCTCCTTGTCCGCAGGGGTCAGGTTGCGCCATTGGTACGGTCTTCGGACAGCCTCCTCTCCGTCGAAATCCTCCACGGCGTTTCTCAGGGCGTTGAATCCGAAGAGACTGTCGGCCACGATCTCCAGGCCGTGCCGTTTGCCGAACCGCACGCGGCGCGTGTCGGTACGGTGTCCGTTCTCCTGCGGCCGGACGTAGGGGAAGTACATTTCGTCGGCCGATGTGCTGTACAGTCCCACGAACGCCCCGGCGTTTCTGTCCGCGTAGTTTTCGCCGGGGCCGCGGCCGTAGTACTCGACCTGCCTCATCGCGAGGGGCATCCGGAAGCGGACTCCGATGCGCGGCACGTCGAGCTTCGCCGCCTCGCTGCGGGCCTTCTCGCTGCCCGGGGAGAACGTCGCGGTCCGGGCGGCTTCGGAGAGCTCCGTGGCCACGGCCTCCGCGTCGGTGGACGTGAAGGTCATGCGGGTTTCGACGACACCCGACGGATGGACCGTATAGCGCATGATGCAGAGGTTTCCCGCGGCGAGCAGGTAGGCGGCCTCGATGCGTACGGCGTCTCCGGTTTTCACGGCCGCGGCCTCCACGACGTCGAACTCGCGGCTCGACGTCTTCCACACCTGCAGCCGCTCGGGCATGGCGTTTCCGTAGTCGTTGTCCGTCGGGGCGCGCCAGAAGTTGGGCCTCGGACCGAATCCGTCGGCGAAGTACTCGACGCCGTTCACGGCATAGGACGTCACCGAACCGCTCCGGCGGTCGAATACGAAGCGCACGCGCGGCGACGAGACGGCGATCCGCTCCCCGTCGTCGTCCACTCCGAGTGCGGGGCCTTTCCGCGGCACGTCGGCCTTCTTCGGGGTCCCTCCCAGCGGGATCTGCCCCGCGGCGATCTCATAACCTGCGGGAACGGCCTCCGAGGCTTCGCGCGTGGTGACGGAGAAATCGGCGAAATACTCCCCTTCGCCGCGCATCTCTTCGGGACCGAATGTGGTGAAGACGGCCGATTCCTGCGGCGCGAGGCGCACGTCGAGCTCCTTTTCGCGCACGGTCTTTCCGTCGCGCACGAGGCGGCAGATGAAACGGTACTTCTCCGACGGTGTGAAGTAGAATCGGTTGGTGATGCGCACGCGGCCCGCTCCTTCGGGTTCGAACCCGAAGTCCTGCTGCACGTACTTCACCTCCGCGAGCGCCGGATGCGGCGTGCGGTCGGGCAGTACGAGGCCGTTGCAGCAGAAGTTCCCGTCGCTGGGGGTGTATTCCCCGCCGAAATCCCCTCCGTAGGCCCAGAAAGGGCGTCCCTGGGCGTCGTGCTCCAGCAGGCCCTGGTCCACCCAGTCCCAGAGGAATCCGCCCTGCAGGTTGGGATAGCGGTAGATCGCGTCCCACTGCCCGACGAAGTTTCCGGTCGAGTTGCCCATCGCATGAGCGTACTCCGACGGCATCACGGGCCGGTCGCTGCCCTTGCGTCCGATCTCTTCCAGCCATCCCGCGCCGGGATACTGCGGAACGTACATGTCCGTATTCCACTCCCACTGCGCCCGTTCGTAATTGACAGGCCGGTTCATCCAGGCGCTGTCGGCGGCCTTCGTCCAAAGGTAGGTTTGGTAGAAGTTGTATCCGTTTCCGGCCTCGTTTCCCAGCGACCAGAATGTGACCGATGCGTGGTTCTTGTTCCGTTCGAACATGTTGCGCGTGCGCTCCATGTGGGGTTTCAGCCAGGCGGGGTCGTTGCCCAGCGTGCCGCCCTTGCGCAGGTCGTAGTACATGCCGTGCGACTCGATGTTGGCTTCGTCGTAGATGTAGAGCCCGTATTCGTCGCACAGCTCGTAGAATTTCCGGTCCTGGGGGTAGTGGCAGAGCCTCACGGCGTTGAAGTTGTGTCGTTTCATCAGCTCGAAGTCGCGGCGCATCACCTCCTCCGTGACGTAGTGTCCCGTCACGGGATGGTGTTCGTGGATGTTCACGCCCTTGAACTTCACGGGCTGCCCGTTCACCAGCAGTACGCGGTAGGGCTCGCCGTTTTCGGCCCGTTCGTCCAGCCGGGCGAACTCGAAACGGCGGAACCCTACGCGGTAGGGCACCGTTTCGGTCTCCCCGCCGGGGCCGCGGAGGGTCATCAGCAGGGTGTAGAGATCGGGGCGCTCCGCGCTCCAGGCCTTGACGCCGGGGATGCCGGCCTCGAACCGGAGGGTGCGGCATCCGCCGGCTGCGATCATTGCGTCGCGCTGCCCTGCCGCGACCTGCCGGCCCGCGTCGTCGAGCAGCTCGTAGCTCAGCGTCGCTTCGGCATCGCCTTCGGTTCGGTTGGTCAGATCGGCCTCCAGGACGAATATTCCGTCCCGGCATGCCTCGTCGAGCGTCGATTTGATGCGGAAGTCCCGCACGGCGACGCGCGGCTGCGACCAGAGGAACACGTCGCGCTCGATGCCGCTCATGCGCCAGAAGTCCTGACATTCGAGCCAGGAGCCGGTGCTCCAGCGGTAGATCTTTATGGTCAGCGTGTTCCGTCCGGGCCGGAGGTATTCGTCGATGAGGAACTCCGCGGGGTTCTTCGAATCCTCGTTGTAGCCCGCCTCGTGTCCGTTCACATAGACATATACGCCCGACTTGGCTCCTGCGAGGTGCAGGAAAACGTTGCGGCCGTTCCATTCGTCCGGAATTTCGAATTCCCGGCGGTATATCCCTGCGGGATTCACCTCGGGGAGCCGGGGCGGCTGGGGACGGTAGGTCGCGAACTCGTACTGATGGTTGGTGTATATGGCCGTCCCGAACCCCTGGCGCTCCCAGTTCCCGGGCACTTCGATGTCATCCCACCCCGAGGCGTCGGTCGCGGGGTCCGTGGCGTCGGCGGGCAGATCGCGGGCATCCTCGGCGAAGAGGAACTTCCACGTGCCGTTGAGCGGCAGATAGAAGGGGCTCTTCTCGTAGCGCATGGTCAGCGCCCCGTCCCTCGAGGGATAGGACATGAAGTCGGTGCGGGGCGGGACCTTGTTCACCGACACGGTCTGTACGTCGTACCGGTAGGGGTTGTCGGCAGCGGCGGTCTGCGCCGACAGCAGCGTGAGCGCTGCCAGGATATTGATTCTCGGGTTCATGTAATCTGGTTTTGTAGGTTTTGATTCAATGCTGTATGGGGATCGCGCGGTTTATATTTCCGGCAGTGTGACCCGGAACAGTTCGCTGGGCGTGTGTTCGCGCAGGACGATGCCGACCATCCGTTCCACCACCTCGGGATACCGGCCGGCCAGATCGCAGTCCTCGTGGAGGTCCCGCGACAGGTCGTAGAGGCGGGGCTTTCCGCTCTTGACCACCAGCTTCCAATCCCCCATTCGGACACCGATCTGGTCGGTTTCGTGGAATTCCCAGTAGAGGAATTCGTGCCGCTGCTGACGGGCGTCGTCGCCCAGCAGCGCGGGCAGGAAGGAAATGCCGTCGAAGCAGTCGCCCTCGAGGTCCGGGTTCAGGTATTTCCGCGGGAAGCGTCTGTCGCCGATCAGGTCGCAGAACGTGGGCAAGACGTCGTAGAAGGCCAGCATGTGGTCGTTCTCGGTGCCGGCCGGGACGTGTCCGGGCCAGTAGGCGATGAACGGAACGCGGATACCGCCCTCGTAGCACTGCCGTTTCAGTCCCCGCAATTTGCCGTCGCGGCCGAAAAACTCCGGATCGGCCCCGCCCTCCTCGTGAGGGCCGTTGTCGCTGGTGAAGATGACCAGCGTGTTCTCCTCCAGCCCTTTCTCCTTCAGCTTGGCGAGAATCTCCCCCACGTAGATGTCGAGGCGCGTGATCATGGCCGCGAATTCGGCGTGCGTGTGTTCCACCGGATTGTAGCGCGACCCCTCGCTGCCGCCCCACGTCTTGTCCACGAAGAACCGTTTTTTGTAGTATTGCAGGATGGAGTCGTCGGGCTGGCGCAGCTCGGCGTGCGGCAGAGTGTAGGTGAAAAGTCCGAAAAAGGGCCGTTCGCCGTCCCGGGAGTCCAGCCATCGCAGGGCCTCCCGGTGGATCATGTCGGCCGAGTATTGGGGCCGTTTTTCATAGCCCTCCCCGTACATGGGATGCCGGATGTTGTCCTCCAGGATGATCCGCACCGTGGTCGTGTCGCCTTTCGAGGCGCTGTAACGGTTCAGGAAGTTGGGATAGTAGAGGTGCGCCTGAAACTGGCAGACGAACCCGTAAAATTCGTCGATGCCCCGTTTGTCCGGCGTGGAGCAGGAGCCTTCGTAGCCTCCGGCCCACTTCCCGAACATGCCCGTCGCATATCCGTTCTTCTTCATGATCTCGGGCAGTATGACGTGTCCGGGGTCGTAGGGCTCCTGCCCCACTACGCCGTAGTCGCGGTTTTGGCCGTACACGATCTCCGGGGAGCCGGGCCAGTACTCCCGGTTGCCGCGGACATGCCCGTGTCCGGCGTGCTGTCCCGTCATCAGCGAGGCGCGGGACGGTGCGCTCACCGGACTTCCCGCATAGGCCTGCGTGAAACGCATCCCCCGGCGGGCCATGCTGTCGATATGGGGTGTGCGGATGTATTTCTGCCCGTAGCATCCCAGATCCCCGTAGCCCATGTCGTCGCAGAGGATGAGGAGGATGTTCGGAACGGATTTCCGTGCCTGCGCCGAGGCGTCCGCGGGGCAGAGTGCGGCGAATGCACCGGTGTATAGAAGCAGGTTCCGATAATTTTTCATACGTTCTTCCGTGACAGCTGTTTTCCGTTGCCGCGGGTTTGTCCGGCAAAGACGGCCCGCTTCTGCAAATATATGAATATTCTCGGAAAAAATGCGACGTCCGGTTTTGCAAACGGACCTTCCGGACGGTTGTCAGCTCTTCCGGACGGCACGGAACCTGACGGCAGCATGAAATCCGTCCTGGCCGGGAAAAGAACCACGGAGACGGATTTTCCGGAAACCCGCTTCCGGGCGGCTCCGAAAAGCCGTCCGGAAGGGTCCCGGTTCATTGCTGCCCACTTTGTCTGCGGTAGCCGGAGAACCTCCCGGCCCGGGGCATACGCTCCGTTGCCGGCTACCGCCGGGAAAAGACTATCGTTGCAGACTTTCGGCCCACTCCCGGAGGCTCTTTTCGTCGGTGCGGTTGAGCAGTCTTCCCTCCTTCCAGTCCGGTCCGGGATGGGATTTTCTCAGGGCCTCCGCGCTATGGGCGATGCCGCTCCCTCCCGACGTGGCGAACGGGATGACCGTCTTGCCCTTCAGGTCGTGGCTTTCGATGAACGTGTCGATGATCCGGGGCGCGAGGTCCCACCAGATCGGATAGCCGATGAAAACCGTGTCGTAGTCCTCCGTGTCCGGCTGTCTGCCGCCGATGGCCGGACGGGCCTGCGGATCGTTCATTTCCGCGGAGCTGCGCGACCGCTTGTCGTGCCAGTCGAGGTCGTCGGGCGTGTAGGGCCGGGCCGGGACGATCGCGTAAAGCGTGCCTCCCGTGGCTTCGGCCAGCCTTTCGGCGGCGCGCGCCGTCGTGCCGGTCGCCGAGAAATAGGCTATCAGGATTCGGTTGTCGGATGTTTCCTTGTACATGTTCTGTCGTTGTTGTGCGCATGCCGCGGCGGCGATCCCCGCTGCCGCCGACAGCGCGAATAGCAGTTTTCGCATATCGGATCGGTTTGTCTATTTGAGTTTGTCGTACTCCGTGTCCGTGACGGGTTCGAGCCATTCGTTCGAGACGTCCTCGCCGGGGATTTCGAACGCCAGGTGGGCGAACCATCTGTCGGCGGCTGCGCCGTGCCAGTGTTTCACGTTGGCGGGAATGTGGATCACCGTGCCCGGCAGTATCTCCCGTGCGGGTTTTCCCTCCTCCTGATACCAGCCCCGTCCGGCTACGCCGACGAGCATCTGCCCGCCGCCGCTCTTCGCCCGATGGATGTGCCAGTGGTTGCGGCAGCGCGGCTCGAAGGTCACGTTGGAAACGGAGACCTGCTCGCGCGAAATCGGGGCCAGGTAGCTGTTGCCGGTGAAATACTGTGCGAAGGCCGTGTTCGGCTCGCCGATCGGGAAGATCATTTCGCGCTGGAAGGCGGCCCGGGCATCTTCGCCGGAGGTATCCTCCGCCCAGACCTCCTTGGCGAGACGGAATGCCGCCCACGCCTTGGGCCAGCCGGCGTAGAAGCCGATGTGGGTGATGATCTCGGCGATCTCGGTGCGGGTGATGCCGTTCTCCTTCGCCGACTGAAGATGGTAGGTCAGCGAACTGTCCGTGATGCCCTGGCTGATGAGCGAAGTGAGGGTTACCAGACTGCGGTCGCGCAGGCCGAGGCGGTCGGTGCGGCTCCACACCTGGCCGAAGAGCACGTCGTCGTTGAGTTCCGCGAATTTGGGCGCGAAATCGCCGAGCTGGTCGCGTCCGGCCGTCTGTACGATTTTTTCCTGTGCCATAACGTTGAGTGTAAGAATGCTGAATAGTGAAATGAAAAGAATCCTGTTCATGGCGGTTGCGTTTATTGCATGAAGTTGTTGATTCGGTTCGCCGGATTGAGCGGCAACTGGTCGGACAGCTCCAGCGATTCGATCATGTGCAGCGTTTCCTGCTTGTATTTCCGGAAATGTTCCGAGTCGATATGTCTGTCGTAGGCCGCACGGCTTGCGTAGGTTTCGAGAATGGTGATGCGGCAGGGAGCCTCCCTTTCCTGCACGGCATACATGGTCAGCACGCCCGGTTCGGTGCGCAGGGAGACCTCGCCCACTTCGGCCGCGTGTTTTACGTACTCGTCGAGATACTGCGGATAAACCTCGATTTTCGACAGCCGCACGATGCCGTCGGGAGCCATCGGTTCTTTGGCGCACATGCCCGGCCGTTTCGCCTCTCCCGTGCCGCACGACAGCAGAACGGAAAGAAGCGCGATGCTTGAAATGATTCTTGTCATAGTCGTTCCGTTTTCCGGACAGTTTCTGTCCGTCGTTTCTGTTCTTTGTCGGGAACAAAGGTAGCGTATCGTACCGGAACCGGACCTAACCGTATGAGGGGAATTTATACCATTTTTACGGTTTTTTGGCGACGTCGTGTGCATCCGGTTTCCGGATGGTACGTCTTATCCGGAGACCGGTTGTGCCGGATTTTGGGGAATGAGGACCGAACGATTGCGGCCGTTGGGCCGGCTCGGTCCGGGCCGGATGGGACACGAATCGCACTCGTATGGACCTGCTTCCGAATGCATTTCCCGCAGGCTCCGAAAACGAAAGAAACCTTACATATCGTTGATACATAAGGTTTCTTTCTTCTTGTCGCCTTTTCTTTCGAAGGCCTCTAGAGCGGAAAACGGGACTCGGACCCGCGACCTCAACCTTGGCAAGGTTGCGCTCTACCAACTGAGCTATTTCCGCATGGCGTGTTTCGTATTGTGAGTGCAAAGGTAGGTAAAATTTCCGAATCTCCAAATTTTTCGGATGAAATCTCCCTGTTTTTTCGCAACGGCACGCCGCACCCGGTGTTCCGGAAACTATCCGAATATCCGGATCCGATCGTCTATGGGGTTGAATGTCTTTTCGTTGGGAGCCTCTGCCGGAATCCCGAACGGCATTTGGGCGATCAGCCGCCAGTTTCCGGGCAGTTGCCACTCCTGGCGCACGGCCGCGTCGATAAGCGGATTGTAGTGTTGCAGCGAGGCTCCGAAGCCGGCCTCTTCGAGCAACGTCCACACGACAAGCTGGTGCATGGCCGAAGTGTGCTCGGACCATGTCGGAAAATTGTCGGCATAGAGCGGGAACTGCCGTTGCAGTCCTTCGACAACCGCGGTGTCCTCGAGAAAGAGCACCGTACCGTATCCGGAGGCGAAGCTCCTGTCGATTTTCTCTTCGGTGCGGGCGAAGGCCTGCGGCGGGACGACGGTTTGCAGGGTTTGTTTGACGATGCGCCACAAGGCCGCATGGTGGTCGTGCAACAGCAGCACCATCCGCGAGGACTGCGAGTTGAAAGCCGACGGCGTATGTTTTACGGCGAAGCGCACGATCCCTTCGATTTCGGCGTCGGGAATCGGGGATCCGGCTTTGAGCGAGTAGTAACTCCGGCGCTGTTCGAGCGCCTCTTTCAGTTTTCTTTCCATGATTTTCAGGTTTGCTTTTCTGCAAATTTAATTCATCTGCGCGATTTTTGTGCGGAATCCGTCGCCGAAGTGTTATCTTTGCCCTTATGAAAGACACTCTCGACCTTTTTTCGGCTTTGGGCGACCGCCTGAAGGATTTCGGCGGGGACGCAGCGTCGCGGCAGGTCGCCGAGCGCGCTTGCCGGGCCAACGGCTGGTTCACGCCGGCGGAGGTCTGCCGTGCGGTGAGGACCCTGAGCCGGGACATGCTGCAACGGCCGAAACTGGAGCGCTGGCTGGCCGCCTACCCCGCCCTGCCCGCGGCCCGGCCGCTCGACGTGCTGGTGGTGATGGCCGGGAATATCCCGCTGGTCGGTTTTTTCGACCTGTTGTGCGTCGTGGTCGCCGGACACCGCTGTCTGGTGAAGCCTTCGGCGAAGGATACCGTGCTCATGGAATACGTCGTCGGACTGCTCCGGGAGATCGACCCCGCCGTACCCGTCTCGTTCTGCGACGGGACCGCGCCCGCGGAGGCCGTGATCGCCACGGGCGGCGACAATGCCAACCGCTGCTTCCGTGCGCGCTATGCCGGGATCCCGGCCCTGCTGCGCGGTCACCGGCAGTCGGTGGCCGTGCTTTCGGGCCGGGAGACGGAGGCGCAGCTCGCCGGGCTGGCCGACGACATCTGGGCCTATTCGGGGCTGGGATGCCGCAATGTCTCGCTCGTATTTCTGCCCGAAGGCGCGGAGCTGCGGCTCCGGATGCCCGCAGTGCAGGCGAAGTACCGCAACAACTACCTTCAGACGCGCGCGCTCCTTCGGATGCAGGGATGTCCGTTCGTCGATCTGGGAGCCGCCGTGGCCGTCGAACAGCGGGAATTCCCGCGGGCGCTGAGCGAGATCGCCTATGCCCGCTACCGCTCGGCGGACGAGGTCGCCGCCTGGCTCGCGGAGCACGACGCGGAGTTGCAGTGCGTCGTCACGGAGACGCTCCCCCACACCCGCCGCGCGGATTTCGGCCGTGCGCAGTCCCCGTCCTTTACGGACTATCCCGATAACCGGGACGTGCTGGCGTGGCTCTCGGCGCCGGGAGTATGATCTTTGCCGCAAATCCGTTATATTTGCAATACGGAAACCCTTAAAAATTAACGATCCGAAATGAAAAAAAACGTCCTTTTCGCGATGGCCCTGCTCGCCTGCGGCTGTTCGCGACCGGCGCGCCCGGTCTCCGAAGCGCCCCGATTCATTCATGCCGCCTACTCGGTGGAGAGCCTGCTGAGCGAAGCCGAACTTTCCGGTCCCGGTTACGAAGCGTTCGATTTCGTCTATCTGATGGCGGCGCCCGCGAAGTGGTGGACGCTGGATTTCGACCTTCCGGAGGCGGAGATCGTGCGCCGGGCCGATGCGTTCGACTACACTTCGGCGCCGGGCAACATGCCGCTCGTGCCGCGGATGATCGGCGAAGTGCACGCTGCCGGAGGGAAAATCCTGCTCTGCTTCGGCGGGCAGCAGGAGTTCCGGCCCTTTCTGGAGAAGCCCGAACGGCTGACGAAGTTCGAGGCCTATATGGTTCGGCTCGTCGAGCGGAACGACTACGACGGAATCGACATGGACTGGGAGATCACCATCGACAAGGAGCTGCACGCCGACATGATGGGACGCCTGCGCGGGCGGCTCGACTCCCTCTCGGCGAAGACCGGAAAATACTACTACCTGACGACAGCCCTGAGCATCGACCACGTTTACGACGAGGCGCTGGCCGGGCGGCTGAGCCGTGCCGTGGATTGGATCAATATCATGTCCTACGACATGTGCGACGGCGTCTGGGGCCGCACGCCGTCGCATAACACTTCGCTGGCGGTGCTGCGCTCGAAACTCGCGCACTGGCAGATATTCGACAGGCGGCAACTGTGTCTCGGGCTGGCCAACTACGGTTTCTACTACAAGGGGCTGCTGCCGGGCGAGACGGCCGACGGGCCGCTGAGCGAGTACGGGTCCTACATTACCTATAAGGAGTTTCTGCCCAGACTGGAGCACGGGGGATGGACCGAAGAGTACGATCCCGAAGCGGAGGTCTCCTACTACTTCGCGCCCGACCGCGGAGAGTTCGTCACCATCGAGAATCCCGTGTCGATGCACCGGAAGATCGAGTGGATCACGGCCAACGGCTACCGGGGCGCTTTCTGGTGGGAGTTCCACCACGACTACGTGGCGCCGGAGGCCGGACGGGCCGGAAGCCACTACCTGATCGACGGAGTGACGGACTATCTGAAGGAACAGGGCATCCGCCCCGCTGCGGAGGCGAACGACTAACGAAATACACTTACGCTTATGTCAATGGTTTTCCGGTTTCGCATGTTGAGCGACGAGAACGACCGCTTCGTGCGCGATTACGAGGTGATGTACGATATGACGCTGCTCGATTTCCACAACTTCATCCTCTCCTCGCTGGAATACGAACCCTGCATGGCTTCGTTCTTCACGGCGGACGACCGCTGGGAGAAGAAGCGGGAATTCACCCTGATGGATATGAACGACGGTTCGGCCGACGCTCCCGAGACGATGGAGCGGGTGCGGCTGGGGCAGATCATACACAACAACCGCGACCGGCTGATCTACCTGTTCGACCTGTTCGGCGACAGAGCCTATTACCTCGAGCTGACCGGGGCCTGCGAAGCCGAGAAGGGAGCCTCCTATCCGCGCGAGATTTTCGCCGAGGCCGAGGCTCCGGATCAGTACGACCCGTCGAAAAACCGTCCGGAGGAGGACGAGGGGTCGGCTTTCGACGAGATGATGGGCGACTTCAGCGACTTCGAGGGCGACGACAACTACGACGATGAGTATTAAACGGTTGCTCGTGATCGTCGGACCGACCGGATCGGGCAAGACGGATCTGAGCATCCGCCTCGCCCGCCGTTTCGGTGCACCGATTCTTTCGACCGACTCGCGGCAGTTCTACCGCGGAATGCCGATCGGCACGGCACAGCCTTCTGCCGAACAGTTGCAGGCCGCCGAGCATCATTTCATCGCCTCGCACGACATAACCGAGAGTCTGAACTGCGGGGAGTATGAAACGCTGGCGCTCGCACGGCTCGGCGAACTCTTCGCCACGCACGACTGGGTCGTGGCCGTCGGCGGCTCGGGGCTTTACGTGCAGGCGTTGTGCGACGGCATGGACGACCTTCCGACGGCCGACGAAGCGCTGCGTGCGGAACTGATGCGACGGTTGCGGGAGGAGGGGCTGGAGCGGCTCGCAGGGGAGCTCCGGGAACTGGATCCGGTCTATTGGGAGACGGTGGACCGCCGCAATCCGGCGCGCGTGGTCCGGGCGCTGGAGGTCTGTTTGCAGAGCGGACGTCCCTACTCGGAACTGCGGCGCGGCGAGCGGCGCGAGCGGCCTTTCCGGATCGTGAAAGTCGGAGTGGACCTTCCGCGCGGGACGCTTTACGAACGGATCGACCGACGGGTGGAGCGGATGCTCGCCGACGGGCTGGTGGACGAAGCCCGGGCGCTCTACCCTTTCCGGGAACTGAACGCCCTGCAAACGGTGGGTTACCGGGAGTTGTTCGACTGGTTCGACGGCCGCACGAGCTACGAGGAGGCCGTCGAGCGGATCAAGCGCAACACGCGGCGCTATGCCAAGCGGCAGCTCACGTGGTTCCGGCGCGATCCTGCCGTCCGCTGGTTCGCCCCCGACGCCGACGAGGAGATCGTCGCCTGGATCGGCCGCGACGGCATGCCGTCGGAGGAGTGAACGCCTTTCTGCGGGCGGCACGCCGTCCCGGCGGAAAAATATGCACGGCCGGAGTTCCGAACATAAGGAACTCCGGCCGTGTCGTCGTGTACTCGGAGCGGGAATCGAACCCGCACGGCCATTGCTGGCCACAGGATTTTAAGTCCGGCGTGTCTACCTGTTCCACCATCCGAGCCCTTGCCTTCCGCCGGAAGACGTCGGCAAAAGTACGAAATAATTTGCGATCCGCCAAAATCCCGGGTGCTTTATCGCGTCCGTCCGGCGGCGGACGGGGAACGGACCGAACTCTGTTTCCGCGGCGTGTCCCGGCAGCGTTTCCGGTGCGACAGGACACGCCCCGCGGGTGTCAGTGGCCGAAACGCGAGGTGTCCACCTCCTTGTGCTTCCGCTCCTTGTAGCTGCCGAACCGGTAGGAGAAATGGACCGTGAACGTGCGGCTGTACGCTCCGGAATCCATGTCGAGCCACTGCCCCCGGTAGCGGACGCGGGCGAAGGGCACGCCGCTCTCGAACAGGTCGTCGCAGCGCACCGTGAGCGAGGCGCGTTTCCGGTCGAAATTCCATCTGAGCCCCGCATCGACGCTCCACGCCGGGTCGATGTCGTAGGTTCCCTGGATGGCCGGGGACTGGCAGAACGCCGCGAGGTCGAGCGTCAGGTCGGGTTTGCGGCTGATGCGCACGGTGTTGTCCAGCCGGACGACGCCGATCCACTTCGAACGGTCGAACGAAAGATCGTGGAAGGCGTCGCAGCGCTGCGTCATGCGCAGTCCCGTGAGGGTCAGCCGCGAGTCGAGCCACCGCCCGATGCGGAACGGGACGATCGCATTGGCGCCCCACTGCCGGTTCGTGTCCCAGTTGAGCGTCTGGTAGACGAGCGCCAGCCGGTCCGAAGCCTGCCAGGCCGTCTGCTGGAAGTGGTCCCGCGTCTCGTTCCAGAAGAGCATGAAGATGTATTTCTGTTCGAGGACATACATGGCCTGCCCTTCGTAGCTGCGCATCGGGCGCAGTCCCGGCGTGCCGTGAATCTCCGAATAGCCGTCGATGTAGGAGACCGCTCCCTGCATCTCCCAATAGGAGGGGTAGCTCTTGTCCGAGGCGAGCGAGAGTTGCAGCACATGCTCCGCCGAGGGCATCCAGACGAATGTCGCCTGCGGGTAAACCGACCAGTTCTCGTAGTCGCCCAGCCGGTAGTACTCCCCCGCTACCGAGAGCGAGAAGCTGCCCCGTGCGAACTGCCGGCCGATGCCGGCATAGAGGTTTCCGGTCCATTCGTCGAGCCGCGAATCGGTCTCCGGGGCGTCGAAGTCGCCCAGCAGCACCGTGTAACGCTGCCAGTCGCGGTCCGAAGTCCAGCCCAGCAGTGCGCCGTAGGTCACCTCCCAACCCTTGCCCGCTTCGTGCCGTTGGTCGAGGCTGAAGCCGAGGCGGTCGATCCGCTGTCCCGACGCGACGTCGAAATCCCGCTTCGTGCCGTCGGCGTATTCGTTGCGCATGGCGGCCCGGTCGTCCGTCCGGTAGTGCGTGTAGTCGAGCGCGAGGTCCGTTCCCGACGCGGTCGTGTAGCGCAGAGCGAGGTTGTGCATCGCTGCGTCGCCGTCGGGGCGGTTCGACGAGCGGACGAAGTTGCCCTCCGCCTGCGAATCGCCCGCATTGCGTGGCGTGAACGATGCCGTGTAGGCCGCGCTGACACGCCCCTTGTTCTCCGGGGCGTACTCCGCCGAGGCGCGCAGCCGGTGTGCGGTCGTTTCGCTGACGAGGTCCTGATGCTGCTCGATGTCGTACGTTCCGTCGGCGAGCGTATGCCGAGAAAGCAGGTCGATGAGCCGTTTCGACCGGGTCTGTCCCGCCGAATAGGTGATGTCGGCCGACCATTCGCGCGCCGCGAAGACGAGGTTGCCGCCCGCCTCCCAGTTGCCGTAATAGCGGTTCGAGTAGTCGCCGTGCACCTCGCCCGTGAGAGTCCCTGCGGCGGCGCGGCGCATGACGAGGTTGATCGCCGCGCCTCGTACGTGGTACTGCGGCGGTGCACTGTACATGATCTCCGCCTTTTCGATGCGCTCCACGGGTGTCGAGCGCAGCAGGGCCTCGAGCTGCGCGGCGTCCATCGTCGTCGGACGGCCGTTCAGGATCACCGTGACGCTCCCCGTGCCCGCGAGCGTCAGCGTCCCCTGCCGTTCGGAGACGCCCGGCAGTTGCGTGAGCGCCTCGTAGGCGTTGTTCACCGCCTTGCCCCGGACCACGGCCTGAAGGTCGTAGGCCAGCCGGCCCTGCTCGATCCGCACCACGGGCCGCTCGCCTTCGACGACGACGGCGCCGATTCCGGTGCTCCGTTCGTGCAGGGTGACGGTCCCCGCCTCGCCGCTCGCTCCGGAGAGAGCGGCGAGTTCGTAGGAAATGTGCTGGAACAGCAGACGGTAGGGCTTCACGGCCGGGACGATCTCGAAACGGCCTTCCGCGTCGGACGCTGCGGCCGCGACGTAGGCCGAGTCGGCGTCGAGCATCACGACCGCCACCCCCGGCACGGGCCGCCCTTCGGTATCCTCGACGCGGCCGCGCACGCAGGGACGCCGTTCCTCCGTGCGGGCGGTCGCCGCGACGGAATCCGGCAGGATCCGTGCTCCGGCGTCTGCGGCGGTCGGCGCCGCGCATAGTGAAAATAGTGAAAGAAGTAGGAATAATACGTGTTTCATGACTTCGCTTTTTCGGGTTTCTCCGAGTGCGAAGTTAAGTGCGAAACCGTCTTGCCGGTACGTTTCCGATCTTGCTTCCTGCGGATTAAACAGTTGATTTGCAGCGTGCGCTTCCGGAAATATCTTGCCGCCCGGGCCGCATGTCTTGCTCCCTTTTCTACGGGAGCGTCCGGACTGCATGTCCTGTGTCTTTTCCCGAAGATCGCCCGGTCCGCATGTCGTGTGTCCCTTCTCCGGCGGCCGTCCGGAACATTACGCGAAGAAGCGGAGAAACTCTCCGCCCGCGGGGGCGTCGGCGATGCGGCGCTTGAGTTTCGACTTGAGGGTATAGACGCCGTTGAGCGTCATGCCGAGCATCACGCTGATCTCCTGGGGCGAGAATCCCGCGATGACGAGCGCCGCGAAGTCGTAGTTGCGCCCGGTCCACCCCGGAAATGCTTCCCGCAGCCGCGTCACGGCGCGGTCGTTGTAGATGTCGGCCATGCGCACCACGTCGGCCAGCATCGCGGGGCTGAGCGTCAGCTCCCGCATCTTGGCCGAAAGGCGCTCCCCTTCGCCGTAGGTGTAGCAGGTCGCGGCGATGTCGCGCACGGCGGCCACACGCCCTTCGAGCAGCTCCTTGACGGCGGCCTCGCGGGCGTCGGTGGCGTCGAGCCGCGAGGTGAGGCTGTCGTGCGATTCGCGGTAGGAGTCCACCAGGGCGAGCTGTTCGGCGAGCTGTTCCTCGCGGCGGCGGAGTTTGCGGCGATACCCCGCCAGGGCCCATGCGGCCGCTCCGGCGATGAGGAGCGCGGCCAGCGCCGCGATCCACGAACGGTAGCGCAACCGCGTTTCGCGGAGCTCCGCGGCGCTCTCCGCGCGGACCCTGCGTTCCAGCTCGGCGGCCTGCACTCCCTGCTGGGCCTTTTCGAGCGAATCGCTCTTTTCGAGGTACTGCATCGCATAGCCGTATGCCGCGCGGTCGTCGCCCCGCCGGTGGCTGATCGCTGCGGCGATGGTGTAGAGGCCGACGTTCATCTTCGAGATTCCCTCGGTGCGCTCCAGCGACCGTCCGATGTAGTGCCATGCCGAATCCGCCTGTCCTGCCCGGTGGAAAACCAGCGCCGAGGTGATGTCGTACAGCGTGCGGCCGGAGTCTCCGGATGCGGCGGGGCCGTGCCGCAGCGGCGCATGGCGGATTTCGTTCAGGTCGATGCGCGCACGCTCTTCGAGGAGCCGTTCGGCCGGCCAGTCCTCGGCGAAAATATGAATCAGGAGATTTTGCAGCGTGACGATCTGGGCGAAGTGGCGGAACGGCAGCGAGTCCCGCGCGGCGGCCAGCGGTGCGAGCGTTTCGACCGCTTCGGCGTAGCGCCCGCAGGCGTATTGCGCCGACGAGAGCATGAACCGTGCGTACTGTTCCATTTCCCGGTTGCCGGTCCGCTCCATGGCGGCGAGCGCCTTGGCGAAGTCCTCCGCGCCCGCGGCGTCGTTCCCCTGTTCGAGATGGAGCAGTCCCAGCGTGTGATAGAGCGAGCCGAGCTGCCCGGCCACGGTGCTGTCCCGGGCCGAACGTTCGGCCCGGAGCGTGGCCTGCGTGTAGAGCCGCACCGCCTCTTCGGTCCGTCCGGCATGTTGCAGGGTTTGCGCCTCGAGTGCCATCGCCGCGATCCGGGCGGCCGGGGCGCCGTGCCGTGCGAAGTACTCCGCTGCGGGGCGGATCAGCGAGTCGTCCGCGATCCGACAGTCCAGCCGGTTGTAGGCCTGGGCCGAGAGGAGATACCACGCGGCCCTGTCGGCGCGTCCGAGACGGGCGGTGTCCACCGTCCGCAGGATGCGCAACGCGCTGTCCGGAGCTTTGTTCACGATCCGTCCGGCCTCCGCGAGGCGGCTGTCGCCGTGCCCGGCGCAGCCCGCCGCGAACAGCGCCGGAAGAAGTATGGCGAGAATCGTCGTTTTCATGCCGATGCAAAAATACGCAATATTTTCCGGATAAATTCCTATTTTTGCGCCGTCGATTAAAGCGAAACAGCGATGGCAGATACGATGCACAAGATCAACAAGGTCGAGGTCCGCAACCTGCAAATGGAGGATTACGGCCAACTGGCGCAGTCCTTCACGCGCGTCTATGCGGACAAGGACGTCTTCTGGACCCGCGAACAGATTCGCAAGCTGGTCACGATCTTTCCCGAGGGGCAGATCGTGACGGTCGTGGACGGCCGGATCGTGGGATGCGCCCTTTCGATCATCGTCGATTACGACACGGTCAAGGGCGACCACACCTACGCCAAGGTGACGGGCGGCGAGACCTTCGACACCCACACCCCGAACGGCAACATCCTCTACGGTATCGAGGTCTTCATCCACCCCGACTACCGCGGCCTGCGGCTCGCGCGCCGCATGTACGACTACCGCAAGGAGCTGTGCGAGAAGCTCAACCTCAAGGCGATCATGTTCGGCGGCCGCATCCCCAACTACTATAAGTACGCCGACCGGATGCGCCCGAAGGAGTATATCGGAAAGGTGCGCTCGCGCGAGATTTACGATCCGGTGCTGACCTTCCAGCTCTCGAACGATTTCCATGTGCGCCGCGTCATGCCCAACTACCTGCCCAACGACGAGGAGTCGTGCCACTGCGCGACGCTCCTCCAGTGGGACAACATCTATTACCAGCCGCCCACGCAGGAGTTCGTTGATAAGAAGACCATCGTGCGCGTGGGACTGGTGCAGTGGCAGATGCGCACCTACAAGACGCTCGACGACGTGTTCGAGCAGGTCGAGTTCTTCGTGGACGCCGTGTCGGATTACAAGAGCGATTTCGTGCTCTTCCCCGAGTATTTCAATGCGCCGCTCATGGCCCGGTTCAACGATCTGGGCGAGGCGCAGTCGATCCGCGGACTGGCTCAGTACACCGAGGAGATCCGCGACCGCTTCATCGAGCTGGCCATCAGCTACAATATCAATATCATCACGGGCAGCATGCCCTACATCAAGTCCGACGGCGGGCTTTACAACGTGGGGTTCCTCTGCCGCCGCGACGGCTCGTACGACATGTACGAGAAGGTCCACGTCACGCCCGACGAGGTGAAGAGCTGGGGCCTGAGCGGCGGACGGATGGTTCAGACCTTCGACACGGACTGCGCGCGTATCGGCGTGCTGATCTGCTACGACGTGGAGTTCCCCGAGCTGTCGCGCATCATGGCCGACCAGGGGATGCAGATCCTCTTCGTGCCCTTCCTCACGGATACGCAGAACGGCTATTCGCGCGTGAGGGTGTGCGCGCAGGCGCGGGCCATCGAGAACGAGTGCTTCGTGGCCATCGCCGGCAGCGTCGGCAACCTGCCCCGCGTGCACAACATGGACATCCAGTATGCGCAGTCGGGCGTCTTCACGCCCTGCGACTTCGCTTTCCCGACCGACGGCAAGCGCGCCGAGGCCACGCCCAATACGGAGATGATCCTCGTCTCGGACGTCGATCTGGACCTGCTCAACGAGCTGCACACCTACGGCAGCGTGCGCAATCTGCGCGACCGCCGGCATGACCTCTACGAGCTGAAACTGAAGCGCTGACGCAGCACGTCATGAAAAAACCCTTTCGGAACATCCGAAAGGGTTTTTTACACACACAAACATTAACAATACAAACAATGCAATGGCGAAATACTGTTTCTCATTGTTTCCGTTGCAAAGATCGGACGAAATTCCGGACCGTGCAATCGCTAAAATTAGGTATTTCGCGCGCCCGGTATGGCGGCCGGCTTCCTTTTTTCGTTCCTTCGGCCGCATTTTGTTTTGAATTTCAAAATAATGCACTATATTTGCACGCGAATTCCATAGAGCCGGGCGACCGTCCGGGTTAGAAAATCACGAACGACAATTGACATAATATGCAGGATTTGGATGCGCTGAAAGGAAAGAGCCTTGCCGAATTGCGTGAAATCGCGAAGGTGCTGGGCATCGGAAACGTCATGCTGAAAAAGCGCGAACTGATGGAAAAAATCGCGGAAGCGACCGCCGGAACGGAGGCTTCCGCCGCGAACGATACGAATGTCCCGGCACCGGAGACGGCCGGGAACGCCGCCGGGGATGCGGCTCCGGCGGCCGAGGTGCGCAAACCGCGCGGCCGCCGGCCGCGGCTGGCCAAGAGCGAGGGCACGGTGCAGGGCCCCCGCCCCGCAGCGGCCGAACAGCCCGAGCTGCCGATGGAGCAGCCCGCTCCCGCTGCCGGTCCGGCAGCGTCCGAGGCCGTCGCTCCGGCTTCCGAAACGTCCGCTCCCGCAGCGGCGGGGACGGCGCAGGAGCCGCAGGCCGGACCGGAGCCTAAACGCCGCGGACGCAAGCCCAAGGCTCAGTCTCAGGCGGAGCAGCCTGCCTCGGAGCGGGTTCCGGCCGCAACGGAGCCCGTGCACCGGGAATCCCCGGCTGCGGCCGCCGTCCAGCCGCTCGACAACGAGGTGATCACGAAGGACGACTTCGCCGGCGAGATCGAGGGCGAAGGCGTGCTGGAGATCATGCCCGACGGCTACGGATTCCTCCGTTCGGCCGACTACAACTACCTCAATTCGCCGGACGACATCTACGTCTCGCCGTCGCAGATCAAGCTCTTCGGCCTGAAGGCCGGCGACACGGTGAACGGCGCGATCCGTCCCCCGAAGGAGGGCGAGAAGTATTTCCCGCTGGTGCGCGTGAACGAGATCAACGGCCTGAAGCCCGACTACATCCGCGACCGCGTGCAGTTCGAGTACATGACGCCGCTGTTTCCCAGCGAGAAGTTCTGTCTGACGGGCAACGGCCACAACAACCTCTCGACGCGCATCGTGGACCTCTTCTCGCCCATCGGCAAGGGCCAGCGCGCGCTGATCGTCGCCCAGCCCAAGACGGGAAAGACGATGCTCCTGCAGTCGATCGCCAACGCCATCGCGGACAACCACCCGGAGGTTTACATGATCGTGCTGCTCATCGACGAGCGTCCCGAGGAGGTTACGGAGATGGCCCGCAACGTGAAGGCCGAGGTCGTGGCCTCGACCTTCGACGAGCAGGCCTCGCGCCATGTGAAGGTGGCCGAGATGGTGCTCGAGAAGGCCAAGCGCATGGTCGAGTGCGGGCACGACGTGGTGATCTTCCTCGACTCGATCACCCGTCTGGCGCGTGCCTACAACTCCGTGCAGCCCGCCTCGGGCAAGGTTCTTTCGGGCGGTGTGGACGCCAATGCGCTGCACAAGCCCAAGCGCTTCTTCGGAGCCGCGCGCAACACGGAGGAGAAGGGGTCGCTGACGATCATCGCCACGGCGCTCATCGACACCGGTTCGAAGATGGACGAGGTGATCTTCGAGGAGTTCAAGGGCACGGGCAATATGGAATTGCAACTCGACCGCAAGCTGGCCAACAAGCGCGTCTATCCCGCCGTGGATGTCATCGCTTCGGGCACGCGCCGCGAGGACCTGCTGCTGCCGCGCGAGGTGATGAACCGCACGTGGGTGCTGCGCAAATACCTCTCGGACATGACGCCCGTGGAGGCCATGGAGTTCCTCCAGAAGCAGATGAGCCTGACGAATTCCAACGAGGAGTTCCTCGCCACGATGAACCACTGATTCCGTTCGACCCCGATAAACCCTGACAGCGATGAAAAAACTGTTTTTCCTCGGACTCTGTCTTCTCGCAGCCCGCAGCGGCTTTGCGTGGGGACAGAAGGGCCATGACGTGACGGCCTACATTGCCGAGTGTCACCTGACGCCCGCCGCGGCGAAGAAGATCGACAAGGTGCTGGGCGGCTATTCGCCCGTCTATTTCGCCAACTGGCTCGACAACGCCAGCCACACTCCCGAATATGCCTACACGAAGACGTGGCACTACCTGAACGTGGACGAGGGCCGGACGCTCGACGACATGCCCGCGAATCCGCAGGGCGACATCCTGAAGGCCGTGACGGAGATCGTCGCGAAGCTCAGGGCGGGCGGACTTTCGCCCGAAGAGGAGGCCTTCAACCTCAAAATGCTGATTCATCTCCTGGGCGACATGCACTGCCCGATGCACCTGGGCCGCGCCACCGACTTGGGAGGCAATCTGCGTCCGGTGCGCTTCTTCGATAAGGAGACGAACCTCCATTCGGTGTGGGACACCTCGCTCGTCGAGTCGGCCCACAAATGGAGCTACACCGAGTGGCAGCGTCAGATCGACCGCCTGACGAAGCAGGAGGCCGAGGCCGTTGCGGCCGGCACGCCCGCCGACTGGGTGGCCGAGACGCTGGAAATCTGCCGCAAGGTCTATGACGAGACGCCGGAGGGGAGCCGTATTTCCTACGACTACATCGCTGCGGCCGCCCCGGTCATCGAACGTCAGCTTCTCCGCGCGGGCCATCGGCTGGCACGCCTGTTGAACGAGATCTACCGCTGATTCCGTTCCGGACCGCCGGAATCCTTCCGAACGAAACGCCCTGCCGGAGTACGACGGCAGGGCGTTTTTTACATTACAGCCGACCGTATGATCCTCGGACCCGTTCCCTGTGGCCGCCGTTACGGGACGGATGGGCCGCTTTTCGGCCTGAGTCCGGGAATAGTTCCGGCGAAATGCCGCTTTTTGCCGGAAACTTCTTAATTTTGTTCCGAAGAAACGACCGCCGTGTCCGAGACGCTCTACATAAAGAACATGGTGTGCGACCGCTGTATTGCGGCCGTGCGCGACGCGCTCCGCCGTTGCGGTGTCGAACCCGTATCGGTCGCGCTGGGCGAGGCGCTTCTTCCGCATCCGTGCGGCTGGACCGTCCGCACCGCGATCCGCCGGGAGCTGGAAGCCCTCGGGTTCGAACTGCTGGAGGACCGCCGACTGCAACTCGTGGAGCGAATCCGGACCGCCGTCGTCCGGCTGGTGCACCACAACGACGATATGCCGCCCCGCGAGCGGCTTTCGAATTACCTCACCCGGCAGCTCGGGCACGATTACAGCGCATTGAGCAAACTCTTTTCGGAGGTGAGCGGCACGACGATCGAGAAGTACTTCATCGCCCAGAAGATCGAGCGTGCCAAGGAGCTGCTGCGTTACGACGAGCTGTCGCTTTCCCAGATCGCCGACTCCCTGGGGTATTCGAGCGCGGCCTATCTGAGTGCACAGTTCAAGAGCGTCACGGGTATGACTCCGAGCCGTTTCCGGCAGCAGAAGACCGCCGTCCGCCGTCCGCTCGACCGGGTGTGACCGAAGGTGTCCCGGACCTTTTGCGGATGCCCTCCCCCGCTTCTTTCCGTACCGTAGGGTCCTGCTGGTGCGGCGGTTTCCGCTCGGCCCCCATATGGCCCGTTTTCCGACGACCGTTCCTCGCCGCTTCTTGGAACGTTTCGTCCTCGACCTTCCCTGCGGCTCTTTTGCCGCGGTTGCCGTCCGGGGCGTGCAGGTCGGCTCCACTCCGTTCTCCGGATTTTTCGAGGTCCGTTCGGCCCGTTTTGCCCGAATCTTGTAAAAGAAATCCCGAATTTCGTAACGCGCCCGCCCGGCGGCCGGGTTATCTTTGTTCCGACGAAAAATACCGAATCATGGCAGCGAACGAATCCGTGACAAAACGCATTTTTCCCGTGCTCGGCATGAGCTGCGCTTCGTGCGCCGCCCGTGTGGGACGGACGCTCGGCGAGCAGCCGGGAGTCCGGAGCGCTGCGGTGAACTACGCCGCAGCGACCGTCGCCGTGGAGTACGACGCGGCTGCGACCGCTCCCGAACGGCTGCGGCAGGCGGTCCGCGACGCGGGGTACGATCTGGTGGTCGATCTGACGGATGCCGCCGGAAAGGCCGAGAGCGAGCACGACGCCCGGTATCGGGCGCTGAAACGCCGCGTCGCAGCCGCATTGGCGCTGGCCGTGCCGTTGCTCGTCGTCGGGATGCTCTTCATGCACCGTACATGGTCGCCGTGGGTGACGTGGCTGCTCGCCACGCCCCTCGTCTTCTGGCTCGGCAGCGGTTTTTTCACCGGGGCATGGCGCCAGTTGCGCCACCGTTCCGCGAACATGGATACATTGGTGGCCCTGAGCACCGGCATCGCCTATCTGTTCAGCCTCTTCAACCTCTTTTTTCCCTCCTTCTGGACGGCGCGCGGCATTGCGCCGCATGTCTATTTCGAGGCATCGGGCGTCGTCGTGGCCTTCGTGCTGCTGGGCCGTCTGCTCGAAGAGCGCGCGAAAGGCGGCACGATGGAGGCCATCCGCAAGCTGGCCGGCCTGCGACCCGTCACCGTGCTGCGTATCGGCGCCGACGGCACCCAATGCGAGGTCCCGGTCGGCGACGTGCGTCCGGGCGATCTGCTTGCGGTGCGTCCGGGCGGCCGGATCGCCGTGGACGGGGTCGTTGCGGAGGGTGCGTCCTATGTGGACGAGAGCATGCTGAGCGGCGAACCCGTTCCGGTGGCCAAGGGCCCATCGGACCGCGTTTTCGCCGGCACGGTCAATCAGCGCGGCACGTTCCGTTACCGGGCCGTCGAGGTCGGCGAAGGTACGATGCTCGCGCAGATCATCCGCCTCGTGCAGGATGCGCAGGGCAGCAAGGCTCCGGTGCAGAGGCTCGTGGACCGCATCGCCGCCGTCTTCGTGCCGGTCATCATCCTGCTGGCCGTCGCGTCGTTTCTCCTCTGGCTCGTGTTCGACCCCGCCGAGGGGTTCGTCCGCGGCCTGCTGGCGCTGGTCACCGTGCTGGTCGTCGCCTGTCCCTGCGCGCTGGGACTGGCCACGCCGACGGCCATCATGGTCGGCATCGGCAAAGGCGCCGGACTGGGTATCCTCGTCAGGGACGCCGAGACGCTGGAGACCGCCTGCCGTGTCGATACGGTCGTGCTGGACAAGACCGGTACGCTGACCGAGGGGCGGCCCGCGGTCACGGATCTGGCGTGGACCGCCGGAGGCGAGGCGGCTGCCGGGCGTTTTCTGGCGCTCGAACGTGCTTCGGAGCATCCGTTGGCCGCGGCCGTCGTGCAGTCTCTCACGTTGCAGGGCGTTTCGGCCGCCGGGACACCCGACGGATTCGAGAACATCCCCGGCCGGGGTGTCGCCGGACGTTTCGGCGAGACGCTCTGCCTCGCCGGCAGCCGGCGGCTGCTCGCCGAGCGCGGCGTGGCGGTGGACGAAGCGCTGGAACGGCAGGCCGATCGTTGGGCCGCCCGGGCGCGGAGCCTTGTCTGGTTCGCCGAAGCGGGGCGGGCGCTGGCCGTCGCGGCCGTCGCCGACCGGCTGCGCGAAGGTTCCAGGGAGGCCGTCGCGGCGTTGCAGGCCCGGGGCATCGGAGTCTGGATGCTGACGGGCGATCAGGAGGCGTCGGCCGCCGCCGTGGCCCGCGAGGCGGGAATCGGGCATTACCGCGCCGGGGTGCTGCCGGGCGGCAAGGCCGCCTTCGTGGAGGAGTTGCAGCGGGCGGGGCACGTCGTGGCGATGGCGGGCGACGGCATCAACGACAGCGCGGCGCTGGCCCGTGCCGATCTGGGGATAGCGATGGGCAGCGGCAGCGACATCGCCATCGAGGCGGCGCGCATGACCGTCCTTTCGCCCGATCTGCGGAAGATTCCCGAGGCGATCCGTCTCTCGCGGCTGACCGTGCGGACCGTTCGGGAGAATCTCTTCTGGGCCTTCATCTACAACCTGATCGGCGTACCGGTGGCCGCCGGGCTCTTCTATCCGCTCTGGGGATTCCAGCTGGACCCGATGATCGCCGGAGCGGCCATGGCGATGAGCAGCGTGAGCGTCGTCGCCAACAGCCTGCGGCTCAAACGCCGCAAGATCGGACAACCCCAAAAACGACATACTATGGAAAAACGATTTCGAGTGGAGGGCATGATGTGCGACCATTGCCGCGCGCATGTCGAGAAGGCATTGAATTCCGTGGCGGGCGTTTCGGCTTCGGTGACGCTCGCGCCGCCCGTCGCCGCCGTCGTCTTCGCCGGCGATACCGTTCCCGTGGAGACGTTGCAGCGGGCCGTGGACGAGCTGGCCGGCGACTACCGCCTGACAGAGCTCTGATCCGGCGTCTCTTATGCGGAGAACACTCCCGGGAGAAACCGGGGAGGACCGGACTTCGACAGTCCGGTCCTCCCCTCTTTCCGGCGTTTCGCTCCCGCAGTCCTGCCGTGTCGCGGCCGCGCGGCTGCGGATCCCTCCTTTCGGGGAACGTGACTACGTTCCGGGGCATGTCCCCGTACGGCGGGCCTCCTTCTCCTCCACCGCTTTCTGCACGGTGGGATATCTCGCCTTGAATTTGGCGAAGGTGTCCCGCGAAAGACCGAAATGACGGCAGATGTCGCCGATGGAGCGGTCTTCGTTCAGCATTTCGATCACGGCGGTCCGGTTTTCGATGAGCACCTGCAATTTGGTGTAGCTTCCCTTTTTCCGTCCCAGAATCATGCCTTCGGCCCGACGCAGCGCCAGCGCCTCGCGGGTGCGCATGGAGATCAGGTTGCGCTCGATTTCGGCCACGAGCCCGAACGCGAAGCAGAGCACCTTGCTGTTGATCGTGTCGTCGAAGGAGTACTTTTCCTTGGTGGTGTACAGGTTGATTCCGCGCTTGAGGCATTTGCCCATGATTCCCATGATGTCGGTGAGCGTCCGGCTCAGGCGGGATATTTCCGTCACGATCAGCGTGTCTCCCCTCTTCATGCGCTTCAGCAACCGTCCGAGTTTGCGGTCCTTCTCTTTCGCCTTGCCGCTGACTACCTCGGTCACCCAGTTGGTTATCACCAACTCCCTGCTTTCGGCGAAACGTCTGATTTCGTCCTGTTGATTGGCCAGATTCTGTTTGCCCGTACTGACCCTTAAATAAGCCACTATCATATTATTCTTTGTTTTCCGGAAACGACATTGTCTCCGGCGGCCGGCAAGAAAGCGGATAATCGGCAGGTATGAAAACATTTCGGGCAAATTCGATGCCATTCTGCTGGTCGGAAGATCCTTGCTGCCGCTTCGTCGGCGATGCGTCGTCCCGAACGGTATCGGCCCCGACGGTTACCGTGTGAAAAACGGACTTTCGGGAGAGCGACCCGACGGACGGGAAAGTCCCGGGTGTCGGATCGTAAATTTCGAATGTCGGATTAAATAGGTATCTTTAAGTCGTAAAACGAGTACAGGACATGTCTGACAACCCCCAAATGGATCTTGCCCGGAAATTTCTCGAGCAAACCGGAATCAATGTCTTTCTCACGGGAAAAGCCGGTACGGGAAAGACCACTTTCCTGCGCGATCTCAGACAGAGCTCGCCCAAAAGAATGATTGTCGTAGCGCCGACAGGCGTCGCAGCGATCAATGCCGGAGGAGTTACCATTCACTCTTTCTTCCAGCTTCCGTTCGGACCTCACCTGCCTGGCGTGCTCCGGACCGGAGGAGAGAAGCGAATGAATTTCAGCAAGGAAAAAATAGCCGTCATCAGAAGCCTCGACCTGCTGGTCATCGACGAAATAAGCATGGTGCGTGCCGACCTGCTGGATGCGATGAACGACGTCTTGCGGCGATACAGGGACCGGGACAAACCGTTCGGCGGCGTACAGTTGCTGATGATCGGGGATCTCCAGCAACTCGCTCCTGTCGTAAAACAACCGGAATGGGAACTGCTCGGCGAATATTACGAGTCGCCCTACTTTTTCGACAGTGCGGCGCTGCGGGAAGCCAAATACATCACTCTGGAATTGAAACATGTCTATCGGCAGAGCGATACCGGATTCATAGATATTCTCAACCGGGTACGGGAAAACACCGTCACTCCGGACATACTGGAGAGGCTGAATTCAAGATATGTTCCCGGATTCGTCCCCGACGACAAAGACGGGTATATCACGCTGACATCGCATAACGATACGGCCCGTGCGATCAACGAGCGGAGGATGGCCGGTCTCGACACTCCGCCGCATACGTTTTCTTGCGACATAGAGGGCGATTTTCCGGAGTATCTTTTTCCCACAGACCGCGAACTTACGCTCAAGGCGGGAGCCCAGGTGATGTTCGTCAAAAACGATCCCACAGGACTTCAGCGCTATTTTAACGGCAAGATTGGCCGGATAACACGCATCGGCGAGTCGAAAATCGAAGTTGCGCTCGACGATCTTGCCGAGCCCGTCGAAGTCGAACCCGGGGAATGGACGAACGTGAAGTATATCGTTGACCCGCAGACCCGGGAAATCAGCGAAACCGTGGAAGGGATATTCCGTCAATACCCTCTTAAAGCGGCTTGGGCGATAACCATCCACAAAAGCCAGGGGCTGACGTTCGATCGGGTCATTATCGACGCTGCGCATTCGTTCTCCCACGGCCAGGTGTACGTGGCATTGAGCCGTTGCCGGAGTTTCGAAGGGCTCGTACTCCGTACGCCCCTGCAGAAAAACGCGATCATCAACGATTCGGCGGTTGCGGATTTCAACAGGAACATGGAGACCGACCGGCCCGACGAAACCCTCTTCGCCGCACAGCGCCGGATATACTACCGCTCTCTTCTGACCGACATGTTCGATTTCACATCCTTGAAAATCAAAATATTCACGGTGCGAAAAGCATTCAACGAACACCTTGCGAAAATCTACCCGAAATCGACCGGAATGTGGAATGCCGCTTCGGGACGGTTCATCTCGGAAATCGTCGCCATAAGCGAAAAATTCCAATATCAACTGGATGCGCTCCTGACCGCATCGTCCGATCCGGAGACCGACAGGCAGTTGACGGACCGTATCGTGAAAGCCCAGTCGTATTTTCTTGCGAAGTGCGAGGAGATCGTCATGCCTCTGATGAATCAGAGCGACATCGTCATTGACAATAAAGATATTAAAAAGAAAGTATCCGAGGCCGTCGGAAAATTGCAGGAGGCATTCGCCATAAAGACGGCCGTACTCGGCATGGACAATTCTTCGGGCTTCACGATCCGCAATTACCTCGACACGAGGGCCAAGGCAGCCGTAAAGGACCTTGCGGCCAGACGGTCGAATAACAAAAAAGCGGCAGCGGAGCCTGTTTCGGAAGACATCGAGAATCCGGAACTTTTCGAACGGCTCAGAACATGGCGCAAGCGATGTGCGACCCGCGATGGCGTGCCGGCCTATGTGATCATGCAGCAGATCGCTCTCGTGACGGTATGCCGGGTACTTCCGCGAAGCGAAAAGGAATTGTCCGACATAAAAGGGATCGGAAAGGTTTTCATGGCCAAATACGGTCCGCAGGTGCTCTCGATTGTCCGAGACTGGCTGGACGGAAAGACCGAAGGCGAGACGGATTGATTCGGGCTTTTCATCCGACGGTTTGTTTTATCCGGCGTTCCGCGAAGGGTATGGGCCGGTGCGCCATCTTTCCGACTCCAGTTTTCCGATTTATCCGTTTTCCCGATCAAATATCCGCCGGGCGTCGATCGGAGAAATCGCGGAATGTACCAGCCGGTCGGCATTGGTCATAACATATCGGAACGGAATCGGACGGTGCAGGAACCGGGGTGTATGAACCTGCTTCCGAATGCATTTTCCGCAGGCTCCGAAAACGGGAAAGCCTTGCATGTTTATGATACATGAGACTTTACCCTTTGTCGTCGCTTTTTTCCTCGGCTTTCAGAGCGGAAAACGGGATTCGAATTCTCGACCGACCGCCGGGGACGGCTGCTCGCCGAAAGCTCTACGCTCGACGATGGTACACCCGTCGAAATACGCTATGCCTACGATGGGCTGGGCCGGGTCGTCGGCAGGACAACAGGAGACGGCAAGTTCGTCACATCGCTGTCATACAACCTGCTGGGCTGGCAAACCGGACAGGTGAGCCGATTCGGAGAGCAGCCGCTCTTCTTGGCCCGATTGAGTTACTACCAACCGGAAATGAGCGCCACAACGCCCTCCTATACGGGAAATGTCTCCGAATGGACTTGGCAACACGCCGGCCGGGACGAAAACACCTACGCATTCGCCTATGACAGCTTCGCCCGTCTGACGGATACCAGGCATTACGAAGCCGGAGCCCTCACGGACCGTTTCGCGGAAAAGGGACTGACATACGATGCGAACGGAAACCTCCGGACCT
>NZ_JAGQEJ010000006.1:0-238611 GCF_018101075.1 Alistipes sp. Marseille-P2263
AAGACGTAAGGAAAGTTAACGGGGAGTGGAGAGTCCAGAAGGTCGGTTGATTTTTGTATTTTTTTTTTTTTTAAAAAACAAAAGACGGCATCCGATTTCCGGAGGTTTGGGGGGGGCGGGGAGATGTAAAAAGGAAAAAGAAAGTAAACCCCCACACCGCCACCACCCCCCCCGGCCCGCGGGGGGCCGGGGGCCCCCCCCCGCCCCGCCATTCCAGAACCCCATGTCCGAACTCTACGAACTTTTCCTCGAACACCCCGTCGTCTCGACCGACACGCGCCGGATCGTGCCGGGGTCGGTCTTCTTCGCCCTGCGCGGCGCCACGTTCGACGGCAACCGCTTCGTCGCCGAAGCCCTCGTCCGTGGAGCGGCCTTCGCCGTGGCGGACGATCCCGCGGCGGCCGGCGGCGATCCCCGCATACGTTTCGTACCCGACACGCTGCAAGCCCTCCAGGCTCTCGCGCGCGAACACCGCCGCGCACTGGGCATCCCGATCCTCGCCATATCGGGCAGCAACGGAAAAACCACCACCAAGGAACTCGTGAGCCGCGTCCTCGCGAGCCGTTTCGAGGTCTATGCCACCCGCGGCAACCTCAACAACCACATCGGCGTCCCGCTGACGCTGCTGGCGATGGATGCCCGCACGCAGTTCGGCATCGTGGAGATGGGCGCGAGCGCCTGCGGCGAAATCGCCCTGCTGGCCTCCGTCGCCGACCCCGACTACGGCCTGCTGACCAACGTGGGACGCGCCCACCTCGAAGGGTTCGGAGGCCCCGAGGGGGTCCGCCGCGGCAAGGGCGAGCTGTTCGACTACCTCGCCGCGCACGGCGGCACGGCCTTCGTCCCCGAGGAGGACGCGACGCTCTCGGCGATGGCCGCCGAACGCCCCGCGATGGCCGTCGAACGCTATTCGCGCTCGCTGGCCGACGGCTTGGAAAACCGGCTCGAAGGTAGCTACAACCGGTACAACATCGCCGCGGCCGTCGCCGTGGGACACCGCTTCGGCATCCCCGACGGGGAGATACGCCGAGCCATCGCCTCCTACACGCCCGACAACAACCGCTCGCAGCGCACCGAGACGGAGCGCAACACGCTCGTGGTCGATTGCTACAACGCCAATCCGTCGAGCATGCGCGCGTCGGTCGAGAACTTCCTCGCCGAACCGCTCGGCCGCCGCACGGCCCGGGTGCTCATCCTGGGCGACATGCTCGAACTGGGCGAGTGGTCGGCCGAAGAGCATGCCACCGTCGTCCGGCTCGCTTTGCAGGGAGCCGGCGCCTTTGGCGCCGCACCGCTTCCGGCCGGAACCGCCACGCAACTGCTGCTGGTCGGTCCGGAGTTCGCCCGCGCCGTGGCGGCCCTTCCCCGCAAACCCGCCGCGACGGAGCTGTTCGCCTCGCGCGAGGAGCTGCTCGAACGGCTCCGCACGCGCCCCGTGGAGAACGCGCTCGTCCTGCTCAAGGGATCGCGCGGCATCGGACTGGAGAAGGCGCTCGAGGCATTGTGATCCGCCGGAACACGGCACGGACGGCGCGGGAAACGGATTTCCGCGCCGTCCGTCGTATCGCCGCCACCGGAGTCTCCGGAAGAGAGCACGGCTCCGCCTTCGGAATCAGAAGCGGCACATCAGCTCCACCACCAGTTTGTCCTGCTCCGAAAGGGCCGGACGCACCGATTCGCGGTAGAAATAGGCCTCGTAGTTGAGCCGGATGTCGGCCGTGAAAGGCAGCCCGAGACTGAACGTCAGGCCGCCCGTGAGACGGTGGCGGCGGGCGTCGTCCGTCTCCAGCACGCCCCCTTCGCCGAACAGGCCGTCGCTGTGGTCGGACATGTAGTCGTAACGCGCCAGCACCGAGACCTTGCGGAACCATCGCCGGAGGGGAAAATCCCGGCATACGAAGGCATCCACGGCATTCACGCCGGGAAAAAGCCCGTCGGCATACTCCTTGCGCAGGTACTCGCCCTCGACATGCCAGCGGCCGTGCTCGTAGTAGGCCCCGGCGTCGTACATCATGATATCGACCTCGCCGGGACGTATCTTCTGCACGCTGGCCGACAGGTTGAAACGCCCGCCCAGCCGTGCCTGCGCCTTGAGCGAATAGTTGAACCGTCCGGTCCAGAAATCCTTCTGCGCGGTCAGCCCCGAACCGTTGAAAACGCCCGCCTCGAGCACCACCGGCACACGCCGCCCGAACCGCCAGCCGAGCGTCGCCCCGACGTCGCGCACGTTCCCCGCCTGCTTGGCGATGAACGAACGGTTGGCGAAATACTGCTCGTGGGGCGAACGGTGGGCGTCGATGGTGAACGGCACGCGCATCTGTCCGATCGTGAAGGAGAGCCTGCGGCGCAGCATCCCCAGCCGGACATAGGCGTCGAGCATTTTGATCGAACCCTCGTCCGAGAGGTCGATCTCCGCCTTGTAGGCCACCGCCGGCAGCAGATCGCCCGAAAGGCTGAAGCGGGCGTTCCGCACCTCGAAGCGCCCCTTGCCGATTTCGGGCTGGTATTCGAACTTGCCGCGCACGGTCCCGTGGACCTGCACGGAAAAGGCGCGCCCGGCGCTCCGGACCGCCAGCGTATCGGAGGACCCTGCCGCAGAGCCGCCGGTCTCTTCCGCGACGGCCGTCCCGGCGGTCCGCCGCCCGAACGGCATCAGACCGCCCGCCCGGACAGCGGAGGGCGCGGCGCAGAGGACCGACGAAAGGAGAAGGATGACGGGATGTTTCAGCATTCGCATATCCGTTTTAGCGGGGCAGCGGACAGAGGCCCGCCCGGGCCGTCCGGCTGCCGTGTTCAACCGGCCGCAAAAGAAGCGAACGGATATTACAATCCGGCGGCATCCGTATTACATTCCGGTAAAAGGAGACCGCACAGCACCGCCGCACAGCGGATTTTTTCCGGAAAGCAGGCGAAGGAGGTCCGCTTCCGGGCGGATTTTCCGTATTTTTTGTTATTTTTGCCTTTCGGTAACACGAACCCCGAAAAAACACTCGCACCATGACACTCAACGAATACCAGCGGCACGCCCTCGAAACGGCCGTCTATCCTGAACAGAGCCGCATCATCTACCCCACGCTCGGACTTACGGGCGAAGCCGGCGAAGTGGCCGACAAGGTGAAAAAGGTGATCCGCGACGCCGGCGGGGAGTTCACGCCCGAGAAGCGGCAGGAGATCATGAAGGAGATCGGCGACGTACTGTGGTACTGCGCCACGCTTTCGCACGACCTGGGCTTCGACCTCGAAGAGGTCGCGCAGACGAACGTGGACAAACTCCGCTCGCGGATGCAGCGCCACCGGATCGCCGGCAGCGGCGACAACCGCTGACCGCCGCACATCCTGCGGAAAAGCCCCGACAAACACACCAACTCATAGAGATTCGATACATGGAAGAGCAGAAACCTCAGACTTCGCTGCCCGAGAACGCCTACCGGGAGCTCAAACCGGGCGAGGAGTACCGTCCCCTGATGCCCGCCGCCTCGTCGCCGACGGAGGTAACCCCCTATTCGGTCCTCATGGGCGTCGCAATGGCCGTCGTCTTCTCGGCCGCCGCCGCGTTCCTCGGCCTCAAGGTCGGCCAGGTGTTCGAAGCCGCCATCCCGATCGCCATCATCGCCGTAGGCATGGGCACGGTGCTGGGCAAGAAGAACATGCTGGGACAGAACGTCATCATCCAGTCGATCGGCGCCTCGTCGGGCGTGATCGTCGCCGGAGCGATCTTCACCCTTCCGGCGCTCTACATCCTCGGCCTCGACGCCGCCTTCTGGCAGGTGTTCCTCTCGTCGCTCTTCGGCGGCCTGCTGGGCATCGTGCTGCTCATCCCCTTCCGCAAATACTTCGTCAAGGAGATGCACGGCAAGTATCCCTTCCCCGAAGCGACGGCCACCACCGAAGTGCTGGTCTCGGGCGAGAAGGGCGGCGACCAGGCCCGCCTGCTGGCCGTGGCGGGCCTCGTGGGCGGTCTGTACGACTTCGTCGTCGGGACCTTCGGGCTCTGGACCGAGTCCGTCTCGACACGCATCTGCACGTGGGGACAGGTCGCCGCCGACAAGTTCAAGGTGGTCTTCGGCCTCAACACCTCGGCCGCCGTGCTGGGTCTGGGCTACATCATCGGACTCAAATACGCCATGATCATCACCGCCGGTTCGTGCCTCGTGTGGTTCGTCCTCGTGCCCGTCGCGGGGTCGCTGGCCGAAGCGATCGACCCCGCGGCGATGGCTTCGCTGCTGGGCGTGACGAACCCCGAACTGCTCGCGCATCCCGAGAGCCTCTTCACGGCCGAGAACCTCTTCGCCTTCATCGGCAAGCCCATCGGTATCGGCGGCATCGCCATGGCCGGGATCATCGGCATCGTCCGCCAGTCGAAAATCATCCGTCAGGCCGTGGGGCTGGCCGTCTCGGAGTTCGGCGGCGGCAAGACGACGGGAGGTGGCGACACGCAGCGCACGCAGCGCGACCTCACGATGAAGCGCGTGCTGACGATTCTCGTCGCCACGCTGCTCGCGGTCTTCGTCTTCTTCCATTTCGGCCTGCTGGACGGCTGGGTGCAGTCCGTCACGGCGCTGCTGATCGTCTTCGTCATCTCGTTCCTCTTCACCACCGTCGCGGCCAACGCCATCGCCATCGTCGGCACGAACCCCGTGTCGGGCATGACGCTCATGACGCTCATCCTCTCGTCGCTCGTGCTGGTGAGCGTCGGGCTGAGCGGCACGACGGGCATGACCGCCGCGCTGGTCATCGGCGGCGTGGTCTGCACGGCTCTCTCGATGGCCGGCGGCTTCGTCACGGACCTCAAGATCGGCTACTGGCTCGGCACGACGCCCCGGAAGCAGGAGACCTGGAAATTCCTCGGCACGCTGGTTTCGGCCGCCACGGTCGCCGGCGTGATGATCGTGCTCAACAAATCCTACGGTTTCGTGGGTGAAGGGGCGCTCGTCGCCCCGCAGGCCAACGCCATGGCCGCCGTGCTGCAACCGCTCATGACCGGAGGGCAGACCCCGTGGATGCTCTATTTCTGCGGCGCCGCGCTGGCGCTGACGCTCACCGCGATCGGGGTTCCGGCCCTGGCCTTCGCGCTGGGCATGTTCATCCCGATGGAACTGAACGCCCCGCTGGTCGTCGGCGGCCTGGTGGCATGGTTCGTCTCGAACCGCTCGAAGGACGGCGCGCTGAACAAGGCGCGCTTCGACCGCGGCACGCTCATCGCCTCGGGATTCATCGCCGGCGGCGCGCTGATGGGCGTGGTGAGCGCCGTGCTGAAATTCTGCGAGGTGGACTGGTATCTCGCACGCTGGGCCGCCTCGAACGCGGCCGAATGGACCGGGCTCGCCATGTACATCGCCCTGATCGGCTACTTCGCATGGCACACCCTGCGGGCCAAGAAATGAGGAGTAACATCTAAAAAGACACGATTAAAAAGACACGATATGGAACTCAAGGAACGATTTCTGAAATACGTCTCCTACGACACGCAGTCGTCGGAGGAGAGCGCGACCTTTCCCTCGACCGAAAAGCAGAAGGTGCTGCTCGGCGTCCTGCGCGACGAGATGGAGGCACTCGGCATGACCGAAGTGACGATGGACCGATACGGCTATGTGATGGGCACGATCCCCGCGACGCCCGGATGCGTGAACGCTCCGGTCATCGGCTTCATCGCCCATGTGGACACCTCGCCCGACATGAGCGGCAAAGACGTCCGGCCACGCGTCATCGAGGAGTACGACGGCGGCGACATCGTCCTCAACGGACAGCTCACGATGCGCGTCGCGGAGTTCCCCGAGCTGGCGTTCTTCAAGGGCCACACGCTGATCCACACCGACGGCACGACGCTGCTCGGGGCCGACGACAAGGCGGGCGTGGCGGAGATCATGAGCGCCGCGGAATACCTCATGACGCATCCCGAGGTCGAACACGGCAAGATCCGCATCGGCTTCACGCCCGACGAGGAGGTGGGTCGCGGCGTCGATCACTTCGACGTCGCGGCGTTCGGCGCCGATTTCGCCTATACCGTGGACGGCGGCATGGAGGGCGAGCTGGAGTACGAGAACTTCAACGCCGCGAGCGCCCGGATCGACATCCAGGGCCGCAACGTCCACCCGGGCTACGCCAAGGGGAAGATGATCAACGCCCTCGACGTGGCCTGCGAGTTGCAGACCCTGCTCCCGGCCGAACAGCGGCCCCAGTACACCGAAGGATACGAGGGATTCTACCACTGCGTCGGCGTGAACGGCACGGTCGAACGGGCCGCGGTGAGCTACATCGTCCGCGACCACGACGCCGACAGGTTCGAACAGAAGAAGGTGTTCCTCTGGAGCTGCGTGGACCTGCTGAAGAAGAAATACGGCGACGGCGTGCTGACGCTCACGCTCAAGGACCAGTATTTCAACATGCGCAAGATGGTCGAGCCGCACCCCCAGGTGATCGAAAAGGCCCTCGAAGCGATGAAACAGGCCGGCGTGAAGCCGCTCGTGAGGCCCATCCGCGGCGGCACGGACGGCGCGCGCCTCTCGTTCATGGGGCTGCCGTGTCCGAACCTGTTCACCGGAGGCATGAATTTCCACGGCAAATTCGAATACTGCTCGCTCGACACGATGCACAAGGCCCGGCAGGTCATCCTGAATCTGGCGCAGCTTTGGGCGCGCTAAACACGGAACAAATCCTATGGATGCTTTCGGATTCCTGAAGGTCGCGGCGGCCGTCCCGCATCTCGGCGTCGGCGACTGCGACTACAATACGGAGCGCATGGCCGCTTTGGCCGAAGAGGCCGCGCAGCGGGGCGTCGAGATCGCGGTGTTCCCCGAACTCGGCGTCACGGGCTACACGTGCGGCGACCTGCTGCTGCAATCCACGCTGCTCGACGCCGCGGACGAAGCGTTCGGACGGCTCGTCCGCGCGACGCGCAAACTTCCGCTCACGCTCATCGCCGGTCTCCCGCTGCGCCACGGCACGACGCTCTACAACTGCGCCGCGGTCTTCACGCAGGGACGCGTGCTGGGCGTCGTTCCCAAGAGCGTCATTCCCGGCTACTCCGAGTTCTACGAACCCCGCTGGTTCGCCTCGGGAGCCGGTATCTCCGGCGAACGGATCGACGTGGCGGGCCAGTCGGCGGACTTCGGCACGGATCTCACCTTCGAGGTGAACGGCGCGGAGTTCGGCATCGAGATCTGCGAGGACCTCTGGGCCGCCGTTCCGCCCTCGTCGCTCCTCGCGGCGGGCGGCGCGAAGGTGATCTTCAACCTCTCGGCTTCGCCCGAGGTCGTCGGCAAGCACGACTACCTGCGGCAGCTCGTCGCCCAGCAGTCGGCACGGACGCTCTCGGCCTACGTCTATTGCTCGGCGGGCTTCGGCGAATCCTCGACCGACCTGGTCTTCGCCGGAAACGCCCTGATCGCCGAGAACGGACGGATCCTGCGCGAGGCGGAGCGCTTCTCGGCCGACGAACAGCTCGTCGTGGCCGATGTGGACCTCCAGCGGCTGGAATTCGAACGCCGCCGCAACACCTCGTTCCGGCAGGCCGAAACGGCCCCGGAGCTCACCGTGATCGAAATGGAGGTTCCCGAAGGGCTGCGTGCCGCGGCGCTCGACCGCGACATCGACCCGATGCCGTTCGTACCCCGAGACGAGCGCCGCCGCAGCGAACGCTGCGAGGAGGTGTTCCGCATTCAGTCGCACGGACTGGCCCGGCGGCTCCGCCACACGCGCTGCCAGAAAGCCGTCATCGGCATTTCGGGCGGACTGGATTCGACCCTCGCCCTGCTCGTCGCCGTCCGTGCGTTCGACTTCCTGGGGCTCGACCGGCAGGGCATCCTCGGAATCACCATGCCGGGCTTCGGCACGACGGACCGCACCTACCGCAACGCCCTGCAACTGATGCGCGGACTGGGTGTCACGGTGCGCGAAATCCCGATTCGCGACGCCTGTCTGCAACACTTCCGCGACATCGGCCTGCCGCCCGAGGACCGTTCGGCGGCCTACGAGAACGCCCAGGCCCGCGAACGGACGCAAATTCTGATGGACGTGGCCAACATGGAGGGCGGTCTGGTGGTCGGCACGGGCGATCTGTCGGAACTCGCGCTGGGCTGGGCCACCTACAACGGCGACCAGATGTCCATGTACGGCGTGAACGCCTCGGTTCCCAAGACCCTCGTGCGCCACCTGGTCCGATGGGTCGCCGACACCGCGGAGGACGGCGCGACGCGCGCCACGCTGCTCGACATACTCGATACGCCCGTCAGCCCCGAACTGCTGCCTGCCGAGGCCGACGGCTCGATCGCCCAGCGCACCGAAGACCTCGTGGGTCCCTACGAACTGCACGACTTCTTCCTCTACTACTTCCTGCGCGCGGGATACGGCCCGGCGAAACTGTGCTATCTGGCCGAGCGGGCCTTCGCCGGAAGCCACGATGCGGCCGCAGTCCGCAAATGGCTCGGGGTCTTCATCCGCCGCTTCTTCTCGCAGCAGTTCAAGCGCTCGGCCATGCCCGACGGCCCGAAAGTCGGCACGGTGACCCTCTCGCCGCGCGGCGACTGGCGGATGCCCTCCGACGCCGCGGCCGAAGCATGGCTGAAAGAACTCGACACCCTATCCTGAAACCCAAAAACGAACGAACGATGAAAAAACGGATCATATTCCCGCTGTTCCTGCTGCTGCTCGCCGGCGGCACGGCCGCGGCGCAGAACTGGCAGGAGGCCCTCAAACAGGCCGCCACCGCCGTCGGCGACAAGGCCACGGACGGCAAACTGACGCAATACGCCCTGCCCGGCACATGGACCTATTCGGCCCCGGGCGTGCGGTTCGAGGGCGAGGACGCCGCCGCGGACCTCGGAGCCGCGCTGCTCGTCCCCGCCATTTCGGAACAGCTCGCCAAACTCTACCTGGCCGCGGGTATCCAGCCGGGCAGCAGCACCGTCACATTCGACAGGGAAGGCGGATTCACCGCCGCATTCGGCAAGCAGAAACTCACGGGCTCCTACGAATACGACGCCGGGAGCCACACCGTCTCGGTATGCCCCTCCGACGAGAAACTCGAGAAGATCGGCGCCGTTTCGGGACGCGCCTACGTCTCCGGCTCGGAACTGCAACTGCTCTTCCCCGTCACCAAACTGCTCGAACTGGCGAAGGACGTCAGCAGTCAGGCCGCCTCGCTGGAAGCCGCTTCGGCACTGCTGGCCAACTACAAGAACCTCTACATCGGATTTTCGTTCAAGAAATAGCCCGACGGCCGAAAGGCCGGAAAAATTTTCAAAAAAATTCCAGATGACGGATTCGCGGCGAATCCGTCATTTTTCGTTACGGTTGCACGGCTCCGTCCCCGCACAACTCCCGGACCGTAAGCAACAGGGCCGGAACAGATATGTAAAATATTTACGAAATTTTTAAAGAAGTTGCACAATAGCGCCGAATGTCGTATTTTTAGGGTCGGAAATCACACGAATCACACAATATCACGCCTATGAACGAACAAGCCAGACAGTATGTCGAAGATTTCATGGCCCGGCTCATCGCCCGCAACCCGGGCGAGGCGGAGTTCCACCAGGCCGTCCGCGAGGTGGCCGAATCGCTGGCCCCGCACATCGTGGCGAGCCCCGTATTGCAGAAGATGAAGATTCTCGAACGCATCGCCGAACCCGAACGCGTCGTCATCTTCCGCGTACCGTGGCTCAACGACAAAGGGGAGATCGAGATCAACCGCGGCTACCGCGTGCAGATGAACAGCGCCATCGGCCCCTACAAGGGCGGCATCCGCTTCCATCCCTCGGTGAACCTCTCGATCCTCAAGTTCCTGGCCTTCGAGCAGACCTTCAAGAACAGCCTCACGACCCTCCCGATGGGCGGCGGCAAGGGCGGATCGGACTTCGATCCGAAGGGCAAGTCGGACAACGAGGTGATGAAGTTCTGCCAGTCGTTCATGACCGAGTTGCAGCGCCACATCGGACAGGACACCGACGTCCCGGCGGGCGACATCGGCGTGGGCGGCCGGGAGATCGGCTTCCTCTTCGGCCAGTACAAGCGGCTGCGCGACGAGTTCACCGGCACGCTCACGGGCAAGGGCCGCGACTGGGGCGGCAGCCCTCTGCGCCCCGAGGCCACGGGCTACGGCGTCTGCTACTTCGCCCAGGAGATGCTCGCCGCACGCGGCGATTCGTTCGAAGGCAAGACCGTGGCCGTTTCGGGTTCGGGCAACGTCGCCCAATACGCCTGCCAGAAGGCCACGGCGCTGGGAGCCAAAGTCGTGACGCTCTCCGATTCGTCGGGCTACATATTCGACCCCGACGGCATCACGCCCGAGAAGCTCGACTACGTGATGGAGCTGAAGAACATCTTCCGCGGCCGCATCCGGGAGTACGCCGACCGCTATCCGTCGGCCGTCTATCACCCCGGCGAGCGTCCGTGGGGCGAGAAGTGCGACATCGCCATGCCGTGCGCCACGCAGAACGAGCTGGACGGCGAGGACGCCCGCAAACTCGTCGGCAACGGCTGCCGGTGCGTGGCCGAAGGGGCCAACATGCCCTCGACGCCCGAGGCGATCCGCCTCTTCCAGCAGCACCGCCTGCTCTACGCCCCGGGCAAGGCGGCCAACGCCGGCGGCGTGGCCACCTCGGGACTCGAAATGTGCCAGAACTCGATGCGCCTCGCATGGACGCCCGAGGAGGTGGATGCCCGGCTGCACGCGATCATGCGCAATATCCACGCGGTCTGCGTGCAGTACGGCACGGAGCCGGACGGGTATATCAACTACGTCGTGGGGGCCAATATCGGCGGCTTCATGAAGGTGGCGAACGCCATGCTCGCCCAAGGTTGCGTCTGACGCACGCCGCCACCGGATCCCCGGAAAAGCGCTCTCCGAAACGGAATTCACCCCTGTCGCAATTCGATTGCGACAGGGGTGAACCGTTTTTCCAGAAGTCCGCCGACCCGGCTTCCGCTTCCCGGCGGAAACGACGGGCACGGCCGAAACGCACCTCCCGGGTCAGAGAAAGAGCATCGCCAGCGTCGCCACGACGAACCCGCCGCCGAAACCGGCCAGCACCTGCCGCCCGTTGTGACAGCCGAGGTAGAGCCGCGCCGAGGCCAGCGCCCCCGCTCCGAGCAGGGCGATCGTCAGCGGCAGGAGCATGTGCCCCACGCCTGCGACGTTCATCACCACCAGCAGCGCCACGGCAGCCCCCATGCCTGTCAGGTGCAGGCTGATCTTCCACCGCAGGGAGACCGCGAAGCACATCGCCTCGCAGCAGGCCGCCGCGACCATGAACTTCCGCAGGAAGACCACCGAAGGAATCTTGGAGATCGTGACGGCGCACAACACGTAGCAGACCGTCCCGACCAGCAACGGCAGCAGCCGCTCGCGCCGGTCATCGACCCGGAAATCGGAGATGCGCCCCAGCGACCGCAGCACCCCGAGCGCCAGGACGGGAATGATGACCGCATAGAGCACGACCACCCACAGCAGATAGAATTTCACGTTGGCGGGGTAAAGCGCGAAGGTCGTGGCCGTCAGCAGCAGCACGATCATATAGACCGGCAGCACGAACGGATGCAGGACCCACGATATGCCGTTCGAAAGTTTCGTGTAATTCATTCCGGATTCGGTTTATGTCTTCCGGCGCGCCGCGGTGCGCCGTCGTCCGTGAAAATTCTCCGCAGGCGGTCTTCCCGCCCGTTCATACTCATATCTGTTTGCGCAGCCGCGCGACCGGAATGCCGAGCATCTCGCGGTATTTGGCCACCGTGCGGCGGGCGATGCGGTAGCCCTTCGCGTTGAGAATGTCCATCAGCGTCTCGTCCGTGAGCGGCTTGCGCTTGTCCTCTTCGTCGATGCACTCCTGCAGGATGTTCTTGATCTCGTAGCTCGACACCTCCTCGCCCGAATCGGTCTGCATCGCCTCCGAGAAGAGCGACTTGAGCAGGATGATCCCGAACTGCGTCTGCACGTACTTGCTGTTCACCACGCGCGAAATGGTCGAGACGTCGAGCCCCGTGCGGTCGGCGATGTCCTTGAGGATCATCGGCCGCAGCTTGGACTTGTCCCCGTCCTTGAAATACTCCTGCTGGTAGTCCAGAATGGTCTGCATCGTGCGCATCAGCGTATCGTGCCGCTGCTTGATGGCCGAAATGAACCACTTCGCCGAGTCGATCTTGCTCTTGACAAACTGCACCGCCTCCCGGTCCTTCTCGCGGACCAGCCCGCCCGAGCCGACCATCTCCCGGATCATGTCCATGTAGCGGCGGTTGATGCGCACCTCGGGCACGTTGTAGGAGTTGAGCGACAACTGGAAATGCCCGTCCTGGTAGTCGAGCAGGAAGTCCGGCACGATATAGGGCGTCGTGTCGGTTCCGCCCTCGACATAAAGGTTGCCGGGCTTGGGCGAGAGGCGCTTGATCTCGGCGATCGCGTCCCGGAAGTCGTCCTCCGAGATCTGCAACCGCGACATGAGCTTCTCGTAATGCTTCTTGACGAACTCGTCGAAATAGTTCGTCAGAATCTTCCGCGCCAGCCGCTTGGGACGGGTGTCCATCGGCTGCTGGGCCATCTGCAGGAGCAGACATTCCCTCAGATCGCGCGCGCCGATGCCCGCGGGCTCCAGTTCGTGAATGATCCCGAGCAGCCGCTCCAGCTCCCCGGCCGAAGTCTCGATGCCCACCGTGAAGGCGATGTCGTCGGCCACCGATTCCAGGTCGCGGCGCAGATAACCGTCCTCGTCAATGCTCCCGACGAGGTAGGTCGCCAGCTTCATGTCGCGCTCCGAGAGATTGCGATAGCCCAACTGCTCGAGCAGGTACTCCGGCAGCGAACGTCCTTCGGTGAGATAGACCGGCCGCTGCTTGTCGTCCTTCGAATAGTTGTTGATGCGGCTCTTGTACGAAGGCGTGTCGTCCTCGCGCAGGTATTCGTCCACGGAGATCTGCTGGGGCTGCTCCTCCTCGTCGGAGGCATGCTCCTCTTCCTCCAGCACGATGTTCTCCTCGATCTCCTGCTTGATGCGCTGTTCGAGCTGCACGGCGGGCAGTTCCAGCAGCTTGATCATCTGGATCTGCTGCGGAGAGAGTTTCTGCTGAAGGGAAAGTACCTGTTTCTGATTGATAGCCATAATGGGTCCAAATTTAGAATTTCACAATCGCCGTTCGCCGGGCCGAACCGTCGGAAGCCCCGCCGTGCGGTCGTTCATTCCAATCTGGTCTCTTCATCGTTCGGGTGTCCGTCTTAAAAATCGGCATGCTGCGGCGTGCGCGGGAAAGGCTGCACGTCACGGATGTTGGTCATGCCCGTCACGAAGAGCAGCAGCCGGTCGAAGCCCAGCCCGAAGCCCGAGTGGGGAGCCGATCCCCAGCGGCGGGTGTCGAGATACCACCAGAGTTCCTTCTCGCTCATGCCTAATTCGGCGACCCGTGCATGAAGCTTGCCGTAATCGGCCTCGCGCTCCGAACCGCCGATGATTTCGCCGATTCCGGGGAACAATACGTCCATAGCGCGTACCGTGCGGCCGTCGTCGTTCTGTTTCATGTAGAAGGCCTTGATATCCTTCGGGTAGTTGATCAGGATGACCGGACGCTTGAAGTGCTCCTCCACCAGGTAGCGCTCGTGCTCCGACTGCAGGTCGCAGCCCCAGTCGCAGGGAAATTCGAACTTGCGGCCCGAAGCCTTCAGTATTTCGATGCCTTCGGTGTAGTCGAGGCGCTTGAAGTCGTTCTCCAGCACGAAGCCCAGCCGCTCCAGCAGCCCCGGATTCCACATCTTGTTCATGAACTCGAGGTCCTCGCGGCAGTGCTCCAGCGCATAGCGGATCAGGTACTTGAGGAAGTCCTCGGCCAGCTCCATGTTGTCCTCCAGGTCGTAGAACGCCGCCTCGGGCTCGATCATCCAGAACTCCGACGCATGGCGCGGCGTATTGGAGTTCTCGGCGCGGAACGTGGGACCAAAGGTGTAGATGCGTCCCAGCGACAGCGCGCCCAGCTCGCCCTCGAGCTGTCCCGACACCGTGAGATTGCACGACTTGCCGAAGAAGTCCTTCGTGTAGTCCACCTCTCCCTCGGCATTGCGGGGGACATCGTTCAAATCGAGCGTCGTCACCTGGAACATGGCCCCGGCGCCTTCGCAGTCCGAAGCGGTGATGATCGGGGTGTGGAAATAGTAGAAGCCGTTCCGGTTGAAATACTCGTGGATGGCGTAGGCCATGGCGTGACGGATGCGGAGCACGGCGCCGAAGGTGTTGGTGCGCGGACGCAGGTAGGCGATGTCGCGCAGGAACTCCAGCGAGTGGCCCTTCTTCTGCAGGGGGTAGCTGTCGGGATCGGCCGTGCCGTAGATCTCGATGTCCGAAGCCTGCACCTCGACGCCCTGCCCCGAGCCGGGCGAGGCCACGAGCCGGCCGTCCACACGGATGCAGGCCCCCGTGGTCACGGGTTTGAGCCGCTCTTCGGCGATCTTCTGCAAATCGACCACCACCTGTATGTTCGCAACGCACGACCCGTCGTTCAGGGCAATGAAGGCCACGTTCTTGTTTCCGCGCTTGGTGCGCACCCAGCCTTTGACCACCACGTCGGAGTCCACGGCTCCGGACTTCAGAATTTCTACGATTCTCTGCGTTTTCATATTATCTGTTTTAATCCTGTTTCAGGGTATTTTTCCGAATTGACAAAGTTAGCCATAATTTGCGATTTGGCAAAAAAAAAGTACCTTTGCACGTACTCACGAACCGAATTCGGACTCCGATGAAACGAACGATAACGACAGCGGCCCTCGCCCTCTCGGCGCTGGCCGCAGCGGCGCAGGACTACGGGGAATCCTCCGCCGTGAGAATCGACGAGGCGGGACGCATCCACCGCACCGAGGTCATTCCCTACGATACGCGCCGCGACGCCGAGGCCCGCAACCGCGAGGCGGGCGGCTACTACCTCGCCTTCTCGCCGCGGCAGATGGCCGCGGCCGGCGACATGGCCGTATCGGGCGCGACCCTCGACATTCCCTACGCCTGGACCGACGGGGTGATCTACCTCCACCTGGAGAACGTCGGATCGGCCTACTCGCTCTGGATCAACGACCGCCCCGTGGCCGAAGTCGAGGATCCCGCGACACCCGCCGAGTTCGCCGTCTCGCCCTACATCCGGCAGGGAGCCAACGACATCCGCCTGGTCCTGCGCCCGAGCGCGACGCCGCAGATCAACCCCGCGACGCCCCGGCGCGAAGCCTTCGCGAACAGCTATCTCTACTACCAGAACAAACGTTCGATCCGCGACTTCGAGATCGCCCTCGTGCCCGACTCGACCCGCAGGTTCGGCGTCCTGGAGCTGGCCATCGTCGCCCAGAACGCCTTCAACTACGACGAGAAGGTGACCGTCGGATACGACATCTACTCGCCGCAGGGCAAGTTGCTCGACTTCAACATGCGCGAAGTCTCGATCCCGGGCCGTTCGGTCGATACGGTGCGTTTCAGCCCCTTCATCTACGGCTCCTACGACAACGAGTGGAAGGCCGGCGGCAAGACGCCGCCCCTTTACAAGGTGATGCTCTTCACGCGCCGCGACGGCGTTTACAAGGAGTACATGCCCCTGCGGATCGGATTCGGCCGGACCGAACTGGAGGAGGGCCGCCCGATGCGGCTGGGCAGGGAGTTGCAGCTCGTCCGCGCCTCCTACAACGCCGCGGCCGATCCCGAGACGACCCTCGCCGAGCTGAAAGCGCTCAAGGCGCAGGGCAAGAACACCGTCTGCCCCGACTTCCCGCAGCCGGCGTGGTTCTACGAGCTCTGCGACCGGACGGGGCTCTACGTGATCGACCGGGCCGCCATCGACGCCCCCGAGCGGCGCGACGACCGCCGCGTGGGCGGCACGCCCTCGAACGACCCCGCACTGGCCGACGAGTACCTCGAGCGGGTCCGGGCCATGTACTACCGTTCGCGCAATTTCACCTGCGTGGTGGCCTACGACCTGGGCAGCCCCTCGGGCAACGGATACAATATGTATAAGGCCTACGAATGGCTCAGGTCGGTCGAACCGTCGCGTCCGGTGATCTACGGCGACGCCGACGGCGAATGGAACACGGACCTCTGATCCGGCGGGGCCCCGTGCGGACGGGCGGAACGCGCGGGGCCCGGCTCCGAAACGCCGCTCTGTAAAGGAGGCCGGCGCATCCTCCCCTCCCGACATGCAAAACGGAAAACCATGACCATCGAACTGCTCGCCATAGGAAAGACCGACTCGAAGGAGGTCGCCGCGCTGGTCGAAATGTACGCCCGGCGGGTGAACTTCTACTGCAAGTTCTCCGTCACGACGCTTCCCGACGTGCGCAACACGCGCAAGCTCACGCCCCGCCAGCAGGCCGCGGCCGAGGGCGAGGCGATCCTGCGCCAGACGGCCGAGGGCGATTTCGTCGCGCTGCTCGACGAACGGGGCGAGGAGTTCCGCTCGGTGGAGTTCGCCCTCTGGCTCCAGAAACGCCTCAACAGCGGGCCGAAACGTCTCGTGCTGGTCATCGGCGGTCCCTACGGCTTCTCCGAGGCGGTCTATGCCCGAGCCGACGCCCGCATCTCGCTCTCGCGCATGACCTTCTCGCACCAGATCGTCCGTGCGATCTTCGCCGAACAGATCTACCGCGCCTTCACGATCCTGCGCAACGAACCCTACCACCACGAATGACCGTCATGCGACAAGCTCCCGCCATAGCGATCCTCTCCCCCAACGTCCTGACGGCCATCGGACTGAGGTCGATCCTCGAAAAGGTCGCCCCGGCGGCCGAGACCGAACTCTTCGGCTCGTTCCGGGACTTCGAGGCCGCCGGCCCGGAGCGCTTCTTCCACTACTTCGTCACCGCCCGCCTCTTCGTCGCCCACGCCGCCTTCTTCCGCGAACGCCGCCACAAGACGATCGTTCTCTCGTCGGGCGAGCCCCATCTGGCCGCACGGGGAATGCACTGTCTCGACGTCCGCACCGCCGAAGAGCGGCTCGTCAGCTCCCTGCTCCGCCTCCAGCGCAGCGCCCGGCGCCCCGAGCACGCCCTGACCGCACCGCCGCACGCCGCGCAGACGCTCTCGGACCGTGAGGCCGAAGTGCTGACGCTCATCGCCGAAGGGCTGCTGAACAAACAGATCGCTCAACGGCTGGGAATCGGCCTGACGACCGTCATCTCCCACCGCCGCAACATCATGGAGAAACTCGGCATCCGCTCCGTCGCGGGGCTGGTCGTCTATGCGCTGACGGAGGGTTACGCTCCGACGGACGACATGTGACCGCCCGAAAAAACGGTCTCCTCACAAATTAGGATTGCAGCAACCAAAATAAAACCGTTACTTTGTACCCCCGATCGACCCATTTGCGGATCATGCGTTACAGGTTGCTGTCCATATTGCTGCTGCTCCCGGCCCTTCCGGCCGCGGCGCACGCCGTGAAAAGCCCTTCGCCGGCCCCCGATACGGAGGCGGCCGACACGGTGATCGTCGTGGACAAGGTGCAGGTCACGGCCATCAAGCAGGGCATGGTGCTGCGCTCGCAGCCCGTCGCCTCGTCGATCGTCGGCAGCCGCGCCATCGGGCGCGACCGCGTCGTCGCGCTCGGGGATCTGTCGCAGAACGTGCCCAACCTCCATATCCCCGACTACGGGTCGCGCATGACTTCGTCGATCTACGTCCGCGGACTGGGCGCACGCATCGACCAGCCGGTCGTGGGGCTGAACATCGACAACGTGCCGGTGATGAACAAGGACAACTTCGACACGGAGCTGGCCGAAGTCGAACGCATCGAGGTTCTGCGCGGGCCCCAATCGACCCTCTACGGCCGCAACACGATGGGCGGCGTCATCAACATCTACACCCTCTCGCCGCTCGACTGGCAGGGCGTGCGCCTCACGGCCGAATACGGCAGCGGCGACAGCTACCGTTTCCGGGCTTCGCTCTACGAGAAACTCGCACCCGGGCTGGGCACGGCCGTCTCGGGTTACTACACCCGTGCCGGAGGCTTTTTCGAGAACCTCGCGACGGGCCGCAAATGCGACTGGGAACGGTTCGGCGGCGGCCGCTGGCGCACGCAGTGGCGCAACGGCAAGGGGCTGCGCCTCGACAACTCCCTATCCTTCTCGGTGCTCGAACAGGGAGGCTATCCCTACGCCTATGCCGGCGAGGAGATCGTCCGCGACGGACAGACCGTCATCCGGCCCGGCGAGATCCGCTACAACGACCCTTCGGGCTACCGCCGCACGACTCTGAGCGACGGCCTCACGCTCCGCTACGACGCCGCGGCCTTCTCCGTCTCGTCGATCACCTCGTACCAGTACTCCGACGACGCGATGACGCTCGACCAGGACTTTCTGCCGCTCTCCTACTTCACGCTCCGGCAGGCCCGCACGGAACACGCCCTGACCGAGGACCTCGTTTTCCGCTCCCGCGACGACCGTTCCTACCGCTGGCTCTTCGGGGTCTTCGGCTTCTACCGCCATGCGACGATGTCCGCCCCGGTGGTCTTCAAACAGACCGGCATCGAGGAGCTGATCCTGGCCAACGCCAACGCCCACGACGGGCTCTACACCTATTCGTGGGACGACACGGAACTGCCGCTGGCAAGCCGCTTCCGCATCCCCGCCGCAGGGGGCGCCCTCTACCACGAATCCGCCTGCACCCTCGGCCGCTGGCATCTCGCCGCCGGGCTGCGTCTCGACGTCGAACACTCGCGGCTGCGCTACGACAGCCGGACCGTCGCCAACTACACCGCCACGGACCGCCGCACCGGCGTTTCGACCTCGCTGCACAAACCCATCGAGGTCGCGGGGCGGCTCGAACGCACCTTCGCGGAGCTGCTGCCCCGCTTCTGCGTCCTCTACGCCTTCGACGAGGTGCGCAACCTCTACCTGACGGTCTCCAAAGGCTACAAGGCCGGCGGATTCAACACCCAGATGTTCTCCGACGTGCTCCAGCAGGAGATGACCGCGGCCATGGGTTTCGGCCGCACGTACGACGTGGACGACGTGGTGACCTACGAGCCCGAACAGAGCTGGAACTACGAGCTGGGCGGCCACTTTTCCTGCATGGAGGGGGCCGTGCGGGGCGATTTCGCCCTGTTCTGGATCGACTGCCGCAACCAGCAGCTCACCGTCTTCCCCGAAGGTTCGACCACGGGCCGCCTGATGACCAACGCGGGCCGCACGCGCAGCTTCGGAGCCGAAGCCGCCGTCCGGTTCACGCCGTGGCGCAACCTCGGCATCGACACCTCCTACGGCTACACCGACGCCCGCTTCGTCCGCTACGACGACGGGCAGGAGGACTTCGGCGGCAACCGCATCCCCTACGCTCCGCAGCACACCTTCTCGGCCCGGGCGGTCTGGACGCTCCCCACGGGCGTCGCCTGGCTGGGCGACCTCGTGCTGCAAGCCGGCGTCCGCGGCACGGGACGCATCTGGTGGAACGAAGCCAATTCGCTGTCGCAGCCCTTCTACGCGCTCCTCGACGCCTCGGTGCGCCTCGAACACGCCCGCTATTCGATCGGTCTCTGGGGCCGCAACCTCGCCGGTACATCCTACGACGTCTTCTATTTCAAGTCCGTGGGCAACGAATTCGTCCAGTGCGGACGTCCCCGCACGCTGGGCATCACCCTGAACATTCACATCAACAACTGAACGACCATGAAGAAATTCCTGATTCTGCTCCTCACGCCCCTTCTCCTCGCAGCCTGCAACGACGACGAGGAGTTCACGCCCGATGCCGGGGCCTACGTCTGCTCGCTGCGCGTGACGGACGCCTCGACGGGGCAGCCCACGCTCGAAGACACCGGCATCGAGTGCCTGCTCACCGAACAGCCGGACAAGAGCATTTCGCTGACGATGAAAGACGTGAAATTCTCCACGAGCCCGCACGAACCCAGCAAGACCATCGTCTTCCCCCGGCTGGCCTCCCGGTCCGAAGCGGGCAAGACGACCATCTACGGCATCGGGAACGACGGAATCGTCCCCGAGATCGGCGACCTGCCGCGCCCCGACTTCGTGATCGAAGAGTTCGAGTGCACGCTCACCGACGACTCGAACAGGCTGCGCATCGCCTTCATCTGCAAGAACACGGACTACCGCCTGAACCACAAGGCGGAGTTCGAAGGAACGAGAAAACTCAAATAAACAAATGTCATGATACCCGAATACAAACCTTTCGTGGACGAGCTCATCGAGCTCTGCATCAAAGAGGACATCGGCGACGGCGACCACACGTCGCTCGCGTGCATTCCCGCCGGCGAACACGGCCGGATGCGCCTGCTATGCAAACAAGAGGGCACGATCGCCGGAATCGAGATCGCGCAACTGGTGCTGCAACGCCTCGATCCGGAGATGCGTTTCGAACAGATTCTCCGCGACGGCGACCGCGTCGCGCCCGGCGACGTGGCGTTCTACGTCTCGGGACGCCTGCGGTCGCTCCTGCAGGCCGAACGCATCCTGCTCAACATCATGCAGCGCATGAGCGGCGTGGCGACGCAGACGGCCGTCTATGTCAAACAGCTCGAAGGGCTCCGCACCCGCGTGCTCGACACGCGCAAGACCACGCCCGGAATGCGCGTGCTGGACAAGATGGCCGTCAAGCTGGGCGGCGGCGAGAATCACCGCATGGGGCTGTTCGACATGATTCTCCTGAAGGACAACCACATCGACTTCGCCGGCGGCATCCGGAAAGCCATTCTCGGCGTCCGCGAGTACCTCGCCGCACACGGCAAGCAACTGCCCATCGAATGCGAGGTCCGTTCGCTGGAGGACATCGACGAAGTTTTCGCAGCCGGAGGCGTGGACCGCATCATGTTCGACAACTTCACCCCCGAAATGACACGCCTCGCGGTCGAGAAGGTCGCCGGACGCTGCGAAACGGAGTCGAGCGGCGGCATCACCCTCGAGACGATGCGCCGATACGCCGAATGCGGCGTCGATTTCATCTCGGTCGGCGCGCTGACGCACCAGATCCGCTCGCTCGACATGTCGCTCAAAGCCTGCGAATAACCCGCCATGCGACGCCTGCTCCACACCCCGGCGGGTATGCTTCTGCGGCGTATCGCCCTGCTCTACGCCGTGCTGATGCTCTGCCGCGCGGCGTTCTGGGCCTACAACGCCGCCCAGCTCGGCGCCCTTCCGCAGACCGGGCTGCGGCAGCTCCTCGGCGGGGCGCTGCTCTTCGACACGGCCTCGGTGGTCTATGCCGACGGGCTGTTCGTCCTGCTGTCGCTCCTGCCCCTGCACCTGCGGGAACGGCGCTGGTACCGCAACCTGCTCTTCGGCTATTACGTCGCGGTAAACAGCCTGTTCGTCGTGGCCGCGAACCTCGCCGATGCGGTCTATTTCCGCTACACGCAGAAACGCTTCACGGCCGACGAGATCTTCTTCGCCGACAACGACAATTCGCTGCAACTCGTCGGGAAGTTCATGGCCGAGAACTGGTATCTGGTGCTGGCGTGGCTCGCGCTGACGGCGCTGCTGGCGTGGGGCTACGGACGCCGCGTCCGCGAGGAGAGCCTCCTGCGCCGCGGCTGGCCCTACTACGCGGGCGGCACGGCGATCCTCCTGCTCGCCGCCGTCCTCTGCATCGGAGGCGCACGCGGCGGATTTACCCGCATGACGCGCCCGATCACCCTCTCGAACGCCACGCTCTACGCTTCGGACAATGCGCAGGCGAATCTCATCCTGAGCAACCCCTTCTGCATCCTCCGCACCGTGGGCAGCGCAGGCGGCGTCGGCTACCGCAAATTCTTCCCGCCCGAAGAGCTCGGACGGTGGTTCACCCCCGTACACATGCCCGCCGACTCGGCGGCGGTCGATCTTTCGGGGCGCAACGTCATGGTTTTCATCATGGAGAGCATGTCGGCCGAACACTCGGCCCACCTGCGCCCCGACCTCTATGCCGACCGGCCCGAGAAAGGATTCACGCCGTTCCTCGATTCGCTGATGCGCAACGGACTCTGCTTCCGACGCATGTACGCCAACGGCACGCGGTCGATCCAGGCCATGCCCTCGGTGCTGGGCAGCATCCCGTCGTTCCGCACCCCCTTCGTGCTGATGCCGCAATCGCTCGGCGCGAGCCGCCAGCTCCCCGCGATCCTTGCGGACAAAGGCTACTCGACGGTCTTCTTCTGCGGCTCGGAGCACGGGTCGATGGGCTTCGGCGCCTACGCCCGTTCGGCGGGGATCGAGCGCCTCGTGAGCCGCGAAGACTACGAGGCGCGCCACGGCAAGGGGGACTTCGACGGCTACTGGGGCATCTGGGACGAAGAGTTCCTGCAATTCGCGGGCGAGGAGCTCTCCTCCCTACACGAACCTTTCTTCGCCTCGCTGTTCACCCTCTCGTCTCACCATCCGTTCGTCGTTCCCGAGCGGTACGCCGCGACGCTTCCGAAGGGCTACACCAGAATCCACCGGGGCGTGGCCTACGACGACATGGCCTTCCGGCGCTTCTTCGAACGGTTCGGCGGCGAAGCGTGGTTCCGCCGCACGATCTTCGTCTTCGTGGCCGACCACGTCTCCTCGGAGAAATTCGCGCCCGATACGCGGGAGTATCCCGGCAACATGCACATCATCGGTTTCCTCTACACGCCCGACGGCGCCCTGCGGGGCGAGGTGGACGACATCGTGCAACAACTCGACATCATGCCCACGCTGCTGGGACTCACGGGCAACGACGCCCCCTACTTCGCCTTCGGACGCGACGTGCTGAACGAACCCGGCCGACCCCGCTGGTCGGTGTCGTACGACGGCCGTTTCCGCGCCCTCACCGACCGGGGCATCGTCTCGTTCGACGACACCGACGACCGGCAGACGCAAGGTCCGCCGGTCTCCGCGGCCGACAGCCTCCCCGGACGCTTCCGGGCGCTGGTGCAGCAGTATTACACCCGTATCGAACAGAAAGACTACACCGTACATGATTGAATTCCGGCCCATCCGGCTCGAAGACCGCCCCGTCATCGAGCGATATACGATGCCTTCGGGCATCTGCAACTGCGACCTCGCCTTCGCCAACATGTTCTGCTGGCAGTCGGTTTACCACAGCGCATGGGCCGAAATCGACGGGTTCCTCGTCATCCGGTTCCATATCGACGGCGGCGAACGGATCGGCTACATGCAGCCCGTGGGCGAAGGCGACTTCGGTCCGATCGTCCCCCTGCTGCGCGAGGACGCCCACGCCCACGGGCAGCGGCTCCGGATCATCGGCCTCACGGACGAAGGCTGCGAAACGATCCGCCGCATGCACGCCGGGCAGTTCGCCTTCGAATCGGACCGTGCGCTGGAGGACTACGTGTACCGCGCCGACGACCTGCGCAACCTCACGGGACGCCGCTACCAGCCCAAGCGCAACCACATCAACCGCTTCACGGCCGAATACCCCGACCACCGCTACGAAGAGCTGACGCCCGACCGCTTCGACGAATGCATGGCGCTCGAACGCGAATGGCGCCGGGCGCATGAAGGACACACTTCGGAGCTATGCGCCGAGCAGCGGGCCATGCACCTGGCGTTTCGCCATTTCGGGGAGCTGGGGCTGACCGGAGGCTGCCTCTACGTCGGCGACCGCCTGGCCGCCTTCACCTACGGTTCGGCGGTGAACGACCATACGTTCGACACGCACGTCGAAAAGGCCGACACCTCGTTCGACGGGGCTTTCACGGTCATCAACAAGCTCTTCGCGCAACACCTCCCCGGACGCTTCACGCTCATCAACCGCGAGGAGGACCTCGGCATCGACGGCCTGCGGCAGGCCAAACTCTCCTACCACCCGGCGTTCCTCCAGCACAAGTTCACGGCCATCCGCCTGCATCCCGACGAACTGGCATGCAAGGAGTTGTGGCAGAAGGCCTTCGGCGACGAGGAGCCCTTCATCGACTCCTTCCTCATCCGCTATTACAGCCGGCGGAGAATGCTCACGGCCGAGTGCGAAGGACGCACGGCGGCGATGCTCCACCTCGTGCCGTTCGACACGGAACTGGGCCGCACGACCTACATCTACGGCGTGGCCACCGACCCCGCATTCCGGGGCCGCGGCCTCGCCGCACGGCTGCTCGGCGAAGCCGTGCGCCTGATCGACGAACGCGGCGACGACGCGGCCTTCCTGATCCCCACGCCGGGCGAGGAGTGGCTCCGCAGCTTCTACGGCCGTTTCGGGTTCGAAGGCGCGCTGCCCGTGCGGTTCGTCACGTCCGACGGATTCGACTTCGGATCGGGCGACCCGGCGACGGACCGCGCGATGATCCGGCGGCGGGATTCCGCCGCACCGCCGCCCGAAACGCTCACGGCGACCTGCACACTGTAAAAAACCGGCCCGGGAACATCCCCGGGCCGGTTTCGTCACCGCCGCACCCCGTATCAACCGAAACGGAGCCGGACGATCCGGTTGTTCAAGTTACGCCGGAACCACGGAATCCGGCGGAAGAGACGCAGATACCGCCAGCGGCGGCGCGCCTCGTCGAAATAGCTCCACTCCCGATCGAACCGGAGACGGTCGGCCATCCGTTCGAAATCGCGGCTGTCGCGGAGCGACCACCTGAAGGCAGCCTCCTTCACCGTGTCGTGCATCCCGTTGCGGCCGACCAGCAGCGGAGCCAGCATCTCGACCAGCAGCACGGCTTCCGCAAAGCGCCGCCCCAATGCCCGGAGCAGCGCCCCGACCTCCTCGCCCGAAAGATACATGAACAGCCCTTCGGCGACGATCAGCACCGGACCTTCGGCGGCGATCCGGTCCATCCATCCGAAATCCAGCACCGAGCAGGCGATCCGCCGCACGCGCTCCGTATCGGGGAAAAACCGCTCCCTCAGGCCGATCACTTCGGGCAGGTCGAGATCGTACCACATGCCGTAACCCGTCATGCGCAGTTCCCGGGCATCGAGCCCGCAGCCCAGATTGACCACCGGGGCCCCGGGACGGTCCGACAGAAAGGCCTGCACCTCCCTGTCGAGAATCGCCGTCCGCACGCAGCATCCCAGTTGCGACATCCACCCTCCGCGGAACCGGCCGAAGTCGAAATCGAGTGCACGGAGAATCTCCGCCGATTTCGGGTCGCGCACGAGCGGATCGGCGCGTTTCTGCTCTTCGGCACGGGCCCAAAGGGGCACGAGCAGGGTGGCGGGAACCTCGGACAGGTCGGGTCGGATCTTTTCCATATCGCTTTTTTCTGCAAATCTACGCCTTTCCCGTCCCCGAAGCAATACCGAAATATGAGGATTTCCGGCCGTCTGCCTGCATGAAACCGTCCGCCCCGGACAACGCGAAGGTCATCCGGGGCGGACGGCAAAAGAGGCGCACCTGCTACATGCGCCGCAGGAAACACTCGATCGTATTCTCCATCAGGCAGCAGATCGTCATCGGCCCGACGCCGCCCGGCACGGGCGTAATGACCGCGGCCTTCGGCTCCACGGCAGCGAAATCGACGTCGCCGCACAGCCGTCCCGTCTCCGGATCGCGGTTCACGCCCACGTCGATCACCACGGCGCCCTCGGACACCATGTCGGCCGTGACGAACTTCGGACGCCCGATCGCCACCACCAGAATCTCCGCCCCGCGCGTCACCTCCCCGAGGTCGCGCGTCCGGCTGTGCGTCACCGTCACCGTGGCGTTCTCGTCCAGCAGCAGCTTCGAAACGGGCAGCCCCACGATATTGCTGCGCCCGACCACCACGGCACGCTTGCCGGCGATCTCCACGCCCGCGGCCTTCAGCATCTTGACGATTCCCTTCGGCGTGCAGGGCAGCGTGCAGGGCTGCTTCTGCCACAACGCCGCCACATTGAGCGGATGGAAACCGTCCACGTCCTTCGCCTTGTCGATGGCGGCGATCACCTTCTCCTCGTCGATATGCTTCGGCAGCGGCAACTGCACCAGAATCCCGTCCACCTCCGGGTCGGCGTTCAGCCCGGCGATGATTCCGAGCAGCTCCTCCTCGGCGATCGTCGCGGGCTTGCGGATCGTCGTGTTACGAATCCCCACCTCGGCCGAAGCCTTGGCCTTGCCCGTCACATAACTCACGCTGGCGGGGTCCTCGCCCACGAGAATCACCACCAGATGCGGCACACGCCCGTATTTCGCGGGAAAGTCCTTCACTTTCTCCGCCATCTCGGCCTTCAACCGGGCCGACAACTCTTTTCCGCTGATTATCATATCCGTATAATAATAATTACATTCTTACGGTCTTCCGACGTACCGACAGGTCCGCATCACGCCCGCACCGAACCTCCGGCCGGCAGCGGCATCGTCTGCGAACGGACCGTCCGCGCCGTGCGCCGCAACCGCTCCGGAATCCCGGCCCGCAGGCCGCTCCGGCAACCCTGCGTACCCACCGTCATTCGTTCTCCAGCGCCCAATGGCCGATGTCGGTGCGGTGGAAGAGGTTGTCGCATTCGATCCGCTCCACATCGCGCAGCGCGGCGGCACGCGCCTCGGCCAGCGTCGCCCCGCGTCCCACGACGAACAGGACCCGGCCGCCGGCCGTCACGATCCGGTCGCCGTCGGCCTTCGTGCCCATGTGATAAACCGTCCCTTCGACCCGGTCCAGCCCCCTGATTTCATACCCCTTCTCATAGCTTCCGGGATAGCCTTTCGACGCCAGCACGATACCCAGCGCCGGCACGTCGTCCCACTCGATCCGCGCATCGCGTCCGTCGGCCACGGCGCAGAAGATATCCACGATGTCGCTTTTCAGCCGCGGCAGCACGACCTCCGTCTCGGGATCCCCGAAGCGGGCGTTGAACTCGATCACCTTGATGCCGCCGGCCGTCTTCATCAGTCCGCCGTAGAGCACTCCCTCGAAAGGAGCCCCTTCGGCAACCATCGCCTCGGCCACGGGGCGCATGATCCGCTCCACGGCCTCCCGTTCGTCCTCCTCCGTGATGAACGGCAGCGGCGAATAGGCCCCCATACCGCCCGTGTTCGGCCCCCTGTCGCCGTCGTAGGCGCGCTTGTGGTCCTGCGAGAGAACCATCGGCCAGACGCGGCGGCCCGAGACGAAGCACAGCAGCGAGAACTCGGGACCTTCGAGGTAATCCTCCACGACCACGCGTCCCTTGCCGAACTTGTCGTCGAGCAGCATGTCCCGCAGCGCCGCCCCGGCCTCCTCCATCGTCTGCGCGATCACCACGCCCTTGCCGGCGGCCAGTCCGTCGTACTTGAGCACGGCGGGCAGCGGACGGGAGGAGACATAGGCCATCGCCTCGCCGTAGTCCGAGAAGGTGCGGTAACCGGCCGTCGGAATGCCGTGGCGGGCCATCAGGTCCTTGGCGAACTCCTTCGACGACTCGATGCGCGCGGCAGCCTTCGTCGGACCGAAAATCCGCAGCCCCGCCGCCCTGAAACAATCCACGACACCCGCCGCCAGCGACGCCTCGGGTCCCACGACCGTCAGCCCGACGCCGTTCTCCGCGGCGAAATCGCGCAGCCGCTCCACCTCGGTCTCCCGGATCGCCACGCACTCGGCCTGCCGGGCGATGCCCGCATTGCCCGGCGCGCACCAGATCTTTTCCACCTGAGGCGAACGCGTCAGCGCATCGACGATGGCATGCTCGCGGCCGCCCGAACCTATCACAAGAATCTTCATATTCGTTCCGTTTCTCGTCCGCACCGCCCTTCCCGGGACGGTACGGAATCGTTCATACTCCCTCTTTCGGCCGGACCCCGCCCGGCGCGCATCAGTGCTTGAAGTGACGCTCCCCGGTGAAGCACATGGCGATTCCCTTCTCGTCGGCCTTGCGGATCGAATCCTCGTCGCGGACCGAACCTCCGGGCTGCACGATGGCCGTCACGCCGTATTCGGCGGCCAGCGCCACGCAGTCGTCGAAGGGGAAGAAGCCGTCCGACGCCAGCACGAGCCCCTCGGTGAAGCCCGCGGCATGCGCCTGTTTGAGGGCGATCTCGGCCGAACCGATGCGGTTCATCTGTCCGGCGCCGACGCCCAGCGTCCGGCCGTCGCGGACCACGACGATCGCGTTCGACTTCACGTGCTTGACGATCCGCCAGCCGAAATTGAGGTCCTCCATCTGCGCCTCGGCCGGCCGGACCTTCGTCACGCACATCGAGGGCTCCACGCGGCGGGTCTCCGCGTCGAGGTCCTGCACCAGCAGGCCGCCGTTCACGCTCACGTACTGCTTTCGGGCCTCCTCGCCGCGGGTCATATCGACCTCCAGCAGACGCAGGTTCTTCTTCGTGCGGAGCACCTCCAGCGCTTCGTCGGAGAACTTCGGCGCCATGACGATCTCCAGGAAGATCGGCTTCATCAGCTCGGCCGCCTCGCGCGTCACCTCGCGGTTCGTGGCCACGATGCCGCCGAAGATCGACACCTTGTCCGCTTCGTAGGCCTTCGTCCACGCCTCCGCGACGTCGCGCCCCGTGGCCGCACCGCAGGGATTCATGTGCTTCAGCCCCACACAGAACGGCTCGTCGAACTCGCGCACGATGCAGAGCGCGGCATTGGCATCCTGAATGTTGTTGTACGACAGCTCCTTGCCGTTGAGCTGCCGGGCGAAGGCCAGCGAATAGGGCGTCCGGCTCCCCTCGCGGTAGAACTTCGCGCTCTGGTGGGGGTTCTCGCCGTAACGCAGCGGCTGCACGAGGTCGAATTCCAGGAACAGCTTCTCGTCGAGCCCCGCCTGCGCACGCATGTACGTGGCGATCATCGCGTCGTACTCGGCCGTATGGGTGTAGGCTTTGGCCGAGAGCTTCAGACGCGTCGTCTTCTCGGTATTGCCGCCGGCGCGGATCTCCGAGAGGACCTGCCCGTAATCCGCCGGATCGCACACCACCGTCACGGCGGCCCAGTTCTTGGCCGCCGAACGCAGCATCGAAGGTCCGCCGATGTCGATGTTCTCGATGGCGTCCTCCATCTTCACGCCGGGTTTGGCGATCGTCTGCCGGAAGGGATAGAGGTTCACGCACACCAGGTCGATGAAGCCGATGCCGTTCTCCTTCAGGGCCTTCAGGTGCTCCGGATCGTCACGGCGCGCCAGCAGCCCGCCGTGCACCTTCGGGTGCAGGGTCTTCACGCGTCCGTCGCAGATTTCGGGAAATCCCGTCACGTCGCTGATATTGACCACCTCGACGCCGCTCTCGCGCAGCAGTTTCATCGTGCCGCCCGTGGCGATCACCTCCCAGCCCAGCGACCGCAGCCCGCGCGCGAAATCCACCACGCCGGTCTTGTCGCTCACACTTACCAATGCTCTCATGTTTCCGTTATTTTATTTCAAAATTTTCCGAATGAAAATCGCAGTAATACCGTCCCGTGCGGGCCGTGAACCGGAGCGCGCAGCAATCCGGACCGTCCACGCCGCCGGGATAATACCGCTCGTCGCCCTCGCGCCACACGAGGCGCCGGCTCGCGGCATCCTCCAGCACCTCCATCGTGCCGGTCAGCAGCAACCCCCGGAAGGTCCGCGGGTCGCAGAAGTAGAGACACGCCGCGCCGTTGCGGCGGAACTGCGCCACACGCATCGACGAGGCGTTCGTCGAGAACCAGAACACCCGGAGCCCCTCGCGCCCGCGCGGGGCGAGCATGGCCTTCACCTGGGGAAATCCCCCGTCATCGACCGAGCCGACGAACGACAGACCCGCTTCGTCGGGGAACGGTTCAAGTTCTTTTTGCAAGTCGCTCATCCTCCAGCAGTTTTCGGATCGTATCTATATAGAGCGGGTATTCCACCGCATGAATCTTCGCTTCCAGTTCCGCCGCATCGCCGCCTTCGTACCCGAAGGCGCGCTGGGCGATGATGCGGCCGCCGTCGAGCGTGGCATCCACCCAATGAACCGTCACGCCGAAGACCTTCACGCCGTACTCCAGCGCCTGCTCGATGGCGTGCGCCCCGCGGAAGGCGGGCAGCAGCGAGGGATGGATGTTGACGATCCGCCCGCCGTAGGCTCCGAGCAGCGTCTCGCCCGCAATGCGCATGTATCCCGCCAGACAGACCAGCTCCACGCCCGCGGCATCGAGCCGGCGGACGATCTCCCGCTCGTAGGCCGCCTTCGAGGCGTACTCCTTCGGAGAGAAGACGAACGCCTCGACGCCGTGCGCCGCGGCCCGTTCCGCGACCCGCGCCCCGGGGCGGTCGCAGACCAGCAGCACGACCCCGGCGGCCAGCTCTCCCCGCTCGCAGGCGGAGACGATGGCCTCGAAGTTCGTCCCGTTGCCGCTGGCGAATACCGCAAGCCGCCGCATGGCACTACCGGATGACGACGCCTTCGGTCGCGGTCACGCGGCCGATCACCGAAGCCCGCTCGCCCTGCGCCGCGAGAATCTCCACGGCCGTCTGCGCCTCCGCGGCATCGAGCGCGACGACCATGCCGACGCCCATGTTGAAGATGTTGAACATCTCGCGGTGGGGAACCCGGCCGTACTTCTCGAGAAAACGGAACACGGGCGGAATCTCCCACGATCCCTCCTCGATCTCGAGCCCCTGCCCGTCGTGCAGGATGCGGGGGATGTTCTCGTCGAAACCGCCGCCCGTGATGTGGCTGATGCCGTGCACGTCGCAGCGGCGGATCACCTCGAGCACCTGTTTGACATAGATCCGCGTCGGCGTGAGCAGCACCTCGCCCAGCAGCTTGTTCGACAGCTCGGGATAGGATTTGTGCAGGTCGAGGCCGTTGTCCGAAAGGATCTTGCGCACGAGGCTGAATCCGTTCGAATGCACGCCGCTCGAAGCGATGCCCACGAGCGCGTCGCCCGCCTTGACCTTCGAACCGTCGATGAGCTTCGATTTCTCCACGACACCCACCGTGAAGCCGGCGATGTCGTACTCGCCCTCGGCGTACATGCCCGGCATTTCGGCCGTCTCGCCGCCCACCAGCGCGCATCCCGCCTGGCGGCAGCCTTCGGCCACGCCCGCCACGACGGCCTCTATCTTCTGGGGTTCGTTGTGACCCACGGCCACGTAATCGAGGAACACGAGCGGCTCGGCCCCCTGCGCCAGCACGTCATTGACGCACATGGCCACGGCGTCGATACCGATCGTATCGTGCTTGTCCATCTCGAAGGCCAGCTTGAGCTTCGTGCCCACGCCGTCCGTGCCGCTCACGAGCACCGGTTCCTTCACCTGCAGCGCCGAAAGGTCGAACATGCCGCCGAAGGCGCCGATATTGCCCATCACCCCCAGGCGCGAGGTCGATGCCACGTGCTTCTTGATGCGCCGCACCACTTCATACCCGGCTTCGAGGTTCACGCCGGCCTTTTCATAACTTTGTGCCATATCTCTTTTTCAGTGTTAATCCGCCCCGTCTCCCGCGCACCGCCCTGCGGCGCACGCTCCGGACCGGGTGCAATCCGTATTTCCGTTCTCCGCCGCTCCCGGCCCGCTCACTTGGTCTCGCGGTTCGCCTCGTCGGGCGACTGGTACAGCGCCGTGGGGTACTGCCCCGTGAAGCAGGCCATGCAGAGCTCCCTGCGGTTGCCGGCCCTGAGCAGCGCCCCGGGCGAGAGGAAACAGAGCGAGTCGGCCCCGATCTCCCGGCAGACGCCCGCCGGATCCTTGCGCGCCGAAATCAGCTCGTCGTAAGTCGAGGTGTCCACGCCGTAGAAACAGGGGTTCGTCATCGGGGGCGAGGCGATACGCACGTGGACCTCGGTGGCGCCGGCCTCCTTGAGCATCGTGACGATGCGCCGCGAGGTCGTGCCGCGCACGATCGAATCGTCCACCAGCACCACGCGCTTGCCCCGGACGATGGTGCGCACGGCCGAGAGTTTCATCCGCACGCCCTTCTCACGCAGCTCCTGCGAAGGCTGGATGAAGGTGCGGCCGATATACTTGTTCTTGATGAGCCCCATCTCGTAGGGCAGGCCGCTCGCCTCGGCGTAACCCATCGCGGCGCTCAGGCTCGAATCCGGAACGCCGACCACGATGTCCGCGTCGGCCGGCGACTCCTCGTACAGCAGCCGGCCCGACACCTTGCGGAAGGCGTGGACATTGCAGCCCTCTATGTCGCTGTCCGGGCGGGCGAAATAGATATACTCCATCGAGCACATTTCGCAACGCTTGTACATCGAGAAATCGCAGCTCCGCAACCCCTGCCGGTCGATCGTCACGATCTCGCCGGGATTGACGTCGCGCACGAACTCCGCGCCCAGCACGTCGAAGGCGCACGTCTCGCTCGACACGACCCAGCCGTCGCCCAGCCGGCCGATCGACAGCGGCCGGAGGCCGTACTTGTCGCGGCAGGCGTAGATGCGGTTGGCCGTCATGATGAGGAAGGCGAAGGCGCCCTCGATCATGTTCAGCGCATCGACGATCGCATGGATGCGCGGCCGGTCGCGGAAACGGGTCTCCTTCTTGATGAGGTGGGCCAGAATCTCGCTGTCGGAGGTGGACTGGAACAGGCTGCCCTTGTTTTCGAGGTAGGTGCGCAGCAGGGCCGAATTGACGATATTGCCGTTGTGCGCCATCGCGAAATCGCCCGTATTGTGGCGGAACAGGAACGGCTGGATATTCTCGACGCCGCCGCCTCCGGCCGTCGTATAGCGCACATGGCCGATCGCCATGTCGCCGCGCAGCGTGGCGAGTTTCGCCTCGTCGAACACCTCCGTCACCAGTCCGTCGCCCTTGATGCGGCGGAATACGCCGTCGTCCGCCGACACGATTCCGGCCCCCTCCTGTCCGCGGTGCTGCAACGCATGCAGACCGTAATAGGTCAGCGACGCGGCGTTCGGCACGCCGAAGACGCCGAACACCCCGCACTCCTCATGCAGCTCGCGGTCACGAACCAACTCCATCATCTTATGCCGTGATTTTCTTCAGACGTGCCAGAATCTCCTCGTATGCCTCGCGGACCTTGCCCAGATCGCGGCGGAAACGGTCCTTGTCGAGTTTTTCGTTGGTCGTGGCGTCCCACAGGCGGCAGGTGTCGGGCGACACCTCGTCCGCGAGCACGATCTCGCCGTCCGACGTCCTGCCGAACTCGATCTTGAAGTCCACGAGCTTGATGTTCATTTTGGCGAACAGCCCCTTGAGCACCTCGTTGATCTTGGCCGTCATCTTATAGATCTCGTCCAGCTCCCCGTAGGTCGCGGCGCCCAGCGCCACGGCGTGGTGGTCGTTGATGAGCGGATCGCCCAGCTCGTCCTTCTTGTAGCAGATGTCGTAGATCACGTTCCCGGGCTGCGTGCCCTCCTCGATCCCGAGGCGCTGGGCCATCGACCCGGCGATCGTGTTGCGCACGATCACCTCGAGCGGAATGATCTCGACACGGCGGCAGAGCTGGTCGCGCTCGTTGAGCGTCTCGATGTAGTGCGTCTTCACGCCGGCCTTTTGCAGCTCCTTGAAGATCAGGGTCGAAATCGCGTTGTTCAGCACGCCCTTGTTCTCGATCGTCGCCTTCTTCACGTTGTTGAACGCCGTGGCGGCATCCTTGTAATGAATGATGATCTTGTCGGAATCGTCCGTACGGAAAACCTGTTTTGCCTTGCCCTCGTAGAGCATTTCGAGCTGTTTCATGGTGTGTGTGAATTTTTAAGTTCTATGATCTTATCTGTTTCTTCTTCTCTTTTCCGGTGTCCTGTCTGCCGCCCCGGCCGCAGTCCCGCACCTACCGCGCCGTCTCCGGAGCCGTCTTCCGGAAGTAGGCCACGGCGTTCTCGAACAGCGACTGCCGTTTGTTGCCGGCGATGTTGCGGAAAAGATTCCGCTCGTAGCGCTCCGTGTGACCCATCTTGCCGAGAATCCGGCCGTCGGGCGACACGATGCCCTCGATGGCGTACGACGAACCGTTGGGATTGTACGGCGCCTCGGCCGTGGGCTGTCCCGCGGCATCGACGTACTGGAAAGCCACCTGGCCGTTGGCGAAGAGTTCGCGGGCCAGTTCCTCGCTCACCACGAATTTGCCCTCGCCGTGACTGACGGCGATCGAGTGGATCTCGCCCGGGCGGAATCCCGCGAGCCACGGCGAGGCGGTCGCGGCCACGCGCGTCGAGACGATCTGCGAAATGTGGCGGTTGATGTCGTTGCGGAAGAGCGTCGGCGATTCGCGCGTCACCATTCCCAGCCGTCCGTAGGGCAGAAGCCCCGACTTGACCAGGGCCTGAAACCCGTTGCAGATGCCGAGAATCAGGCCGCCGCGGTCGAGCAGCGCATGTATCTCCTCGCGTATATCTTTATTATTCAGAACATTCACGATGAATTTCGCACTTCCGTCCGGCTCGTCGCCCGCCGAGAAACCGCCGCTCAGCACGAAGATATGCGCCCGGCGGATGTGCTCCTTCATCCCGGCGATCGAACGCAGGATGTCGTCGCCCCCGAGGTTGCAGAGCACGCTCATGCAGACCTCGGCGCCCGCCGTGCGGAACGCCTTGGCGGTGTCGTAGTCGCAGTTCGTGCCGGGGAAGACGGGAATATAGACCCGCGGGTGCTCCACCGCGTCGCCCGAATAGGCGACGCAGCCCGTCGCCGGAGCGGCGGTCATCACCTCGGCCGAGTTGATCCCCTTGTCCGGATAGACGGTTGCGAAACGTTCGGTATTGGCCCGGTACAGTTCTTCGAGCGGCATCCGTACGCCGCCGACCGTCAGCGCCTCGTCCGCCACGGTCACGCCGACCTGCTCGGCGAAGGGGTATTCGAGCGTCCCCTCGCATTCGACGAGGATCGACCCGTAAGCGTATTCGTAGAGCCGCGCCTCCTCCATCGACGTCTCGACGCCGATGCCGTTGCCGAAGGCCATCTTCGCCAGACCCTCGGCCACGCCGCCGAAGCCCACGGCCCATGCCGAGAGGATCCGCCCCGCCTCGGTCTGGTCGCCGACGAAGGTAAAGTTGCGCCTGAGCTGCTCCGTGTCGGGCATCCGGTTCTCCTTCGGGGTGTGCCGGACGAGGTAGATGCGGTGTCCCGGACCCTTCAGATCGGTCGATACGACCTTTCCGGCATTCACCGTCGTGATGCCGAAAGCCATGAGCATCGGCGGCACGTTGATCTGCTGGAAGGTTCCCGACATCGAATCCTTGCCGCCGATCGACGGCAGTCCCAGCTCGACCTGCATCTTCAGCGCACCGAGCAGCGCGCCGAGCGGTTTGCCCCAGCTCTCGGGGTCGTGGGTCATGCGCTCGAAATACTCCTGATAGGAGTAGCGCATCCGGTCGTATCGCGCGCCCGCCGCCACGACCTTCGCCGCCGCCTCGACGACGGCATAGGCCGCGCCGTGATAGGGGCTCCACGACGCGATCCGTGGGTTGTAGCCGAAGGCCATGATGCTGGCCGTGTCGGTGTAGCCGTCCGTCGGGAGTTTCTGCACCGAGACCTGCGTCTCGCTGCGCTGCGTGCGGCCGCCGAAGGGCATCAGCACGGTCGAACGGCCGATCGTCGAGTCGAACATCTCCACCAGACCCCGCTGCGAGAGCACGTTGTCGTCCCGGAGGTTGTTCGCGAAGCGCTCGGCGAGCGTGCCGCCCGCGATCTCGCGCGCGAAGGGATCGCAGTCCTCCACCGCGGCGATCTTCGCCTCGGCGTAGTGCTTCGCGCCGGCGCTGTCGATGAATTCGCGGCTCAGGTCCACCACCTTGCGATCGCCGTTGAACATGCGCATCCGCGCCGTCGCGGTCACGTCGGCCACATGCACCGCCTCGATGTTCTCCTCGCGGCAGTAGCGCATGAACTCTTCGACGTCCTTCGCCTCGATCACCACGGCCATGCGCTCCTGCGACTCGCTGATGGCCAGCTCCGTGGAATTCAGGCCGCTGTACTTGGTCTTCACGCGGTCGAGGTAGATGTCCAGCCCGTCGGCCAGCTCGCCGATGGCCACACTCACGCCGCCCGCACCGAAGTCGTTCGACTTCTTGATCAGGCGCGTCACCTCCGGACGCCGGAACAGGCGTTCGAGCTTGCGCTCCTCGGGGGCGTTGCCCTTCTGCACCTCGCTGCCGCACGTCTCGAGCGACCTGGCGTCGTGCTCCTTCGAAGAACCCGTCGCCCCGCCGATGCCGTCGCGGCCCGTGCGGCCTCCGAGCATGACGATCACGTCCCCGGCCTCCGGCCGCTCGCGGCGGACGTTCCCGGCCTTCACGGCTCCCACCACGGCCCCGACCTCGAGGCGCTTGGCCACATAGTCCGGGTGGTAAATCTCGCGCACATGGGTCGTCGCCAGACCGATCTGGTTGCCGTAGCTCGAATAGCCGGCCGCGGCCTTCTTCGAAATGACGCTCTGCGGAAGCTTGCCCGGAAGCGTATCGCCCACCTTCTGGTAGATATTGCCGGCTCCCGTTACGCGCATGGCCTGGTAAACGTAGCTGCGGCCCGACAGCGGGTCACGGATGGCGCCGCCCAGACAGGTCGAAGCTCCGCCGAACGGTTCGATTTCGGTGGGATGGTTGTGCGTTTCGTTCTTGAATTGCAGGAGCCACTTCTCGGTCCGCCCGTCCACGTCCACATCGACGTAGATCGAACAGGCGTTGTTCTCCTCCGAGACCTCCAGATCGTCCAGCAGCCCCCGCTTGCGCAGGTAGCGCGCGCCGATCGTGGCGATGTCCATCAGGCAGACGCTCTTGTGCTCGCGCCCCAGCTCGCGGCGGATGCGCAGGTACAGCGCCAGCGAATCCTCGATCTCCTCCCGCACGAAGGACTCCTCGACGGCGATGCCCTCCAACTCGGTCGTAAAGGTCGTATGACGGCAGTGGTCGCTCCAGTAGGTGTCCAGAATCCGCAGCTCGGTCTCATAGGGATCGCGGCCTTCCGTACGGAAGTACTTCACCACCTCGCGCAGGTCGTCGGCATTCATCGCCAGCCCCTTCTCGCGGCAGAAGCCCTCCAGCTCCGCCTCCCCCATGCGCGTGAACCCGCCGAGCACCTCCACGGGGCGCACCTCGGCCTGCTCCATGTCGCTGAGCACCGAGAGGTCCTTCTCGCGCGACTCGACGGCGTTGATATAGTAGCGGCGGATCTTCTCCAGCTCCTCGTCGGTGGTTCCGTCCTCGAAAAGGAGCAACTTCGACGAGCGGATGCGCACGTCGGCCGCAGGGTCGATCAGCCGCACGCAGTCCACCGCCGAGGCGGCGCGCTGGTCGAACTGGCCGGGAAGACACTCCACGGCGATATATTTGCGTCCCCCGAGGTCGCACGAGTCGGTCACCGAATCGGTCACCACCTCGCCGAAGACCGTGTAGCGGGTCTTCTCCAGCAGCTCCTCCGAAAAGCCGAACAGGTCATAGACGTTCAGCAGGCGCAGCTCGCCCAGCGCGAGGTTCAGGTTCGTGTTCAGCTCGCGGCGCAGGCTCTCGGCCTCGACGCGGAAGCGGGGAAGTTTCTCAACGAAAATGCGGTAATCGGTCGTATGGTTCATATTTCTCAAATAGCGTTCTCACTGTATTCTGCAATCCGGTCCGGCGCCTACACGAAACGCGCGGCCCAGCGGCGTTCGTACTCCCCGGCGGTCATACCGACGAAGGTGATGTGGCCCATCTTGCGCTTGGGGCGGCTTTCGGTTTTGCCGTAAAGGTGGACATGGACACCCTCATGGCCCTCGGCGGCGATGCGTTCGGCCGTTTCGAGGTCCTGTCCCAGGATGTTCTTCATCACCGTGGGAGCCACCAGCCGCGGCTCTTCGAGCGGCATCCCCGCAAGGTAGCGCACCAGCTCGCGGAACTGGCTCGTCGTGGCCCCCTCGATCGTGTAGTGTCCCGAATTGTGGGGCCGCGGCGCCATCTCGTTGAAATAGATCTCACCGCCGCGGACGAAATACTCGATGGCCAGAATCCCCTCGTAACCGCATTCGCGCATGAACCGCTCGCTTTCGCGCCTCATGCGCTCCGCGACCTCCGCGCCGTCCCCGGCCGGGACGATCGAAAGGTCCAGGATACCGTCGCGGTGGACGTTGCGCCCCACGGGGAAGCTCACGACCCGTTCGCGGTCGGCGACCATCACGATGCTCGCCTCGAAGTCGAACGGGACGAACTCCTCGAGAATGCACGGCACGGAGAGCAGCGGCAGCGCCCGTTCCAGATCGGCCTCCGTGCGCAGCACCAGCTGTCCGTGGCCGTCGTAACCGAGCGTGCGGGTCTTCAGCACGGCGGGCAGCCCGATCCCGTCCACGGCGTCCCGCAGCGACCGCTCGTCGTCCACGGCGGCGAAGCGCGGCGTCGTCAGTCCGTGCTCCCGGGCGTTGGTCTTCTCGCGCAGGCGGTCCTGCGAGTCGTAGAGGGGTTTGTAGCCCTGCGGGATGTTGTACTTCCCGCACAGCGGAATCAGAATCTCCCCCGGGACATTCTCGAACTCGTAGGTCACCGCATCGCTGCGGCGGCACAGCTCCTCGACGGCCGCCGCGTCGTCGAACCGGCCGACGATGTGTTCGTCGCACACGGCGCCCGCCGGAGCGTCCGGCGCCGGATCGAGGCACACCGTGCGAATCCCCATCGGACGCGCCGCCTCGGCGATCATCAGCCCCAGTTGGCCGCCTCCTATTATTCCTATCGTTTTTCTCTCGTTCATGCTCTTCTCCGACTTTCGGCCGGCCGGTCCTCGGACCGCGGTCCGTCGCAAATCCTTCCTATATTTCGGCTTTCAGCACGTCGGCCGTCTGACGGGCCCGGAAGGCCTCGAGCCGTGCCGCCAGCTCCGGATCCCCCAGGGCGAGGATCGACACGGCGATCAGGGCGGCGTTCTTCGCCCCGTTGATCGCCGTCGTGGCCACCGGCACGCCGGCGGGCATCTGCACGATCGACAGCAGCGAGTCCAGCCCGTTGAGCGCCCGCGACTTCACGGGCACGCCCACCACGGGCAGCGTCGTCATCGACGCCACCATGCCCGGAAGGTGCGCCGCACCGCCCGCGCCGGCGATGATGACCCCGATGCCGCGGCTGCGCGCCGTCTTGGCGTATTCGCACAGCAGATCGGGCGTCCGGTGGGCACTGACCACCCGTTTCTCGAACTCCACGCCGAATGCCTCGAGCGTGGCGACGGCATCGGCCATCACCTCGTAATCGCTCACCGAGCCCATTATCACTCCGACCTTCATATCCTTTCGATCCGTTTAAAAGTTGTCCGACGAAAAAGACGAACCGCCACGACAGGGTATGTCATGGCGGTCCGGTATCTATCCGAGTACTCCACAGGCGACCGTCCGGCCGTCGCGGGAGCACCCGCAACGCTTCTGCGACCCGCGGGACGCCGAATAGAAAGCGGCGGCGAGGCACTGCTCTCTCTTGCGTTCACACTGATCCGTATGTTCGACAGAAATCATCGCTGACCGGGAGTTCGTCCGTATTCGGAATAACGTGACAAAAGTAACGCTTTCCGGCAGATTTTCAAAATTCCCGGGCAGATTCTATCGACAATTTATCGACATTGGCGGCGACTGTACGAGTAAGGCGCATCGTCGGGCTGCGTGCCGCGCCCGGTGTCGGGTTCGGCCTGCATAGCGAAGCGCACCACGGCGCCGTCGGCCAGGTCCGACCACGGCAGGTAGTTGCGCGTCCACGGCTCGCCGTCGAGCGTCACGCCGCCGATATAGCGCATCTGCGGTCCGTTGGCGGGAGCCTCGATCACGATCTCGGCGCCGGTGTCGCGGCGGATCGTCGCCTTGCGGAACAGCGGCGAACCGATCGCGTACTCGCCCGAACCGGGACAGACGGGATAGAACCCGAGCGCCGAGAAGACGTACCACGCCGAGGTCTGGCCGTTGTCCTCGTCGCCGCAATAGCCGTCGGGACGGGCCGCATAGAGACGGTCCATCACCTCGCGCGCCCACCACTGCGCCTTCCACGGTTCGCCGGCGTAGTCATAAAGATAGATCATGTGCTGCGCAGGCTGGTTGCCGTGGGCGTAGTTGCCCATGTTGGCCACCTGCATCTCCGTGATCTCGTGGATGCGCACGCCGTAGTAGCTGTCGTCGTAGATCGGCGGCACGACGAACACCGAATCCAACATCTTCGAGAACTCCTTCCCGCCGCCCATCAGCCCGGCGAGCCCCTCGACGTCGTGGAACACCGACCAGGTGTAGTGCCACGAGTTGCCCTCGGTGAAGGCGTCGCCCCACTTGTAGGGGCTGAACGGCGACTGGAACGTCCCGTCGGCATTGCGGCCGCGCATGAGTTTCGTCCCGGGATCGAAGACATTGCGGTAGTTCTGCGCCGCCTTCTCCAGCTTCGCGGCATCCTCGCTGCGGCCGAGTTTGGCGGCCACCTGCGCGATGCACCAGTCGTCGTAGGCGTATTCGAGCGTGCGGGCCACGTTCTCGTTGATCTTCACGTCGTAGGGCACATACCCCAGCGTGTTGTAGTACTCGTGGCCCAGCCGGCCCGTCGAACTCACCTCGGGGTGCACCTTCTCGCGCCCCGAGAGCATCGCCTCGTAGAGCGCGGCGACATCCTCCTCCGGCGTGATGCCCTTCAGGATGGCGTCGGAGACCACCGACGCCGAGTTGTTGCCCACCATGCAGCCGCGGTGGCCCGGCGACGCCCATTCGGGCAGGAAGCCGCTCTCGCGCCAGGCGTTCGCCAGTCCGGCCTGGATCTCGGCGTTCACCGAGGGATAGACCAGGTTCAGCAGCGGGAACAGCGCGCGGAACGTGTCCCAGAAGCCCGTGTCGGTATACATGTAGCCAGGCAGCACCTCGCCGTTGTAGGGGCTGTAATGCACGATCTCGCCCGAGGCGGTCACCTCGTAGAACTTGCGCGGGAAGAGTACCGAACGGTAGAGGCACGAATAGAAGGTGCGGTACTGGTCGAGCGTGCCGCCCGAGACCTCGATGGCGCCGAGCACCTCGTTCCAGCGCGCTTCGGCACGCATCCGCACCGAATCGAAACCGCCCTCGCCCAGCTCCCGGAGGTTCTGGAAAGCCTGCTCCTCGGAAATGAACGACGAGGCGACGCGCGCCGTGATCTGCTGTCCGCGCGCGGTCGAGAAGTGCACCTTCGCCACGGCGTGCTCGCCCTCGACCGACTTGCTGCCGTCGGGATAGAGCATGTTCCGCCCCGGCTCGTAACGTCCCGGCCGGTCGGTCAGCTCCACGGCCGTGAACGGCGTGTCGAAGCGCACGACGAACCAGTTCCTGAAGTTGTCCGGCACGCCGCCGCTGTTGCGCGAGGTGTAGCCGACGATCGTGCGGTCGTCCGCCATGCCGATCCGCGACCCGCGGTCGAAGGCGTCGATCACCACCCCGCTCTCGTCCGATTCGGGGAAGGTGAAGCGCATGACAGCCGCGCGGTCGGTCGGTGCGATCTCGGCCTTGACGTCGTGGTCGGCCAGATAGACCGAATAGTAGTAGGGTTTGGCCGTCTCGGACTGATGCGAGAACCAACTCTGCCGCGACTCCTCGTCGAGTTTGTCCCTGCCGCGCACGGGCATCAGCGAGAACTGTCCGTAATCGTTGATCCACGGCGAGGGCTGATGCGTCTGCTTGAAGCCGCGGATCGTGTGGGCGCCGTAGGTATAGGTCCAGCCGTCGCCCATCCTGCCCGTCTGGGGCGTCCAGAAGTTCATGCCCCACGGCAGCGCAATGGCCGGATAGGTGTTGCCCGTCGAGAGCGAATAGTCGGACTGCGTGCCCATCAGCGTCGTCACGTAATCCACGGGCGGCAGCAGCTTTTCATCCGGCTGCGCCGTCGTGGCGCATGCGGACGAGAGAAAAGCCAGGGCGGCCGCCGTTGCGAGTCTTTTCATGTCGATCAATCGTTTTAAGGGTTATTTTCCGGTAGCCGGGGCATCGTACCAGAGCGCCGGCTCGGGTCCCATTTCGAACTCGAGCACGCCGCCCCGCATCACCTCCCCGTGCGTGATATAGGGTTTGTCATAGGGTTTGCCGTCGAGCGTGATGCGCTGCACGTAGCGGTTCTCCGGCGTGTTGTTCTTCGCCGCGACGACGAACACCCCGCCCGGGACCTTCACTTCGGCCCGGTCGAAGAGCGGGATACCGAACCAGTAGCGTCCGCCGGCGGGTTCGACCTCGTACATGCCCAGCGACGAGAGGACGTACCATGCCGACATCTGCCCCACGTCCTCGTTGCCCGACAGTCCGTCCGGCTCGGCGTGGTAGAGCGTCGTGAGCACCTCGCGCACCTTGTCGGCCGTCTTCCACGGCTGGCCCAGCATCGTATAGAGGTAGAGCACGTGGTGGCTCGGCTCGTTGCCGTGGGCGTACTGGCCGATGAGACCCGAGATGTCGGGCGAAGTCTCGGCACCCTCGATGACGGAACTTACCGTGAAGAGCGAATCGAGCTTTTCGAGCATCCTCTCCCGGCCGCCGAAGCATCCGACGAGTCCCTCGACGTCGTGCGGCGCCAGCCATGTGTACTGCCAGGCGTTGCCCTCGCAGTAGTCGTCGGCGCGGTGCGTCGAGGCGAAGGGGTTGAACGGCGTGCGCCAGCCCCCCTTCGAATCGCGGCCCCGCATGAAGCGCGTCGCCGGATCGAAGTAGTTGCGGTAGCTATGGCTGCGCTCCGTGAAGTATTTCGCGTCCTCCGTCCGGCCCAGCGCTTCGGCGGCACGCGCCGCGGCGCCGTCGGCCAGGGCGTACTCCATGTCGTAGGCCACCGCCTCGTTGAACAGGTCGCACGGGATGTAGCCGTGCTCCATTCTGAGGCCGTTGCCGCGGCCGGGATCCATCGCCGTTTTCCGGATCGCCTCGAAAGCCTTTTCGCGGTCGAATCCTTCGATGCCCTTCACGATGGCGTCCGCCACGACGGGAATACCCGGGTTGCCCACCATGCAGTCGGTCTCGTTGCCCCACAGATGCCATACCGGCAGGCGCCCCTGCTCGTCGGCGATATGCAGCATCGTCTGCACGATGTCGGGCATCCGCTCCGGATGCAGGATCGTCATCAGCGGCATCGCGGCGCGGTAGGTATCCCACAGCGAGAAGGTCGTGTAGTTCGTGAAGCCGGGCGCACGGTGGATTTCATAATCCGACCCGCGGTAATCGCCGTTCACGTCGCAGAACACGGAGGGCGCCACCATCGTGTGATACAGCCCCGTGTAGAAAATCCGCTTCGCCGTCTCGTCCTCCGTCGTGATCTTCACCTTCGACAGCTCGTCGTTCCACGCCTTGTCGGCCGCCGCCGCGGTCGCCTCGAAATCCCATCCGGGGAGCTCCGCGGCGAGGTTCGCCTCGGCTCCCTCGACGCTCACGGGCGACAGGGCCACCTTCACGAGCAGTTGCTCGCCCTCCTCCGTGTCGAAATCCACGCGCGCATAGCGGGCCGCGATCCGCGGCATCTTGGAATCGTCCATCTCGCCCGGATGCAGGTAGGCGATTCCCCTGGCGGGTTTCGAGAACTCGGCCACGAAGTACACCTTCTGGTCCTTCGCCCAGCCCGTCGAGTAGCGCCATCCGCTGATGCGCGTGCTGTCGTCCGAGAAGCGGAAGCCCGTATCGGTCGCCTTGTCCCAGCAGCCGCCGTTCTCCAGGTCGAAGACCACGGCCGCGGCATCCGACGCCGGGAAGGTGTAGCGGTGCAGTCCCACGCGGGGCGTGGCCGTCATTTCGGCCGTGATGCCGTAGCGCGTCAGCGGAACCGAGTAGTAGCCCGGCCGGGCGATCTCCCGCGTGCGGTCGGCATAGGACCAGAGTCCCGACGACGGATCGTCCTCCGTGCCGCGGGCATAGGTCACCTCGCCCACGACGGGCATCACCGTGACGTCGAACAGGTCGCCGATCCCCGTGCCCGAGAGGTGCGTGTGCGAGAAGCCGATCACCGTCGAATCCGACCGGTGGTATCCCGAAACCCAGTCCCACTCCTGCGGAATGCTCGTGGGGCCGACCTGCACCATGCCGAACGGCACGTTCGCCCCGACGAAGACGTGGCCGTGGCCGCCCGTGCCGATCTTCGGGTCCACGAAGCGGGTGAAATCGCTCTCCGCAGCGGGCTGCGAAGGCGAGCAGGCCGCCGCGATAAGCAGGGCCGCCGCCGGCAAAAAGCTGTATGTCCGTTTCATAGTCAAGCGTTATTTGTCGTTTTTCAATTCGAATTTCAGTCGTCCGCCCCCGAGCAGCTCGTCGTGCGAGAGGCGGTACTTGCCGAGCGGTCTGCCGCCGAGCGTCATGCGGCCGATGTAACCGGCGCCGGCCGCCGGCCGCTCGGCCTCGATCACCAGCGGACCCCGCTCCGTCGCGATCTCCACGCGGTCGAACACGGGGGCCGTCAGCGTATAGTACGGCTCGCCCGGGCAGTCCGGATAGAATCCCATCATCGAGAAGACGGCCCAAGCCGACATCGTACCCGTGTCGTCGTTGCCGGGAATGCCGTCGGGTGCGGTGGTGAAGTATTTGGCCAGCAAGCGGCGCACCTCGCGCTGCGTGCGCCACTCCTCGCCCGGAAAGCGGCTGAAGAGGTAGGCGTAGGCGATGTCGGGTTCGTTCGCCGGGTCGTACAGCCCCTCGTCGAAGACCATTTGGAGCTTATCGACGAACTTCCGCCGGCCTCCCATGAGTTTCGCCAGCCCCTCCACGTCGTGCGGCACGAAGAAGGTGTAGTTCCAGGCCGACCCCTCGTGGAATCCCGGCGCGGCCGTGAAGTTCTCGCCCGCCTTCGGGTCGAAGGGCTCGAGGAACGTCCCGTCGTCGTTGATCGGCCGCAGCGTCCCGAACTCCTTGTCGTAGTAGTGTCTGTACCCCAGCGAACGGTCGCGGAACAGACGCGCGTCGTCCCCGTGTCCGAGCGAGTCGGCCAGCAGCGACAGCGCATGGTCGGCGACGTAGTACTCCAGCGCGTGCGACACGGAAGTGTCGCCCGCGAGGTCCTTGGCGTAGAAGCCCAGCGGAATGTAGCCCCGCTCGACATAGGGGTCGATGTCCGGCCGCAGCCGGTTCTGCGCTCCGGGCGTCGTGGCCGACTTGCGGAACGCCTCGTAGGCCGTCGCGACGTCGAAGTCGCGCAGCCCCTTCATCCACGTATCGACGATGACCGGAATGGCCGGGTCGCCTTCCATCGTGAAGGTCTCGCGGCCGTACAGCTCCCACTTGGGCATCCACCCCCACTCCTCGTACATGCCGATCATCGAACGCACCATGTCCAGTTGCCGCTCGGGATAGACCAGCGTCAGCAACTGGTGCACGTTGCGGTAGGTGTCCCACAGCGAAAAGACCGTATAGCGTTCGCCGTCGGTAACCCCCACCTCTCCCGAATGCTCCATCAGCGGGTATTCCCCGTTGACATCGCTCAGGAGGTTCGGGTGGATCAGCGCATGGTACAGCGCCGTATAGAACACGGTCTGCTGCTCCGCCGTGCCGCCCTCGACGCGGATGCGCGAAAGGTCGTCGTTCCACCGTGTGCGGGCCGCCCCGCGGATCGCGTCGAACGACGTTCCGGCGGGCTGTTCGGCGTCGAGGTTCCGGCGGGCGTTCTCCGTGCTCACATAGGAAATGCCCATGCGCACCTCGATCTGTTCGCCCTCCCGGAGGTCGTCGAACGTGAACCAGTAGCCCACGTCGTCGCCCGCCAGTTCGCGGCCGTACTCCGTGTAGAGCTTGTATTTGCCGTTGTCGGGGGTCCACTCCGCCTCGACGCCCGTCATCGGGCGCTGCTTCTTCCAGTAGCCCGACGACGACGGGGTTTTCGTCACACGCAGCACGAAATACACCGGAAACACCTTCTGCGGGTTGTAGCAGAACGTCCCCAGCAGTTTCATGCCCTCGATCTCCGTGGCGCTCACGCGGCGCACCGTAGCGCCCGACTCGTTCGTGAGGCCCTCGCCCAAATTCAGCAGGATGTGCCCCTCCCCGGCGGGAAACGTGTAGCGCTCGGCCGAGGTGCGCGGCGTGGCCGTCACTTCGGCCCGGACGCCGTACTCGTCCAGCGTCACGGCGTAGTAGCCCGGCGAGGCCGTTTCATCTTCATACGCCGTGCCGTACTCCTTGTAATCCACCGTCAGCGGCCCGGTCGTCGCCATCGTCAGCAGCGACCCCATCTCGGGACATCCCACGCCGCTCAGCGCCCCGTGGACGAAGCCCGTGAAGAATTTGTTATGGTACTCGTAGGGAGTCGACCACCATCGGGCGTCCTTGTCGTAGATGTTCGTGTCCGAACCCATCACGTTGAACGGAACCACCGCCATCATGCCGTTCGGGCACAGGGCCCCGGGATTGGTCGTGCCGAAGTTGGTCGTGCCGATGAAGGGATCGACCCGATCGACGGGCTCCTGCGCACGCAGCGGCGCGCAGAAAACGGCTGCGGCGAGCGCCGCAGCAGGAAGCGTTCGTCGCAGTCGCATCAGAGGATCGAGTTTTTCTTCGTAAATTCGACGATCTCCGGAATATATCCGAACGCAAGCCCCGTCACCGTGTCGGCACAGCCGTAGTAAACCGCCACGCGCCCCGTCGCGGGATCGTGCAGCGCAGCGCAGGGGAACGTCACGTTCGGCACGTCGCCCATGCACTCGTACGGCTCGCGCGGCGAAATCAGATACGGACCGCTGCGGGCCGTCACCTTCCAGGGTTCCTCCAGGTCCAGCAGCGCCGAACCGAAGGCATAGACGTAGCCGTTGCACGAGCGCAGCACGCCGTGGTAGAACAGCAGCCACCCCTCGCTCGTCTCGATGGGCACGGGGCCCGCACCGATCTTCATGCACTGCCAGGCCGACACCTCGAACGCCGCGGGCGACATGACGTGCCGGTGGCGCCCCCAATAGCAGAGGTCGGGCGACTCGGAGTAGAAAATATCCCCGAAAGGCGTATGTCCCGTGTCGCTCGGACGCGAGAGCATGGCGAACTTGCCGCCGATCTTCCGGGGGAACATCACGCCGTTGCGGTTATAGGGCAGAAAGGCGTTCTCCAACTGGTGGAAGGTCCGGAAATCCTCGGTCCACGCGATGCCGATCGTCGGGCCGTGGTAGCCGTTGCACCACGTCACGTAGTACTTGTCGTCGATCTTCGCCACGCGCGGATCGTAGCCGTAGGCCCACTCCCCGATCTCCGGGTCGGCGCCCTCCAGCCGGAAGTCGGCCTCCTCGATGTCCCACTTCAGTCCGTCCACCGAGAAACCGACGTGGATGCGCATGCGGCGGTTCGTGTCGTCGCAGCGGAAAACACCGGCGTAGTTGTACTTCCCGTTTCTGAACGGCACGACGGCCGAATTGAAAATACTGTTCGAGGTCGAAAGCGCATGGCGCCCGATGATCGGGTTCGCGCTGTAACGCCAGAGCACCTCGTTCGAACCCGCGGGACGATCCTCCCACGGCATATCGGGCAATGCGGGGCCCGCGATTCTGAGATTTTCCATGTTCTATCAATAATAAATCCGTCAATTCACGATAATTTCGTCGATAAACAGCCAGCCGCCCGGATGGCCGTGCGAGAAGGCGTGGCAGCGGACATAGCGGGCTTCGGCCTCGCCCGTCCAGCCGAAGGCGCGGCACTGGAGCTTCGGGTCGTCGAACGGCAGATCGTTCTCCTCGCCGCCCAGCACCGTGAAGCGCTCCCCGTCGGTCGAGACCGCGATCTCGACACGTTTGGGCAGCCCGATGAACGCCGACCGCCACTGCAGGAAATCGGCCTTCACCTCGCGGATCGGCTTCACGGCCCCCAGATCGACCGTCGCCTCGACGTCCGTATTCAGGAAGCCCAGCCAGCGGTAGCCGTAGGTCCACGACCCCAGCTTCCCGTCGGTCAGCGAACCGGGACCGTCGGCCGGATAGCCCTCGTACCACTCCGAAGCATAGGTCACCGGGCAGCCTACGGCCAGATGCCGCACCTCTTCCAGCGACTCGGGACGCTCGCCGCGCACGGAACCCGCCAGATCGAACGTGTTGTATCCCTTCGCACGGACGGCGTCGATACGCATCAGCGCCCGGCGGCGGAAATCCTCGTAGTCCTTCAGTTCGGGCGCCGACCAGGCGATCTCGGCCACCGCGAAGACCCGCGGGTAGAGCATGTACTCGGCGTATTCGGGCGTAGCGATGCGTTCGGTCCACAGGTTCGCCTGCACGCCCAGCACCCTCTCGCGGCCCGGCATGTCCTGCGGCGCCGGCTCGTACATATAGGTCTTGGGCAGGGGAACCGACCCTTCGAGCGCCTCCGGCTCGGTCGAGGGATTGCCCTGATACTTGTCCAGATAGCAGTAGCTGCCCGGAACCATCACCACCGGATGCCCCGAGGCCGCCGCCTCGCGGCCGCCCGACTCGCCGCGCCACGACATGACCGCGGCGTTGGGCGCCAGACCGCCCTGCAGAATCTCGTCCCAGCCCAGCAGCCGGCGCCCGCGGGCATTGAGGAACGCCTCGAGCCGGTGCACGGCATAGCTCTGCAACTCGTCCACGTCCTTCAGCCCCTCGCGCTGCATCCGCGCCCGGCACTTCGGACAGGTCGGCCACCCCTTTTTCGTGGCCTCGTCGCCGCCGACATGAATGTATTCCGAGGGGAAGAGTTCCATCACCTCCTCGAGTACGTTCTCCAAGAACTCGAACGTCGCGTCGTTGCCGATGCAGAAGTCGTCGTAAACGTGCGGCTTTCCCGCGCACGACAGGTGGGGATAGACCGCCAGCACCTCCTCCGAGTGGCCCGGCATCTCGATTTCGGGAATCACCGTGATATGCAGCGAATCGGCATAGGCCACCACTTCGCGGATGTCGTCCTTCGTGTAGAATCCGCCGTAGGCGTTCGGGTCGTCACGCCGGCAATAGGGCCGCCCGGCGTCGAGCCACGGCTGCCATCCCTCGATCGGGCGCCAAGCCGCGAGCTCGGTCAGCTCGGGATAACGGTCGATCTCGATGCGCCACCCCGCACCGTCCGTCAGATGCCAATGGAAGCGGTTGAGTTTGAGCGAGGCCATCATCCGCAGCTGTTTTTTCACAAACTCCTTGCCGAAGAAGTGGCGCGCCTCGTCCAGGTGCATGCCGCGGTAGGAGAAGCGCGGGGAGTCGGTGATCCGCTGCGCGGGAATCCGATCGCCGAACTGCTCCTGCAACTGCAAGAGAGTCTGTATGCCGTAGAAAAGACCCGCTTCGCCGCGCGAAGCGACCGAGACGCCTTCGGGAAGGACCGAAAGCACGTAACCCTCTTCCGAGGCGGGCAGTTCGGGCGACGCGGCGACCGTCAGACGCAGGTAGCCGTCCGACGCCTGCGGATCGTCCGTGCGGACGGCCAGCGGCGTGGTCCGCAGGTAGGCCGTCAGGGCGTCGGCGACCTCCGCCGGAGCGTCGAACGACAGGGCCAGGGGCGATGCGAGGCGGCATGCGCCGGAGCGTTTCTCGACCGACGCGGGACGCGGGATCACGGCGTCCGTCTCGGCCGTAGGACCTCCGCACGACGCGGCGCAGAGCGACAGCCCCGCAAGAAGGGAGAGCAGGTGATTTTTCTTCATACGTGTTTGCTTGGTAAACGGAGTTTATTCGGTTTTATTTCCATCGGGATAGGTGAAGGGGATGAAACGCGTCATGACGAAGGCCGGAATCGTCGCCAGCATCACCACGACGAAGAAGAGCGAATAGCCGAGCCAGTCGCTCAGGTAGCCCGACACGGCGCCGGTGAGCATCACCGAAAGGTTCATGATGCCCGAAGCGAAGGCGTAGTGGGCCATCTGGTGACGGCCGGGCGCCACCTGCTGCATCATGAAGAGCGTCAGTCCCACGAATCCGAATCCGTAGCCGAAATACTCCACGACGATGCCGCCGCCCACGAGCCACATGGAGGAGGGCTGGAAGAAGGCCAGCAGCGCATAGACCACGAAGGGTACGTTGAAGACGCAGCAGAGCGTGAAGAGCGTGCGGCGCAGTCCGCGCGCGGCGATGTAGTAGCCGGCCAGCAGCGACCCCACGAGGAACGCCCCGGCGCCGAACGTGCCGTAATACAATCCGATCTGCTGGTTCGTCAGGCCCAGTCCGCCCGCCGCGGTGTCGGCCTTGAGGAACAGCGGCACGATCTTCATGACGAACCCCTCGCCCAGCCGGTAGAGAATGATGAAGGCGATGTAGTACCAGATGTGTTTCTTGGTGAAGAAGGCCGCGATCACCTCCTTCAGGCCCCGCAGCCCCTCGCCGAGCGAGTGCCCGCCCGCCGCCGCGGCGCCCGAAGGGAGCATCCGCCCGTGGTAGCAGCCCAGCAGCAGAAGCAGCCCGCAGAGAATCGCCAGCACGACGGTCCACGCATGGACGTAGGCGTCGAACGCGGCGGCGCCCTCTGCGGAGGAGCGCTCGTAGAGCCACCCGGCGAACCATACCAGACCGCCCGTGGCCACCAGCTTCGCCAGGTTGTAGAAGGCTCCCTGCCAGCCGATGTACTTCGCCTGGTCGCGCGTAGAGAGCTCCGACATGTAAACGCCGTCGGCCGCAATGTCGTGCGTCGCGCCGCTGAAGGCCACCACGGCGAAGACGGCGACCGTCACGGCGAAGAACGACGGCAGATGCAGCGCCAGCGCCGCCACGCCGAACATGACGCCGCTCAGAAGCTGCGTCGCCACGACGAAGAACTTCTTTGTCCTGAAAATCTCCAGGAAGGGACTCCAGAGGAACTTGATCGTCCACGGCCACATGATAAGCGAGGTCCAGAAGGCGATCCGTGCGTCCGGAATGCCGAGGTCCTTGAACAGTACGGCCGAAACCATGTTCAGCACCACGAACGGGAGGCCCATGGCGAAATAGAGGCTGGGAACCCACGCCAGCGGGGAAACGGGTCTTTTTTCACTCATCGCAGAGCAGGCATTAATTCGGTTCTGGCAAACGGAGACGACCTGCGTCCGGCGGCGCGTCTCCACACCCCGAACGATGTTTTCTCCGAGGACAAAGATAATCATTTCCCGCGATTTTCCGAGGCTTCCCGCACAAAAACGCACACAACTCCCGGCCGTATGCGGAAGGGGTGTCCGGAAACCTTCGCAGAGTTTCCGAACACCCCTTCCGCGCCGGCACCCGGGACGGAAGCGCCCCGCGCGCAGGGCGCGGGAAGCCGCTACCGGGCTTTCGCTTCGCAGTAGGCGCAGCGGCACACGCCGTCGGCCGCGCGGCGGAAAAGCTGATCGACATCCTCCGTGGCCGAAATGCAGCGGGGATTCGAACAGGTCATTCCGTTCACGACGTACTCCTCGCCGAAGACCGGGGTCCGGGCGAACGGACGGTTCTCGTCGGCCCAGCGCAGCAGCGTATAGATCAATGCCATACGCACGAATTTTCCGTTCTCTACCTGCCGGAAGTAAGCCGCACGCGGGTCGTTGTCCACCTCGCGCGTGATCTCGTTCACGCGCGGCAGCGGATGCAGCACGATCATATCGGGCCGCGCCGTGCGCAGCTTCCCCGGATCGAGCACGAAGCTGTCCTTCACGCGGTCGAACTCCTCCTCGTCGAGGAAGCGCTCCTTCTGCACGCGCGTCATGTAGAGGATGTCCAGCTCGGGCATCACCTCCTCCATCGTGCGCACCTCGCGGAACTCCAGCTTCGAGGCGGAACGCATCTCCTGTAGCATGTAATCGGGCAGGCGCAGCTCCTCGGGCGCGATGAGCATCACGCGGATCCCCTCGTAACGCGACAGCGCCTTGATGAGCGAATGGACCGTGCGGCCGAACTTCAGGTCGCCGCAGAACCCGATCGTCAGGTGGTCGAAACGCCCCTTCTCGCGCTTGATCGTCAGCAGGTCCGTCAGCGTCTGCGTCGGGTGGGCGTGACTGCCGTCCCCGGCGTTGATGACCGGAATGCCGGCATACTGCGAGGCCACGAGCGGCGCGCCCTCCTTGAAGTGGCGCATGGCGATGATGTCCGCGAAACAGCGGATCACGCGCACCGTGTCGGCCACGGTCTCGCCCTTCGACACGGACGAGGAGCTGGCGTCGGAGAAGCCGATCACCTCGCCGCCCAGCTCCAGCATCGCCGAGGTGAAGCTCAGGCGCGTGCGGGTGGAAGGCTCGTAAAACAGCGTGGCGAGTTTTTTGCCCTTGCAGGCCTCGCGGTACTTGGCGCGGTTGGCGATGATGTCCTCCGCCAGCGCCACGATCCGCTCGGTCTCCTCGACCGTCAGATCGGTCGGATCAATCAGATGTCGCATGGTTCCGGCGCGTTTATCGGTTCATCCACGATTCGTCCGACGGGTTGTCGCGGAACCGGAGCAGGCGCGCCTTGTCCCCGGGTTCGATATACCCTTCGTCGGCGGCCACCTCCACCAGCGCGTCGAGATTCGAGAGACTGTAATTCACGACGTTCGCCTCGCGCAGGCGCTCCACGCCCTTCTTCATGCCGTAGGTGAAGATCGACGCCACGCCCAGCACCTCGGCGCCCGCCTCGCGCAGCGCCTCGACCACCTCGATACACGATCCGCCCGTCGAGATCAGGTCCTCGACGACGACCACCTTCTGCCCCTTTTCGAGCCGTCCTTCGATGCGGTTGCCGCGGCCGTGGTCCTTGGCTCCCGACCGCACGTAGCCCATCGGCAGGCCGAGGATCGTCGCCGTGATGGCGGCATGGGCGATGCCGGCCGTGGAGGTTCCCATCAGCACCTCCGCGCCGGGAAACTTCGTGCGGACGATCTCCGCAAGCCCCGCCTCGACACGCCCGCGCACCTCGGGGGCGGACAGCGTCAGACGGTTGTCGCAATAAATCGGGCTTTTGATTCCGCTCGCCCACGTGAACGGCTGCTCGGGACGCAGGAACACCGCGCCGATCGAGAGCAGGTCTTTCGCAATAGCTTTCTCCATACTTATCCTTGTTTATCGGTTCTCAGTCGTCCGGCACGCGCCGAGCGCCCGCCGCAGAATCCGCTCCACCTCCTCGGGATAGATTCCGCCTTCGTGGACCTTTTCGCCGTCCACATAGAATGTAGGCACATAGTAATAGTCGAATCCGTCGGCCACCCCGGGCTGCTCGGATTCCTCGATCATCTCGATCTCGACCTCCGCCAGTTCGGGATGCGCGGCTTTCGCCTCTTCGATATACCGCAGCGCCTTCTTACAGAAGGGGCAGTTCTTCAGGTAAAACAGTTTCACGGGTTTCATAAAACGGTGCTTTTTCATGCAGTCGCGCACGGATGCGCCCCTGCAAATATACGACAATTCCGGCTTCGCCGCGCGAATTCCGTACGGCGCCGCCCGATTCGCCTGCCGCGCCGCACGCCGAACCGGACATGCAGCGCCCCGACCGCACCGCCGCAGCCGTCTCCGGCAGTCCGCGCGGCGCGTCCGTCACCCCACGAACTCGGCCACGCAGCGGCGGTAGGCCGCCACGGGATCCGCAGCCGCGGTGATCGGGCGTCCCACGACGATGAAGTCCGAGCCGATCTCCCGGGCGCGGGCCGGCGTCGTGACGCGCACCTGGTCCGCCACGTCGCCGTCGGCGAAACGCACGCCGGGCGTCACGGTCAGGAACTCCGCGCCGCACGCCCCGTGCACCATGCCGGCTTCGAGCGGCGAGCAGACCACGCCGTCCAGCCCCGCCTCGCGGGCATTCCGGGCATACTGCACGATCGTCTCGCCGATCGGGGCTCCGATCAGCAGCTCGCGCTGCATGCGCTCCTCGCTGGTCGAGGTGAGCTGCGTCACGGCGATCAGCAGGGGCCGCGTGCCGTCCTCGCGCGTAAGTCCCTCGCGCGCGGCCTTCATCATCTCGATCGTCCCGGCGGCATGGACGTTGCACATGTCCACGTCCAGCCGCGACAGCACGGCCATCGCCTTGCGCACGGTGTTGGGTATGTCGTGGAGCTTCAGGTCGAGGAAAATCCGGTGGCCGCGGCGCTTGATCTCGCGCACGATTTCGGGTCCCTCGGCATAGAACAGCTCCATGCCGATCTTCAGAAAGGGTTTGCGCTCCTCGCCCCGGAACAGGTCGAGAAAGCCGAATGTGTCCGCCGCGGACTTGAAGTCGCAGGCGATGATTACGTCGTGTTGCATGCTGTAAGTTTTTTGCTTTTCGTCGCCGCCTCCCCGGGCCCGGACATGCCGCGCTCCGAGAGGCCGTCGGTCTCTTCACTCCGTCCGGCGCGTCACTCCACGCAGCCTACGATGTCGCGCAGGCGGCCGATGCCCAGCCGCTCCATCTCCGCGGGCAGCGCCTCGACGATCTCCTTCGAGGCGTAGGGATTCACCAGATTCGCCGCGCCGACCTCTACGGCCGTCGCCCCGGCCATCATCATCTCGATCACGTCGCGTGCCGTCGCAACGCCGCCGCAGCCGATGACCGGAATGCGGCACGCCCGGCTCACCTGATAGACCATGCGCACGGCCACGGGGAAGATCGCGGGCCCGGAGAATCCGCCCATCGTGTTGGCGATCACCGGACGCCGCCGCACCGGGTCGATGCGCATGCCCAGCATCGTGTTGATGAGGCACAATCCGTCGGCCCCCGCCCGTTCGCACGCCCGGGCGATCGCTACGATGTCCGTCACGTTGGGCGACAGCTTGATGACCACCGGCTTGGTCGTCACGGCCTTCACCGCGCGCGTCACCTCGGCCGCCGCCTCGGGCGACGTGCCGAACGACATGCCCCCGTGCCGCACGTTGGGACACGAGACGTTCACCTCGATCAGTCCCACCTGCTCCTCGCGGTCGATCCGCTCGCAGCAGTAGGCGTACTCCTCGACCGAGAAGCCCGAAATATTGGCGATCACGGGCTTGCGGAAGAAGGTCTTCAGCCGCGGCAGCTCCTCGGCGATCACGCGGTCGATGCCGGGATTCTGCAACCCCACGGCGTTGATCATGCCCGCCTCGCACTCGGCGATGCGGGGCGTCGGATTGCCGAAACGCGCCTCGCGCGTCGTCCCCTTGAACGAGAACGACCCGAGGATGTTGATGTCGTAGAACTCGCGGAACTCGTTGCCGTAGCCGAAAGTCCCGCTGGCCGGAATCACCGGATTGTCCAGCTTCAGACCGCACAGCTCGACCGAAAGGTCCCGCGCCGCCGCCCCTTCCGGTGCGGAGACGCTCTTTTGCGTATCGTTCACCATATCACCTCTCCTTTCTCCAGCACGGGACCCTCCCTGCAAATGCGCTTGTTCCCGTATTTGGTCTTGCACGAACACCCCATGCAGGCGCCGAAGCCGCAGCCCATGCGCTCCTCGAAGGAGAGCTGTCCGTCCTGCGCGACCGCCTCGGCGAGCGCCCGCAGCATCGGCAGCGGGCCGCAGGCGTAGAAGTAGTCGAAATCGGGCGTCCGTTCGGCGATGGCCGTCGTGACGAAGCCCCGCACGCCGCGCGACCCGTCGGCCGTGGCGACCGTCACGTCGCATCCCAGCGCGCGGAACTCCTCCTCGCAGAAGACCTCCGCGGCGGTGTTGAAGCCCAGCACGACCTGCACCGGCCGCCCCTCGGAGAGCAGCTTCCGGGCCAGGCCGTAGAGCGGCGGAACGCCCACGCCGCCCCCGACGAGCAGCGGCCGCCGGGCGTCGTTGGCCGTCGAGAAGCCGTTGCCCAGCCCCGTGAGCAGGTCGAGGCACTCGCCCGGCCGCATACGGCTCATCTGCGCGGTTCCTCCACCTACCACCTTATAAATCAACGTGATCGAATCCTCGTCGTAGTCGCAGACCGAAATCGGACGGCGCAAATACCGTCCTTCCAGCGCGATATTGACGAACTGCCCGGGCGCTGCGATCCACCGCGTGTCGCCCTCCAGCGTCATGCGCCACACGGCGGCCGTCAGCGGCTCGTTCGCACGGATTCTGTAAACTGCTTTCTTATACATATAATCTTCCAAATCGCTTTCGGCCCGGCAAAAGCGCCGCAGAACCGGACGGCCGCCTGCTCCGTGCGACCCGGTCCGCAAACCGCCCCTGTTCTCCGCACTTCCAGGCCGCACACCGCCTACGGTTCCCGCCTCCCGCCGGCATCCCTATTTCGAGTCGATGGTCGAAACGCGCAGCGTGATCTCCTCCAGCACGTCGAGCAGTACCTTCACCGTCTCGAGCGCCGTGAAGACCGTCACGTTGTTCTCGACGGCCGTGCGGCGGATCTCGTACCCGTCCAGACGCGTGTTGTGCTGGTTGATGTCGATCGTGTTGATGACGTAGCTCACATGCCCCTGCCGCAGCGCGTCGATGATCTCCGAGCTGCCCTCGTTGAGCTTGCGCCGCGTGCGGGTGCGGATGCCGTGCTCGCGCAGGAACTCGGCCGTGCCGGTCGTCGCCTCGACGTTGAAGCCCAGATCGTAGAAACGGCGCACGAGCGGCAACGCCTGCTCCTTGTCCTGATCGGCGATCGTGACGAAGATCGTGCCGTAGTTCGAGACGTTCATGCCCGTGGCCTGCAACGCCTTGTAGAGTGCGCGGGTCAGTTTGTCGTCGTAGCCGATCGCCTCGCCCGTGGACTTCATCTCGGGCGAGAGGTAGGAGTCCATGCCGCGGATCTTGGCGAACGAGAAGGCCGGCGCCTTCACGTACCAGCGCTCCTTCTCCCGGCCATAGACCTCCGTGATGCCCTGCTCGCGCAGCGAGCGGCCCAGAATCACCTGCGTGGCGATGTGGGCCATCTGCACACCCGTGGATTTCGAGAGGAAAGGCACGGTGCGCGACGAGCGCGGATTGACCTCGATGACATACACCTCGTCGTCGCCGTCGAGGATGAACTGGATGTTGTAGAGACCCACGATGCCGATGCGCAGACCCAGCCGCACCGTGTAATCGATGATCTTCTCCTTGGCCTTCCGGCTCACGCTGAAGGTCGGATAGACGCTGATCGAGTCGCCCGAGTGGATACCCGTGCGCTCGACATGCTCCATGATGCCGGGAATGAAGACGTCGCGGCCGTCGCAGATGGCGTCCACCTCCAGCTCCTTGCCCATGATGTAACGGTCCACCAGCACGGGCGAATCCTCGTTCACCTCGACGGCCGTCTGAAGGTAGTGGCGCAGCCGCTCCTCGTTCGAGACGATCTGCATGGCGCGGCCGCCCAGCACGTAGCTCGGACGCACCAGCACCGGATAGCCGATACGCGCGGCGGCCCGCACGCCGGCCTCGATGTCCGTCACGGCCTCGGCCTCGGGCTGAGGAATGCCCAGCTCCTCCATGATCCGCTCGAAACAGCCGCGGTCCTCGGCGTTGCGGATCGCCGCGCAGTCCGTGCCGATGATGGGCACGCCCAGCTCGGCGAGCGGCTCGGCGAGATTGATGGCCGTCTGGCCGCCGAGCGACACGACGATCGCCTTGGGTTTTTCGAGGTGCACGACGTTCATCACGTCCTCGACCGTGAGGGGTTCGAAGTAGAGCTTGTCGCTGGTGGTGTAGTCCGTCGAGACGGTCTCGGGATTGTTGTTGATGATGATGGCCTCGTAGCCCGCCTCGCGGATCGACCAGATGGCGTGCACCGTGGAGTAGTCGAATTCGACGCCCTGCCCGATGCGGATCGGACCGGAGCCGAGCACCACGATCTTCTCCTTGCCGCTCACCACGGATTCGTTCTCCAGCTCGTAGGTCGAGTAGAAATAGGGTACGTAGGAGGCGAACTCGCTGGCGCACGTGTCGATCATCTTATAGACGGGGAAGATGCCGTTCTTCTCGCGCAGACGGTACATGTCGTGCTGCGAGAGGCCCCACAACTGCCCGATATACTTGTCGCTGAAGCCCATGCGTTTGGCGTCGCGCAGCGTCTCGACGTCCATCGGATGCGCACGGACGACGCTCTCGAACTCGACGATGTTCTTGAACTTCTCGAGGAAGAACATGTCGATCTTCGTCCGGTTGTAGATCAGCACGAGGTCGATGCCGCCGCGGATCAACTGCGCGATGGCGTAGAGCCGGTCGTCCGTGCCGTCCTTGATGTAGTCGAGCAGCTCGTCGTTCGACCACGTGTCGAACTTCTTGTGGTGGATGTGGCAGACGCCCGTCTCGAGCGACCGCACGGCCTTCAGGAGCGACTCCTCCATCGTGCGGCCCACGGACATGACTTCGCCCGTGGCCTTCATCTGCGTACCCAGCTTGTTCGAGGCGTCAGAGAACTTGTCGAACGGGAAGCGGGCGATCTTCGTCACCACGTAGTCCAGCGTCGGTTCGAACGAGGCCGGGGTGTTGGCGATGCGGATCTCGTCGAGGGTCATGCCCACAGCGATCTTGGCGCTCACCCGCGCGATGGGATAGCCCGACGCCTTCGACGCGAGGGCCGAGGAGCGCGACACGCGGGGATTGACCTCGATCAGGTAGTATTTGAACGACAGCGGGTCGAGCGCGAACTGCACGTTGCAGCCGCCCTCGATCCGGAGGGCGCGGATGATCTTCAGCGCCGAGTCGCGCAGCATCTGGTACTCGCGGTTGGTGAGCGTCTGGCTCGGGGCCACGACGATCGAATCGCCCGTGTGCACGCCTACGGGATCGATATTCTCCATGTTGCAGATGGCAATGGCCGTGTCGTTGCTGTCGCGGATCACCTCGTACTCGATCTCCTTGTAGCCCTTGATGCTCTTCTCGATGAGCACCTGATGCACGGGCGAGAGGAAGAGTGCGTTGCGCATCATCTCGCGCAGCTCCTGCTCGTTGTCGGCGAAGCCGCCGCCCGTGCCGCCCAGCGTGAAGGCGGGACGCAGCACCACCGGATAGCCGATCTGCGCGGCGATCCCGACGGCCTCGTCGATCGACGAGGCCACCTCGGAGGGAAGCACCGGCTCGCCCAGCTCCTCGCACAGCTCCTTGAACAGCTCGCGGTCCTCGGCGCGCTCGATCGACTCGAACGACGTGCCCAGAATCTCGACCTGGCACTCCTTCAGAATGCCCTTCTTGGCCAGTTGCACCGCCAGGTTCAGACCCGTCTGGCCGCCCAGCCCCGGAACGATGGCGTCGGGACGTTCGTAGCGGATGATCTTGGCGACGTACTCGAGCGTCAGCGGCTCCATGTAAACCTTGTCGGCGATATGCGTGTCGGTCATGATGGTCGCGGGGTTCGAGTTGGCCAGCACCACTTCGTAACCCTCCTCCTTGAGGGCCATGCAGGCCTGCGTGCCCGCATAGTCGAACTCGGCGGCCTGCCCGATGACGATGGGCCCCGAGCCGATGACCATTACCTTGTTGATATCCTTTCTCTTAGGCATTTTTGTACTCCTCCATCATTTTAATGAACTTATCGAACAAATAGGCGCTGTCCTGCGGACCCGGCGCGCTCTCGGGATGGTACTGCACCGAAAAGACCCGGTCGGCGGCGCACTCGACGCCCTCGGCCGTGCCGTCCAGCAGATTGACGTGCGTGAGCGTGAGAGGCGTACCCTTCAGCGACTCGATGTCCACGGCGAAGCTGTGGTTCTGGCTCGTGATTTCGATCTTGCCCGTGGCCAGGCACTTGACGGGATGGTTGCCGCCGCGGTGGCCGAATTTCATCTTGAAGGTCCGCGCGCCGTAAGCCAGCGAAATGAGCTGATGGCCCATGCAGATGCCGAAGATCGGCAGACGTCCCCGAAGCGCCCGCACCTTCTCGATCACAGGCCGGACGTCCGTGGGATCGCCCGGACCGTTCGAGAGGAAGATGCCGTCGGGACGGAAGGCGAGAATCTCCTCGACCGAGGCGTCGAACGGGACGACGGTGACGTTGCACCCCTTCTCGTTGAGTTTGCGGATGATGTTGTACTTGATGCCGCAATCGACGGCCACCACGTCCCACCGGTGGTTGGGCGTGCGCGAGAACCAGCGCTTGCGGCAGCTCACGCGCGAAACCATGTCGTGCGGGAGGTCGTATTCGCGCAGGCGGCGCATCGCCTCCCCGGAAGGCGTCGCGGCGTCGGTGACGAGCACCTTCTGCGAACCCTCGTCGCGGATGATGCGCGTCAGCGTGCGGGTGTCGATGCCCGAAACGGCCGGGATGTTGTGCTCCTCGAGCACCTCGTGCAGCGTCTTCGTGTAACGGAAGTTCGAAGGCGTGTCGTTGTACTCGCGGACGATCATGCCGCCGATGGTCGGGAATTTCGTTTCGTAATCCTCCTCGGCCGTGCCGTAGTTGCCGATCAGCGGATAGGTCATCACGACCATCTGATCGGTGTAGGACGGATCGGAGAGAATCTCCTGATACCCCACCATCGAGGTATTGAAGACGATTTCGTTGATCGCCTCCCGGTCGGCCCCGAATCCGTAGCCGTAAAACTCGCGGCCGTTCTCCAGGACAATTTTTTTCGTAAATGGCTTCATCCTTATCTATTTGAATTTCATAGTTTCCGCGAACGTCCCGGCACGGGCGCAGTCCCCTTCCCGCGCCGCAACAGAATCCGCCGCACGGAGCCTTCTCCGCTTCCGGCCGGTCCCCGCGCCTCTCAGCTCCGCCCGTCGTAGGCCACGCGCCCGCCGACCACCGTCAGCACGGCGCGTCCCCGGACGGGCCATGCGGCGAAAGGCGTGGCGCGCCCCTTCGAACGGAACGTCGCCGGATCGAGACGGTACTCCGCCTCCAGGTCCAGCACCGTGAAGTCGGCCTCGTCGCCGGGCTCCACGCCCCCTTCGAGGCCGAATATCCGCCGGGGCGCGAGAGCCATCGCCTCGACGAGCCGCCCGAACGGAATCGTTCCGGGCAGCACCAAATATCTGTAAAGCAGCGGAAAAGCACACTCCAGCCCCACGATACCCATGGCGCTGCGGGCCAGTCCGCGCAGCTTCTCTTCGGCCGTATGCGGCGCATGGTCGGTGGCGATCACCTCGATCGTTCCGTCGGCGAGGCCCTCCACGAGCGCCTCGCGGTCTTCGCGGCCGCGCAGCGGCGGATTCATCTTGAAACGCCCCTCCTCCTTCAGATCCGCGTCCGTGAGAAGCAGGTAGTGCGGAGCCGTCTCGCAGCTCACGCGCAGTCCCGACGCCTTGGCCTGCCGCACCAGACACACGCTCTCCTTCGTGGAGACGTGGCAGACGTGGTACTGGCAGCCCGTTCGGGCCGAGAGTTCGATGTCGCGCTCCACCTGCCGCCACTCGCTCTCGGAGCAGATTCCCCGGTGGCCGCGCTCGCGGCAGTACACGCCGTCGTGGATATACCCGCCGCGCAGCAGATCGTCCGCCTCGCAATGGGCCACGATCGGCCGGCCGACGGCCGCCGCACGGCGCATCGCCTCCTCCATGAGTTCGGCCGACTGCACGCCGCGTCCGTCGTCCGAAAAGCCCACGACCCAGGGGGCCAGCGCCCCGAAGTCCACCAACTCCCCGCAGCCGCGCTGCCCCATCGTGATCGTGCCGTAGGGTTTCACGCGCACCGCGGCGTCGCGGCGGATGATCTCCATCTGCCGCTCCAGCGTCTCCGGCGTGTCGGGCGCGGGATTGAGGTTCGGCATCGAACAGACCGTCGTATATCCCCCGCGGGCGGCGGCGGCGGTTCCCGTGGCGACGGTCTCCTTCTGCGGAAATCCCGGCTCGCGCAGGTGGACATGGACGTCCACCAGTCCGGGGACGACGACCAGTCCGGTCAGATCCACCATCCGGTCGTCCGGTCGGCGCTCCCCGGCGGGTGCGATGCGGCTCCCCTCGACGGCCAGATCGCCCTCTTCGAAACGGCCGCCGCGGAAAATCCGGGCGCCGGTATATACGGTCTTCATGGTTGCAGGCGCAAAAAAATAGGGCAACCGAAACAGTTACCCTAATGAAACAATAATGCCCGGATCCGCCGGAGAATGAAACCCCGACCAATAGTCCTGCTGCCGGAAAACCCGTGCGGAAGATATGTCGCGGTTGCAATTCATGTCCAGGATTCGAACGTCGCTTAATTGGGTACAAAGGTAGGGCTTTTTCACCGGGCATGCAAAACTTTTCCGGAAATTTTTTCAACAGCCGGCATCCGGTTCCTTCCCCGACGCCCCTGTCCCCGAAGCGGCGCCGTCAGCCGGCGCTTCCGCCTACTTCACGACGATCAGATCGACCCCCGCCTCTTCGAGCGCCGAGGCCATCTGTTCGGAAACCTCCGCTTCGGTCACGATCACGTCGATCTCCTCGAGCGAACCGATACGGCCGAAGCCGCGCTGTCCGAATTTCGAGGAATCGGCCAGCACGATCGTCTGCGAGGCAGCCTCCATCATCCGCCGCGTGAGCTTCGCCTCCTCGATCGTCGAGGTGGTGATGCCGTGCTCGAGGTCGATGCCGTCCACTCCGAAAAAGACCTTCGAGCAGATGCAGTCGTCGAGCGCCCGGACCGCCTCGCTGCCCGAGACGGACAGCGACTTCTTGTGCACTGCGCCGCCGAGCTGCACCACATCGACGTTCTCGACCTCGTTGAGCAGTACGCCCAGCCGCAGGAACGGCGTGACGATATTCAGGTGATGCCACGGCCGCAGGCGGATCTCCTCGGCGAAGGCGTGGATGGTCGAACCCGACGCCACGATCACCGAGTCGTTGTCGTCGAGCAGCTCCACCGCCCGGCGGGCGATGGCACGCTTGGCCTCGCGGTTGATATTGTCCTTCACATGCACGTCGAGGTCCGCGACATGGGGATTGGCCGGACGCGCGCTGCCGTGGACCTTGTAAAGGAGGCCCTTGCTTTCGAGAATCTTCACGTCCTTGCGGATCGTGACCTTCGTCACACCCAGTTCGTTGGCGACATCCGTAATACGCACGAACCCGCGCCTGTTCAGCGAGTCGAGAATGTATTTGTGCCGTTCGGCGATACTCAACATAACAACTCCTATTTAGTCATATTCCACTCCGAGCTTCTCCCGCGCGGCGTCAGGCCTCCGACACCCCGGAACCGTACCCGTCGGCCTTCGCACCCCACATCAGCAGAAAAACCGCCATGCCCGCGACAGCCATCGCCAGAATGCCGACATAGGCCCAGCTCCAGCCGTAATGCTGCGCCACATAGCCCAGCCCCACGCCCGAAACGAGCGTCGAGGCGTAGCCGAACAGCCCCGTGAGGCCGTTGGCCGTGGCGGCGGCCCGCTTGGTCGCCTGGTTGGCGGCGGCGATGCCGATGAGCGCCTGCGGGCCGTAGATGCAGAATCCGGCGGCGCACAGCGTGGCGAAGAGCAGCCAGATCGGCGCGTCGGAAGGCAGTTGCCAGAAGGCGAAGACGAAGAGCGCGGCGCCCGCCATGCAGAAGACGCAGGTGCGGTGCGCGCGTCCCTTCAGCCACCTGTCCGTCGCCCAGCCCGAGAAAAGCATGCCCAGAATGCCGGCGATCTCGAACATGGCCACGAGCCATCCGGCGTGCTCCATGCTGACGCCCTTCGACTGGCTCAGCAGCGACGGCCCCCAGTCGAGCACCGAGAAGCGGACGATATAGACGAAGAAGTTGGCGAATCCCAGAATCCAGATCAGCGGATTGCGGAAGACGTGCTTCATGAGGAACGCCTTGTGCTCGGCCCCCTTCGGAGCGGACTTTTCGCCGCGGGTCTCCGTCCCCTCGAGTTCGGGAAGACCCACCGACGTCGGCGTGTCGCGCAGAAAGACCACCAGACCGACGGCGCCCGCGAAGGCGATCGCCGAAGGAATCCAGAAACACCACTTCCATGCGCCGACATGGTCCGGGCCGCTGCCCAGCGATCCCATGATATATCCGCAGAGGATGACCACCAGCCCTGCGCCGATCGAGTGCGAGGTGTTCCACACGGACATCTTCGTGGCCAACTGCACGGGCGGAATCCAATGGGTCAGCAGCCGCGCGCAGGGCGGGAAGCCCGTTCCCTGCAACAGGCCGTTCACGACCCACATGACCCCCATGAAGAGGATCATCGTATTGGTGAAACGGTCGCCGGTGTGCTCGCCCGTGATCCAGTAGGAGACGTCCTCGCCGAATCCGAAGGCGAAGTTGGCCAGCGCGCAGAGCCCCAGACCGACGGCCATGTACCAGCGGGCGTTCATCCTGTCGGCCAGGATGCCGTTCAGGAAGCGCGAGAATCCATAGACGAGCCCGTTGAGCGTCAGAAAGACGCCGAGACTCGTCTTCGAAATGCCGAGGTCGGCCTCCAGGCCGGGCATGGCCAGCGAAAAGTTCTTCCGCACGAAATAGAAGAGCGCATAGCCCACCATCGTGGCGAGGATGGTGCGCGTCTGCCAATATTTGAACCGTTTTGCCTGTTCCGGTGTCATTACGAAATGAAAGTTAGCAGTTTCTCAACAAAGATACGCCTTCCGAAGCAAAAAACCGCGCCCGGAGCGAAAAAAGTCGCGAATTTTCCTCCGACGGACGGTTCCGTCAGCGGATCTCCCAGATACAGCCCGGACCGAACAGACGGTCGAGCCACTCCTCCATCCACCCGCAGCGGAACACCGTGTCGATCACCGAGTAGCGGCTCCGCATGTAGGGAATCCGCGCGAAAGCCTCCCGGAACCGGGCGCGCGACACCCCGATCTGCTCCGGCTCGCAGGGCGCTCCGACGAGCCGCAGCCGGCGGTGCACCTCCCCGAACGGAATGATCTGCCGGCGAATCCGCTCCCGGAGTTCGGGCCATGCCTGCCGCAGCCGCGTCAGTTGTTCGTACAGCCCCTGCCGATCGACATACTTGCCGTACGTCTCCTTCAGACCGCGGGCCACCAGCTCGGGATCGCCGGCGAAGACGGCCCGGATGTCCCGCTCGGTCTCCTCCCACGACTTCCATGCGGCCACGCAGCCCGCGACGTCGAGCCGTTCGACGGGCGCCTCGAGCAGCATCTCAAGAAAGGCCGTCGAGGCGAGCGTGCCGATTCCGACCTTGAAACCGTGCGAAACCGACGCTCCTCCGAAGCGCAGGTGCTCCATGTCCCACAAATGGCTGAACTGATGCTCGGCCCCGGAGGCCGGACGGCTCGACTGCGCGGCCTGCATGGCGAAACCGCTCAGCAGAAGTCCTTCGGCCAGCCGGCCGACCTTCCCGACGTCGCCCGCATGCACGCCCGTCGGATCGCACAACGCCTCCGGCAGTCCGTCCTGCACGAGCGAGAAGGCGAAATCGTCCATCGCCTCGGCTCCCACGGCGTCGGCCAGCATCCAGTCGGCCCCGGCGGGAATCTTGGCGATCAGATCGGCATACCCCGAGGCGGAGAGCGCGGCGGGGGCCGCGGCGGCGATCGCCGGGTCGAAAACCATGCCCAGCGGCGCCGGGCAGTCGAACGTCTGCTTGTTGCCGTCCCGGGTGATCGACGCCCCGTAGGCGGTGTATCCGTCCATCGACGCGGCCGTACCGACCACCAGATAACGGCGCCCGTTGTGGTGCGAGGCGAGTTTCGCGAGGTCGTTGATCACCCCCGACCCCACGGCCACCGGCACGGCGTCGGTTCCGGCGAGCAACGCGTCGAGCCGTTCGACGTAGCCCCATTCGGCGTAGAGCCCGGGATCGGCGAAGACACAGGGCTCGTCCTGCCCGATTCCGGCCTCGCCGAAAATCCGGTGCACCTCCTCCCCGGCCACGCGCCACGTATTGAGGTCGGCGACCACCAGCGCCCGGCGCCCGGGAAACAGTTCGACAAAAAGTTCCGCCGCACGGGGCAGCGTTCCGACCCCGAACGCCAGCGCGCGGGTGTCGGTCGTGCGCCGGAGCGCACTTTCGATCTTATTCATAATATCGGTATCCGTTGATTTCAGGTAACATGGGAAACCGCCCTGCGGCAGGTTCCCGGCAAAGGCCCCGGGGACTGCATCCGCGCAGTCCCCGGCTGCCTGTCGTCGTACCGGTCCGGAACGCTACTGCGCCCTGCGGACCTTGAGGTTGTCGAGCCACATCCGGTGCTGGGCCTTGTCGTTCTCGAGCGCCGTATAGATCCGGATGCGGGTCGCGGCCGTAGCCCCCGAGATACGGACCCGGTGGTTCGTATAACGGTAGGAGTCGGTCCGCCCTTCGCCGCGCATCGTCGCGGCCGTCACGTTCCGGAGCTCCGCAGTCAGTCCGTCGCCGGAGATCACGGCCTGCCCGGAGGTCTCGCCCGAGACCCCGGCGATCGTGCCGCCGCCGAGAATCTCCACATAGAACGGAGCGTCCGCATCGGAATTCGAGGGCGACATCATGTCGCCGCCGCTGCTCGGTTCGTAGTAGGAGCAGGCATCCAGTTCGAGTTCCAGCTCCGTGGGACCGGTCAGCCCGGGGAACGCCGGCAGCGTGAGCCAGGCAGGCTTGCTGCCGCCGCCGAACTTCATGTACCCGGCCGCCATGCCCATATTCGAACTGTTCTTCGTCCAGTCGTCGAGATCCCAGGCCGGCAGGTAGGCGTCGAAATAGGACTGTTCCGCCTTCACGGCCTGACAGTAGATCGAGTTCTTGTCGCCCGGGGCCGTGTAGTCCACCCGGTCCGGATCCGAGAAATCCTCGGTCGCGCCGTAGCTGAAGCCGTAGGCTCCGTACAACGGCTGTCCGCCCGTAGGCATTCGCTCGAAATCGGCGTAAAGCAGGCAGTCCGCGTGATCGGCCGCGGGGTCGGCATCGGTCGTCACCTGCACGGCGGCCCATTCCGAATCGAGGTAACGCTCCGCGTCGGCCGTCGAACGGCGGCGCATCTCGAGCGTATAGGTCGTCGAAGGCGCCAGCCCGCCCCATACCAGACGGTAGTACCTGTATTTGGCGAAGTTGAACGATTTGTACGCCTCGACCGACCGGATCACCTCGCCCGCGGCGTTCTTCACGCGGAAATCGTACGTGTCCGACGTCGTGACGGGCTGCTGCGCGAGCGCCTCGGACGACAACTCCCATTCGAGCACGGCCAGTCCGTGCGTCTTGGCGAAAATCCGCACCGACGGGGCGATCAGCGGCTGCGGGTCGGTCGTCACGAGCTGCGCGACGGCGGCGTCCGAATCGTACTCGCCCGCCTCGGCGGCGGCCTGCGCCACCACAGAAACCGTGTACTCCGTACCGGCCTGCAATTTCCCGAAGGTGTAGGAAGTCTCCCGCACCAGAGCCGTCTCCGCAGCCTCGCCGCCCGCAGCCGGAACGGCCGAAACCCGGTAGCCGTAGGCTCCGCTCACGGCACTCCACGACACCGTGGCGCCGGTCGCCGTCGCCCCGCCGACCGAAAGCCCGGCCGGTGCGGCCAGCTTTTCGTCGGCGAAGCCGAGGGTTCCCACGTTCTTCGATGTCTCGTCGGAATCGAATTCGGCATTGCCGGCACAGAGCGCCTTCACCGTGAAAAGGTAGCGCCCGGGGACGAGACCGGTGAACTCGTAGCCCGCTTCGGCCGTCTCCACCGTCTTGCGGAAATCCGGGTTGCTGCGCGCCGCCAGGGAGATCTCATAGGAGGAGGCGCCCTTCACGCCCTCCCAGGCGACCGCGATCGACGTGTCGCCCGGCGTGTAGGCGATCGACCCGGCGTCGGGAGCCGGCAGCTTCTCGGTCACCTCCGTCTCGTCGGAACCCATCACGACGATATTGTCGATATTGATGCGATACCCTGCGCCGTCGAGCGATTCGGCGCATATCTTGATCCGCGTCTTGTTCGTGGCGTCCTGCACGGTGAAGCTCAGCGTCTTCCACTTCCTGTCAGCCGCCGAGGACTGCGTCGGCAGCACCGCGGCATCGACCTTGCCGTTGAGCACCGTGCCCGCCCCTTCGGCCGAAACGAGGTAGGTTCCCTCCTCGTTGTCGAAACGCAGGAAATCGACCGACACGACGACGGTCTCCGGGACGGCCGACAGTTGCTCCAGCTCGGGCGTCATGATCCAGCCGCCGTTGTTCGTCACACCCAACTTCACATAGCCCGGGTGTTCGTAAACGCGCTGCCCGTCCCACTTCTCCACGCCGCGGTTGATGCGGTACTCCTCGGACATCGTCTTGAAAACGTCGTTCGTACCGTCCGACCCGGCCGTGATCACATCCGGTTCGGAAGGCTCCGTACCGACGAAGTCCTTGCCGGCCGTCGCCGAACCGTTGGGGCCCGGTCCCTTCCGGTTATCGGGGTAGTTGCCGCCCCAGACGAACAGGTCGAAGCCCATGCGGAACAGCTCGTTCGACGAATTGACGCTGCCCTGCACCTCGCCCTCGAACTTCACTTCGCCGTCGAGTGAAAACCTCACCCGGCAAACCAGGTCGCCGAGCGAGGAGGGCGTTCCGGTGATCGGCACCGAAATCGTGCCGCTGCCTTCGCGCTCGATCTCCGTCTCGAAAGTCTCCTCGATCCGCAGTCCGTCCGAACCGGCTCCTGCGAGCGAAGCCTCGACGAGCACCCGCTCGCCGCCGAACGCCTTGTCGTAAACGATATCGAGCGAAGCCGCCGACTCCGAGCCCGTGCGCAGCGATCCCGAAATCACCGGATCCTCGACCGAGAAGCGGCCGTCGGACTGCGTTACCGTCACGGCGACCTCGCCGCCGGCCGATTTCAGATAAAGGTAGCCGGTGCGCTTGCCGCCCGGATTGCGCTGCGCCGTAACGGTCACATACTGATAATCCCGACCGTTGCCCACGCCGCTCGCCGGCGAGACCGAGAACCAGGCTTCGCCCGGCTCTCCGGTGGGGTCGGGACACTCCGCGCGCGCCTCCCAGGCCCCGTCGTACCGGACCGAGACACGTGTCGCGGCATCCGCGTTATACGCCAGCTCGACCGCGTCGGAGTCGCGCCTGAGCGGCGCCGCATCCTGATCGTCGGAACAGGCCGCGAGCGAACAGACCGACAGGGCGAGCATCATGCCCATAGAACGTTTCATAAGTTTCATACACAATTCGATTAGAGTAAACAGAACGATCGCCGACAGAACAGCGGGACAGAGGTCCCGGAACGGCACTTCTTTACCCTGCAAAAGAATATGAATCGAATAACCTGCACGACAAAAGTAAAAACTATTTTTCTTTTTCACAAATCAAACCATACGAAAAACAACTTTTAGAAAGAAAAATTTTCCTTTAATAACATTTACACAACTCTGAAACACTTTTATAACAAACTTTTCCGACTTTCGCACCGAAACAATAAAACACATATCAATCAACATGTTACACACGACCATTCGCAAAGCAAAAGATCCGGCGAAGAATAAAGAAACACATCGGAAGAAATTTTTCGCACCAAAAGTTGCATAAAAAGAAATAAAAACATAAATTTGAAAACCAAAAGAAACCAACAAAACTAAAACCTTAATTTTTAAAATTTTTCAACAGCCCTCTTCCCACAGGATATAATCGGAAACAACCTGCACGGCCGTTCGATCGACGCTTCGTATATATAATAAGGTATATCGGCGGAACGGCGAAAACCGATTAATCACTAAACACGCAGTACAATGAAACAATGCTACTCGCCCAGCACGGACGCCGCGGAGAAGAACCGCCCGCGCATCCGGAACCTCGCGCTGGCACTGCTCTTCGCTCTCCTCTCGCTGTCCGTCGGGGCACAGAACGGAGGGGGGGGGTCCGTGTCGGGCATCGTGAAAGACCCGAACGGACAACCCGTTCTCGGCGTCACGGTGGTCGTACCGGGCACGACCCGCGGCACGACCACCGATGCCAACGGCCGCTACACGATCGAAGCCGCGACGGGAGAAACCTTGAACTTCAGTTATATCGGGTATAAACAGCAGACGCTCCGGGTGAACGGACAGACCCGCATCGACGTCACGCTCGAGGAGGACAACACCAGCCTCGAAGAGGTGGTGGTGGTCGGATACGGCCTCCAGAAACGCCGCGACATCGTAGGTGCGGTCGAGACCCTCTCGGCCGAGACGCTCGAGGAGCGGAACGGCTCGTCGATGAGTATTTCGCGGTCGCTTCAGGGCGCCATCCCGGGCCTGACGATGACCTTCTCCGACGGCAAGCCCAACCGTGCCGCCACGATCCGCATCCGCGGCGCGGAAAACTCGATCGGAGCCGGCGGTTCGGCGCTCGTGCTGGTAGATGGCGTCGAAACCGACATGTCCACCGTGAACCCCGACGACATCGAGTCGATCACCGTGCTCAAGGACGCCTCCTCGACGGCCGTCTATGGCGCGCGGGGTACGTTCGGCGTAATCCTGATGACGACCAAAGCGCCCCAGAAAGGCCGCGCGAAGGTGACCTACAACGGCACGTACACCTTCTACAAACGGGCCACGACGCCGCAGATGGTCACCAACGGCTACGACTTCACCACCTCCTTCCTCGAATCCTACACCAACGCCTACGGCACGGACCCGGCCAACATCAACAATGTCTTCAAGTTCAACCGCACATGGTACAACGAGCTGGCCCGCCGCAACAGCGACCCGTCGTTCGAAAAATGGCGCATCAATAACCAGAACGCCTACGAATATTTCGGCAACACGAACTGGTACGACGTGTTCTACCGCGACTACACGACCGGCCACCAGCACAACCTGAGCGTGACAGGCGGCGGCGAAACGGCCTCCTACTACGTCTCGGGACGTATCTTCGAGCAGGACGGCATCTACAACGCCGGAGACGAGAAGTACCAGCAGTTCAACGTCAAGGCCAAAGGCGACGTCCGGGTGAAACCGTGGCTGCGCATCGAGAACACGACCGACTTCATGTACCGCTATTCGCACCAGCCGACGGCCCACACCGACATCACGTCCACGCCGATGAACATCAACCGCATGCTCAACCACCAGGCATTCCCCGTCACGCTGGTCACCAATCCCGACGGCTCCTGGACCGAAGCGGCCGTCTACACGGGCTGGGCCGGATTCGTCGAGGGCAACTCGTGGCGCAAGGACCGCAAGTTCGACATGAACAACCGCACGTCGGTGAACCTCGACCTGATAAAGGACGTACTGGTGGGCAACATCGACGTCAGCTTCTACTTCAACCAGACCGACCGCCGGCAGGCCGTGAACAGCTACACCTTCCACACCGGACCGAACAGCTCGGCCGAACGGCCCTCGGGATCGCTCTACGAAGAGCGTTCGTACAACCGCCAGAAGGTGGCCTCGAACGCCACACTGACTTACACGCCCCGCCTGGGCGACGACCACTCGCTGACGGTGCTCGGCGGCTGGAACATCGAGGACTACACCTACAAGAGCAACCTGATGAACCGCGAGGGCATCATCATTCCCGGCATGCCGAACTTCAGCCTGCTCGAGGGCGAGGCCATCACGCTCAAGGACAACGGCAGCTACGACTGGGGACTCGTCGGAGCGTTCTACCGCATCAGCTACTCCTACAAGGGCAAGTACCTCTTCGAAACGAGCGGCCGCTACGACGGCAATTCGAAATTTCCCTCCAACCAGCGCTGGGGATTCTTCCCGTCGGGATCGGCCGGATGGCGCATTTCGGAGGAGAGCTTCCTCAGGAATGCCGAATGGCTCGACAACCTCAAACTGCGCGTATCGGTCGGTTCGGCCGGCAACGGACTCATCAGCGACACCTATGCCTATCTCTCGACCATGAGCATCTCCCAGTCGTCGCTGCTCAACAACGGCAGCGTATTCAACTACACGGCCGCACCGTCGCCGATCCCCGACGGACTGACCTGGGAGACGGCTACGACCTACGACCTCGGAGTGGACTTCGAAGCCTTCAACGGCCGGCTGAATTTCTCGGCGGACATCTACCGCAAGAAAACCACCGACATGTACGTAGTGGGCGAAGAGCTTCCGGCCGTCTACGGCAACAGCGCCCCGAAAGGCAACTACGCCGACATGCACACCGACGGCTGGGAGGCCAGCATCTCGTGGCGCAACACCCACACCGTCGGGGGCAAGCCCCTGAGCTACAACATCAAGGTGTCGGTGTGGGACAACACCAGCAAGATCACCCGCTACACGAGCAAGACCGGAACGCTGCCGACCAACTACAAGGTGAACTACTACGAGGGCATGACGCTCGGCGAAATCTGGGGATACCGGTGCGACGGCCTGTTCCAAAGCGACGAGGAGGCACAGACCTACGCCAACTACTCGAAATTCACCAACCGATCGGCCAAATGGTCGGCCGGAGACCCGCGCTACCTCGACCTGAACGGCGACGGATACGTGAACAACGGCAACAACACGATCTACGACCACGGCGACCTGGAGAAGATCGGCAACACGACGCCGCGCTACTGTTACAGCATCCAGGGCGGCATCCGCTGGAACGGCATCGGGCTGAGCATGATGTGGCAGGGCGTAGGCAAACGCGACTGGTATCCGGCCAAGGAGTCGGGCTACTTCTGGGGACAGTACGGCCGGCCGTACAGTATGGCCCTGCCGTGGCACACAACCGACCGCTGGTCGCCCGAAAACCGCGGCGCCTACTGGCCGAGGCTGGTGGCCTACGCGGCCTGCGACTCGGGCACGATCCTCTCGCAGCCCAACACGCGCTACCTGCAGGACGCTTCGTACATCCGGCTGAAGAACCTCACGATCGACTACAACTTCCCCAAAGAGCTGATCGGCAAGATCGGTCTCCAGGCGCTGAAGATCTACTTCTCGGGCGAAAACCTGCTGACCTTCTCGCCGCTGAAGAAGCACGCCAAGAACTACGACCCGGAGGGCATCTACGCCGGCGACGCCGACTACGGAACCGGCAAGTACGGCACGGACAACTTCGGCGACGGAGACGGTTATCCCGTGATGAAGTCCTACACGATCGGCCTGACCTTAACATTCTAAATCCGCACGACTTATGAAAAAAACTATCAGCATATTGCTTTCGGCCTGCATTGCGCTGACCTCCTGCGAGAGTTTCCTCGACCGGGAACCGGTCGCCGAAGTGGGGTCGGGCGACTACTTCAAGGACGAAACGTCGCTGCTGACCTACACGAACGGATTCCTGCAGAAGTACACGCCGGGCGTCGAGGACCTGGGCTACGGCGACGGCTATTCGGACATCGTGGCCACGAAACAGTCGTTCACCTTCCTGACCAACGCTTCGTGGACACCCGACCTGCAATCGGGCTGGTCGATCGGCGACTGGACGCCGATCTACAACATCAACTACTTCCTCGCGCACATGCGCGAAGCGCAGGGACTCTCCGAGGAGGTGTACGCCCACTACGAAGGCACGGCGCGGTTCTGGCGCGCATGGCAGTACTTCGAAAAGGTGAAAACCTTCGGCGCCGTCCCCTGGTACGACGCACCGATCGACCCGGAGGACATGGCGGCCCTCTACAAACCGCGCGACAGCCGCGAATACGTCATGGACCGCGTGCTCGAGGACCTCGACTTCGCCTGCGAACACTGCTACGATTCGGGCGCCTGGATCAACTCGGCCCAGATCAACCGCTACATCGCGCTGGCCTACAAATCCCGCGTATGCCTGTTCGAAGGCACCTACCGGAAGTACCATTCCGTCGATCCTTCGACCGGCAAACCGTGGGAGGACACGCAGGCCTCGGAACGCTTCCTGCGCGCCGCAGCCGAAGCCGCCTACGAACTGATGCAGGCCGGCATCTACTCGATCGTGAACAACCCGGCCAACGTCCGGACGCAGTACCGCAAACTCTTCACCGAGGAGGCGATCGACCGCACGGAGATCATCTGGGCCCGCGAAATGAGCGTCGGCATGACCACCTTCCACGACCTGACGTGGCGCTACACGTCGGGCAGCTACGGACAGCGCTGGTCGCTCGACCAGGACTTCGTGAAGACCTACCTCAACCTCGACGGTTCGCGCCACACGGCCACCGGCGAGGAGTTCGCCCGCGAGGTCGAGAACCGCGACTACCGCCTCGGGCAGAGCATCATCACGCCGGGCTACGAGAAACTCGTCGGCGGCACGGCGACCCCCACGCCGCCGGATTTCACCGTCACGCTGACCGGCTACCAGATCATCAAGTACAACATCGACGACAAGAACTACGAATCGGCCAAGGTCTCCTACAACTCGCTGCCGATCATCCGCTATGCCGAGGTGCTGCTCAACTACGCCGAGGCGAAGGCCGAGCTGAACGAATTCGGCGACGAGGTATGGAACGCCACGATCCGCCCGCTGCGCGAGCGCGCCGGGGTCAGGGGCGACCGGCCCTCCTCGGCCGATCCCTTCCTGCAAACCTACTACGGCATCGACGACTGCGACCTGCTGGAGATCCGCCGCGAACGTGCCATCGAGCTGCTGCTCGAGGGACGCCGCTACGACGACCTGATGCGCTGGCATCTGGGCGAGAAGCTCAACAAACAGTGGTACGGAATCTACGTTCCGGCGCTCGACACGCCCTACGATCTCAACGGCGACGGGACGAACGACGTCTGCTTCACGAAGGGCGAGGCCGGCAACGAACCGGGCGTAAGCTACATCCAGGTAGGCGGATCGTCGCTCTACTCGCTCGAGAACGACACCAGCGGACGCCTGCTCTACTCCGTCGGACGCAACTTCGAGGAGAAACGCTACCTGCGTCCCGTGCCGCAGACGGCGCTGAACATCAATCCCGACCTGGGACAAAACCATTACTGGAAATAACCCGCAAACACGCAACGTCACATGAAAAGCATCATAACACTTCTCGCCGCCGTCGCGCTGCTGTCGCCGGGGTGCGCGAACGACGACGACCGTCCGGTGAAGAGCCCGATCGGCCCCGAAACGGACTTCTACGGCGTAGTCGCCGACAACCACGGACGCCCGTTGCAGGGCGTCGTGGTGAGCGACGGCTACTCCTGCACGGCGACCGACGAAAACGGCGTCTATCAGCTCACGGGCTGCGAACACTCCTATCAGATCTACGTCTCGGTTCCGGCCGAATACGAGATTCCGCTCGGCGAAGGGCTGCCGCGCTTCTGGCAGCAGATCGCCGCAGGCCGCAAACGCTACGACTTCACGCTCACGCCGCTGGCCGGCGGCAAGGAGAGCGCCTTCAACCTCTTCTGCGTAGCCGACCCGCAGTGTCAGAACAACTCGCACATCGCGCGTTTCGAAAACGAGACCGTGCCCGACATCGCCGGACAGGCGGCCGCATCGGACCTCCCCTGCTACGGCATCACGCTGGGCGACATCGGCTACAACACGGCGAACACGGACTACACCAACGCCGTGTTTCCGCTGATGAAGCGCGCCATGCAGGCCCAAAAGACCGGTCTGCCGCTCTTTCAGCTCATGGGCAACCACGACTACGAGGTGATCTCCGTGTCGAAGGAGGAGTACACCGACGCACACGACATCGCCGCGCAGCGCAACTTCGAATACGCCTTCGGCCCGATCAACTACTCGTTCGACCGCGGCGACGTACACATCGTGGCGATGGACGACATGATCTTCCGCAACCACGACGACTACGCGCTCGGATTCCGCGACGATCAGGTGGCATGGCTCGCCGCGGATCTGAGCTTCGTACCGAAGGAGAAGATGGTGATTCTCTGCACGCACATGCCGCTGCGCGACGGAACGGCGCAAAACGTGCAGGCGGTGCTGGACCTGCTGGAAGGCTATGCCGAGGTGCACGTCATGACCGGCCACACGCACTACGCCGAGAACCTGATCTACGCGGACCGGCATCCGGGCATCTACGAACACGTCCACGGAGCCGTGTGCGGCGCATGGTGGCAATCGACGATCAACACCGACGGCACGCCGAACGGATACGCCGTTTACCGGATCGAAGGGCCTTCGATCGCCTCGTGGAAATACAAAGGCACGGGGCTCGACATCGGCTGCCAGATCCGGCTCTACCGTGCCGGCGACCTCTTCATGGAGGGCTACACGCCCAATTACCGTTTCTCCTACGCCGAGGAGGGGCAGATCGTAGCCAACGTCTGGAACGCCGACGAGACATGGAAGATCGAGGTGTACGAGAACGGCGTGCGGACAGGCGAAATGGAACCCTTCGGGGACGACGCGACCAAACGCGACGCATGGGCCTCGGGCTACCACTGCGGCGTGCTGGGACGCAATCCGGACAACTACGACCGCACGAACACCTCGCATCTGTTCCACTACACGCTCCGCAACCCGTCGGCCGAAACGGAGGTCCGCGCGACCGATCCGTTCGGCAACGTTTACACGCAATCGCACCTCACGACAGGCTCGGCCGCCGATTACCCGGCCTACGAATGACGCGCAGCCCGATAATTATTCGTATCTTTGAACGATAAACGAAAAACGATCGCATGAAACGCTTTCTTTTTCTGTGCGCCGCATCGCTGCTCGCAGCCGCCGCCTGCGGGCAACCCTCGGTGCGCATCGCCCACGGACCCTATCTGCAACAGGTCTCCGAAGACGGTTTCACCGTCGTATGGACCACAACCGTCGATGCCGCGGCATGGGTCGAGGTGGCGCCCGACGACGGCACGCACTTCTACGCCGAAGAACGTCCGAAATACTACGACACCCACATCGGCAAACGCCGCACCGGGCAGTTGCACCGCGTCCGCGTCGGGGGATTGCGCCCCGGCACGACCTACCGCTACCGAATCATGCAGCAGGCCGTGCTCCGCGACGAGGGCAACAAGCGCGTCATACTGGGCGAGGGGTACGGCAGCGACATACTCAAACACGAACCGTACAGAGCCACGACGCTCGACCCGTCCAGGGAGCGGATCGAATGCTGGGTCGTGAACGACATCCACGGGCGGGACTCGATCCTGCGGCAGCTTCTGGCCGACGCTCCGGAACGCAGGCCCGACTTCGTCTGTTTCAACGGCGACATGCTGACGCAGATCGAATCCGTGTCGGAACTATTCGACGGATACCTCGACACGGCCGCGGAGCTGCTCTCGCCGGCCGGCATCCCGATCTTCGCCACGCGCGGCAACCATGAAAACCGCGGGTCGGCGTCGCACCGCTACCTCGACTACTTCCCCACCCCGACCGGCGAAGCCTACTACGCCTTCCGGCAGGGTCCGGTATTCTTCCTGATGCTCGACTGCGGCGAAGACAAACCCGATAGCGACATCCGCTACTACGGACTGGCCGCCACGGACGCCTACCGCACGCAGGAGGCCGAATGGCTGCGGCAGGTGGTGGCCAGCGACGCCTACCGCGAAGCTCCGCTGCACGTGGTATTCCTGCACATGGTCCCGGGCGGCAAGAGCAGTTGGCACGGCGAACAGGAGATCCGCCGGCTGTTCGTGCCGATTCTCAACGAGGCCGAGGTCGATGTCATGCTCTGCGGGCACTACCACCGCTACGGCTGGATCGACGACGGAAGCCGCGGCACGAACTTTCCCATCCTCATCAACTCGAACCGCGACAAACTCGTCGTGAAGGCCGACCGCCGGGGCATCGACCTCGAAGTGATCGACCCGGCGGGCACGACGCTCAAACGCCACCGCATCGACAGCCGGAGCGCGGACACCGCGCCGGACCGACGCCCCTAAACGCCGCTACGCCATGAAAATCGTTCCATACGCGCTTCTCTGCGCAGGGGCACTGTCCTGCGCAGCCTGTTTCGGAGGAGCTTCCGGAACCGAAGGACCCCATTACACGGACATCCGGACCCGCGCCGAACTGCACGAATGGTTCCGCTACTCGCCCGACCGTCCCATAGTCGTCAGCGGACACCGCGGCGGCATGGTCACGGGCTATCCCGAGAACTGTATCGAATCGTTCGAGAAGACCCTCTCGATGATGCCGTCGTTCTTCGAAATCGACCCCCGGCTGACCAAAGACAGCGTGATCGTACTGATGCACGACGCCACGATCGACCGCACCACCGACGGTACGGGCCGCGTCTCGGACTACACCTACGACGAGCTGCGGCGATTCCGCCTCCGGGACCGCGAAGGCAACCTCACGCAGTTCCGGATTCCGACGCTCGAGGAATGCATCCGCTGGAGCCGGGGCAAGACGGTCCTCAACCTCGACATAAAGGACGTGCCGCTCGACGTCATGTCGGCGTTCATCAACCGCCTCGACCCGCCCAACGTCATATATACGGTGCACGACGCCCGACAGGCCCGGATGCTGCTCGACCGCGACCCCGACGCCATGTTCTCGGCCTGGTGCAAGGACATGGACGAATACCGCGCCTACGAAGAGGCCCGGATCCCGTGGTCGCAGATGCAGGCCTACGTCGGTCCGATGATGATTCCCGCCCGGCAGGAGCTTTACGACAGCCTCCATGCCAACGGCGTGATGTGCATGATCTCCGTCGCGCCGACCCACGACCGGCGGGCTTCGGACGACGAGCGGGTCCGCGGCTACGAACTCGAAATCCCGAGCGGCTGCGACGTCATAGAGACCGACTACCCCTACCTGTTCCGGGACCTCGACCTGCGCCGCACCCGACACATCCCCGAACGATCAACGAAAAAAACAGACCAATGATGCAATTCCACCGTTACCGCTCCGTCTGGGAGCACGAAGAGCTGCTCGGCCGCCTCGGCCGGATCCGCCATGTGGCGCTCGACATGGACGGCACGATCTACATGGGCGGATCGCTGTTTCCCTGGACCGGGGCGTTCCTCTCGGAGCTGCGGGAGCTGGGCATAGGCTACTCGTTCCTGACGAACAACCCCTCGAAGTCGATCGCCGACTACCTCACGAAGCTCGCTTCGCTGGGTATCGCGGCCACACGCGAAGAGATGTACACCACGACGCTGGCCACCATCGACTACCTGCGGGAGCACTACCCCGCAGCCCGGCGGCTGTTCCTGCTCGGCACCCCTTCGATGGTCTCGGAGTTCGAGGCCGCGGGATACGTCCCGACGGCCGATTCGGCGGACGACGTGCCCGACGCCGTCGTCGCGGCCTTCGACATGACGCTCGAATACAGCCGTCTGTGCCGCGCGGCCTGGTGGGCGAAGCAGGGGCTTCCCTACATCGCCACGAACCCCGACCGCGTCTGCCCAACCGACCTTCCGACGGTGCTGGTGGACTGCGGGTCGATCTGCGCCGCGATCGAACACGCCACGGGACGCCGCCCCGACGTCACGCTGGGCAAACCCGACCCGAACATGCTCTCGGGCATCCTCGCCCGGCACGGTCTCCGGCCCGAACAGATCGCCATGGTCGGCGACCGCATCTACACCGACGTCGAAATGGCCCGCAACGCCGGGGCGCTGGGCGTGCTGGTGCTCTCGGGCGAGACGACGCTCGACGTCGCCGAGGCGGCCGAGCACCGACCCGATCTCATCGCCGAACACATCGGCACGCTGGGCGAACTGCTCCGCGAAGCCCGCCGGGCATAGTCCGGAGCGCAGGCGCCGACGACGGAACGGGTCCCGGACAAGTCATAACCGACAGTCCGGGGCCCGTTCCGCTTATAGCGCCATAAGAAATACCGAATCCTCGGGAGCGGTTTATTCCGGATGATGCACTATCTTTGCAACGACAGGCAAAAACGCATCTTACAATGGAAACGAACATACTTCTGCCGCTACTGCTGACGCTCGGAGCCGGTCTGGCGACAGGCATCGGCAGCGCCATCGCCTTTTTCGCACGCCGCACCAACAAGCGGCTGCTGTCGTTCTCGCTCGGTCTCTCGGGCGGCGTGATGATCTACGTCTCGTTCGTCGAACTGTTCCAGCAGGCGAACCTCTCGCTCACGGCCGAATGGGGCGTCCGCACGGGCACGGCGGTCACCGTGGCGAGTTTCTTCGCCGGCATCCTCCTGATCGGCGTCATCGACCGGCTGGTCCCCTCGTTCGAGAATCCGCACGAGGCCCACATGGTCGAGGAGATGGACAACCAGCCCCGCAACCCGCACCTGATGCGCATGGGCGTGATGACGGCGCTGGCCATCGGTATCCACAACTTCCCGGAGGGCATCGCCACCTTCACCTCGGCGGTGGACAACATGGCCCTCGGCGTGGCCATCGCCGTGGCCATCGCCATCCACAACATTCCGGAGGGCATCGCCGTCTCGATCCCCATCTTCTACGCCACGGGCGACCGGCGCAAGGCGTTCCGCCTCTCGCTGCTCTCGGGACTGGCCGAGCCGGTGGGAGCCGTGCTGGCATGGCTGGTGCTCATGCCCTTCATGTCGCCGACGCTCATGGGCTGCATCCTGGCCGGCGTGGCGGGTATCATGGTCTTCATCTCGATCGACGAACTGCTGCCCGCAGCCCGCGAATACGGCGAAGCGCATATCTCGATCTACGGCGTGGTGACCGGAATGGCCGTCATGGCCGCAAGCCTGATTCTGTTGTCCTGATCCGGCGCGGCGGCCGTACGGCGGTCCCGGACCGGAAAAACGTATCCCTCTATGGAAATCCTCCTCCTGCTCGCCGGCCTCGGCCTGATTCTCGCCGGCGCAAGTTTTCTGACGGACGGCTCGGCGGCGCTCGCCAAACGGCTCCGCGTCCCGGAGTTCATCATCGGACTCACGATCGTAGCCGTCGGAACCTCGACGCCCGAGCTGGTCGTATCGGTGCTCTCGGCCGTCGCCGGAAAGAGCGACGTGGCGATCGGCAACGTCGTGGGGTCCAACATCTTCAACGTATTCGTCATTCTGGGCGTCTGCGCCCTCATACGCCCTCTTCCGCTCACGGCGGGCAATATTCGCCGCGACATTCCGTTAGGTATGGTAGTGTCGCTGCTGCTCGTCGCGCTGGCGTCGGACTCGCTCTTCAGCGCCGGGGCGACAGACCGGATCGGCCGTATCGACGGCATTGCGATGCTCGCGCTCTACGTACTGCTGATCGGCTACACGATCCGCCGCACGGGCCGCACCGATGCGGTTCCGGCCGAAAGCGGGGCAAAGTCCCCGACGAAGGGCTGGATCATGGCCGTCATGATTCTCGGAGGGCTCGCGGGACTGGTCTTCGGCGGCGAAATGTTCCTTGACAATGCGACGGCCGTCGCACGGCGGCTGGGCGTGAGCGACTCGGTGATCGCCCTGACGCTCGTGGCGGGCGGAACGTCGCTGCCCGAGCTGGCTTCGTCGGTCGTGTCGCTCCTGAAGGGCAAGGCCGGCATGGCGCTGGGCAACGTCATCGGTTCGAATATCGCCAACATTCTCCTGATTCTGGGACTGAGCGCGACGATCCGGCCGCTGACGCCGGGCGGCATCACGGCTCTGGATTTCGGCATGGCGGCATTGAGTTCGCTGGTGCTATTCCTCGCGGCCTTCACATTCCGCCGCAAGGCCATAGACCGAGCGGAGGGCATTTTGTTCCTGGCCGCTTACGCCCTCTACCTCTGGCAGCTCATCAGGTAGCGGTCGATAAGCCGCGGCACGGCATAGTCGCCCAACGTCCCGGTCGGAACGGCCAGCGCTTCGGCGGCAGGCGTAAGCGAAGGGGTCTCGATGCGGTGGAAAACCGCATGGATCGTCTGATGCGAAAGCTGGTGTCGCGCAACAGGCATACTGCCGAGCAGCCGCCACGGCGCATCGCCCAGCAGTTCCGCGAAACGCGGCATCCGCAACAGCGCCCCGAAATCCGCGGCCTCCGGGGTTTCGAGCAACGGAAACTCGTACAAACCCTGCCAGATGTCGCGTCCCGAACGGCGGCACAACAGGGTCCGCCCGCCCGAGGTGATATGAAGGTAATGGAACCAGCGGTCGCGCACCTGCGTCCGCCCCTGCTTGACGGGGCGGGAGACGACGGTGCCCGCCGCGAGGGCAAGACAGCGGTCGCCGAACGGACACTCGCCGCAACGGGGCGGGGAGGGCGTGCACCGAAGGGCTCCGAAGTCCATGATCGCCTGATTGTAACGCCCCGGATCGCGCTCGTCGAGCTGCGAGCGGGCCAGTTCGGCGAAGAGACGCCGGCCGGAGGCGGTGTCGATCGGCTCGGCGATGTCGAACAGACGCGACAGGACGCGGTAAACGTTTCCGTCCACGGCGGCATAAGGCAGCGAGTAGGCCGCCGAACAGACCGCGGCGGCCGTATAGTCGCCCACGCCGCGCAACGAACGCACCCCGGCGAAGGTCGTCGGGAAGCGGCCTCCGAAGTCGTCCACGACCTGCCGGGCGGCGGCATGGAGGTTCCGGGCACGGCTGTAATAACCCAGCCCCTGCCAGAGCTTGAGCACCTCGTCTTCCGAAGCGGACGCCAGCGAGCGGACGTCGGGAAAACGCCCGACGAAACGGAGGTAATACTCCGTTCCCTGCGCCACGCGGGTCTGCTGAAGAATCACTTCGGAGAGCCAGATGCGGTAGGGATCGCGGGTGCGGCGCCACGGCAGATCGCGCCCCTCGCGCGAGTACCAGTCAAGCAATATGTCGGCGATACGGTATGTCATCGTCTGCAAAAATACAACTTCGGAATCGAATTTGAGGTTTGAAACCGAAAACAATTAAAAAAACGGGATTATGGAGAAGAGACACACTTTGACGGACAATACCGCGCTCCGACGTTACGAGTTCGACCTGGGCGGCGACAAAGCCGTGATCGAGTACATTCTGGGGCCGGGCTACCGGATTCTGACGCATACAGAAGTTCCCCCGAAATTCGAAGGACAGGGCATCGGCCGGGAGCTGGTCGCCGCCGCGCTGGAAGACCTCCGCGACAAAAAGTTGCAGGTCATTCCCCAATGCAGTTTCGTCGCGCAGTATATCGACCGCCATCCCCAATGGGAAAAACTGGTGTTCCGGGAGACGGTACGCAGGTAGCCCCGGACGAACAGGCGGACGGATCGCCGGACAGCCGTCCCGCCCGCTATCTCCGGTCCTCCGGAATCGGCTCCCGGGAATAACACCGTTTCATGCCGCCGGAACGCCCCGGGAAAATGCGCGTTCGCAGTACTGCAATCCGCGCAGCCGCAACCGGCACGGCAAAGGGGGCTGCCGCTTCCGCTACGGCCTCCCCCGAATCCGCCGCTTTGCGATTCCCGGCCCCGTTCTCTCCTGCCATATCCCGCCTCCGGCCTGTTCCGCCGCATCGCAGCCCAACGCATCACGGTCCTGCTCCGAAGGAAACCGGATCGGCTCCTTTCCGACAAATCGGGGTTTCTCCAAGTCGGATTTCCTCTTTATTAATCACGGTATCGCTTTTTTCCGACGATTTCCTCCTCGAAAATTTGGTTTATATTATAAACTACTTTATATTTGCAATACAAATTCGAAACCAACGGCCACGAATCCTCTGGAAAATGGAAAACACATCGGAAAAAAACCGCGACACGACCGCAAAGCGCCGGATTTTCACCCGCACGTTCACCCGCAGTATCGTCCACTATGCCGTGACCTGCGCATTTCTCGCCGTAATCAACTACCGGACATCGCCCCAATACTGGTGGGTCGCATGGGTCGCGGCCGGATGGGGCCTCAATCTCCTGCTGTCGCTCATCTGGCGCCTGACGGACGAAGACGACACCTGCGAAACCCGCTAAAACGATAGAACCATGAAAACGATCATCGCATCGGCCGCCCTGCTGCTCTGCGCAACGGCCTCCGCCCGGAATCTGAAAATCACGGTATCCGACCTGCGCTCCGACAAAGGCCGCATCCTATGGTATATCCACGGCGACGCACGCCCCCGGCAAGGTATGGAAAAGCCCAAATCGGGAAGCGTCGCTTTCAGCGCGGAAGACTTCACGGCCGATTCGGTCACCCTCTACCTCTTCCACGACGAAAACGGCAACTACCGGCTCGACAGGCGCGACGACGGCAAGCCGGCCGAAGGGTGCTGCACCCGCGCCATCGTCCTCTCCGCCGAAAAGAACGAAATCCGGGTCCGGCTGCGCTACGAATTTCCGGAAGAACCGGCGGGAGAGGCCGCGGAAACACCGGCTCGTGCAAAGATCCCGGCGGCAACGTCGCCGGCCGGAACGCCCGACGAACTGGACCGCGGATCGGAATAAATTCATACCTTTGCAACGGAAAGACACACGAACATGGAAGAGAAGAGACTCGATGCGGCCGAAAGCCTGGCGCTGATCGGACGCATGATCGAAAACACCCGCAACGACATGGAACGCAACGCCGGGAGGCCGTTCCTCGTCTGGGGATACGTCACCCTGCTGACGACGCTGCTCGTCTGGGGCACGGTCGTACAGACCGGCGAGCCGCGGTGGAATCTCCTCTGGCTGCTGATTCCCCTGCTGGGCGGCACGCTTACGTACTTCACGCGCGGCAAGCGGACCGAAGGGAGGGTCCACACCTTCGTAGATCGCGTACTCGGCAGCGTATGGCTCGTGGCCGGTCTCACGGCCTCGTTCCTCAGCCTTGTCGCGCTGTTCACGCCGATCCGGCTGCCGATCCTGTTCGTCATCCTGCTCACGATGGGCATGGGAACGGCCGCCACGGGGCTGATCCTGCGCTTCCGGCCCGCCGCATGCTGCGGCGCAGCGGCCATCCTGCTCGCCCCGGGCATGCTGATCGTGCACAACGACTGGCAGCCGGCGCTCTTCGCCGCGGGATTCCTCGCCATGATGATCGTCCCGGGACACATCCTCAACTACCGCTCGAACCACCCCAAAAAGTGACCGGCATGGAGGAAAACGACAAGAATCTCCGAGAAAAGGAGGCATCGGAACCCATCGTCCGCATCTTCGACCGCAAGTCATGTTCAAGGAACTGAATCCCCTGCTGCACTCGGAGCTGCGGCTGGCCGTCATGTCGATACTCATAGGGGTCGAGAGCGCCGACTTCGTTTTCATACGCCGCCAGACGGGAGCCACGGCAGGCAATCTCTCCGTGCAGCTCGACAAACTCGCCAAAGCGGGGTACATAACCATCGAGAAGACATTCCGGGGCAGAATGCCCTGCACCGTCTGCCGCATCACCGATGCCGGCCGCGACGCCTTCGCCGAATACGTCGAGGCGCTCAGGAGCTACATCGGCCGATAGCCCCGTCAGAGGGTACAGAAGAAAGTCACCAGAAACGGTACGCTGAAATCCAGCACGCAGCCGTGGAAAATCGACACCACGGCATAGGGCGCACCCGCCGCACGGGTGATGACGGGCAATGTCGTATCGAAGGTCGTGGCCCCGCCGATCGACACGGCGGCCAGCGGTCCGGCCCGCCGCGCCACGAGCGGAGCGGCGAGCAGCGTGAAGATTTCGCGCATGACGTTGCACAGCAGCGCGACGGTCGCCAGCTCGGGTCCCCGGAGGTCGGCGATGAAGATGCTCGACAGCGAGTAATAGCCGAATCCCGCACCGACGGCCAGCGAATCGGTCAGCGACCAGGGTATGAACGGCGCGGCGAGTGCGGCTCCCGCGAGCGTTCCCGCGGCCGTGGCCGCGGGCAGCAGCGCCAGCCGGGGATCGAGCCGCCGCACGCGGGAGGCGAGCGTGGCATCGTGTCCCAGCGTCGTGCCCACGAAGAACATCAACGCGTAGAGCACCAGCACGCTGACCTGCGACTCCGCCGGATCGAACGGTGCGAACAGCCCGACGAGACACCCCGCGGCGAAGAAGGCCACGATCACCAGGCTGCCTTTCAAAGCCGACCAAAGCGACGAAGGAGACTTCTCCGCCGGCCCGCCGGCAGTCTCGGAAGGCTGCGTCCGCAGTCGGATACGGCGCCACAAGAGCCACGAGGCGGCGACGCTGCCCGCGACCGAGCAGCCGAAGAGGACGAAGGCCGCGACGCCGAGCGTCGCCAATCCCCCCACGACGGCGGGATCGCCTCCCACTTCGACACCGAGAAGAAACAGCAGCAGCCAGATGACCGCCGTAATGAGACGCGGCAGAAAGGCGAGGCGCCGGCCGCGCAGCAGGCGTCCTGTCAGGATACCGCACAGAATGACGGCGAAAACGGTGAGCATGGATTATCGTTCGTCCGAGGCGGAGGATTTCGGTTTTTCCATCTGCCGGCCGGCTTCGGCGAGAAGGCCGGCCGCCTGTTCCCCGGCCTCCTCCGCCAGTTCGTTCCCTGCCGCCCCGACGGCGATCTTTCCGGTCTGCCCCGTCGTCCTGCGGACGAAGACCGAAGTCTCCGCCTCTTCGAATCCGACCTTGCGATAGAGCGCCCGGGCCGCCCGGCGCGCAGGACGCGAAGTGAGCATCACGCGTTCGACGCCCTCACATGCGGCACGTTCCAGAGCGGCGCGCACGAGGGCCTCTCCCACGCCCGCCCCGCGGGCCGAGGCATCGACCACGACATCCTCGATCCAGCCCTTGCGGCCCGAAGGCACGTCGTACCACACGAGCGTCAGCGCCCCGACCGCCGCACCGTCCCGCCAGGCCGCGAACATCGCCGCCGAAGGCGAGCGCACGATCCGCTCCAGCGCAGCCGCCGAGGGGGCCTCCAGTCCCGCAGAGAGCTGCGGCATCAGCGCCGCGAAGGCATCGAGCAGCGGAGGCGTCGTCTCCCGAACCTCCCGAATGCAGAAATCCGCCATAATTCCGATATTTGTGCAAAGGTAATCTTTTTCCCGGGCAACAGGGAGGGCAATCGCGGAAAAAAGCGTATTTTTGCCCCGGCGGGGCGAAAGCGCCCGCGAGAACCGGGTTCCGGCGGAGCGTCCGCGCACGCCGGGACGAAACGCACCATAAAAAGACAAGAGCATGGGAAAATACGCCTGCCTGCTTCTGCTGGCCGCAGCGGCGGCCGCCTGCAACACGAGCGAGAAGACCTCGACGGTCGAGGTCGAGGAACCGGCCTCCGCCGTCACGGAGTACACTCCCGCACCGGGACAGTTCATCAACAGCACCGACGCCGGATTCGGCGACCGGACGATCACGACGCCCGAAGAGGCCGTCGCATACGCCGAAGAGCGGCTCTCCCGGGGACTCTACGTCTCGCTGGGCGGCTGGGGCGGATATATCGTCGCCGAATTCGACGAACCGGTCGCCAACACGGGCGGATACGACCTCTATGTGACGGGCAACGCCTTCGACGGCTCCTCGGAGCCGGGAGTCGTCTGGGTCGCCGTGCGGGAGAACGGCGCACCGGGCACATGGTACCGGCTGCGCGGCAGCGAGGACGACAACGACGAAACGCTCTACGACTACGAAGCGACCTACGCCCCGTCGGACGAGGAGGGCATCGCGGCCGAATGGCACGACAACCGCGACGGAAAGGGAACCATAGACCGCATCGGCGTGCACTCCCAGGCAAGCTACGTTCCGGCATGGGTTCCGTCGCTCACCTACCGCGGCGTCCGGCTGCCCAACAACGTGACCTTCGACGAGGCCGCCAACAAATACATCATGACCGCCTTCGGATGGGGCTATGCCGACAACTGGTCCGCGACCGACCGCACGGGAGCGAAGAACCGCTTCCGGATCGCCGACGCCGTGGATGCGGACGGGCAGCCGGCCGACCTGCCGCAGATCGACTACGTGAAGGTGCAGACGGGCATAAACGCCAAGGCCGGAAACGGCGTGGGCGAAATTTCGACCGAGGTGTGCGGCATCGGCTGCTACCGCACCGTCACCCGCCGCGAATGACCCGCGCCGCACGATGACCGTCCGCGAACAACTGCTCGAAATGGCCGAACCCCGCTACCGGGAGTTCATCTCGCCGCTGATGCCGGGCGAGGAGCATGTCATCGGCATCCGCATCCCGCAACTGCGGCGGATCGCCCGGGAAATCGCCCGCGGGGAGTGGCGCGCCTACCTCGACACGGCCGAAGGGTTCTACTTCGAGGAGCGGCTGCTGCAAGGGCTCGTCATCGCCTGCGCGAAATGCACGCCGGAGGAGAAGCTGCGCCACGTCGCGCGCTTCGTGCCGAAGATCGACAACTGGGCCGTATGCGACTGTTTCTGCTGGCGTCTGAAAGCGGCCGAACGCGAACCGATGTGGCGTTTCATCCGGCCTTATTTCCGCTCCGGAGCGGAGTACGACATACGGTTCGCCGTCGTCATGGCGCTGGGCAATTTCGCGGATGCGGAACATATCGGGCAGTTGCTCGGACTGCTGGGCGCCGTCCGCCACGAAGGGTACTACGCCCGGATGGGCGTGGCGTGGGCCGTGTCGGTCTGCTTCGTGAAATGCCCCGAAATCACCCGCCGGTGGCTGGAGCGGGACTGCCCGCTCGACGACTGGACGTTCAACAGGTCGCTGCGGAAAATCGCGGAGTCCTACCGGGTGAGCGATGCGGACAAAAAGGCGCTCCGACGGCTCAAACGTGCCGGAAAAAGCAGGGCGGAGAGGGGCGGAATGGCAAAATAATCGTATATTTGCCCCCGAAACCAAAACCGTCCCGCCCATGCGCAAGCTCGTAATCATTCCGACCTACAACGAAAAGGAGAATATCTCGGCGATGATCTCGAAGGTCTTCTCGCTCGAGGAAGCGTTCGAAATGCTCGTCATCGACGACGGGTCGCCCGACGGCACGGCCGCCATCGTCCGGGAACGCCAGCAGGAGTTCCCCGGGAGGCTCCACCTCCTGGAACGCTCCGGAAAACAGGGGCTCGGCACGGCCTACCTCACGGGATTCCGCTGGGGACTCGAACACGGATTCGACTACATTTGCGAAATGGACTGCGACTTCTCGCACAATCCCGACGATCTGGTGCGCCTCTCCTGCACGGCGGCCGAAGGGTACGACGTGGTGGTGGGTTCGCGCTACGTGCAGGGCGTGAACGTGGTGAACTGGCCGATGTCGCGTCTGCTGATGTCCTACTTCGCCTCGGTTTACGTGCGTCTGGTGACGCGCATGCCGTTGCGCGACGCCACGGCGGGCTTCGTCTGCTACTCGCGCCGCGCACTGGAGACGATGGACCTCGACGCGGTGCGCATGAAGGGGTACGGATTCCAGATCGAAATGAAATACACGGCCTGGAGGCTGGGGCTGAAACTCAAGGAGGTCTCGATCATCTTCGTCGAACGCCGCGAGGGTGTGTCGAAGATGTCGGGCGGCATCTTCCGCGAAGCCTTCTTCGGCGTGCTGGGACTGCCGCTGCGGAAGATACGGAGAAAAGCCGCCCGCTGAACGCCCGCCCCTACAGGAACGTGAAGAAGTAGTTCATGAAGAAGTTCCAGAAGGTCACCACGCCCGTGGCGAAGAGTTTGGCGAGGTAGAAATTCAGACGGAAACAATTGTGTAGCAGATAGATCGTAGCGTTGTTGATCGCCAGGCCCACGGCCGCGATGCCCAGGAAACGCAGGTACTGCCCCGCGATGTCGGGATTCTCGTTGTGAAACGTCCAGAGACGGTTCAGAACATAGTTGGTCGTCGAGGCGCAAAGGAATCCCAGCGAATTGGCCGCATACTTGTTCAGGCGAAGCCACTCCTTGCAAAGATAGGTGATTCCGAAGTCCACGAAGAGACCGGAACCTCCCACGACGCAGAATTTCAAAAACTGTTCGATCATAACTGACTGACTCTCTCACCGGACGGCACACCGCCCGCCGTTCTCATATTGTCGTCCCTCCCGGGGGACGGGTTTCATTCTTTACCGGATTCCGCCGCCGCGACCTCCGTCCGGACGGGTTTTCCGTTGAACCAGTTGGTATAGCCCTCGCGGCACAGGGCGAAGCCCGCCTCGAACTGCGCGCCGGAGAGCCGCTGCGGCACGGGGAAGATCACCTCGTGCGACACCTCGCCGCCGGCCGGAATCGTGAAACGGTCCTCCAGCGGGAACTCCTCGACGCGGAAGCGGCCGTGCTTCCAGAGCATCGACAGCCGCACGCCCTGCGGCTCCATGCCCACACGGATCGCATAATCGTAAGGATTCGAAAAGCGCAGCCGGAGCCGCAGCGTATCGCCCGCAGCGACGCGCCGGGGCATTCCTCCGATCGTGACACCGACCTTGCGCACGGGGCGGAAATCCGGATCGACGAACCACGTGAAGCTGCGCCCGTTCGCCAGCCGGACGGTCCGCACGCGTCCGGTCGTGTCGGCTATCCCGGGGGGGGGACACTCGACGAGCACTTCGCGGCCCGCGAAACGCGAGTCGTCGTCGCGGAACTGCCATTGGTGCGTACGATAGCGGATATTGGGCTGGCAATAGGCTTCGCCGCCCGTATAGAAAGCGTATTTGGCCGCGACGGCGTAGCCGTGGTGGAAAACGACCGGACGGCCCTGCGCCTCGGCGGCGATGGCGCCGTAGCTCTCGGAATTGTCGAAGACCTCGAAACGGAGTCCCAGCGGATTGAAGATCATCTCGGCACGCACGGCGGCGACGAGCAGCAGGGTCGCACCGCCGGCTGCCATCGCGTACCGCCGCGTGCGGGGATGGCGGCGGACATAGGCGAAGGCGACATAGATCAGTCCGAAGACCGAGACGATCACCCACTGCGGCTGCACGTAGCCGCGCAGCGACGAGAGGAGGAAAAAGCCGATGAAGGCCGCGGGCAGCAGTTTCAGCGCCCGGCCGACTGCCGACTGCGGCCGCGTCTTCCGCCATGCCTGCACGTAGATCGGCACGAGGAAGGGATTGAAAACCACCAGCATGTTGGCGAGGAACTCGACGACGTAGCCCGGACGGAAAACCGAGTTGCGCGCCGAGAGGTGGTAGACGAACGAAGCCCAGTCGTGGTGGTACTGCCACACGAGGTGCGGCACGAGCAGCACGGCGGCGACCGCTCCCGAAGCGTAGAGCGCCGGGCGGGCGAAGAGCCGCGGATTGGCCGCCAGGGCGAAGAGCAGCACCAGGGCGCCGTGGTATTTGCTGTAAGCCATCAGCGCGATCGCCGCACCCATCCAGAGCCATGCGAGGCGGCGGCCCTCCGAGAAGTTCCGGAACGTCCACAGGAAAACCGCCGACGAAGCCAGCAGCGGCCCGTCGGGCACGGCGATAAAGCCGTAGAGCTGCAACAGGAGCGTCGAGGCCGAAAGCATGACGAACAGCGTCGCATCGCGCCGCACGGCATCCGCCGGACGGACGAGCCTCCACAACGCCCAGAGATAGAACGGCTGCAACACGGTAAAGAAGAACCGCACGCCCAGCTCGCCGCCGAAGAGCCGCTCCCCGAGCCACACGAGCAGCGCCGTCACGGGCGGATGGTCGAAATAGCCCCATGCGAGCCGCTGGGCGAACATGTGGTAATAGGCCTCGTCGTTGGCCAGCTCCGTGCAGCCCGCCTCGATCAGGTTGGCGCACCACCACACCCCGAGCCACAGGGCAACGAGCCCGTCGGCCCCGAGCGAGGCGAACGATCTTTTGAGCGACTCCTTCATATCGGACCGCAAAGGTAGCAAAATATTCCGAATTTTTCCCTACCTTTGCGGTCGCAAGGTTTCCGCGCCGGCCGTTCTCCGCGGCGCGGATGAAAAGGGAATCCGGTGAGAATCCGGAGCAGTGCTCGCTGCTGTAAGTCCCCTCCCCTGCGGGGAGAAACTGTTTTGCCGCACTCTTTGCCACTGGGACAGACCGGGAAGGCGCGGCGGACGGGACGAGTCAGAAGACCTGCCTTGCCGTACGGATTTGCACCCGCGGGTTTCGGGTCGGAATCGGATCGTCGGAGCGCACCGTTCTCCGGTCTCCCCTCCCCACCGTCCCGCCGGCGCGCCGCCGTACCGAACGAACGGTTTGCGGAACATGAAACGGATCATACGATACACACTCCCGGCCGCAGGCTGCCTCATGCTGCTCGCGGGCTGCATGAAGTGGGACTACGGCACGACGGAGGAGTTCTCGGCCTCGGGGCGGGGACTGTTCGTCACCAACGAGGGAAATTTCCAGTACGGCAACGCCACGCTCTCCTATTACGACCCCAAGACCAAACGGGTGGAGAACGAGGTTTTCTTCCGCGCCAACGGCTTCAAGCTGGGCGACGTGGCGCAGTCGATGACCGTCCGCGACGGCGTGGGCTGGATCGTGGTGAACAATTCGCACGTCATCTTCGCCATCGACATCGACACCTTCCGGGAGGTGGGACGCATCACGGACCTCACCTCGCCGCGCTACATCCACTTCCTTTCGGACGAAAAGGCCTACGTGACGCAGATCTGGGACAACCGCATCTTCATCGTCAATCCCAAACGCTACGAGATCACGGGCTACATCGAGTGCCCCGGAATGACGATGGAATCGGGCTCCACGGAGCAGATGGTGCAGTACGGCAAGTACGTCTATGTCAATTGCTGGTCGTACCAGAACCGCATCCTGAAGATCGACACCGAGACCGACGAGGTGGTGGACGAACTGACGGTCGGCATCCAACCCACGTCGCTCGTGATGGACAAGAACCACAAGTTGTGGACGATCACCGACGGCGGCTACGAAGGGTCGCCCTACGGCTACGAAGCCCCGTCGCTCTACCGCATCGACGCGGCGACGTTCGAGGTCGAGAAGCAGTTCCGGTTCAAGCTGGGCGACTGGCCCTCGGAGGTGCAGCTCAACGGAACGCGCGACACGCTCTACTGGATCAACAGGGACATCTGGCGGATGCAGGTGGAGGAGGAGCGCGTGCCGGTGCGCCCCTTCATCGAGTACCGCGACACGAAATACTACGGACTGACGGTCGATCCGCACAACGGCGACGTCTATGTGGCCGACGCCATCGACTACCAGCAGCAGGGTATCGTCTATCGCTATACGGCCGAGGGCGAACAGATCGACCGGTTCTATGTGGGAATCATCCCCGGCGCATTCTGCTGGAAATAACGGATACAGGAAGTATGAGAAAGACGACGGTTCGGATAGTCGCGGCGCTGCTGTTTCCGGCGGCGCTCCATGCCCAGGGCGGCGCGCAGCCGCCGCAGGAGGCCGCCGCGGAGGCCCGGCCCGAGCGGAACATAGCCATCCGCGAGGTTCCGATCTGGGGCCGGCGGCCGATGAAGGAGATCGGCGTCGAACGGACGACGTTCGACTCGGTGACACTCAAGGAGAACATCGCCCTGTCGATCGCCGACGTGCTGACGTTCAACTCCCCGCTCTTCGTCAAGCAGTACGGCCGGGCGACGCTCTCGACGGTCTCGTTCCGCGGCACGGGACCCTCGCATACGCAGGTGACGTGGAACGGAATGCGCATCAACAACCCGATGCTCGGCATGACCGACTTCTCGATGATCCCGTCGTATTTCATCGACGACGCCTCGCTGCTGCACGGCACGTCGTCGGTCAATGAGGCGGGCGGGGCGCTGGGCGGCGTGGTGAAGCTCTCGACCGCACCGGCCGCCGCCGACGGATTCGGCCTGCAATACATCCAGGGAATCGGCATGTACCGCACCTTCGACGAGTTCCTGCGTCTCACGTGGGGCGACGAGCACTGGCAGGTATCGACCCGAGCCGTTTACCAGTCCTCGCGGAACGACTACAAATACCGCAACCGCGACAAGAAGGAGAACATCTACGACGAGGAGATGAACATCGTCGGGTCGTACTATCCGGTGGAGCGGAACAAGAGCGGCGCGTTCGACGACGTGCACGTGCTGCAAGAGATCTATTACAACACCGGCCGCGGCGACCGCTTCGGACTGAATGCCTGGTACATCAACTCGAACCGCGAACTGCCGCTGCTGACGACCGACTACGCCGACGACACCCGGTTCGAGAACCGCCAGCGGGAGCACACGCTCCGCAGCGTCCTCTCGTGGGACCGCCTGCGCCGCGACTGGAAGGTCGGCGCGAAGGCCGGATACATCCATACATGGATGGCCTACGACTACCGCCGCGACCCGGGCAACGGCATCATGACCTCCATGACCCGCTCCCGAAGCCGGATCGACACCTTCTACGGGCAGGCGGCGGGAGAATACGCCGTGGGAGACGAGTGGCTCTTCACGGCCGACATCGCGCTGCACCAGCACTTCGTCCGGAGCGCCGACAAGAACATCGTCCTGCAGCAGGGCGACAAGGCGATCGTGGGCTACGACCAGGGGCGCGTCGAGATCGACGCCGCCGTGTCGGCCAAATGGCGGCCCGCGGAGCGGCTCGGCCTGTCGGCCGTCCTGCGCGAACAGCTCTACGGCACGAAATGGGCCACGGTTCCGGCCCTCTTCGCCGACTACCTGCTCTCGAAGCGCGGCAACGTCGTGGCGAAAGCCTCCGTGTCGCGCAACTTCCGCTTCCCGACGCTGAACGACCTCTACTTCCTGCCGGGCGGGAATCCCGACCTGAAGAACGAAACCGGCGTCCAGTACGAAGCCGGGCTGTCGTTCGCCGTGGGACGTGACGCGATCTACACGCTCTCGGGCTCGGCCTCGTGGTACGACCAGCGGATCGACGACTGGATTCTCTGGCTGCCGACCACCAAAGGATTCTTCTCGCCGGTGAATATCAAGGAGGTGCACGCCTACGGCGTGGAGGTGCGGGGCGACCTGTCCGTCATGCTGGCCCGCGGACTGAAGCTCGACCTCGACGGGACCTTCTCGTGGTCCCCGTCGATCAACGTGGGCGAACCGATGAGCCCGGCCGATCAGTCCGTGGGCAAGCAGCTTCCCTACGAACCGGAGTTCTCGGGCACGGCGACCGGACGCCTCGCATGGCGCTCGTGGGGGCTGCTCTGGCAGTTCTGCTATTACAGCGAACGCTACACCATGTCGAGCAACGACATCACGCTCACCGGACGGCTCACGCCCTACGTGATGAACAACCTCTCGCTCGAGAAGGGCTTCGCGTTCCGCCGGGCCGACCTTTCGCTCAAGGCGACGATCAACAACCTCTTCAACGAGGAGTACCTCTCCGTCCTCTCGCGTCCCATGCCCCGCATGAACTGCGAATTCTTCATCAACGTCAAACCCAAATGGGGAAAGAAAAACCGAATCGCGAAATGATACGACCGCTCCGCCGCTTCACGCTCTGCGCCGCCGCGCTGCTTCTGGCCGCCTGCGGCGCCCGTCCGGGAACCTCGCTCGAGGAGTTCCGCACGACCATCTACCGCCCCGCCTACGCCGCGGGATTCGAAATCGTCGGGGCCGAGGGCCTGCAAAGCACGATCCTACGGACCCGGACCCCGTGGCAGGGGGCCGCCGAAGGAACCGCCACGGCGCTCTTCATCGCCCGCAACGGAGAGACGCCCCCTGCGGGATTCGACGGACAGACCGTCGAGGCCGGGGCGCAGCGCATCGTCTGCATGTCCTCGACCCACGTGGCGATGCTCGACGCCGTGGGGGCCGCACCGCGCATCGTCGGCGTATCGGGCCGGGAGAGCATCGCCAACGGATACGTCGCCGCGCACCCCGACAGGGTCGGCGACGTGGGCTACGACGGCAACGTGAACTACGAACGGCTCCTGTCGCTGCGCCCCGACCTGGTGCTGCTGTTCGGCGTGAACGGCGCCAGCCCGATGGAACCCAAGCTGCGCGAGCTGGGCATCCCGTTCTGCTATATCGGGGAGTATCTGGAGGAGTCGCCGCTCGGCAAGGCCGAATGGCTCGTGGCCGTGGCGGAGACGATCGACCGGCGCGAGGAGGGCGAACGGACGTTCGCCCCCATCCCGGAGCGGTACGAGGCGCTGAAGGCGAAGGTCGCGGAGTCCGCCGCCAGACCGAAGGTGATGATCAACGCCCCCTACGGCGATTCGTGGTTCATGGCCTCGGCCGAAAGCTACGTCGCACGCCTCATCGCCGATGCCGGAGGGGATTACATCTACAGGGAGAACACGTCGAACCGCTCGCTGCCCATCGACCTCGAGAAGGCTTACCTGCTGGCCTCCGGAGCCGACGTATGGATCAATGCCGGCAGTTTCCGGACGCTCGCGGAATTCCGTGCACGGCTGCCGAAATTCGCCGGCGTTCCCTGCGTCCGCCGGGGCGAGATCTACAACTGCGACCGGCGCACGAACGCCGCCGGAGGCAACGACTACTGGGAATCGGGCGTCGTGCGGCCCGACGTGGTGCTGCACGACCTGATCGCCGTATTCCATCCCGAAGCGCTCGATGCCGCCGACCGGGAGATGCATTATTATCGGAAACTCGAATAACTCCCGACCGAAATGACCAGACACAAGGCCGTCTTCAACTGGAGCGGCGGCAAGGACTCGGCGCACGCCCTCTGGCGGGCGATGCGATCGAAGCGCTACGAAATCGTCGCGCTGCTGACCACCGTCAATCGCTCGACGCTCCGTTCGACGATGCACGGCATCCCGACGGAGCTGCTCCGGGCGCAGGCCGACCGCATCGGCATTCCGCTCCACACGGTCGATCTCACGCCGAAGGGCGACATGGAGGACTATTCGGCGGCGATGGACCGCGCCGTGCGCCGTTACCGCGAAGAGGGCGTGACGCACTTCATCTTCGGCGACATCTTCCTGCACGACGTGCGCCGCTACCGCGAGGAGCGGCTCGCCCCTGCGGGCATCGAGGTCGTCGAACCGCTCTGGGGCGAGAGTTCGGAGCAGGTCATGCGCGGTTTCCTCTCGTCGGGACTCAGGACCGTCGTCGTGACGACGATGGCCGACGGACTGGGAGCCGAAGCCATCGGCCGGGAGATCGACGCCGCCTTCGTCGCTTCGCTGCCCGCAGGGACCGACCCCAACGGCGAGAACGGCGAATACCACACCTTCTGCTACGACGGCCCGATCTTCCGCGAAGCCGTCCCGTTCCGGCTCGGAAAGCCTTTCGCACAGAGCTACGACATCCGCCTCGACGACGGATCGGTACGCACCTACGGCTACTGGTTCGCCGACCTCCAGGCGGCCGAATGACGGCGGGGAGGTCAGCGGTCGATGCCGTCGCGCGAAAGGACGCCCTGCGCATAGTAGTGCTTCACCTCGCGCATCTCGGTCACCAGATCGGCCGCGGCAATCAGCTCCTGCGGGGCATAGCGCCCCGTCAGCACCGCTTCGGTCTGCGGCGCCCGGGCAGCGAGCGCCTCCAGCACTTCGCCGACGGACAGCAGGCCGCAGTCGAGGGCGATGGACACCTCGTCGAGGACGACCACCCCGTACTCCCCACCGGAAAGCGCTTCGGCACACCGCCTCAGCCCCTCCCGGGCCAGCTCCGCATCGACCGCCTCCGGCTGCCGGCCGATGAAACAGCCGCGGCCGAACCGCTCGATGCGCACGCGCCCCCATGCGGAGTCCGTACCGTCGAACAGCCGTGCGATCTTCGTCTCGTTGTAAGCCATCGACTTGACGAACTGCCCGATATACACGTTCTTCCCGGCACACAAGGCACGCACGGCAAGGCCGAAGGCCGCCGTGGTCTTCCCCTTTCCGTCGCCCGTATAGACATGGACCTGCCCCCGCGTCATGGCTCCACCCCTTCGTGCGCGCAGACGAGTCCCAGGCGGGTCTCGACGATGCGGGTCAGTTCGTACTCCAATGCCTCCTCCCCGGCTTCGCCGCTCACGGAGAAGAACCTCCCGGGCTGCGAGCAGTAGTGCACGGCGCTGAAATCGTCGGCGCAGGAGACCACGACGGCATCGACCGACGCCCCGTACCGCGCCATCCGTCCGAAGAAGTCCAGCCGCTCCCCGTCGGTGCGCAGAAGCGGCTGCAACAGCATCTTCCGCCCGCCGCCCGCGACAAACTCCCCGAACGAACGGCAGAGCCCGAAGCCGTACCGCCCGGCCAGACGCCGGACCTCCTCTTCGGGAATTCCATAGAAAACGATCTTCATAATCATCGCATTTAAAAAAGGCGCGGCGACCAATCTCCCGAACCGATCCGTTATGGCAGTAACGCGTCCGTTTTCCCCCGCCGCGCCTTTTCGGGTTCTTCCGAAGCCAGTACCAAAAGCTGCGCCGCCTGCACCCGGATGGACCCGGCCAGCGTGCAGACCGTGGCACGGCCCTCCCACGTCCCGTCGGAGGCTGTCCGCCCAGTCGGACAGGCCCGTGCCGGCGGATCGAAACACCGGACAGCACGCCGATCGGCGAGCAGCAGTCGGACCGGCAGCGACAGAACGGCGGCCGGCGCTCCGCAGGCGATCCGGACATAACCGCCCGAAACGGGCATCGGCACGACCCGCGGCCGACGGTCCGAAGACCGAACGAAACACATACGAATGTCAATTCTTCGCCGAAACCGGAGGCCTAACCCACGAGAGCGACCGGCATCGAATCGATCTGGCAGGTCTTCTGACTCGCTCCCGTCCCGACGCCTTCCCGACCCCTCGCGGGTCAGTGGCCGAAGATATTCGGAACTCACGGAGCATCACAGCAGCGGGACTGTCCGGGATTTGCACCCGATTCCCTTTTCATTCCGTCCTCCGCAGGAGGAGCGGAACACCAGATCCGGAGACAAAGATAGCGGTTTCCCGCGAAAAAGGCAAAAGGCAGGAAAATAATTTTCGCTCCGCGCACCGATGCCCGCGGAAACGACTAATTTTGCCGCATGAACGCATCCGTCCGCTATACGGCCGAGGAATTCGCCGTCGAGCTTCCCGCCGCCGAGTACACCGCCCGCTTCCGCGACGCGGAACGCATCGCCGCCTATTGCCGCCGATGCCCCAACTACGGCCGCAACTGGGGCTGCCCGCCCTTCGCGAAGGACCCCGCGGAGGAGTGGCTGCGGTACGGCACGGCGCTGCTCGTCGCCGCGAAGATCACGCCCCGCGAAGAGGGGCTCCCCCTCGCCGAGGCCGGGAGGCTGCTCCGCCCCGAGCGCATCCGGATCGAAAGGAGGCTCCTCGCGCTGGAGCGCCGCTACGGAGGACGGGCATTCTCCTACGTCGGAAGCTGCCTCTACTGCCCCGAAGGAAGCTGCACCCGGCCGGAAGGGCTCCCCTGCCGCCATCCCGACCGGGTGAGGCCGTCGCTCGAAGCGTGCGGATTCGACATCGGCCGCACGACCTCCGAACTGTTCGGCATCGAACTGAAATGGGGCGCGGAGGGAAAGCTGCCCGAATACCTGACGCTCGTATGCGGTCTTTTCCACGACGCCGGGCATGTCGCGTGGAAGGAGTGACGGCCACCTATATATAATGCCGCACGGCGCAACCGGAATCGCCGGGAAACCCTTTTCGGAGAAAACCGCGAAAATCCTGCCGGAAAATTTGCATTTTCGGAACCGATTCCCTATATTTGCGAAAACATGATTCGAAATCTGAACATACAGGCTTGGTGGTGGCGCTCATTGACTCTCGTGAACAATGAGTGCGGTCCGGCGTATGTATAGGTCAGCAGGAATCCCGAGCCACAAGCCCGTTGTTTACGAAAGTGAACAGCGGGCTTTTCTTTTGCACAAAACCCTTAAAAATCCACGATAAATGAAAACGAAGAAATTCTGCCTGACCGAGCGTCAGATGCCTGCCCAATGGTACAACATCGTAGCCGACATGCCCAACCGGCCGCTGCCGCCGCTGCACCCCGTCACCCGGGAACCCGTCACCCGGGAGCAACTGTCGGCCGTTTTCGCCGAGGAGCTGATCGAACAGGAAATGTCCGTCGAACGGTTCATCGACATTCCCGAGGAGGTACAGGAGATCTACCGCATCTGGAGGCCGACGCCGCTGGTACGCGCCACCGGACTGGAGAAGGCGCTCGACACGCCGGCGAAAATCTACTTCAAGAACGAGAGCGTCTCGCCCGCCGGCTCGCACAAGCCCAACACGGCCGTACCGCAGGCCTACTACAACTACAAGCAGGGCATCCGCCGCCTCACGACCGAGACGGGCGCCGGACAATGGGGTTCGGCCATCGCCTTCGCGGGACGGCACTTCGGCATCGACGTCGAGGTTTACATGGTCCGCGTGAGCTACGACCAGAAACCCTACCGGCGGCTGATGATGCAGACCTGGGGCGCACAGTGCTTCCCCTCGCCCTCGGACCGCACCGCCTCGGGCCGCGCCGCGCTGGCGAAGGACCCGGCCTGCTCGGGCAGCCTCGGACTGGCGATCTCGGAGGCCGTGGAGATGGCGCTGCAACACCCCGAAGACACGCGCTACTGCCTGGGCAGCGTACTGAACCACGTGCTGCTGCACCAGACCGTCATCGGACAGGAAGCCGTCGCGCAGATGGAGATGGCCGACGCCGAGCCGGACGTGGTGATCGGCTGCTTCGGCGGCGGCAGCAACTTCGCAGGGCTGGCCTTCCCGTTTCTGAGAAAGAGGCTGACCGGCGGCAACCCGGTCCGCGTCGTGGCCGTCGAACCCGCCAGTTGCCCGAAACTCACGCGGGGAGCCTTCCGGTACGACTTCGGCGACGTGGCGGGATATACCCCCCTGATCCCGATGTACACGCTGGGGCACGACTTCCAGCCTTCGGACATCCACGCCGGCGGACTGCGCTACCACGGTGCGGGAGCCATCGTCAGCCAGTTGCTCAAGGACCGGTTCGTCGAAGCCTGCGCCATTCCGCAGACCGAGACGCTCGGCGCCGGCATCCTGTTCGCCAAGACCGAAGGCATCATCCCCGCGCCGGAATCGACGCACGCCATCGCCGCCGCCGTCCGCGAGGCCCTGCAAGCCCGGGAGGAGGGGCGCGAGAAGACCATCCTCTTCAACCTCTCGGGCAACGGCGTGATCGACCTCTATGCCTACGAACAATACCTCTCCGGTGCGCTGAAGGACTATACCCCGACCGATGCGGAGATACGCCGTTCGCTGGACCGGATCGCCTGACAGGGGAAAGGCCGTGAAACGGGAGAGAAATGCCCCGTTTCACGGTCCTGCACCCTCCTGCGCAGGGTTTCCGCTTACAATCCGAAATCACAGAGGAAACAGAGCCATCCGTTTTTTCGCTAAAAAATTAAAAAATATTATGAATTTCGAAAAATCTTTTATATCTTGCATCCAGTTAATTCAATGCAAAATTTCAGATCGTCGTATTTTTAACAAGAATAGACTAACAACCGCAACTTAGAAACGAAATACGGATTACAACCCGACGCTTTTCGCACCGAAAACAATACCAAACCGTAACATACGCCTACCGAACCTCCCCCGAAACGCACCCGCAAACCCGAACGCATGTCACGACGCCAGCCGATAATCCCCTGCCTCACCGGACGGACCACCCGCCCGGCGGGAGCCGCTGCGGAAGCCGCCGGACCGAGAAGGGGGGGGGGAACTTTCAAACACGGACTCCGGTAAGGTTCTCCGGCGTTCCATATCCACGGAACGCATTTTCTATCAGACGCTTAACAATGTATGGACGCTGATCCCCGTGCCCCAGAAGGACTCGGAGGCAGCCTTCGTTGCGCCCGTATCATACCGTCAAGTCTGGCATCCGCTCCGGATGTCAGGCTTTTTTGTGCGCCCGGGCCCCTGAAAACCGAAAACTCCCTACCCTCATCAATTATTAACCCAACACATTATGAAATGAAAAAAACACTACTCCTGTTTCTGTTTTTTTGTGCGGGCTTCGCAGCAGCCGTCGCCCAGACAAGACTCTCCGGCGTAGTCAGGGATGCCGAGAACGGCAAACCGCTGGATTTCGTGAGCGTGGCCGTCAAGGGCACGACCGTCGGCATAGCGACCGACGCACAAGGCAAATTCGCACTCGCCCTGCCCGCAGGCGCGACGACGCTGGTGGTCAGCTACGTGGGCTACGACACGCAGGAGGTGGAGATCAAGGGGCGCCGGCACATCGACGTCTCCCTTCAGAAATCCTCCCTCAAAATGGACGCGGTCGTCGTGACCGGATTCCAGGACATCAAGAAGCAGACCTTCACCGGATCGTCCGTCAAACTCAAGACCGAGGACCTGAACATGGCCGGCGTGACGGACGTAAGCCGCATGCTCGAAGGCAAGGTGGCGGGCGTCTCGGTGCAGAACGTCTCGGGAACGTTCGGCGCGGCCCCCAAAGTCCGCATCCGCGGCGTCACGTCGATCAACGGCGACAACAAGCCGCTGTGGGTAGTGGACGGCATGGTGCTCGAGGACGTCGTGGACATCTCCAACGACCAGCTTTCGAGCGGCGACCCCACCACGCTGCTCGGCTCCTCGGTGGCGGGCATCAACGCTTCGGACATCGAGACCTTCGACATCCTGAAGGACGCCGCCGCAACGGCGCTCTACGGCGCCCGCGCCATGAACGGCGTGATCGTCATCACCACCAAGCGGGGAAAACAGGGAGCCCCGATCATCACCTACAACGGCAACTTCACGCTGCGGACCAAGCCCCGTTATTCGCAGTACAACATCATGAACTCCTACGACCAGATGTCGGTCTTCTCCGAAATGGAGCGCAAGGGGCTGCTCGGACCCGACATCGTGAACTCCGCGAACTCGGGCGTTTACGGCATCATGTACAACCAGATCAACGCCTACAACGCCAGCAGCGGCAAATTCGGGCTGGAGAACACGCGGCAGGCACGCCACGACTTCCTGATGAAGTACGCCAGGGCCAACACCGACTGGTTCGACAAGCTGTTCACCTACAACCTCATGCACGAGCACTCGCTCAGCATCTCGTCCGGCTCCGAGAAGTCGCGCACCTACGCCTCGATCGGCTTCCTGGGCGACAACGGCTGGAGCATCGCGGACAAGGTGAACCGCTACACGGTCAATTTCCGCAACGATTTCGACGTCAGCAGCAAAATCCGCACGTCGGTTCAGGTCGTGGGATCGCTGCGCCAGCAGGACGCCCCCGGTTCATTCACCCGCCAGTCCGACGTGGTGACAGGCAGCTTCTCGCGCGACTTCGACATCAACCCCTTCAGCTACGCGCTCAACACCAGCCGCGCCCTGCGCCCCTACGACGACGAGGGCAACCTGGAGTACATCACGATGAACTACGCCCCGTTCAACATCCTCTCGGAGCTGCGCAACAACCAGCTCCACCTGACGGTGGCCGACGTGAAGTTGCAGGGCGAGCTGAACTACACGATCGTCCCGGGACTGCGCTACAACTTCACCGGGGCGCTGCGCTACGTGCAGACCACGCAGGAGCACGAAATCACCGAGCACGCCAACGCCGCCAACGCCTACCGCGCGGCGGGCAACTCGACCATCCGCAGCCTCAACCCGTTCCTCTACCGCGACCCGAACGACCTCTCGGCCGAACCGGTCGTCGTGCTCCCCTACGGCGGCTTCTACAACACGGCCACCAACAAGATGCTCAACTACGTCGTCCGCAACTCGCTCAGCTACACAAAGGTTTGGGATACGGACCGCACGCACGAGCTGAGCGTGCTGGGCGGCATGGAAATCCGCTCCACCGACCGGCGCGTCAATTCCACGACCGGATACGGCTACCAGTACGACGGCGGCGGCGTGGTGTCGCTCGATCCCAAACTGATGGAGATGCTCGTTTACCGGCAGTCGCCCTACTACATGATGGAGGACACCTACGAGCGCAATGCGGCCTTCTACGCCAACGCCGACTACACGTTCGACCGCCGCTACTCGATCTCGGCCTCGGCGCGTTACGACGGTTCGAACCAGTTAGGACGCGGCGCCGCGAAGCGGTGGCTGCCCACATGGACCTTCGCCGGGAAGTGGATCATCTCCAACGAAGCCTTCATGGAGAACGCCTCGCGCATCGTCGATTTCATGAGCCTGCGCGCCAGCTACGGACTGACGGCCAACATCCCGCCTTCGGCCTCGAACGCCATGGCGCTCTACTACAACCAGGAGCTCTACCGGCCCGGAAACGCCGAGGTGGGCATCACGCTGGCCGACTTGCAGAACACCGAGCTGACGTGGGAGAAGAACTACCAGCTCAACGTGGGCTTCGACCTGACGCTGTTCGGCGGACGGCTCGACTTCAACGTGGATTACTTCAACCGGCAGGGTTTCGACCTGATCTCGCAGATCAAGGTGGCGGGTATCGGCGGTTTCATGTGGAAGAACGCGAATTACGCCGATCTCGACTCGCAGGGCGTGGACATCACGCTCGGCGGCAAGATGATAAGCACCAAGGACTGGACCTGGTCGGCGCACTTCACCTTCGGCTATTCGAAGAACATCATCCGCAACGCCAAGAACAGTCCGGAGGTGTTCGAGCTCGTCCGCCAGGAGGGAGGCAACAAGAACAACTACCCGGTGAACAGCCTCTTCTCGATTCCCTTCGCGGGACTGAATCCCGAAACGGGCATCCCCATGTTCTACAACGAGAAGGGCGAGATCGGATACGACTGCTACATGCAGGGCATCGAGACCGACTTCCTGAAGTACGAGGGGCAGATCGACCCCAAATACACGGGCGGACTGAACACCACGCTGCGCTGGAAGAGTCTTTCGATGAACCTCTTCTTCACGTTCCAGGCGGGCAACGTCATCCGGCTCAACCCGGTGTTCAGCTCCAGCTACAGCGACATCACGGCTCTCCCGAACGAGTTCAAGGACCGCTGGATCATGAGCGGCGACGAGCAGCGCACCGACATCCCGGCCATCGCCGACAACCTCATGCAGAAGCTCTACCTCTCGAGCGCCTACCCGTACAACAACTACAACTACTCGTCGGCGCGCGTGGCCAAGGGAGACTTCATCCGCCTCAAATCGCTCTCGATCAACTACGAGCTGCCCTCGGCGCTCGTCCGCAAGAGCCGCGTGTTCAAGCGCGCCGCCGTGCGGCTGACGGCCAAGGACCTCTGGCTGATGTACTCGGACAAGGCCCTCAACGGTCAGGATCCCGAGTTCTTCAACACGGGCGGCGTGGCCATGCCCGTCCAGACGCAGTTCGTGCTCTCGCTCGATTTAGGTTTCTAACATAAAGTACGCAAGCAATCATGAAAAGAATCATCGAAATATTCCTCGTAACGCTGGGCTTGGCGCTGTCGGCGGGATGCAGCGAGTTCCTGGACACCGTGCCCGACAACCGCACCACCATCGACACGCCGAAAAAGATCAGCCAACTGCTCGCCACGGCCTACCCCGACCGAACCTACATGACGCTCATTGAGCACCGCTGCGACGGATACACCGATTTCGGCAGCACCTTCCAGGGAATGCAGCCCGACGCGGCGTTCGACAACGTCGTGAGCGCCTTCCTCTGGGACGAGTTCACCCGCTCGGAATCGGGCAACGACACCAACGAGCAGTACTGGACCTCGGCCTACAACGCCATCGCCGTGGCCAACCACGCGCTCGAAGCCATCGAACAACTGCCCGATCCCGGTGCGGCCTCCTTGCAGAAGGGCGAAGCGCTGCTGGCCCGCGCTTACGCGCACTTCTGCCTGCTGACCCTCTTCGCCGACTTCTTCGACACGAACAACCTCGCGGCCAATCCGGGCATCCCCTATGTAACCGAACCGGAGACGGTCGTCATCAAGCATTACGACCGCGAAACGGCCGCCCAGACGCTCGAACACGTCCTGAAGGACCTCGAGGAGGGAATGCAGCTCGTAGGCGGCAGCAGCGACTACGACCAGCCCAAATTCCACTTCACGCGGGATGCCGCCGCGGCGCTCGGCGCCCGCATCGCCCTCTTCTCGCGCAACTACAACGACGTGATCCGTTACGCCAACATGCTGCTGCCCACGCCGACACAGCACTTCGCGCTCTCCTACACCGACGACACGCCCGTACTGAACGCCGACGGGTCGCCGGCACAGGGCGTGGACCCGAACGACGCGGCCGACCAGTTCATGCGGAGCAACCTCCACGACTGGCGCACCTATATCAAGAGCGGCAATCCCGACCAGATGGGCACGGACTTCACCAGCGCCAGCGCCAACGCCAACCTGCTCCTCACCGAGTGCGTGACGCTGGCCTACCGGGAGATGGTCGGAACGGCCTACGTCCGTCACGCGATGGAGCGCACGGCCATGGTGACGCTGCTGACCGAGAACGTCACGGGCGACCCGTGGATCTTCCAGAACGTAGCCTACCAGTGGAACGGCGGACGCACCTACTGGCTGCCGAAGTTCTACGAGGACTTCAAGATCGACAATCCCGTGGCGCAGACCGGAGTGCCCTACTCGAAGTGCGCGCTGCTGCGGCTGGAGGAGGTGCTGCTCGCCCGCGCCGAAGCCTACGCCATGCTGGGCAACTACGACGGCGCGCTGGACGATCTGAACATGTTCGCCGCCTGCCGCATAGACGATTACGCCTACGGACCGAACACCCTCTACAAGGACAAGCTGACCGACTACTACACGGCCCAGCTCAATGCTCCGGACCACTTCATCAACAGCGCCTACAACGCCGGCCGTTTCAAGGCGGGCGACGAGGGCAACGTGCAGAAGGCGCTCATCCTGACCGTACTGGACTTCCGCCGCATCGAGTTCCTCTACGAAGGCATACGCTACTGGGACGTGCTGCGCTGGAACATTCCCGTGACGCACACGACCATCGACGGCGCCACCAGCACCCTCACGCCCGACGACGACCGCCGCATCCTGCAAATCCCGCAGATCGCGACCGCCTCGGGCATTCAACTCAACGACATGGTAAACATCCCCTATCCGTGGTAATTCAAAAGCTGAAAATACGATGAAAACACTACGTCATATCCAATTCTGCCTCTTCGCGCTCCTGGCCGGAGCAGCCTTCACGGCCTGCAACGAGGAGGACCCCATCGACCCCAACGCCGACATTCCCGGCCTGGGCGGCGAAGAGACCGTCCAGACGGAGACCGACCGGTGGCTCTACGAAAACTACGTCGTGCCGTTCAACATCGACGTCGAATACAAGTGGGACGCCACGGACATGATGCCTTCGATCGACAAGCAGTTAGTGCCCGTCGATGAGGAGCTGGTCATCCCGTTCATGCAGGTGATGTACGACGTCTGGTTCTCGCCCTACGAGCAGACGGCCGGACTCGACTTCGTCAAGGAGATCACGCCCAAGAAGGTCGTGCTGGTCGGCAGCCCCGAGTACGAATTCGGAGCCATCAAGCTCGGACAGGCCGAAGGCGGCCGCAAGATTCTGCTGCTCAACGTGAACGGGTTCGACCCATCGGATGCCGCGAACGTCAAGGAATTCCTCCACACCATCGAGCACGAGTTCGCGCACATTCTGCACCAGACGGTGCTCTTCGACAAGAACTACGAAAAGATCAGCGCCGGCAACTACCTTCCCTCGGGCTGGACGAGCGTCTCGGATTCGGAGGCGCGCCAACTGGGCTTCATCACCCCCTACGCCATGTCGGGCAAGGACGAGGATTTCGTGGAGATGATCTCGATGATCATGGTCTACGGCCGCGAATGGTACGAAGAGACGGTGCTGACCGAGGCCGGGACGACCGGCGCGGCCCTGTTGCAGCAGAAGGAGCAGATCGTGATCGACTACCTGAAAAACACCTGGGGCATCGAGTTCTACGACACGGCGGGCGAAAAAGGACTGGTGACCTGCGTACAGGAGGCCATCGCCCAGGTGGTCGCGGACAATCAATAACCCTATAACACGGCAGAAAGATGAAAAAACACCTCTATCGCATATTCCTGCTCCCGGTCGTGCTGCTGGCTGCGACCGCCTGCAACGACAACGACTACGAAACGACGATGGGCGACGTGGACCAGCGCCTCGACGAGGCCATCTCCTCCTACTACGGGGAGCTCTCCGCGGCCGAAAACGGCTGGATCGCCAACATTCCCACATCGAAGGGCATCTACCGGTTCTGGATGGATTTCACCGACGACAACCGCGTGACGATGTACACCGACAACCTGATGTACCCCGACTTCCGGACCACGCCCGACGAAAGCAGCTACCGCATCCAGGGGTTGCAGCGTCCGACGCTGATCTTCGACACGTACAGCTACCTGGCCATCATCAACGACCCGAACTCCGACATCAGCGGCGGCAGCGCGGAGGACAACCAGGGCCTCGAAACCGACTTCGAGTTCGAAATCGCCTCGTTCGACGGCGACACCTTCTCGCTGCTCGGCCGCCGCAACCGCGTCGAGGCCACGCTGACGAGAGCCTCGGCCGAAGAGAAGAACCTCGTGCAGCAGGGGGCGCTGATGCAGGTGCAGGAGGACCTCCAGCAATTCATCAACCGCGACGGCTACTGCTACGTCGCGCTGGGCAGCGGGAAGGTCGCCGTGGATTTCGACCTGCGTTCCGTCACGCTGAGCTACGTGCAGGGCACCAACACGGTGATCTCGGCCACCGCGTCGTCCTATGTCGATCTGAAACACAACATCGTACTGCAGGAGCCGCTCGTCATGCAGGGGTCGATCATCTCGGGATTCCTCTGGAACGACGCCACGCAAAGCTACACGGCCGTCTCCTCGCAGCAGATTCCCGTGCAGCGGCAGGACGAGGCCATCATCGGGCTCGACGCGATGCTGGGCGCCGGCAGCGGCTACAAATACTCCGCGCTGGCCGTGCGTCTGTCCATGTACGGCGGCGACACGTCGTGCGAGATCGCGCAGCAGCTCGTCAATTTCGGCAAGGAGATCTCCACCGTGTTCCGCATGACGCTGGGCGATATCTACATGCGCTTCGGCGAGCTCGAAGGCCGGCCCTATATCGACATGGAGGTGGAGTTCGGCCTCTATCAGGCGGTCTTCACGTTCGACATCCTGGAAAATCCCAACGGCACGACCAAACTGCTCCGCTACAACACGGACTACGATCCGGTGGGAAATTCCCAGACCCTGCTCGACAACGGCTGCGGACAGAAACTCTGCGACTACCTCACGGGCAAGACCTTCCGCAAGACCTGGCTCAAGCAGTCGTTCGGAACCTACCGGATGGGCGCGCTCACGGACACGAAGGACCCGGCCAACTACATGCCCGGCGCCCTGCTCTGAGCCCCCGGCCAACGGACACATCCATTCGAAAACCCTTAAAAACAATCGCATTATGAAACGTATCTTCCAGTATGGCTTCGCCCTCGCGCTCGCGGCGTGCTCCTTCGCGGCGTGCAGCGACGACGACACCGGCGAAAACGGTGTCAAGACCGATGTGGCTCTCTCCCCCTCGACCTCTCTGATAGGCGTGAGCTTCTCGGCCAACACGCTCAACGTAAGCAATAACGGCATCTATCCCTCGGCCTCGATCGCCGTCAAGAAGGCCGACGGTTCGGCCCTGAGCGGCGTAACGCTCCAGGTCGAACTGTCGAACAACAGCGCCTCCGAAGAGTGGTGTCAGATCGAACCGAAGAACAATGCGCTGCAATTCACCGTCCAGCCCTACGAAGGCGGCGAAGCGGCCCGTTCGATCGACGTGCGCCTCACAGGATCGGGCAACGGCGTCTCGATCAACCCCTTCACCTTCAAGGTCGTGCAGGCTCCCACGCCCAAGAGCGCCGAAGCCCACATCCTCGACTTCTCGATCCCGGAGCAGACCCAGCCCGCCGAAATCGACTACGAGAAGATGACGATCACGGTGAACGTGCCGTTCGGAACCGACGTCACGGCCCTGACGCCCGAAATCGAGATTTCGGCCGGAGCCAGCGTGTCGCCGGCCAGCGGCGAGGCGCAGGACTTCTCCCAGCCGGTGAAATACACCGTGACGGCCGAAGACGGAATCACCAGGCAGGAATACCAGGCCGCCGTGGTGGTCGAGGAGGAGAAGAGCCATGAAGCCGAGATCCTCGAGTTCACGGTTCCCGGACAGATCGGCAAGGCCGAAATCGGCGAAAACACCGTCAAGGCGGTGATGAAGGCGGGTACGAACCTCTCGTCGCTGGCTCCGGTCATCAAGGTTTCGGAAGGCGCCAAGATATCCCCCGCCAGCGGCAGCACGCAGGACTTCTCCCAGCCGGTGAAATACACCGTGACGGCCGAAGACAGCAAAACCACCCGGGAATACACCGTCACGCTGACCGTCGGCGGCGAAGTGGTGCTCGACACCTCCGCAGAGCCCGCCGCAGGCGTAACCCTCTCGGGCAACAACTATACGGTCGTGGCGGGAGGCGCCGCAGCGGCCACGACGGTCAAGGTATCGCTGACCTATTCGGGCAGCCCGATCGCCGACCTGACGGGCTACACCTTCGCGGTCGAGGCCACCGACGCCAAGTCCGGCGCAGCGGCCGCCTGGGTGAAGATCAGCCAGGTGGACGCGTCCGGCGCATTCACCTTCACGGTCGATCCCAACACCGATGAGAACGCCCGCCGCGCCACGATCGCCGTATCGTGCACCGACAACTCGGGAGCCAAGCTTTTCGGCAGCGGCTCGGTCGGCATCTCGCAGGACGGAACCGAGGTCGGCGCGCAGCTCATCGAGCTCATAGACGTTCCGGGCGGCCGTTTCCTGCAAGGCGACAGCCCCGATCCGACAAGCGTCATCGGGAACGCCCGCTACTGCAACCTCACGTCGTTCTCGATCGGCAAATACGAGGTGACGCAGGCGCAGTTCGAGGAGGTGATGGGCTTCAACCCCTCGGAGTTCAAGAAGGAAGGAGCCACCCACCCGGTCGAAAGCGTTTCCATCTGGGATGCCATGCAGTTCTGCGACGAACTGAGCAAACGCGAAGGCTACACGACTTTCTACAACCTCTCCGACATCCAGTACGGACAGGACGGCAGCGGCCGCATCCTCACGGCCACGCGCAACTGCGACATGAGCGCGACGGGATACCGCCTGCCGACGCTGGCCGAATGGGAGTATGCGGCCAAGGGCGGCGCAGAGGGAATCGCCCAATACAGCTATCTCTACGCCGGAGGCGACAACCCGCTCGAAATGGGCTGGTGGCGCGAGAACGAGGGCGAGAAAACGCATCCCGTGGGCGAGAAACCGGCCAATCCGATCGGAATCCACGACATGTGCGGAAACGTCGGAGAGTGGAACCACGACTGGTACGAGCGCCCCTACATGAGCGACTTCCCCTCGACCGACGAGGTGACCGATCCGTTCGGGCCTGACGAGCCGTGCGATGCGGACGACCTGGCATTTATCCGCGGCGGCGACTACGACACGTCGAGCGAATGGAACCTGCGTATCACCTACTGGAGTCTGCAAGCCGGCGGTATCGACATGAATCCCAACAACATGTGCCGCCAGTCGGGAATCGGATTCCGCGTCGTGATCCGCCGCTGATCCGTCCTGCCGGCCCTCGACGGAAGGGGTCGGGTCCATGCGGCCCCTTCCGTTCTTCACGCCTCCAGCCGAGGAGGCGCTCCCTTCCCCATCATCCATCAAAAAAACGACCATGAAAAAATTCCGCAATATCCGGCGAATCTTCGCCATGGGGATTTTCGCCGCGGCGGCCCTCGCCGCATGCAGCGACGACCCCGACACCCCCGACCCCGTGACGTTGGGATTCGCACCGCTTTCCGGTGTCGAAAACGTCGTCTTCTCTCAGAACAAGCTCACCGTCACCGCCTCCGGCGCGACGGTCTCGATCGGCCTCACGGACGAGGACGGCGGTGCGATCAGCAACCTCAATCTGGCGGCGAAGGTCTCCGGAACGGGCGAAACCTCCTGGTGCAAGGCCTCGGTGGAGGCCGGCAAGCTCCGCCTTGCGATCGACCCCTACACCGACAAGGAGACCGAACGCACGGCCGACGTCGAGGTGTTCTCCGACGCCACCTACGTCACGCCCGTCTCGCTGACGGTCGTACAGAAGGCGCAGCCCAAACTGACCGCCTCCTCCATCACGGCCTTCTCGTTCGAGGAGCAGAGCGGCCCGGCGACGATCGACCAGGAGGCCCTGACGATCGCCGTCACGGTCACCCGCGGCACGGACGTCACCAGGCTCGTTCCGACCATCGAGGTATCGGAAGGCGCGACCGTCTCTCCCGCCAGCGGCGCCGAACAGGACTTCTCCCAGCCGGTCAAGTACACCGTGACGGCCGAGGACGGAAAGTCGCGGAGCGAATACACGGTCACCGTCTCGGTCGCCAAGAGTTCCGAAGCCAGGCTGCTGTCGTTCAGGGTGACGACCGAACCGGTGGTCGAAGGCATCATCGACGAGGAGAATCACACCGTGCTGCTCAAAGTTCCCTACTCCGACCAATGGCCCTGGTATTACACCTATCAGGAATACGAAATCTCCGAAGGGGCCACCGCCGGAGAGATTCAGTTCGTGGATTCGTGGGACAGCTCCTTCAAGGACCCGGCGACCATCACCATCACGGCCGAAGACGGCGTAACGCAGGTGACCTATACGATCACGGCCGAAATGCTGCCCAACCCGAATGCCGAGATCACCCGGATGCTCTTCCTCGACCCGGAGACCTCCGCACCGACCCCGGGCGTTTACAGCGCCCTGCTCGACGCCGAAGCCAAGACGATCACCATTTACGTCAGACCGGGCCTCGACCGCTCGTCGCTCACACCGACGATCGATTGTTCGGCCAACGCCGAACTCACGCCCGCCTCGGGTACGGCCCAGAACTTCTCTTCGCCGGTCAAATACACCGTCACCTCCGAGGACGGCCAGACCACGGTCGAATACACCGCCACGGCAGTCGAACTGACCGACGTACAGGTGGAGACGGTCGATGTCGAGGCCGGCAGCTTCATCCTCGGCGATCACCCGAAATCCCCCAAAGAGAACAAGCACGAAGTGACGCTGACGAAAGATTTCGCCATCGGCAAATACGAAATGACGCAGGACGTCTTCTCCAAAGTGATGGGATTCAACGAATCGACGGTCATGGGTGACGACCTTCCGGTGACCGGCGTCACGTGGTACGACGCTGCGGAGTTCTGCAACCGGCTGAGCGAAATCAAAGGGCTCGAACCGGCCTACCGGTTCGAACAGGTCACCTACAAGCAGGGAAGCGGACGCATCTCCTCGGCCGTCGTAGTTTACGACCACTCCTCGGCCGCGGGCTACCGTCTGCCGACCGACGCCGAATGGGAGTTCGCGGCACGCGGCGGCAACAGGTCGGAAAACTACGTGTATGCCGGCGGCGACGACGCCAACGAAGTCTCCTGGAACCGGAACAACGCGAAGGACGAGCAGCCGCACCCCGTGGGGACCAAGCAACCCAACGAGCTGGGCATCCACGACATGAGCGGCAACGTCTATGAATGGGTGTACGACTGGAAATGGCCGTACGGAAAGGAACCGACCGAACCTGAAACGGACCCCACGGGAGCTCCGGGTCCCGAAGGGCTTCCTTCGTGGGAGGACTACCGCTACCAGCGGGGCGGCGACTTCAAATGCTCCGACTCGTCGATCTATTACATCTACAACCGTATCAATACGCCGGATTCGAAAGGAGACGGCATCGGATTCCGCATCGCCCTCACCAAAAAATAAAAAGTTCACATTCTTACCGGGCGTCCGGGATTCCCTTCCGAGGGGATCCCGGATTTTTCGTATCCGCCTCTTTCCGGGTCCGGAACAGGTTTCCGGAGAAAGGTCCGGACAGCCGGACGGACCGGCGGACGGACAGCACCCGCCCCGGAAACTCGGAAGGGCATCCCAAAATACGGCTCCCCCTTTCGGAGTAGTTTTCCGACGCAAATTACCTATTATTGGGGATTGCCGCTTTTTCGGCCTCCCTCTACCTTTGTGCTCGGAATTATGTGGTGCAAGACGAAATATCTACTGATCCTTCCGGGCCTCTTCCTGTCCCTCGCCGCCGGAGCGCAGCGGCGCCCGGCCAATGACGCGGGAATCACGTTCGAGGTAACCGATTCGCTGAGAAATCCGCTCCAGTACGCCACCGTGGCGCTGAAGGCCGTTCCCGATGCGGGAAAGCCGCCTTACGCCGCCACGACCGACGCGGCCGGCAAATGCGGCTTCGCGCTCCCCGCCGGAAGCTACGAGGTCACGGTCTCCTACATCGGATACGCCACGCAGCGCACGACGCTCGCCGTCCCGTCCGGAAGCGCGATCTACCGGGTCGTAAGGCTCCGGGCCGTATCGACGGAAATCCGCGACGTGGTCATCACGGCCACCGAAGTCCGGGGACCCGTCTCGGCCGTGCACATCGGCCGCGAGGCGATGCAGCACCTCCAGCCGTCGAGCTTCGAGGACCTGCTCGAACTGCTCCCCGGCGGAAGGGCGTCGGATCCGGCCTTCTCGGCATCAAACCACATCCGCCTGCGCGAAGCGGCCTCCTCCGACGCCGACTACGCCACCTCGTCGCTGGGCGTCTCGTTCGTCATGGACGGGCGGCCGCTCTCGAACGACGCGGCGATGCAGTACGGAGGCTCCCTGTCGAGCGGCATGACGAGCGACAACGGCGTTCCCGTATCGCTCAACGCCGGAATCGACATGCGCACGCTCCCCACGGACGAAATCGCCTCGGTGGAGATCGTGCAGGGCATCCCCTCGGTCGAATACGGCGACCTGACGAGCGGACTGGTGAAGATCAAGCGCAAGGAGGGCGGCCGCAACCTCGAGGCCCGCTTCAAGGCCGACCTGAAGAGCCAGCTCCTCTACGTCGGCAAGGGATTCGAGTGGGGCGGGAAGGCCGACCTGCTGACGATGAACGTCGGCGCGAACTACCTCGACGCCCGCGCCGACCCGCGCAACACGCGGCAGAACTACCGCCGCATGACCGGTTCGTGGCGCATGAAAAAACGCTGGGAGACCGCTTCGGACTACCGCTACACGCTGGGCGGATCGATCGACTACACCGGATCGTTCGACCGCATCAAGAGCGACAAGGACATCGACGAAGGGGTGTCGGGACGCCCGCTGGAACGTTACAAGGCGAGCTACAACAGCCTTTCGGCCGCATTGAACTTCTCGGCGGCGGTCAAGGAGGAATCCGCCTTTTTCCGCAGTTTCGACCTCTCGGCCTCGGTCGATGCGGACTTCGACATCACCGACCGCTGGAAATACATGATCGCCAGCGCCAACGTGCCGATCCGCACGGCGCTGGAGGAGGGGGTCTGCGACGCCGAGATCCTGCCTTCGCGCTACGAGGCCACCCTGCGCGTGGAGAGCAAGCCGTTCTACGCCTTCGCCAAGGCGATGGCGCTCTTCGCGGCGAACACCCGCTCGACGCGCAGCACGCTGCGCGCGGGCGCCGAGTGGTCGATGGCCAAGAACTACGGCGGCGGACTGCTCTACGACATAACGCGCCCCATCACCGAACTGATGTCCACCCGCCCGAGACGCTACGACGCGCTTCCGGCCCTGCACCGGCTCTCGGCCTTCGTGGAGGACAACACCGTGATCCGGGCCGGGAAATGGCGGATCGAGGCCATGGCGGGTCTGCGCGCGACGGCCATGGCCAACCTCGGAAGCCGCTATGCGCTTCAGGGCAAAATCTATCTGGACCCGCGCCTGAACCTCTCCGTCTCGCTGCCGGCATTCGAAGTGGCGGGCGATCCGATGCGTCTCACCCTCTCGGGAGGCACGGGCTGGCACACCAAAACCCCGACGCTCGACCAGCTCTTTCCCGACCCGGTCTATTTCGACTACACGCAACTGAACTATTTCCCCGAGGACCCGGAACTGCGGCGCATCAACCTGATCGTTTACAAATACGATCCGACAAACTACGGTCTGCTGGCCGCCCGCAACTTCAAATGGGAGGTCCGCGGCCGGGCGGAATGGGCCGGATTCGGGCTGTCGCTGGGCTACTTCCGGGAGGACATGACCTCGGGATTCCGCACCTCGTCACGCCCCCTCGCCTTCACGTTCCGCGACTACGACGAGACGGCCATCGACGCCTCGGCGCTCACGGGGCCGCCGTCGCTCGAAGGACTTCCCTACGAGGAGAAAAAGCGGCTGGCGCTGACCGGCTGCACGACCAACGGCAGCCGAACGCTCAAGCAGGGCGTCGAGTTCACCTTCTCGACCCCGCGCATCCGTCCGCTGGCCACGAAACTCATCGTCTCGGGCGCCTACTTCCGGACCGACTACGAGAACAGCGAGCCGCAGTACATCTCCACCTCGGTCGTGGTGACGGGCGGCGAACCCTACCCCTACATCGGCCTTTACGACAAGGAGGACAGCTTCTACAACGAGCTGTGCAACACCAATTTCCTGTTCGACACGCAGATTCCGCGGCTGGGAATGATCTTCTCCACCTCGTTCCAATGCCAATGGTTCACCGGACGGAAACGGCAGTGGACCGACCCGCGCCCGGCGAGTTACCTGGACACCGACCTCAGGGAACACCCCTTCACCGACGAATCGGCCGCCGACGGCATCCTGCAACACATGATAAAGGACGACGTCAGCGACATCGCGTACCTCTACGACCTCACGCCGTTCAGCATGTACGTGAACCTCAAACTATCCAAACGCCTCTACCGAGACAGGCTCACCGTGGCGGTATTCGTGAACCGGCTGTTCGACTACAGCCCCTCGTACATCAACGTATCGGGCGGGCGGACGCGCCGCTACTCCGATCCCTATTTCGGCATGGAGGTCAATTTCAAACTCTGAGACATGATCCGACACCGCATCATACGCACGCTCTGCTGCCTGCCCCTGCTGCTGCCGGCAGCCTGCGAACACCCCGACGGGAACGAACTCTTCACCGAGGTCTCCATCCGGCTCGTGATGCCGGACAGCCGCCCCGTGGAGAGGCTCGAAATCCTCACGGACATCTCCTATTTCTACAACCTGAACACCTACGAACGCACGGCGTTCCCGGAAACGGTGGAACGGAACCGGACGACCGTCCGGCTCCGCCGGGGCATCTACAACTTCATCGTCGAAGCCCGGGCGACCTACGCCGACGGCACGACACGCCGGCTGTACTGCGCCGACTATGCCAACGACAGGGCGAAAGCCGTCACGTGGGTGAACGGGCAGGAATCGGCGGTCCTGTTACTCCAAGCCAACCGATGAGACCCGACGCCATGAAAGCCGCACTGCTGACAATCCTGTTTCTGCTGCCCCTCCCGGCGGCCGCCCGGACCGACTCGACGGCGTTCCGGCGCGACACGGCGGGAATCTCCGAATGCGCATCGCTCGCCGAGGCGGAGGCGGAACACGCCACGGCCCGGTTCTACGAAGCGTCGCCCGCCGCCGCGCTCCGACGCCCGAACCGGTCGCTCTCGCAACTGGCCGTGCGCATGAATCTGCGCCGGGAGGAGGAGGCGCGGCTGCAACCGCTCGGCGACGGAGCGCTCGAAGGCGGATTCTACGCCGAAAGTTTCCGCCGCCTCGACGACCGGAGCGTCGTCTGGGCCGACGCCCGGTACGTGCGCGGCAACCGCCGCAACGTCCGCTGGAACTCCACGGCCGACTACCTGCTGCTCTATCCCTATATCGTGGCGGATTCCGTGGGCGGCGACCTCACGACCGAGGAGTACGCCTTCGGCGGCGGCTACGCCCGGCGGATCGGCCGCTTCGACATCGCCCTGCGGGGCGACTACCGCGCCGCGCAGGAATACCGGCAGGTCGATCCCCGACCTCACAACGTCGTCTCGGACTTCACGTTCCGGCTCGGCGCCGGCATGGAGCTCGGACGCAGCGTGCTGATCCTCGACCTCAGGGGACGGCTCTACAAACAGAACTCGAGAATCTCCTTCTTCAACGAAACCAACACCGTGCGCGAGCTCTTCATGGCCGGACTGGGCAGCATCCTGCAACGCTACTCGGGGAAATCGGGCAGCACGCTCACCGCCTATACCGGCCGCGGATACGCCGTGGCGGCGCAGCTCATGCCGCACCGTCCCGAAGGGTGGTACGCCCGCGCCGAATACAGCCGGTTCACCACGGACCGGAACTACCGACCGAACAACTCCATCCCCGTCAGCACCCTCCGCACGCAGCGGGGCGAAGCGCACGTCGCCTACCGCGCCGGACGCTGGAGCCTCGGGGCGTATGCGGCCCGCTCGCAACGGCTGGGGATCGAAATGGTCGCCGACCGCACCGGACAGGGGACGCCCGTGGACCGGCAGGCGATGTACGAGAACCGCATCTGGCAGGCCGGGGCCGAAGCGACCGTCGAATGGCGGCGCGGCAACCGCCGCTATGCGCTCCGCCCCGGCGTCGAATGGCAGCAGTCTGCGGCCGAATACCTCTGGCCGTCGCGCGAAATGACGCTCTCGCGGCTCGGAGGTTCGCTCCGGGGCCATGCGGAATGGCTCCTCACCCGCTGGAGGTTCAAAGCCTCGCTCGGCATAGGCTGCTACGGAGCCCCTTCCGGAACGCTCTCGCTCCCCGGGCTGGCGGACTACCTGGCCGAATACCTGACCGGCACGGCCGAACGGCTGAACAGCCGGACACTGGCCCCCGAGGCGGGCTTCCGCGCCGAACGCCGCCTGCGGGGACGCACCGCCTGCTTCGCGGAGGCCGGCTGGAGCCCCCGCCTCTACGAAGGAGGCTTGGCGGAACACAACCTCACGGCGGCCTGCGGATTCCTGTTCTGACAATTCATTCCATCATTACAAACCAATAAAAAACAAACGTATGAAAAAACTGATCTACATGCTGGCGGCGGCCGCCCTCGTCTCGGCCGGCGCCGTATCCTGCTCGGATGAGAAAACCGACGATCCCGTGGAACCCGTAACGGTATCGTCCTCGATGCGTCTGAACGGCGGCAACGTACTGGTGAACGTTCCGGAGGCGGATTTCGACGTCTCGATCCCGGACGAGGCGAGCTCGTGGGTGGGCGTAAACGAAGCCGAAACGGAGGGCAGGACGCTGGTGCTCGAAGTGGCCAAAAACGAAACGGGCGCCGAACGGCAGACGACCGTGACCGTGACGCGCAAGGGCCGGAGCGACCTGCTGGCCACGGTGACGATCAAACAGAGCAACGTGGCCGCAAAGAACGGCGAGTTCGTCATCGAGGAGATCTACTTCACGGGCACGGCGCTGCCCGAGACCGGAAGCCCCGACAAATATCAGGGCGACCAATACATCAAAATCCGCAACAACACGGACGAGGACCTCTATGCCGACGGCATGCTGCTGATCCTGCAAAGCTCGGTGCTCTCCAACATGGAGGGCGAGATCCCCGCAGCGGTCGATTTCCGCGAAGAGTATTGCGCCGGACAGGCCTTCTACGCCATTCCGGGCAGCGGCCGCGACGTACCGGTCAAGGCCGGCGAATCGCTGATTATCGTCAATAACGCCCAGAACCACCTCGAGAGCAACCCCGACTCGTGGGACGCCACGACCGCCGACTTCGAGTGGTACGACGAATCGTCGAACGAAAACTTCCTGGACACCGACAACCCGGCCGTTCCCAATCTCGACAAATGGTATGCCCAGACGCTGACCGTGCACAGCCTGCACAACCGGGGCGCCTACGGCATCGCGATCGCCATGCCTCCCGCAGGCACGACCGGCGAACAGTTCCTGCAGGACCACCCGATCGGCGACGGATACTACTATATCTTCCACTCGCCGAACGGCTCCGACTACGAAATGCCCATCAAGGGCTACTTCGTTCCCAACGAGTGGGTGCTCGACGCCGTGAACACGGGCGGACGCAACACCTTCGGCATGGCTCCCTGGGGCACATCGCTCGATGCGGGCTACACCTGGTGCGGCACGGAGGATTCGGACCCCGACCGGTTCAACAAGTCGGTGATCCGCAAGACCGGCGCCGACGGCAAACTCGTCGATACGAACAACTCGTCGAACGACTTCACGCCGAACACGACACCTTCGCTGCTGGCGAAATAGAGGCTCCGGGCACACCGAGGGACCCGTCCGGTCCCCCGGCGCGCATCCGGCGAAAAGAGACGGCAAACCGATCCGCGCGATCGGTTTGCTTTTTCAAAATTAAAGAGTTACCTTTATACGCATGATCCGGTCCTCCCGGACAATCGCTCACCCTTAACGACATGCCATGCAACGCCACATTCTCCCATTCGCACTGATGCTTTCGGCGCTGACGCTCGGCCGCGCACCGGTCCGGGGCGTACCGGCCTACCCCCGCCCGGTGCGCATCACCCAAAGCGACGGCTCGCAACTGCTCGTCCGCATCGTCGGCGACGAGCGTTACCACTATTTCCTCTCCGAAGAGGGCTACACGCTCACGGGCGGCGCGGACGGCGATCTTTACTACGCCTCGCGCAACGCCGAGGGGCGGCTTGTTCCCACGCAGGTAAAGGCCCGACCGGTCGGTGCGCTTTCGGCCGGAGAACGCGCCCTCGTCGCCAAACTGGGTCCCGGGCTCAAACCGACCTACGTGCGCACGATGGAACGCCCCGCCCGACTGCAATCCCCTGCCACCCCGGACGAAGCGGCCGCCGCCGAGGGCAAACCCTCCGCACCGCGCCGAATCTCCTCCGCGACGACCGTCGGAAAGCTCCGGTCGCTGATCCTGCTCGTGGAGTTTCCCGACCGAACGTTCGTATCGGGCAGCGCGCAGCAGGACTTCCACGACCTGCTCATGCAGGACAATTACAGCGTAAACGGCGCCACGGGCAGCGCATGGAACTACTACCACGACAACTCCAACGGACGCTTCGACCCGGAATTCGTCGTCGCGGGCCCCTACCGCGCCTCCCGCGAGGCGGCCTACTACGCCGGATCGGACGGGACGGACAACACCCCGGAACTGATCGTCGAGACATGCCGTCTGGCCGACGACGAAATCGACTTCTCGCAGTTCGCCGACGACGGCGTGATCCGCGACGTCTTCGTGTTCTACGCGGGACACAACCAGGCCGAGACGGCCGACCCGCAGACGATCTGGCCACACCGGTGGGACGTGCAGGGCGACCCGCGCTACCGGAATGTCCTGCTGGACGGAGTGCAGCTCGCAGGCTACGCCTGCTCGTCGGAACTGAACGCCGACCGCGTGATGGCCGGCATCGGGACCTTCTGCCACGAATTCGGCCACGTGCTCGGCTGGCCCGACTTCTACGACACGGACTATGCGGGCTCGGGCGGCAACGCCCCGGCGCTCGAATCGTATTCGCTCATGTGCAGCGGCAGCTACAACAACGACGGACGCACGCCCCCGGCACTCAACATCCTGGAGCGCTGGATGGTCGGATGGGCCGAACCGGAGGAGATCGCCGACGGGGGCGATCTGGAGCTGGGGCCCGTCACCAACGACGAAGGATACCTCGTGCGTACGCCGACCGACAACGACTATTTCCTGCTCGAAAGCCGCGATCCGGCGGGCAACAAGTGGGACCGGCACATCCCCGACGTCGGAGAGGGCGGGATGCTCGTTTACCACGTGGACTACACACCGGCATACGCCTCCAGGTGGCACACGGGCAACTCGCTGAACTGCAACCCGGGCCACGAGTGCATGAAACTCGTGCGGTCGGTTCCGTCCTCCTACGGAACGCAGAGCGCCGGACGGACCTTTTTCCCGGGAACGGACGACGTCCGGAGCCTCTCTCCGGGCAGCAACAGGCACTACGTCTCCTGGAAGAACGAAGCGCCCGGCGCGGCGTTCGGCGAGATCGAACGCTCCGGCGGACATATCCGGATGAAGGCCAGGAAGACCGCCGCACTCGAAATCACGGCCGAAGCCCGGCAGTACGACGCCCTGCTGACGTGGGACGGCGCTCCCGAAAGCGAATGGAAGGTAAGCTGGGGCCGGTCGGGAAGGACGGAAGGCGAACGGACCGTGCGCGGAAACGCCCTCCACATCGGCGGCCTGCTGCCCGCTATGACCTATTCGGCGACCGTCACGCTCCTCTCGGACGAGAGTTCCAGCAGCCGGACGCTGTCGTTCACGACCTCGCCCATCTCCACGCAGAACGGCGTGCATATCGCCGTGCCGGCCGACGGATTCTCGCACGACCGGCCCGTCGCGCTGAGCGTCCTCGACTACCCCCGCCGGATGGAAAGCGTCGCATGGTACATCGACGGAGAGCGGACCGAGGAGACCTACGTCACGCTCCCGGCCGGGGAACACCGTCTGACGGCCGTCGTCACCGAAGCCGAAAGCGGCTCGGAGCAGTACCTCATCAAATACATCACCGTAAAATGAACGCCATGAAAATCGGAAAATTCCTGCTTCCCGCCCTGCTGCTCACCGCGGGAGGTGGTTGCTCGAAAGATACCTCCGACGAAGAGCTCAGGACCCAGCGCAAGGCGCTGCTCACGGCCGAGACGCCCGGCGTCTATCGCAACGGCAAGCCCGTGTTCCTCTTCGACCGGGAGAGCCACCAGTTGCTCGCCGACCCGTCGCAATGCCTTTTCCGCATTCAGGACGACGAGGGACGGCAGTACGTCTCCCTCCGGCTGGAGGCGATGCCTGCCGAGGGCGAGAAAAGCGCCGCGACGATCTCGGAGAACATGGAACTGGGTCTGGGCGACGCAGGCTACATGGCGTCGGTCGGCTCGGACGGGGAGTATCTCCGCCTCTGGTCGGACCAGACGCGCATCGGATTCGTCTTTCCGCGCGTCATGCCGTAACGCGCGACGCGAGCCGGAAACGAGCGAAACGTTTGCCGCAAACGCACGCAAGGCGGCGACATTTGCGGCAGACAGGCGGACCGGCCGCCTGCGACAAAGCACCCGGCAGAAGAGAGGAACGGCCGGAAACTCCGGCTCACCGAGCCGACGGCCGCCACGACATGCGTGTCCCCGTCCGCCACAGCCGTTCCACAGGACCGAAACGGAACCGTCGCAGCCAGCGGTGGCTCAGCGCGATCTGCTCCGTCGTACAGGCCAGACAGGCCGCAACGCTGAAAAAGACGCCCGGACACTCCCGGTCCGGACCGGCCGCAAAATGTCCCCGGCCGCGGATTCCGTCGCAGAACGGCAGAAACGAAACTTCCGGACAGTCGTTTTTCGACTGTCCGGAAGTTTTCATCTGTACCCGGAGCCGGGGTCGAACCGGCACGACATTGCTGTCATTGGTGTTTGAGACCAACGCGTCTACCGATTCCGCCATCCGGGCAGTGTCGCCTGCGCAGGCGGATCGTTCCGCCTCCGACGCATACGCGATGAATCGGGAGGACAAAGATAAGGGATTTTCGCAACTTTTCAAAAAATAAGCCGATTTTTCCCGAAGGGAACCTCCGCACGGCCGCAATCGAGTTGCCGGGAACCGGCCGCGACCCGGCCGGCAACGCCCGGAAACAACCGCTTCCGGCAACCTCCACACCGGATATTCGGAGGGGGGGGGACGGACAGCACACGGCGGACGGAAATCCGGGGACTACCGCCCGAAATACGCCAGGATCTTCTTCGCCTTCGCCGGACCGACGAGCGCCGACAGCTCTTCGGCCGGGGCCGTGCGGACCTTCTCCACCGTGCGGAAATGGCGCAGAAGCGTTCGGATCGTCCGTTCGCCCACCCCTTCGATCCGCTCCAGTTCGCTATGGATAAAGTCCTTGCTGCGTTTCTGACGGTGGAACGAGACGGCGAAACGGTGCACTTCGTCCTGGATATGCGTCAGGAAATGGAAGAGCGGCGAGGTGGGGCGCACGCCGACCAGTAGCGGCGGAAAACCGCAGTAGAGTTCGGAAGTGCGGTGGCGGTCGTCCTTGGCCAGTCCGGCGATGGGAATGTCCAGCCCCAGCCGCTCCAGCACCTCATGGATCACCCCCATCTGCCCCTTGCCGCCGTCGGCGATAACGAGGTCGGGCAACTCGGCCCCCTCGGCCATGAGGCGCGTATAACGCCGGAAGACCACCTCGCGCATCGAAGCGTAGTCGTCGGGGCCCTCGACGGTCCTGATATTGAAATGACGGTACTCCTTGCGGGAGGGTTTCCCGTCGCGGAACACCACGCACGAAGCCACCGGATGCGCCCCCTGCAAATTCGAGTTGTCGAAACACTCGATATGCCGCGGCGGACGGTCGAGACGCAGCTCCTTCTGCAAGGCGTTCAGCAGCCGTTCGGTGTAGCGCTCGGGATTCCGGATTTCGAGATTCCTGAGCTGCTCGGCACGGTAGATACGGGCACTCTTGCGCGAAAACTCCAGCAGGTCGAGCTTCTCGCCCCGCTTGGGCACGGTGAAGGTCACGCCGTCGAAGAGCAGCGTCGTCGAGGGCAGGAACGGCACGATCACCTCGCGGGCCAGCTCGCCCCCGGCAATGTGTTCGACGATATGCTGTATGGCCAGCGTCAGCATGTCGCGCTCGTCGGCTCCCACGCCCGTCGAGAGTTTCACCGTCGAGACGCCCACCACCGAGCCGTGGCGGATGCGCACGAAGTTGCACCACGCCGCGTCGTCGTCCGGCAGCAGCGAGAAGACATCGACATCGACGATCCGCGCGCTGACGATCACCGACCGACCGGCGTAGTTGTCCAGCGCGTCGAGCCGCTGCTTGTAGCGCTGCGCCGCCTCGAAGCGCAGCTCCCCCGCCGCACGTTCCATCTCCCCTTCGAGATACTGCCGCACGGGGCGCAGATCGCCGCGGAGCACCGAGACGACCAGCTCCACCTGCCGGGCGTACTCCTCCTCGCTCTGCAAACCGACGCAGGGCCCCTTGCAGTTGCCCAGATGGTATTGCAGGCAGACCGAATAGCGTCCCCGGGCGATCTGTTCGGGCGAAAGATTGAGTTTGCACGTACGCAGCGGGACCACCTCGCGGATGAAGTCCAGCACGCTGCGCTGCATCATCACCGACCCGTAGGGACCAAAGTACTGCGAGCCGTCGCGCAGCAGCGTGCGCGTGGACTGCACGCGGGGAAACGCCTCGCGCCGCACGACGATCCACGGATAGGTCTTGTCGTCCTTGAGCAGGATGTTGTAACGCGGCTGGAGGCTCTTTATCAGGGAGTTTTCGAGCAGCAGGGCATCCGTCTCGCTCCCGACGACGATGTGACGGACGGCGGCGATCTGGCGGACCAGCACCCGCACCTTCGCGCTGTGCTCCTTCGACTGCACGAAATAGGACGAAACGCGCTTGCGCAGGCTCTTGGCCTTGCCCACGTAGATAACCGTCCCGCGGCGGTCCACGAACTGATAGACGCCGGGCGAGAGCGGCAGCAGAGCCACCTGCTCCTTCAGATCGGATTTCTCGGATGCGGCCATAGACGCTGCAAATGTAACAAATATCCCGCAAAGACGGACCGCATATACAAAAACGTCCGATATTTTGTTTTATTTATCGGAACTTTCTACCTTTGCGCCCGAAATCAACACTTGTCCCTATGAGAACCCTTTCCCTGTTGCTCCTCTCCGGAGCGCTCATGACGGCGTGTGTCGATCGGGATTACGATTTGAGCGACCTCGATTTCGACAACGTCGCCATCGGCGACGAAAATTCCGAATTCCGGATTCCGCTCGCCACCGTGCAGGTTTCGATGGATGAAATCGCCGAAAACGGCGTGAACATCGAAGCGATCTTCCGGGAAGCCGACATCTGGCTGCCCTCTTCCGAAAAGGAAGTGAACCTCCCCGCCCTGACCGGCGACTCCGATTACCGCGACGGTCTTATCGGAAATACGATCGCCGAAATGCGGCAGAACCCGGAGAAGCTGGACGGAGTGGTCCGGCTGACCTACGAGAAATACTACGACGAGTTCGCCGGAGCGATCGGCATCGAAGAGTCCGGCATTCCGCTCGAAGAGTACACCGAGGCTTTCAAGACGGCGCTCGAGCTCTCCGCCGACGAAATCGAAACCCGGATCAAGCAGGTCGCCTCGGACTACCTCAGAACCATCGACATCGAACCGGTGGAGTACGAAATCGGGCATATCGACCTCGACGACGAGGTGATCGACATGCTCTCCGACAACCTCGACCCGGAGGGTACGCCCGATGCCAAGAATACGCTGCACATCTACGGCTCGATCTCGAGCCGTCTGCCGGTGACGATGCGGCTCGAACCGGTATTCCTGCCCTCCGACGTCGCATTCGAAATCACGGTGGACGCCACGAAGGAGGAGAACGCCATTCCCTCAACGCAGCTCTACGCCGACGACCTGCGGCAGATCGTGGACGGAGCCACGATCCGCATTCCCATCGCGCTCGAAATCTATTACCGAGACCGCGGCTTCGACAACTCCGCGAAACAGCAAATCACCATCGACCTGCGGCTCGTAAAACGCGGCGGTCTGAAACTCGACATCTGATAAAAGCGCACCGAACATGAAAAAAATCCGCATCTTACTGGCGGCGCTTCTCGTAACGGTCGGCGCCGCAGCCCAGAACCCCTCGTCCTACTTCATGGAAGGCTCGACCTTCCGCAGCCAGCTCAACCCGGCCTTCGCACCGCAGCGCGGCTACGTGAACTTCCCCGTGCTGGGAGGCATCCAGGTCGGCATGAGCGGCAACATCTCGCTCGACAAGATCTTCTATCCCCGCGACGGGAAACTCGTGACGCTGCTCGACAGCTCCGTATCGGCCGCCGAGGCGCTTTCGGGCCTCAAGGACAAAAACCTGCTGGGGGCGGACACCCGCATCAACGTCATCGGATTCGGCGCCTACACGAAAAACCGCAAGAATTTCTGGTCGTTCGACCTCAACGTGCGGGCCAACGCCGAAGCCAACATCCCCTACTCGCTCTTCGACTTCATCAAGAACGGGCAGGAGGGGCGCATCAGCGACATCGGCGTAATCAGCGACTCCTACCTCGAGGCGGCCTTCTCCTATTCGTTCCCGCTGCTCGACGACCGCCTCTACGTCGGCGTGCGCGGCAAGTTCCTCGCCGGAATCGTCCGCGCGAAGTCCAACTTCAACCGCTTCGACGTATCGCTGAACGAGGACCGCTGGGCCGTCGAGGCCGACGGATCGCTCGACATTTCGGCCGCCGGGCTGGAGGCCACGACCGAGATGAACGACAGCGGCGAGATGGTTTACACATTCGACGACATCGACTTCAAGCCCACCAGCCCGACGGGTTACGGTTTCGCCGTCGATCTGGGCGCCACGTACGACATCCTGCCCGACCTGCAGGCTTCGCTGGCGATCAACGACCTGGGCTTCATCGGCTGGGGCAAGGGCAACACCCTTTCGGGCCGTTCGGTCAAGAACATGGAGTTCACGGGCGTCACCGTGGACGGCGAGGGCACGAGCTCGCAGCCCGACTTCAACCTCGACGTACTCGAATTCCAGAAGCAGGAGGCCAGCAGCGCGACGCGCATGCTGCGCGCCACGGTGAACGCCGGGCTCGAATACAAGATGTGGCAGAACCGCGCCAGCGTGGGCCTGCTCTACACGATGCGCTTCTGGGAATACAAGACGCTGCACAACATCACCGGGTCGGTCAATTTCCGCCCGATCGACTGGTTCCACCTCACGGGCAGCTACACGGTGATCGGCAACAACGGCGGCGCACTCGGCCTGGCGCTGAACCTCTGTCCGGGCTGGATCAATTTCTTCGTCGCCACCGACGTCCTGATGGCCAAGCACACCCCGCAGTGGATTCCGATCCGGCAAAGTTCGATGAACGTCACGCTCGGACTCGGCTTCCCGATCGGCAAGCGCGGCCACCGCGGCTGCCGCGACTACCTCCGCTGACGCGGCGCACATACGCCAAACCGGACGCCCGGACCCTCCGTAACGGAGAGTCCGGGCGTCCGCATAGACGATACGGGCCGCACGCATACCCCGGAAAGGGAACTCCGGAGCGGAAAAGGATACGGGTTTCGGCCTTTTGGGCGTACCCATATCACATTCAGGCAAAACAGTTGCGATTTCAGAATCTTTCTTTATCTTTGCCGCATAGGAATCCGGGAAGTTTTTCCGGAGTCGAAGACAACATTGCGGCGGTCCTCAAATCTGTGTGAAGTTGCGTCACTACTTATTTATTATTCTTTGAATTCTTCAAAAACGGACCGCCGCAATCTTTTTCCGATTTTAACAAAATCCATGCCATATCAGTCCCCGGCCGCACGGCGTTCGAGCGCCTCGCAGGTCGCCCGGCGCCCCGCTTCGACGATCTCCTCCGAACGGTAGAACTCGAACATGCTGAAGCTGTCGGCCGGCAGCTCCACGACGACGTCGGGCCGGTACAGCCGGCGCATCAGCCCCGCGATATGCTGCTGCATGATCTGCGACGAGGCGGTGAGCATCCGGTAATAGTTCAGCGACACCTTGCCGGCCGCCGGAGCCGCTGCGAACGGGGCGCAGACGTCCACGGCGATCAGCAGGTCGCCCTCCTCGCGCCGCACGCGGTTGAGCGGCAGCGGATTGACCGTGCCGCCGTCGATGAGCACCATGCCGTCGCGGCGCACGGGCCGGAAAACCGAAGGGATGGAAATCGACGCCCGGATGGCATCGTACAGCCCGCCGCTGTCGAGCACCACCTCGCGTCCGGTCAGCAGGTCGGCCGCCACGGCGGCGAACGGCAGCGGCATCCGTTCGATCCGCACGTCGGGAACCAGCTCCTTCATCGCCGCGATCACGCGGTCGCCCTTGACCAGTCCTTCGGAGCTGAAGGCGAAATCGACCAGGCTGAAGACCTTATAGCGGTCCAGCGCGCACATCCACTCCCGGAAAGGCTCCAGATGCCCCGCAGCGTACATGCCGCCGACCAGCGCCCCCATCGACGTTCCCGCCACGGCCGCGATCTCGAATCCCCGGCGCTCCAGCTCCCCGATCGCGCCGATATGCGCGATTCCCCGCGCTCCGCCGCCGCCCAGCACGAGCGCAACCCGGCGTTTTTTCGCTCCCATACCCTTCTCTCCTGTCATTTCAACGGTTGTTTTATCTTTCCGCACCGGCCGGAACACCCCGGTCGGGTCCGCGGTCCGGAACCTCCTGCCGCAATGTCCCGGACGCACTCCGCACGGCCGGCCATACCGTGCACGCTTCGTGCCGCGATACGCGGCGCCTCACTCCGCCACGACGCAGTCCACCGCCACGTCGTGCGGTTCGGAGGGCAGCTCCCCGACCAGTTGGTGCGCATAGCAGACCCCGACCGTCGCCCCGCGGAACTCCGCCTGCGAAAGATAACGGTCGTAATACCCCTTCCCGCGTCCCAACCGGACACCTCCGGCCGTGAAGGCCACCCCGGGAACCACCACGAGGTCGATCTCCCCGGGCGGACACGTCCGCGCCCCGGGCTCCGGCTCGGCGATGCCGAACGCCCCGCGCCGCAGCGCCGCCGGATCGCAGTCGCAGAAGCGCATGGCGTCGCCCTCGACGCGCGGCAGAACCAGCCGCTTCCCCGCCGCACGCCACCTCTCCGCCACTCCCCCGGTGTCCGGTTCGTCCGGCAGGGCCGAGAAGAGCGCCACCGTATGCGCCGCGGCGAAGGCCGGCAACTCCCCGACCCGGCCGAATATCCGCGCCGAGGCCACGGACCGCGCTTCGGCCCCGAGCGAAAGATTGCGCGCCTTCATCGTCCGGCGCAGCTCTTTTTTCGTCATACGAACCCTCCTTCCGGGCACAAAATTCCCGCCCGTTTTTGTTGTTATTCCGCGAACAATGGCTATCTTTGCCAACGGAAACACAAATCTTTAACAAATATAAACAAATTCAAAACATTATGAGCTGTTTTCTATCTAATTCCTCGCTTGGCAAGAAGTTAGTAATGAGCGTGACGGGATGCTTCCTCGTGCTCTTCATCCTCTTCCACATGTCGATGAACGTCACGGCGATCCTCTCGCCCGAAGCCTACAACACGATCTGCGAGCTGCTGGGCGCCAACTGGTACGCACTCGTCGGAACGGCCGTTCTGGCGCTGGGTGTCGTGGTGCACTTCATCTACGCCATCGTCCTCACGCTGAACAACTACCGCGCACGCGGCTCGCAGCGTTACGCTGTCACGGTGCAGGAGCCGGGCGTGACGTGGGCTTCGAAGAACATGCTCGTGCTGGGCGTCATCGTCCTGCTGGGCCTGCTGCTCCACCTCTACAACTTCTGGGCGAAGATGCAGCTCGTAGAGATTCTGGGCGGACACACCAACTCGCTGGGCTTCGGCGCGGCCGACGGTGCGTCGCTCATCGCCTACACCTTCTCGCAGTGGTACTACGTGGTGCTCTATCTCGTCTGGTTCGCCGCGCTGTGGTTCCACCTCACGCACGGCGTGTGGTCCATGTTCCAGACCGTAGGCTGGGCCAACGACACGTGGTATCCCCGTCTGAAGTGCATCGCCAATATCGTGGCGACGATCGTGTTCCTCGGGTTCGCTGCCGTGGTGCTCGTCTTCTTCCTCTGCCCCTGCATCGCAGGCGCCGCTTGCTAATCAATTCGTAGAACAACAAACACACAAACGATATGGCTTTAAAATTAGATGCTAAAATTCCTGCCGGTGCGCTCGCCGAGAAGTGGAGCAACCACAAGGCAGCTATCAAGGTCGTAAGCCCCGCCAACAAGCGCAAGCTCGACATCATCATCGTCGGAACCGGTCTGGGAGGCGCCTCCGCAGCCGCTTCGCTCGGCGAACTGGGCTACAACGTCAAGGTGTTCTGCATCCAGGATTCGCCCCGCCGCGCCCACTCGATCGCCGCACAGGGCGGTATCAACGCCGCGAAGAACTACCAGAACGACAACGACTCGATATACCGTCTGTTCTACGACACGATCAAGGGCGGCGACTACCGCGCCCGCGAGGCCAACGTCTACCGCCTGGCCGAGGTCTCGAACCTCATCATCGATCAGTGCGTGGCACAGGGCGTGCCCTTCGCCCGCGAGTACGGCGGCCTGCTGGCCAACCGTTCGTTCGGCGGCGCTCAGGTATCGCGCACCTTCTACGCCCGCGGCCAGACCGGCCAGCAGCTTCTGCTCGGCGCCTACGCGGCCCTGAACAAGGAGATCGCCGCCGGCTCGGTGAAGAGCTACCCGCGCCACGAGATGCTCGACATCGTCATCGAGGACGGCGAGGCGCGCGGCATCATCGCCCGCAACCTCGTGACGGGCGAGATCGAGCGCCACGGCGCGCACGCCGTCGTGATCGCCACGGGCGGCTACGGCAACGTCTTCTTCCTCTCGACCAACGCCATGGCGTCGAACGGCTCGGCCGCCTTCCAGTGCTACCGCAAGGGCGCCGGCTTCGCCAACCCCTGCTTCACGCAGATCCACCCCACGTGTATTCCCGTACACGGCGACCAGCAGTCGAAACTCACGCTCATGTCGGAGTCGCTGCGCAACGACGGCCGCATCTGGGTTCCCAAGAAGCTCGAGGACGTGAAGGCGATCCGTTCGGGAGCCAAGCAGCCTTCGGACATCGCCGAGGAGGACCGCGACTACTATCTGGAGCGCCGCTACCCGGCCTTCGGCAACCTCGTGCCGCGCGACGTGGCTTCGCGCGCCGCCAAGGAGCGCTGCGACGCCGGCTACGGCGTGAACGAGACGGGTCTGGCCGTGTTCCTCGACTTCAAGACCGCCATCGAGCGTCTGGGCAAGGACATCATCAAGCAGCGTTACGGCAACCTGTTCGACATGTACGAGGAGATCACCGACGTCAGCCCCTACGAGCAGCCGATGCAGATTTTCCCCGCCGTGCACTACACGATGGGCGGCATCTGGGTGGACTACAACCTGATGACCACCATCCCGGGCCTCTACGCCATCGGCGAGGCCAACTTCTCGGACCACGGCGCGAACCGTCTGGGCGCATCGGCCCTCATGCAGGGTCTCGCAGACGGCTATTTCGTGCTGCCCTACACCATCGGCGACTACCTCTCGCACAAGATCCAGGCTCCGAAAGTGAAGACCGACACCAAGGCCTTCGACGAGGCCGAGAAGGGCGTCCGGGAGAAGATCGCGAAACTCCTCTCGATCCAGGGCAAGCAGTCGGTGGACGACATCCACAAGAAGCTGGGCCACATCATGTGGGAGAACGTCGGCATGGCCCGCACGAAGGAGTCGCTCGAAAAGGCCATCACCGAAATCCAGGCCCTGCGCAAGGAGTTCTGGAAGGACGTGAAGGTGGTAGGCCGCGAAAACGAGTTTAACGTAGAGCTGGAGAAGGCGATCCGCCTGGCGGATTTCCTCGAGCTGGGCGAGCTGATGGCCCGCGACGCACTCAACCGCGAGGAGTCGTGCGGCGGCCATTTCCGCGTCGAGCACCAGACCGAAGAGGGCGAGGCGAAGCGCGACGACGAAAAGTTCGTCTATGCCGCCGTCTGGGAGTACAAGGGTATGGACCAGGCTCCGGAGCTGACCAAGGAGCCGCTGAATTTCGAGTTCGTACACCCCGCCCAGCGCAACTACAAGGACTAAATCCAATTGACGTTAAACTTTAATCATCGAATCGAAACCATGAATTTTACATTAAAGATATGGCGTCAAAAGGACGCTAAATCGAAAGGCGCATTCGAAACGTACAAGGTCGAGAACATTTCGGCCGACACCTCGTTCCTCGAGATGCTCGACATCCTGAACAACAACCTCATCCACGAGGGCAAGGAGCCCGTGGCCTTCGACCACGACTGCCGCGAGGGCATCTGCGGCATGTGCTCGCTGCACATCGACGGCCACGCGCACGGCCCCGGCCAGGCGGCCACCACGTGCCAGATCTACATGCGCAAGTTCAAGGACGGCGCGACCATCACCATCGAGCCGTGGCGCTCGGCGGCTTTCCCCGTCATCAAGGACCTCGTGGTGAACCGCTCGGCCTACGACCAGATCCTGCAAGCCGGAGGCTTCATCTCCGTACGCACGAACTCCGTGCCCGACGCAAACGCCATTCCGATTCCGAAGCCCGACGCCGACGAGTCGATGGACGCCGCCGCCTGCATCGGCTGCGGAGCGTGCGCCGCGACATGCAAGAACGGCTCGGCGATGCTCTTCGTCGCAGCCCGCGTGTCGTCGCTGGCCAAGCTGCCGCAGGGCCGCGTGGAGGGCGCCCGCCGCGCCAAGGCGATGGTCGCCAAGATGGACGAACTGGGATTCGGAAACTGCACCAACACGGGAGCCTGCCAGGCCGAATGCCCGAAATCCATCTCGATCGCGCATATCGCCCGTCTGAACCGCGAATTCCTCTCCGCGAAGTTCGAGGACTAAGTCCCGAACCGACGAAACCGAAAACACCCCGGCCGTTTCAGGCCGGGGTGTTTCTCTTAATGAAGTGCGCTCTGTTCCGGTCCGAAAACCGGAACCGTTACCGCTGCGGGCGGATCGACGAGAGCCGTGCGACCTGCTTGAGATCGAACTGCCCGTAGATGTTCACCGCGACGGTCTCCTTCGTGCCGTAGGTCAGCATCAGCAGCTCCGAATAGTAGTAGAACTCCGCCTCGCGCAGATAGAATTTCGTGGTCTGGCCCCCTTCGGTCTCCGACATCACCAGATGGAAGCGGTTGTCCGGAGCGGTCGCAAGGGCCTCGGCATCGGCGACGAACTGACCGCCGTCCCCCTTGTCGAGCGCCACGATCCGGATATACTGGATACCGGCCAGCAGTCCGGCCAGCCCTTCGTCGCCCTTTTCGGCGGCCTGCCGGCTCATCATCCGCATCATCTTCCGCTCCAACTGCACGCTGGTGAACCCTTCGGCCTTCGTATAACGGTCGAAAAACTTCCAGGAGACATTCTGCGCCTGCACCAGCATCGGCAGCGACGCCAGCAACAACAATACGATCCGTTTCATAGACACCTCCGTTTACATGAAGATACAGACACCGAACGACAGCGGGTGACAGGTCGGCCCGACACTGCTCCTGAAAAGCGGGGTGATGCCGTAGCGGACATAGACGCCGAAACCGCGGTAGGAGACCGCCCCGCCGATTCCGAACCGGAAGGGATTCACTCCGGACAGGCCGTTCTTCACCTTGGGTTTCTTGTAGATGGAATTGACCCCGACTGTGAAATCGCAGTAACCGACGACCGCGATGTTCAGATGGCGGACCGGCTCGTAGGAGAATTGCAGCGGGAAACCGAGCGACGTGATGCGCAGTTTCGACTTGCCGGCCGGCTCGTCCAGCGCCACGGGGACGATCCGGCCGTCCTCGCGCCCCAGCGTGATCGAATTGTTCGACAACCGGTAGTTATCGACCGTATAGCGCAGACCGGTCGAGAATCCGAATTTCCGTTTCCGGTCCAGGTCGATATCCAGACCGACCGGCGTGATGCCGAAGTGGAACGAATTGCCGGGCCGCACGTCGAGAAAATCCTCCGTTCCGGCCGGATAACCCGCATAGTCGAGACCGACCAGCGTGTTGAAACCCAGCTCGATGCCGTCGCAGAACACTCCGCACACGCGCGGATAGGATTTCACCTCGCGGTGTTTGCCCGTCTCCGTGTCGGAAGCCCGTCCGAGCGTCAGGCCGAACCCCGCCACCTCGAGAACCACGCTGCTGTCGTCGCTGCCGCGGCGCATGGTCACCAGCTCGTTCTCCACCTCCCCGATCGGCTCGCCCGCTCCGGCGGACGGCGGCTCCGGCAGAATACGCAGCGAATCGGCCTGCTGCGCCGTGGCGGAAAGCAGGGTACACAACAAAAAGAATCCGGTGAATGCCAATTTTTTGTCCATATATTCGGTTTTTTATCGGTTTTCCAACAGGTCGTCCACGATGCGGCCGGGCGATTCGAGTACGGCGAACGAACCGAGATAGGCCGTCGTCCGCATGGCGGTCTCCCGGTCATAGACCGCCCGTCCGTCGATATAGCAATAGGGCTCGCGCAGCAGTTCCACGCAGAGGAACGCTCCCAGCGCCACCGCCGCAGCCGCCGCGACGCCCCACCACGGCACGAACCGCCGCACGCTCCGCCGCACGCTCCGCCGAAGCGGCATCCCGGAACCGGGCATCCGGAGCTGCCGCCCGGCAGACCTGCTGCCCGACGGGACATGCGGCCGCTCCGCGGCAGACAGCCGCCCGACGGCCGTTCCCCGATCAACAGGCATCCGCTCTCCGGCCAGCGCATCCAGCCCTCCGAAGAGCACCCGCAACTCCTCCGTCATCCCGGAATCCCCCTCGCGGGACAGCTCGCGCAGCTCGCGTTCCTCGGCATCCGTCGTCCGGGCCTCGAAATAGCGCGCCGCCAGCTCCTCAATCCGTTTTCGTCGTTCGTTCATCGTCCATCCATTTTTTCAACGCCTCTCGCAGTCCGTGACGGGCGCGGGAGAGGATTACGCGCACCTGTGCTTCGTCGCAGCCGAGCATCCGGGCGATCTCGCAGGTCGGAACGCCCTCTATGTCCTTCAGGTGGAGCGTCTCCCGCTGCCGCTCGGGGAGGCAGGCCATCGCCCGCCGCACCAGCTCGCGGGCCTCCCACCGCTCGGCATCCTCCGCGGCGAAGCGATCCGTCCGGCAGGCCGCCGCCTCCCCGCGCCGCCGGTCGGCCTCGCGTCTGCGGAGGCTGTCGTAACAGCGGTTCCGCACGGCGGTCATCACGAAAGAGCCGACATCGCTCCGCACGCAGAGCCGTTCCCGTTCCCGCCAGAAGCGTTCCAGCAGATCGTGCACCACATCCTCCGCTTCGGCTGCGCACAGCAGCAGGCTCTGCGCATAGCGGAACATCCGGTCGCGAAGCGGCACGATATCTCGGTCGAAGTCCAACTCCTTCATTTGCACATAAGACGAAACGGAGGCGCGAAACGCAACATACGCCTGCAATTTTTCACATCTTTTCTCCGGAACGGACACGCAACGGGGCGGGGATCCGCCCGCGACATCCCCGCCCCTTCCGTCCCGTCCGCCCGGCGGGCTATCCGTTCACCCGGGCATGATCCGCCAGGAACTGCGCCAGCCCGCTCTCCGTGAGCGGATGGCGGAGCAGCCCCTTGATCGCCGAGAGCGGGCAGGTCGCCACATCGGCTCCGGCATCGAGACACTGGATGATATGGCGCGTGTGGCGGATCGAGGCCGCCAGCACCTGCGTCCGGAACCCGTAGGTCCGATAGACGCGGACGATATGCGCCACCAGCTCCACGCCGTCTTCCGAAATGTCGTCCAGACGGCCGACGAAAGGCGAAACGTAGGTAGCGCCCGCCTTGGCGGCCAGCAGCGCCTGCCCGACGGAGAAGACCAGCGTGCAGTTGGTGCGGATGCCCCGTTCGGCGAAATGGCGGACGGCGCGGATTCCCTCGGCCGTGCACGGCAGCTTGACGACGATATGCGGGTCGAGCGCCGCCAGCGCTTCGCCCTCGCGCACCATTCCTTCGAAATCCGTCGAGATCACCTCGGCGCTCACGTCGCCCTGCACGATCCGGCAGATTTCGACGTAATGGCGGCGGCACGCCTCCTCGCCCCGGATATTCTCCCGGGCCATCAACGACGGGTTGGTCGTCACCCCGTCGAGCACGCCCATCGCATGGGCCTCGCGAATCTGATCGAGATTCGCCGTATCGACAAAGAATTTCATCGTATTGCGGTAAGGTTTTAAGGTTTGGTCACTCCAAGATACGAAAAAATCCGATACGGCGGCCTTCCCGACACCGCTTTGCGACACGAAATGCCGCCGGTACGACGACATACCTATGTATAATTCATCATCCCCTTCGGAAATCTTCGGAAAGGCTCCGTGAAAAAAAATCGCATGCAAACGAAAAAATATAGTACTTTGCATTGCATAATACTTAAACAAGTATTATATTTGCAATGTAAAAATAGTAGAACCCGCAAAACAACAAACCTGCGACAATACCTTTACGACCATGAAAGAGACTGTTACCGTAAACATCGGCTCCGAAGCCTTCACGCTCGACGACGACGCCTGCCGCACGCTGCGGTGTTATCTGGACGACATCCGGAACCGTCTGCCGGAGGACGACACGGAGACGATGGGCGACATCGAGCGCCGCATCGCCGAAATCTTCCGCGAGCGGGTATCGTCGCCCATGCGGGTCATCACGCTCGACGTCGTGCGCGCCACGATGAACCAGATGGGCACTCCGGCCGCCTTCGGGGAACCGCGCCGCGACGCTGCGGCCGGAGCGTCGGAAAACGGCGATCCCGCGCCGAAAGAGGACGAAACGCCCTCCCCGCGCAAACTCTACCGCTCGCGGACCGAACGCTCGATCGCAGGAGTCTGCGGCGGACTGGGCGAATACTTCGACGCCGACCCGACGATGATCCGCCTCGTAACGCTGCTGCTGATTCTCTTCGGCGGCCTTTCGATCTGGGCCTACATCATCCTCTGGATCGTCATTCCCGAACAACCGGCACGCAAATTCACGCTCAACGACAAAAAACGATAAAACACAATGGCAACGAACGACAACAGGCGGTTATTCCGCTCGCAGGACAGCATCATCGCCGGCGTATGCGCCGGTCTGGCGGAATTTTTCGGACTCGACGTATCGCTGGTCCGCATCGCCACCCTCATTCTGATTCTTTTCGGCGGTCTCTCGCTCTGGGTTTACATCATCCTCTGGCTGATCGTGCCCAAGGCCCCGAAACGCTTAAACCCCTGAAACCATGGCCGAAGACAACGTAAAAGCGCAGATGCGCAAAGGAATCCTGGAGTATTGCATCCTCGCAATCCTCTCGCGCGGGGACTCGTATGCTCCGAAGATCATCGCCGAGCTCAAGGCGGCCGAGATGATCGTAGTCGAGGGTACGCTCTACCCGATTCTCACGCGGCAGAAGAACGCAGGCCTGCTGACCTACCGCTGGGAGGAGTCCCCGCAGGGACCTCCCCGAAAATACTATACCCTGACCGAGAAGGGCTGCGAGTACCTCCGCACGCTCGACGAGGCGTGGGACGAGCTCGTCGGACAGATTCAGGTCATCCGCCACGGGAAAAACGCATGAAAACGACAAAACCCTAACAAATCACAACCATGAAAAAGATCCTTCTGATATTCGTCATCCTGGGTGCACTGGCATCCGTCGCAGGCTGCATCCTCGGCCTCTCCGCCTCGGAGGTTCTCGCCTCCCCGAACCGGATCAACGGCAGCGGCAACCTCATCGACCGCACGATCCCGGCCCCGGACTTCGAGACCGTCTCCTCGGCCTGCGGAGTCACGGTCCTCATCACGGACGACAACACGGACCGCATCCGCATCGAAGCAGACGACAACCTGATGGAATACGTCGTCGTGGAGGAGCGGCAGGGCACGCTGCGCGTCGCACTCGACCAGGGCCGCAAAGGCGCCCGAAGCGTCTCGAACGCCCACGTGACGGTCACCGTACCGTCCAACGGCAAGATCCGTGCGCTCAAGGCATCGAGCGCCTCGCAGATCGTCTGCCGCACGGCGCTCGGCGCCGACGATTTCTCGATCGAGACCTCCAGCGCCGCGAAGGTCGAAGCGGCCGTCAAGGCAGGGAAGTGCTCGCTCGACGCGTCGAGCGCTTCGAAGATCGTCGCCGCCCTCGACGTCGAGGAGTGCCGCGCCGACGCGTCGAGCGCCGCGAAGATCACCCTTTCGGGCAAAGCCGCCCAATTCCGTGCCAACCTCAGCTCGGCCGCCAAGCTTTCGGCCGACGAACTCGACGCCGCGACGTGCTCGATCGACACCTCGAGCGGCTCCAAAGCCTCGGTGCACTGCTCCGGAACGCTCCGCGCCAACGCCTCGAGCGGTTCGTCGATCCGTTACTCGGGCGACTGCTCGACCCACCTGAGCAAATCGAGCGGCGGCAGCATCCGCAACTAAATCCATTCCCCAAGCACGCAAAACCATGAAAGAGGTCAAGAAATGCAGTATTTCGGGCGTGGCGTTCACGCTGGACGCCGACGCCTACGAAGAGCTGGCCGCCTATCTCGAGAGCCTGAAACGCTCCTACAAGGATTCGGCCGACGGGGCGGAGATCGTCGCCGACATCGAGGCGCGCATCGCCGAACTGATCCTCTCGGCGCAAGACAACGCCCGCATCGTCGAGAAGCCGCTCATCGAGAATATCATCCGCCAGATGGGCTCCGCCGAGGACATCTCCGAGACGGCAGACGCCGACCTGCACAGCGACACCCCGCGCATCCCGCGCCGTCTCTACCGCGACACGGAGAACGCCAAGCTGGGAGGCGTCTGCGCCGGCATCGGCCGGTACTTCGACATAGACCCCGTGTGGGTGCGGCTGGGACTTTTCCTCCCGCTGCTGTTCAGTTGCTTCGGGTGGATTCCCTTCCTGCACTGGTTCAGCCCGATGTTCGGCAACCTGTTCGGCATCTTCCTGATCTGCTACTTCATCATGTGGTTCGCCGTCCCGGCGGCCCGCACGGCCCGGCAGAAGCTGGAGATGAACGGCGAGAAGATCACGGCGCAGACCATCGGGGAGACCACCGCGGCCGCCGCAAGCAACGACCCCGACGCCCGGGCCAAACCGATCGTGGCGGAGGCCGTGTCGCTCTTCGGCCAGGTGGTGCTGATCCTGCTGAAAATCATCGCCGGGGTGCTGGTCTTCGGGCTTATCATGGCCGCCTGCGCCCTCATCATCGGGCTGTTCGCCGTGATCGTCGGCGGATCGGAACTGCTCTCGCCGGCATTCCTTCAGGAGATGACGCTCTGGGTTCCCGTGCTGGGCATCTTCGCGGTCCTCATCCCGGTCATCCTGCTGATCTACGTACTGATGTGCCTGATCGCCTCGCGCAAGCCCGGCGGCAAGACCGTGCTGGCGATCTTCCTTCTGTGGCTGGCTTCGATCATCGCCTGCTCGACGATCGCCATCCACGAGAACGTCGGGGAGCGTATCCGCCACAAGCGCGCCGCATTCCGCGAGGCGCTGCGGCAGGAGATCGTCATCGACGACAGCATCACGACGCTCGAAGAGCTGCTGGAGAACTACGACGAGGAGAGCGTGGTCCGCGAAGGCCGCAAGGCCCTCCATATCTCCGTACCGTCGAAGTCGCTCGACATCACGTTAGACAAGCAGCAGGGCGAACTGAAGGTGAACTCCGACGGACGGGAGGTCGTGGCGCTCAAGGCGCAGACCGGAGAGAAGGACGGGAAGACGACCGTCACGCTCGAAGCGTTGGCCGGTGCGGAAAACACCGGCGGACAGGCCGATTCGGCTGCAACGGAATAGAGACGATCCACCGATCGGAGGGGCGGCCGCGAATGCCGCCCCTCTTTTTTGCGGAAACCCGAAAAATCACTATCTTTGGGCGGTTTTGTTTTTTAACGAATGAGAGTATGGCCGGAATCAAATGCATAGGCGTTCTGACTTCGGGCGGCGACGCCCCGGGCATGAATGCGGCGATTCGCGCGGTGACGCGCAGCGCGATCTACAACGGCTTCGCCGTAAAGGGTATCATGCGCGGATACAAGGGACTGGTGTTCAACGAGATCGTAGAATTCAAGTCGCAGAGCGTGAGCAATATCATCCAACTGGGCGGCACGATCCTCAAGACAGCGCGCTGTCAGGAGTTCACCACGCCCGAAGGACGCAAGGCCGCCCACGACAATATGGCGGAGGCCGGTATCGACGCGCTGGTGGTGATCGGCGGCGACGGTTCGCTGACAGGCGCCGAAATCTTCGCCCAGGAGTACAACGTTCCGATCGTCGGACTTCCCGGAACGATCGACAACGACCTGGGCGGCACGGACTCGACGATCGGCTACGACACGGCGCTCAATACGATCATGGAGGCCGTCGATAAGCTGCGCGACACGGCGTCGAGCCACGAGCGGCTCTTCTTCGTCGAAGTGATGGGCCACACGGCCGGCTATCTGGCGCTCAACAGCGCCATCGCCACGGGCTCCGAGGCCGCTATCATCCCGGAGATGGAGACCGAGGTGGACCAGTTGGCCGAACTGATAAACCACGGTTTCCGCAAGAGCAAGAATTCGGCGATCGTGATCGTAGCGGAGAACCCCAAGACGGGCGGCGCCACGGCGCTGGCCCAACGTGTCAAGAAGGAGTTCCCGCAGTACGACGCCCGTGTGACGATTCTGGGACACATTCAGCGCGGCGGTTCGCCCACGGCCGTGGACCGCATTCTGGCCTCGCGCATGGGCGAAGCGGCCATCGAGGCGATTCTCGACGGACAGCGCAACGTGATGATCGGCATCCGCAACGGGCAGATCGTCTATGTGCCCTTCGCCAAGGCGGTCAAGCACAACAAGGGCATCGACCGCGGTGCGCTGGATCTGGTGAAGATACTATCCATATAATACCGGGAAGACCCGGATACGGTTCCCGTCTCCTCCACCGGCGCTCCGCCCGTCGGAAGCGGCCGCAGGGAGATGCGTGCGTCCCTGCGGAAGACATCCCGGGCGAACGGACGGAAAGGGAACCGCGGCAAACCCTCAAAAACCCGAACACAAACCAATGAAACGCGTAATCGGCATCGGCAACGCCCTTACGGACATGCTGGTCAATCTGAAAACCGACTCCGTGCTGGGACGGTTCAAATTAGCCAAAGGCTCGATGAGTCTGGTGGACACCGTGCTCCAGACCGAAATCTCGAAATCGGTGGCCGGACTCCCCTACTCGCTCTCGCTCGGCGGCTCGGCAGGCAACACGATCCGCGCCATGGCGCAGTTGGGCTGCAAGGTGGGCTTCATCGGCAAGGTGGGCCCCGACACCACGGGCGACTTCTTCATCCAGGCCCTCGAGAACCTCGGCATCGAGCCGCTCATCTTCCGCGGAAAGGAGCGTTCGGGCAAATGCGTTTCGCTCATCTCCCCCGACGGGGAGCGGACGATGGTGACCCACCTCGGCGCAGCGCTGGAGCTGTCGGCCGCGGAGATCGAGCCCTCGATCTTCGACGGCTACGACTGTCTCTACGTCGAAGGGTATCTGGTGCAGAGCCACGACCTCATCTTGCAGGCCGCCCGCACGGCCAAGGAGTGCGGGCTGAAGGTGGCTATCGACCTGGCGAGCTTCAATATCGTCGCCGAGAACCTCACGTTCCTGCGCGACCTGGTGCGCGAATACGTCGATATCGTCTTCGCCAACGAGGACGAGGCCAAGACCTTCGCCTGCGAAGCCGAGCCGCTGAACGCCCTGCAGGCGATTTCGGAGCTGGCCGAACTGGCCGTGGTGAAGATCGGCACGAAGGGCGCGCTCATCAAACGGGGCGACGAGGTGGTGCATGTGGGCATCATGGCCGCCGCCAGACGCGTGGACACCACGGGCGCAGGGGACTTCTACGCGGCGGGATTCCTCGCCGGGCTGTGCGAAGGGCTTTCGCTGCGCCAGTGCGGCACGATCGGCGCCATCACCGCAGGCAAGGTGATCGAAGTCGTGGGCACGACCTTCGGCGAAGATGCCTGGAAAGACATCTACCGGCTGGTCAGCAAGGTCAAGCACGAGAAATACCTCTTTTAGATTCAGATACCGGACAAGCACACGAAACTCCGGACCGAAACACGAAGGACGCCTCCACGCGAGACGTCCTTTTTTCGCCGATTCCACGATCATACCGGTCCGGACAGTCTCGGGCGCGCCGCCTACCGCCCGGGACCGCAGAAGATTCCCCGCGCGATCCCCCAGCGCAGGCGCAGGAGCCAGCGGGACTTGCGGGGCGGCATGGTCAGCGCCAGCAGCAGCGTCGCTCCCCACTTCGCGATCTCGAGCGCGCAGGTCTTCGCCATGCGGCCGTGAATCCGCGCCCGGAGCCGCTGGCTCACGCCCACGTTGCGGCTCAGCCGCCGGAAGTACTCCTCCGTGAGCTTCGACGGGGGGATGATATGCCACATCACCGCACCGGGAACGTACCAGATCGTCTCGCCGCCGCGCCGCAGCCGTTCGAAGAAGTCGTTCTCCTCGCCGCCGATCAGCTCGCCGTTCGCCCGGCCGAGCGAGGGATCGAAACCGCCGAATCCCTCCAGCCCCGCCCGCCGGAACGCCATGTTGCCGCCGCCCGGGACCCGTCCCGCGGGAAAGGGACGCACCGCGTCGCCGAAATCCATCGGATTGGCGATCGGCATCTCGACCCACTTCGACATCCACGCCGGACGTCCCCCGGGATACTCGGCGACAATGCGCCCCCCGGCCACGACGGCCTCGGGATGCGAGTCGAAAAAGTCGGCATAGGCCCTCAGGAAGCCTTCGTTCACCCGCTCGTCGTCGTCGATGAAGACCACGATCCCCCCGCGCGCCTCCGCAAGCCCCCGGTTGCGGGCGTACGACACCCCCGGACTCTCCTCGCGGACCATGCGGAGCGTCACTCCGGGATGCGCCGCGGCGAAAGCCCCGAAACGCGCCTCGGTATCGTCCGGCGAATTGTTGTTCACCACGACGCATTCCCATTCCTGCGGCGGGAGATCCTGCCGCACGACGGATTCGAGCGCCGCCAGCAGCGGCGCGGCACGGTTGTAGGTAGGGATTACGAGCGACAGACGAATCATCCCGCGAATGTAGCGATTAATCCGCAAAAAACCGCTATATTTGTCCGGATTATAAAACGAATACGACCATGCAGAGACCAATGCGCATACTTTTGCCGCTCTTCGCGGCACTGTTCGCCGCCGCATCGGCCGCGGGCCAAAACGTCACGTGGACGGGCACGGCGGAACGTCTCGACGACAACGCCTACCGCATCGTGCTCGAAGCCGCGATTCCCGCAGGCTACCACATGTACGACATGGGCCCCTACGACGGAGGTCCCAACGCCACGACGATCACCTTCACGCCGAACGAGGACGTCACGCTCGAAGGCGGCGTCGAACAGCTCGACACGCCGCACCGCTATTTCGACGAACTGTTCGGCATGGAGATCGGAACTTTCTCCGGAAAGGCCCGTTTCGCCCAGCGGGTGAAACTCGCGGCTCCGCAGGCCGTGCTCAAGGCGCAGATCGAATGGATGATCTGCGACGATACGAGCTGCATGCCGCCCGACGATACGGAACTGACGATCGCGGTTCCAGAGGGTTCGGCGGCCGGAGAAGGCGCGGTTCCCGCGTCGCGGCCGTCGGACACGGAGGCCGGCGCAACGGGGAACGGTCCCTCCGCCGCGCTCGCCGCGACGACTCCGGCAACGGCGCCCGATGCCGCGGGCGGAGGTACGCTCTGGTCGCTCATCATCGAGGCGATCCTCTGGGGATTCGCCGCGCTGCTGACCCCCTGCGTCTTCCCGATGGTCCCGATGACCGTCTCGTTCTTCATGAAAGGTTCCGGAAGCCCGGCGCTGGGCCGTTTCCGCGCCGCCATGTACGGATTCTTCATCGTGGCCCTCTACACGCTCCCCATCGCGGCGATCATTCTCGTCACGCGCATCCTTGGCGGCGACGCCGTGACGGCCGACATATTCAACTGGCTGGCCACGCACTGGCTGCCGAACATCCTCTTCTTCCTCGTATTCATGGTCTTCGCCGCCTCGTTCTTCGGTGCGTTCGAGATCACCATGCCCTCGTGGATGGTCAATAAGACCGACGCGAAGGCCGATTCGAAGGGGCTGGCCGGCATCTTCTTCATGGCCCTGACGCTCGTGCTGGTGTCGTTCTCCTGCACGGGTCCCATCGTCGGATCGGTGCTCATCAAGTCCACAGCAGGCGAGTTCTGGAGTCCGATCGTCACCATGCTCGCATTCTCCGTGGCCTTCGCCCTGCCCTTCACCCTCTTCGCATTCTTTCCCGCGATGCTCAAGAAGCTGCCCAAAAGCGGCGGATGGCTCAATTCGGTGAAGGTCGTACTGGGATTCATCGAAGTCGCGCTGGGTCTGAAATTCCTCTCCGTGGCCGACCAGACCTACCACTGGGGACTGCTCGACCGCGAGATCTACCTCGCCGTGTGGATCGTCACCTTCTCCCTGCTGGGATTCTACCTGCTGGGGAAAATCAAATTCGCCCACGACAGCGACATGCCCTACCTGGGTGTGGGACGCCTCGCACTGGCCATCGTCACCTTCTCGTTCGTCATCTACCTCCTTCCCGGCATGTGGGGCGCCCCGCTCAAAGGCCTTTCGGGCTATCTTCCGCCCCTTGCGACACAGGACTTCGTCGCAGGACAGGGCGGCGCGGCCGCGGGAAGTACGGCCTCCGGAGAGGGGCTGCGGACCGTCGAAGGGCTCAAACCCAAATACAGCGACTTCCTCCACCTGCCGCACGGGCTCGAAGGGTTTTTCGATCTCCGGGAGGCCGAAGCCTATGCCGAAAAGGTCGGAAAGCCGCTCTTCATCGACTTCACGGGACACGGTTGCGTCAATTGCCGCGAAATGGAGGCCCGCGTATGGTCCGACCCCGAGGTGCTCGCCATGCTGCGCAACGACTACGTGATCGTCGCGCTCTACTCCGACGACAAGAAAGTGCTCCCCGAGAACGAATGGGTCACGACCGAGTCGGGAAAAGTGCTGAAAAGCCTCGGCAAGATCAACTCCCGCTACGCGCTCACGACATACGGCGTGAACGCACAGCCCTACTACGTCCTGCAGGGACGAGGCGGCAAGATGCTCGTACCGCCCCGCGGATACGACCTCAGCATACCCGGATTCGTCGCATTCCTCCGAAGCGGACTCGAAGCATATCGGGCGGAACGGTAGCGCGGGCCGGAGAGGAGGAGCGGCTCCGTTGCGAAATGCGGGAACCGCCGCTCCGGCCGAAACGGCGGGATTTTTCCCCGTCGCCGCTTCTGGTCTGCCGGCATGCCGAGGGGCGGAACGCAATGCGTTCCGCCCCTCGGCCTTTCATACGCCCCGAATCACTTCGCGGCCGGATGTTCTTCGGCGAAGGCCGATTTCACCTCGGCCTCCTTCTCCCGGCGTGTCTTCTCCGCGGGGGCTTCGCCCGCCTTCACCATCCGGTCGATATTGCGTTCGAAATTCCGCTCGCAGGGATCGCAGGTCGTGTTCTCTTTTTCTTTCATGGCTTCCGAATTTATGGTTACACCCCTGTCGCTGCAAAATGCACGCCGAACCCGCAAAAGCAGGCATCGAACCGCACGAACCTCCTCCGAAAACCGCACGGCACGCCCCTCCCGTTCTTTCTTTGCACAAAAAAACGGACAATTCCGCCGAATTGTCCGCCTTGGTAGCGGGAGGAGGACTCGAACCTCCGACCTTCGGGTTATGAGCCCGACGAGCTGCCAACTGCTCCATCCCGCGATATATCGTTAGCTTGTGCGATCTATCGCTTTTGCATGTGCAAAGATAATACAAAAATCCGGTTCCGGCAAATAAAATTTCGCCCCACGCAGCCCGTCCGCCGAAAACCGACTGACTGTTAATCGTTTAATCCGAAAATATTTTTTCATTCGCAACGGGCAGCCGCCTCCGATCCGCCGCCCGGCAACCGGACCGGCCGGATAACGGTCCCGGGACCGCAGAGGCTTCCGGCGAAAGATCCCGGACAGGGCGTCCCGCAGCCGCAGCGCGTCAGTCGTCGAAGCGGGCGAACATCTGCGTCGAAAGGTACTTCTCGGCCCGGTCGGGGAATACGACGACGATATTTCCCCGTTCGATCCGCTCGGCCGTGCGCAGGGCCGCGAGCATCGCCGCACCGCTGCTCATCCCGGCGAAGATCCCTTCGCGGGCGATGATCTGCCGGGCCATCTCGATCGCCTCCTCGCTCTCGACGAGCTCCTGCACGTCGATTTTCGAAGCATCGTAGATCGCCGGCACGATCGCCTCCTCCATGTTCTTCAACCCCTGGATGTAGTGCCCCTGCGTAGGCTGCGCGCAGACGACCCGGATCGACGGCTTCATCGTCTTCAGGAACCGCGACAGGCCCATCAGCGTCCCGGAGGTCCCGAGCGCGCAGACCAGGTAGTCGATCTCGCCGCCGGTCTGCTGCCAGATTTCCAGCGCCGTATTCTCGTAGTGCGCCAGGTAGTTGCAGGCATTGGCGAACTGATCGGGCATGAAATACTTGTCGGGGTTCTCGGCCACCAGTCTGCGGGCCAGCCGGATCGCCCCGTCGGTCCCCTCCGCCGCGGGCGTCAGACGGACCTTGCCGCCGTAGGCGCGGATGATCTTGCGCCGTTCGACCGACACCGCTTCGCTCATCACGATCTCCACGGGATAGCCCTTGACGATGCCCACGATCGCCAGCCCGATCCCGGTATTGCCCGACGTCGGTTCGATGATCGTCTTCCCGGGCATGAGCCGTCCCTCGCGTTCGGCCGCCTCGATCATCTTGACGGCGATCCGGTCCTTGATGCTGCCCGTGGGATTGAACCCTTCGAGCTTGGCGAAGATATTCACGCAGGGACTCGACCAAAGCGAATTGATCCGCACCATCGGCGTCCGCCCGATCGCTCCCAGAATATTCTGCTTCACATCCATCTCGTTTCCTTCGTTTAATTACGTACCAGACTGTCCGCCACCACCTCCGCCAGATCGCGCACCGGAGCTTTCACGCCGCGTCCGAGCGCTTTCTTGCAGAGCGGGCAGGCCGTGACTACGACCTCGGCGCCCGTCGCCTCGAGTTCGGCGCCCACCGCGCGGGCGATGCGGAGCTGCCCCTCGTCGGAAATCGCCGTGTTGGCCACCGACGATCCGCAGCAGAGGGCGTTCTCCCGCGTCGAGGCGGGTTCGAGCAGCTCCCCGACCGCACCGATCACCGCACGCGGCTCGTCGTAGATGCCGCTGCCGCGGCCCAGTTCGCAGGGATCGTGGTACGTGAAGCGCGTCGCGCCGTGCGCCACCGCCAGCCGCCCCGTGCGGAGCAGCCGATGGATATATTCCGAATGGTGCAGCACCTCGATCCCCGGCAGGTCGTAATCCTCGCGGAAGACCTTGAGACAGATCGGACAGGAGGTCACCAGCGTCGTGATGCCGTGTTTGCGGAACAGCTCCGTATTGTAGCGCATCATCCGGCGGGCCGAATCGGTCTCGCCCGCCAGTTTGAGCGGCCGCCCGCAGCAGACGCCCCCTTCGCGGTCGGCCCACCACACCTCCTCGCCGGCGGCGCCGAACACGCGCTCCATCGCCGACAGGGTGCGGGGCGTCAGCAGGGTCATACACCCGGCGAAATAACCCACCTTGCCCGTCCCGGAGGAGCGGTCCAGCCCGGCGAAATAGCCGTAACGCCGTTCATCGGGCACGTTGCGCATCGTATCGCGCGAATTGAGCCGCAGCGTATTGAGGTCGATGCCCACGGGACACTTCACGGCGCAGCGGCCGCACATCAGGCAGTCGTCGGCCGTCTCGCGCCGCAGCATGCCGTAGCGGCGGTCGCGCAGGAAATAGACCGACTGCACCGTATCCTTCCCCAGCACGCTTTGCAACTGGCAGGGGTCGATGCAGATGCCGCAACGCGAGCAGGCATCGGTCTGGAAGCGGTCGTAGGAGGTCTCCTTCTCGCCCGACCGCAGGCCGTAGCGGCGCAGGAAGATGAGCGGAATCTCGGTGAAAATGTGCATGTAGCGCGAGAAGGGCAGCGCCACGAAGAAAACTCCGAGGCACGACGAATAGAACCACCATGCCGCCGACTCGAAGTTCATGAGCGGCAGCACCCCGACATGATCGGCCAGCCAGGCGCCGAGCGATCCGGTGAGGAATCCCCCGCCGCCGTAAAGGGCGCAGGTCGCGCTTTCGGCCGCCAAACGGGCCGGGAAGACGAACCAGAGAGCCGACAGCGCCACACGGTCGCCCGGCACGTGTTTCGTCGTGCGGCGCAGGCCCATCGCCCGCGAACGGAAGCGTTTGGCCCATGCCAGCGCCACGCCCGAGAGGACGAACAGCAGCAGCAGGTCCATCGCAAAGTCGAATGCCGGCTTGTGCTCCAGCCCCGTGGCGAAGTATTTGAAAAAGACATGCCCCTGCAACGGCACGTAGCGGAAGCCGAGGTAGGCGACCGTCTCGATCCACCCCACGGCGATCAGCAGGAACCACCCGAAGGCCAGCGACATGTGCATGTAGCCCAGCAGCGGATTGACGCGGAAGATCCGGCGGTGCAGCAGCGACTCGCTCACCACCTCCCACACGGCCTCCGCCGTGCGGCGCGTGGGCAGGCCGCGCACGATGCGCATCTTGTCGGCCCGGGGCAGACGCCAGAGCCACACGCCCCACTTCCACGCGAGGGTAAGGAACATCACGGCCGCACCGACCATGAACGGAATGCAGAAAGGCGCGAAAAAGGTCATCGTCAGAAGTCCCCCAGTTTACGTTTTATCAACAGCACCACGCCCCGCGTATTGATGCCGCGCGGGCACACCAGCCGGCACTTGCCGCACAGCATGCACTTGTTCATCTCCTCGTAGGCCCCCTGATACTCGCCGCGGCGGACGAGCGTGTGGACCCGCCGGAAGTTGAACTCCGTGAGATTTCCGGCCGTGCAGACCGCCGTGCAGCCTCCGCAGCCGATGCAGGTCTGCAACTCGGGCATCTCGCGCAGGATTTCGTCGCTCTTGCGCAGGTTGTTGCGGTCGAGGTCGATCGCCCGGGGTTTCGAAATGGTATAGCCGAAACGGATCGCCATGCCTACATCCCCGCGTAGCGGACCGCGGCGTCGGCCGCAGCGGTCCCTTCGTTCAACGTCTCGCCGAGGCTTTTGGGCGCGGAGACCGCCCCGGCGCAGAAGATCCCGTCCGCCGAACTGCGGACGTTGTCCAGGAACAGGTCGCGCGGCTGCAGGAACCCGCTCGGAGCGAGCCGCAGCCCGGCCCCGGCGGCCAGCGCGGCGTTGTCGTCGTTGGCGCGCATGCCCACCAGCAGCACCAGCAGATCGACGCTCATGCGCAGCGGACGGCCCGTCAGCGTATCCTCGGCCTTGATCTGCACCCGTCCGTCGAGCGTGGGCCCGGCCTCCGAGATGCGGCCGCGGACGAAATGGATGTTATAGCGCTGCTGCGCCTCGCGGTACATCTCCTCGTATCCCGGACCGAACATGCGTATGTCCATGTAGAAATTGAAAACGTCGGCGTCGGGAAAGAGCCGCTTCATCTCCATCGCCTGCTTGACACCCGTGATGCAGCACACCTTCGAACAGTGCTGCTGGCACACCTTCTCGTCGCGCGATCCGACGCAGTGGAGGAAGGCGATCCGCCGCGGCTGCGAGCCGTCGGCCTTGGCCACACGCCCCTCGCGGAGCATCCGTTCGACATCGACCGACGTCAGCACGTTGTCGTAAATGCCGTAGCCGTACTCCTCCTTGACCGAGGCGTCGAAGAGCGTGAAACCCGTGCAGAGAACCGCCGCGTCGCACGCAAGGGTCCGTCCGTCGGCCAGCCGCACCTCCCGGGGCGAAAGGCCCACCACTTCGGCGCCCGTCTCCACCCGCACGCCGCTCGCCGCCACCCGCCGCCGCAACTCGGAGAGCACCTCCCCGGCCGGAGTGAACGACGGGAAGAGCACATGCCAGCCCCGGAGCTTGCCGCCCAGCTCGGCCTCCTTCTCCAGAAGGACCGCCTCGGCGCCCTGTTCGGCGAGCCGCAGCGCGGTCTGCATACCCGCCGCGCCGCCGCCTATGACGATGATCCGTTTTTTCATATCCGAATTTTTGCTACCATTCAACGTCGCCCCGCACTCCCGGAGGAGGGGGCTTTCCCGCAGTCTTCGGGACCGCGGCCGGACGCGGCTTCTACTCCCTTATGTCGTACACCGTGTCGGTCGTGCCGCAGTTCACCACCGCCGAGGCGGGCTTGCCGATATATTTCCCGTTGCGGCCGAGGTATTTGGCCGCGGGGTCGTATTCGACACCCATCTTGTCGAGCAGCGGCTCGACATCGACCTGGTGCATCTGCATTCCCAGCGCCCAGGGGTCGTAGCCCAGCACCAGCCCGGCCATCTCCTCGTAGGTGAGGACCGGGATGCCGTGGCCGTTCTCCCCGTAGGTCGTGCCCTCCATCTCGGCGATGGCGTACTGCCACTTGTCGAGGAACATGGCGCAACCCGGACAGTTGGCCACGATGAAGTCGGGCTTGTAGGGGGCCATGCTCTCCAGCTTCTTGTGCGAGTTGGCGATCGAATAGCCGCGGTTGGCCTGCACGAGGTAGTTGCGGAACCCGAATCCGCAGCAGTGCCGCCGTTCGGGGTAATCAACGCACTCGCCGCCCCACGCCTCGACCATGCCGGCCAGCACGTAGGGGAACTCCGAACCGCCGATCCCGGACTTCGGGAAGATCTTGGCGTAGTGGCAGCCGATGTGCTCGACCACGCGCAGCGGTTCGCCCGTCGCCACGTTCACCAGCCGCCGCCGGGCCTGTGCGGCGATCCGGTCGCGGAAATGGAACATGACGTCCGACGTGTGGGCCAGACTGGCCGGCTTGCGGAATTCGCGTCCGGTGGCCTTCAGCAGGTTCTCGCGCGTACGCTCCTCCGTCTCGGGGAACTCGGCCCAGGTGGCCAGCACCTCGGTATAGACGCCGAAGGAGGTGATGCACGAGGTGACGAAATTCTCGTACCCCGCCTCGTTCATCAGCGAGAACTGCCGCGCCACGACCGTCATGATCGTCTCCAGCGGCACGATGTCCGAATGATAGCCGATGCCCGTGCACGAGGAGTGCTTGGGGTCGTCCAGCAGGTCGCGCCCCAGGTCGTGCCGCAGTATGTCGATGAACGCCTTTTCGCTGCCCGGGAAAAAATTCTGCCGGATGCAACTGCGGCCGTAGTAGTAGCGGTCGTCGGCGATCTGTTTCTGGTAATCCGTCCAGCTTGCCCGTTTCATCATGGCTAATCGTGTTCGTTGCTGTTCGTCGTGAAAACATCCATGAGGTAGCGTTCGCCGGCCCCCTCGGAGTAACCCATCTCGCGGGCCTTGCGGTCCGAGTGGCGCTCGATGTCGTCGAACATCTCGCGTCCGCCGCTCACGTCGAAGATGCGGCGAATCTCGTCGAGCGACTCGTCGTCGATGCGCCGCAGCGCCCCGGCCCCCTGTTTCATGTAAACGGGCGTGAAACGGCCGTAAACCTCCTTGTCGTTGTCGTAGATCCACTGCCAGACGGTCCCCTGCTCGGGATGCAGCTCGGGCTTCACGAGCCGCGGCACGAGGCAATAGCCCGTGCGCAGGATGTTGTCGCCGATGATGCGCTTGAGGGCCAACTGCTGGCGGCCCTTCTCGCTCTCGACGAACAGGCCGAGCTTCTGCGACAGCCGCCGGAGCGCCTGGATCACATACCCCGGCGTATTGCCCCGCGGGCAGCGCGGACGGCACGACATGCATTCGCCGCAATACCAGATCGTGTCGCTGCGGAGCAGCTCCTCGATGGCCTCGTCGTCGCGCGTCTGCACGATATTGACGATCTGCCGCGGGTCGTAGTTGTAGAACTCCGCCGCGGGGCAGACGCCCGTGCAGACGCCGCAGTTCATGCACGAATGCAGCCCCTCGCGCATCCGCACGTCCTCCATCAACAGATCGAAATACTTTCCCATAGACGCAAAAAAACCTTTGCAAGCGCAAAGGTAGGGAATCCCGCCGGGTCGCGGGGTGGTATAAATGCGTAAATTCAGCGCCGCTCCCAGGTTTCGAAGACAAAGGGCCAGGGATAGGACGCTCCGCACGGGAACGCCTCCGAGGCCGCGAGGCGCCATTCGTTCTCGTCCCATGCCGGGAAGCGCGTGTCGCCCTCGTAGGGATGCCGCACGCGCGTGAGATAGAAGCGGCCGGCCAGCGGCAGCGCCTCGGCATAGACCTGCGCCCCGCCGATGACGAACACCTCCTCGTCGTCCGGAAAGAGCGCGACGGCCTCCTCCAGCGAGTGGACCACCGTACAGCCCGGAATGTCGAGCGCCTGCCGCGTGAGGACGACGTTCGTGCGCCCGGGCAGCGGACGCCCGAGCGAAAGGAAGGTCTTGCGGCCCATCACGACGGGATGGCCCGTCGTCACGGCCCTGAAATGTTTCAGGTCTTCGGAAATATGCCACAGCAGGGCGTTTTTGTCGCCGATCACACCGTTCTCGGCGACGGCAGCGATAAGGGAAAGCATGGGAATCGTTTTTTTGGTCAGAACGACATGGGGGCCTTGATCGCCGGCCAGGGATCGTAGCCTTCGAGCGTGAAATCTCCGTAACGGAACGCCCCGAGGGAGCGCACCGCGGGGTTGAGCCGCATCGCGGGCAGCGGACGCGGCGTGCGTGCGAGCTGCTCGTCGGCCTGCTCCAGATGGTTCAGGTAGAGGTGTGCGTCGCCGAGCGTATGGACGAACTCTCCCGGCCGGAGGCCGCAGACCTGCGCCGTCATCATCGTCAGCAGGGCATAGGAGGCGATATTGAAGGGCACTCCGAGAAACGTGTCGGCGCTGCGCTGGTACAACTGGCACGACAGCCGCCCCCCGGCCACATAGAACTGGAACAGCACGTGGCACGGCGGCAGGGCCATCTCGCCGATCTCCGCGACGTTCCACGCCGAGACCAGCAGCCGCCGCGACTCGGGGTTGCGGCGGATCGTCTCCACCACCTGCTCGATCTGGTCCACCGCGCCCCCGCCGGGCCGGGGCCACGACCGCCACTGGTAGCCATAGACATGGTTCAGATCGCCGTAACGGTAGCCTTCGATCGGCGACGGACCACCCGCCGAGGCGAGGAACTCCTCGCGCGACACGGGGCGCACGCCGCAACGGGCGCAAAGTTCGTTATAGTAGCGGTAGGCGTCGTTGTCCCAGATGTGGACGCCGTTTTCGACGAGGTATTTTATATTGGTGTCTCCGGCGAGGAACCACAGCAACTCGTGGATCACCCCCTTGAGGAAGACCCGCTTGGTGGTCAGCAGCGGAAAGCCCTCCTCCAGATCGAAACGCATCTGGTGTCCGAAGACCCCCATCGTGCCGGTTCCCGTGCGGTCGCCGCGCACGACGCCCTCCGTCCGGATGCGGCGCAGCAGGTCGAGGTATTGTTTCATGGTTCGAGCGTTTTGAGCGTCAGACGTCCTCCGTCGTCCAGCACGGCGTAGGAGGGGTTCTTCTCCCAGCAGCCCAGATGCACCGTGTGCAGCGCCCCCTCGCGGTAATCGCGGGCGAAGTGCATGTGTCCGAAGAGGAAATGATCCACGGCGTGCGTGCGGGCATAGTCGCGGGCATAGTCGATGAGCGGTTCGGTGAGCGAGGCGTCGAAACCGCCTCCGCAACCCGTCTCGGCGGCCCGGCGGTCGGCGTCGTTGTGCCGCTTGCGCGACTTGCCGCTCCACCAGCGGCCGAACTTCATCGCCAGATCGGGATGCACGCCCCAGGCGAAGAGCCGCCGCAGCGTCCGCGACCGGAACACCGTGTTGAGCAGGCGCAGCGCCGGCTGCCCCTCGATGCGCATGTTGTCGCCGTGGGCCAGGAAGAGCCGCTGTCCGGCGAGCGTCACCTCCTGCGGCGCGGTGTGGATTTCCACGCCGCATTCACGCGCGAGGTAGTCGCCCACCCACATATCGTGGTTGCCCGTGAAGAAGACCACGCGCACGCCCCGGTCCGTGAGTTCGGCCAGCTTGCCGAGCGTCCGCACGAAGCCTTTGGGAACCACGCGGCGGTATTCGAACCAGAAGTCGAAGATGTCGCCCAGAAGAAAGATCGCCTCCGCATCGCGCCCCGCGGCGTCGAGCCATGCGACGAAACGCCGCTCCGTGCGCCGCGCCGTCTCCGGATCGCCGGCGCCGAGGTGTATGTCCGAGGCGAAGTAGTACATTCGGCTACGGAAGCAACTGTTCGAGTTTCTCCTCGAGGCTCCGGCCGTAGAGGTTCTTTCCGACGATCGTTCCCTCGCGGTCGATGAGGAAATTGGCCGGAATGCGCTGCACGTTATAGACCACCAGGGCCGACGAGGCGCGCCCGCGCAGGTCGGTGACCGACTTCCACGGCAGTTGCTGTTCCTGAACAGCCGTGATCCACAGCGGTTTCGACGTGTCGATACCCACCTGATAGACCTCGAACCCGCGGCCGGCGTATTTCGCGTACAGCTCCTTCAGGTCGGCGTTGAGCGCATTGCTCGTGCCCAGCTCGGCCGACCAGAAGTCCAGCAGCACGACCTTTCCCTCGGCCACCTTCGAGAGGCGGACCTTCTCTCCGTACATGTCGGTCAGTTCCAGATCGGGGTAGTTCAGCTCGCTCACCTTCGAGGCCAGCCCGGCCTGCGCGTCCATACGCGCCACCTCGGCCTGCAACGCCCCGACGTAGGGCGAGCCGGGATAGCGTTCGGCCACGGCTTCGGCCACCGTACGGTAGTAAACCACGTCCCCGTCGCCGTTGAACAGGTAGCTGTCGCCCGGCAGACGCTGATAGAGCGCATAGACCGCCGCCAGCGAAGACTTGTTCTCGACGATGAAGCGCAACTGCTCGCGGCGGATACGGAAATACTCGTCCGTGTACTCCTTCATCAGCTCCCGGTGCCGTTCTTCCGAAAGGTTCGGCTCGGCGAAGCGAGAGGCGATTTCGTCCAGATGCTGCGCGCCAACGACGAAGGCCTGGTAGAACTCGCGCAGCAGCTCCGACTCGGCCGACCCCTCGACCGTATAGTTGCGCACGACGCTTCCCGCGGAGTTCACCGTCACACGGTCGCCGCCCTCCACGAGCAGCGGAATCCGCTCGTTGTCGTACACCACATTGTAGAGGGAGGGCGATGCGGCGATGTCGCGGAGCCGGAACAGGTAGCTGCCGTCGGCGGCGAGCACCGTCGAATCGACGATCGTCTGCCGGAGCGGCGTGACCTCCTCCAGATAGATATTGCGGGGCTCCGTGCCGACGATGCGGCCCGAAATTTTCACTTTCGAAGACTGGCAGCCGCACATGGCGGCAGCCGCAGCGCACAGGACGACAAACGTTTCTCTGCTCATGAATGGTCGTTTTCGCATTTGACGAACACAAAGATAATACAAAGCGCGGGAAGTGCCAAAAATTTATTCGCGCCCGCAAAAGGGACCAAATGATCCGCTCACGCCGGACGCAAACTCCGTTCCGCCCCGGGGCATCGCGCCCCGGACGGCAACTCCGCTCCGCCTCCCCGCATCCCGGCGGGAGCGGCGGATCATTTCGACGGACTGCGGTGCGCGGAGCCGTTCTTGGGGAAACTGCGTCCGTGCTGCTGCTGGCGGTTCTGCTGCTGCCGCCGCTGCTGGTAAGGCTGCCGGCCCTGCTGCGCGCCCTTCTGGGGACGCGCCGAAAAGTGCTGTTTATAGTCGCTTCGGAGGTTGTTTATGGCCGCTTCGTCGATTTCGATGGCTCCCCCGGACATGTGCTTGATGTCCTTTACGATCACTTCGTTGTTGGGATGCTCCTGATTATATTCGTAGCTCTTGGCACGCATGTAGCGGGCCAGATTGTCCACCGCTCCGGCCACGGCCCGCCCGTCGGGACACCCGGCCAGCGACCGGATCATCCGCTCGACGTATTTGCCGTAATGCTTGTAGGCGATCCGCCCCTGCGTATAGGCCATCGGACGGGGCGAAACGGTCAGTTCCTGCCGCGAGGGACGCGGGTAGGGACTGTCCACATCCAACTGGAAATCAGACATGATGAACAGATGGTCCCAGAGTTTGTGGGTGAAGTCCGCCGTGTCGCGCAGCAGCGGGTTCAGGTTGCCCATGACGGCGATGACGGCCCGCGCCTGACGGTTGCGTTCGCGCCGGTCCTCTATCTCCAGCAGCGAGTCGATCATCTCCTGGATATGGCGCCCGTATTCGGGCAGGTACAACTTGCGTCGCGTGTAATTGTAATTCTTCTTCATATTGCTGTTTCGGTCCCGCACACTGTCCCGTTCGGTCCGCCGGAGCCTCCGGCCGGGCCTTCGCGATAGACCTTATCAAGACGTTTCGAACTGTTTTCCGCCCGCGCCGTCCGGTCCTGCCGGATTCGTCCAACGGCGCGGAAAACCTTAACTTTGGGACAAAAGTAGATAATTTTTTTCAAATATAAGCTATGGCAAAAGTTTTAATTCTGGACCAATCAAAAAGCGTGCGAAACATTCTGCGCGAGCGGCTCGAATACGAAGGTTTCTCGACCGAGGCCACCGAAAACGAAAAGGAGGCGTCGGACATGTGCGCGAAGATTCCCTTCGACGTGATCCTCTCCGACACGGCATGCAAAGTTCCGGATGCCGGCATACCCTTCATCGCCCTTTCGACCGAGACGTCGATCGACTCGGCCGTGCGGGCCGTCCGCAACGGAGCGCAGGATTTCCTCACCAAGCCCATCGACATGAACCACCTGCTGCAATCCATTCAGCGGACGATCGAGAACCCGCCCGCTGTCGCGGCGCCCGCCGCCCCGACGGCAGCGCCGGGCGTGCGCCGCAGCCGCCGCGCACGTTCCGCGCAGGCCGAGCCGATCATCGGCGACTCGCCCGAGATCGACCGCGTCCGCCGGCTGATCGACCGCGTCGCCCCGTCGGAGGCGCGCGTACTGATCACGGGCGAAAACGGCACGGGCAAGGAGCTGGTGGCGCGCCGCCTCCACGCCGGAAGCGCCCGCGCCGCGGGACCGTTCGTCGAGGTGAACTGCGCGGCCATCCCTTCGGAACTGATCGAAAGCGAGCTGTTCGGTCACGAGCGCGGCGCCTTCACATCGGCCATCAAACAGCGCAAGGGCAAATTCGAACAGGCCGACGGCGGCACGCTCTTCATGGACGAAATCGGCGACATGTCGCCTGCGGCGCAGGCCAAGGTGCTGCGTGCCCTGCAGGAGCGGCGCATCAGCCGCGTGGGCAGCGACAAGGACATCGAGGTGGACGTGCGCGTGGTGGCCGCGACGAACAAGGACCTCCGCGAGGAGATCCGCCGGGGCAACTTCCGCGAGGACCTCTACCACCGCATCGGCGTCATCGTCGTACGGGTCCCCGCGCTGCGCGAACACGCCGCGGACATTCCGCTGCTCACGGACCACTTCATCCGCCTCATATCGGCCGAATACGGACTGGCGCCCAAACCCATCGACCCCGAGGCGGTCGCCGCCCTGCAAGCGATGCCGTGGAGCGGCAACGTCCGCGAACTGCGCAACGTCGTCGAGCGGCTGCTCATCCTCTCCGACGGGCGCATCACCGCCGCCGACGTGAAGACCTACTGCAACTGACGGACCGGAGCCGCGCCCGCGCCGCGGCGGCCTTCACTCCGGCCTGCTCGAAGCCCGCCTCGCGCACCGGCTCCCCGACCGCTCCAACAGCCGCCGTTCCGTCGCCTCCCGATCCCGTCCGCACCCTTTCCTGCCGCGCGATGCAGCCAATAGGGAACACGATCGGGGGTATTTTTCCCGGACAGGCATAATCCGTCCGGAAACCGCCGCGGACCGCCGGAAATCCGCCCCCGGAACCGCCCCGCTACAACAGCGCGAGAATCTCCTCCGGACGGTCCACGAGATGCTGCGCCCCGGCCTCCACGAGTTCCTGCCGGGCCCGGAATCCCCACGTCACGCCAACCGAACGCACGCCGGCCGCCGCCGCGGTCTCCATGTCCACGCCCGAATCGCCTACGTAGAGCACCTCCCCGCGCGGCGTACCGGTGCGGGCGAGAATCTCCTCCACCACCGCCGGCGAGGGCTTGAGCGGCACTCCCGCGCGCTGTCCGAGGACCGCGGCGAACGGCACCGAAGGAAAGAACAGCCCGACGAGCTTTTCGGTCCCGGCCTGGAATTTGTTCGAGGCCACGGCCAGCCGCACCCCGCGCCGCCGAAGCTCCTCCACGAGCTCCGGAATGCCGGCATAGGGTTTCGTATGGCGGTCGATATGCTCCGTATAGTAACGCACGAAGTCGGCCCGCACGAGCGCCACGTTTTCGGGGGTGCGCAACTCCTCGGGCAGGGCCCGCTCGACGAGCCGCATGATGCCGTTTCCCACGAAACGGCAGTACTCCCCGTAGGAGTGCTGCGGCAGCCCGCGAAGGGCCAGCACGGCGTTGCAGGCGACGGCCAGGTCGCCGATCGTATCGAGCAGCGTGCCGTCGAGATCGAAGATAACCAGTTTCGTATTCATCGCACGGGATTGTTGTTTTTCCGGATTTTCCACCCTGCGGCGGCCACTATCAGCGACATGAGCGGGCTGACGAGGTTGAAGACGCAGTAGGGCATATAGACGAAGGTCGAGACGCCGAGCACCGTGGCCTGCGTCATGCCGCACGAGTTCCACGGGACGAGCACCGAACACACCGTGGCCGAATCCTCCACCGAGCGGCTCAGCAGCCGTTCCTCCAGCCCGCGCCGTGCGTAGAGTTCGCGGAAGAGACGCCCCGAGAGGATGATCGAGATGTACTGGTCGGCCGTGCAGAGGTTGAAGAAGATGCCCGCGCCGACGGTCGAGGCCACGGCCGGGAAGGTGCGGCGCACGAACCGCAGGAAGATCGCCGTGAGCGAGCGCAGCATGCCGCTGCCGGTCATCACGCCGCCGAAGCACATGGCGCAGATGATGAGCCACACGGTGTTGAGCATTCCGGCCATGCCGCGCGTCGCAACCAGCTCGTCCAGCACGGGCGAGCCCGTAGCGAGCGACGTCGGGCCGAAGAGGGTCATCAGCACCCCCTTGAATCCGGAGAGGAAGTCGGTCTCCGCGACGCCCGCCACCTGCGCCACCAGCCCCGGCTGCGCCGCGAGCATCGCTACGCAGGCGAAGACCGCCGCGGCGAAGAGCGTCACGATCGCCGGGAGCTTGCGCGCGATGAGCAGCCCCGTGGCCAGCGGCACGAGAAGCAGCCACGGCGAGATGCGGAACGTCGCGCGGAGCGCATCGGCGTAAAGCACCGTCTGTTCCGCCGTGCCGTGGTTGAGCCACAGTCCCGCCACGGTGAAGACCGCGAGCGCCACGAGCATCGACGGCACGGTGGTGTAGAGCATGTAGCGGATGTGCGTGAAGACCGGGACGCCGACCGTCGAGGAGGCCAGCACCGTCGTATCGGAGAGCAGCGAGATCTTGTCGCCGAAATAGGCCCCCGAGATGATCGCTCCGGCGACCCATCCCTCGGGAAAGCCCATCGCCTGCCCGATGCCCATGAGCGCCACGCCGATGGTGGCGATCGTGGTCCACGAGCTGCCGGTCATCAGCGACACGCCGGCGCAGATGAGGCACGAGGCCACCAGAAAGAACGACGGATGAAGGATGTGCAGGCCGTAGCAGATGAGCGTCGGCACGACGCCGCTGACCATCCACGACCCGGCGATGGCGCCGATGAGCAGCAGGATGAGGATGGCCGAGGCCGAGGCGCGGATGTTGTCGATGATGGCCTCCTCCAGAACGGCCCACCGGCAGCGGTAGATTCCGATGGAGAGCATCACGCAGACCGATGCGGCCGAGAGCAGCGCGATCTGGCTGCCGCCGTTGATGGCGTCGCCGCCGAAGCAGCGGATCACGACGTACAGCAGCACCGTGAGCACTGCCAGCGGGACGGCCGACACCCACGGCGAAGGCAGCCGTTCTTCCGTTCGTTTCGCATTCATTGGATTTTCGATTCAATAACAGCCGGATTTCGCTCCGGAGGTGCAAAAGTACGAAAAAAACACTATCTTTGGAGACGAAACGACCGGAAACGATGCAGACGCTCCGCAAAATAGCCCGATTCTATATCGACGGGTTCCGCTCGATGACCCTGGGGCGCACGCTCTGGGCCATTATCCTCGTGAAGCTCTTCATCCTCTTCGCCGTGCTGCGCCTCTTCTTCTTTCCCGACCTGCTCGCCGGGATGGACTCCCGTGAACGCGCCGATCATGTGCTGGAAAATCTGATTCCCGAAAAATAACGCTATGATTACCGACTACCTATCGACCGTCGATTGGTCGCGGGCGCAATTCGCCCTGACGGCCATCTACCACTGGCTCTTCGTGCCGCTGACGCTCGGACTGGGATTCCTCATCGCCGTCATGGAGACCCTCTACGTCCGCACGGGCGACGCGTTCTGGCGCCGCACGACCCGATTCTGGATGCGCCTGTTCGGCATCAATTTCGCCATCGGCGTAGCCACGGGCATCATCCTCGAATTCGAGTTCGGCACCAACTGGTCGAACTATTCGCACTTCGTGGGCGACATCTTCGGCGCGCCGCTGGCCATCGAGGGCATTCTGGCCTTCTTCATGGAGAGCACCTTCATCGCCGTCATGTTCTTCGGCTGGGACAAGGTCTCCAAACGCTTCCACCTCGCCGCCACGTGGCTCACGGCCATCGGCGCCAACCTCTCGGCCTGGTGGATTCTGGTGGCCAACGCCTGGATGCAGCACCCCGTGGGCTGCGACTTCAACCTCGAAACGGTCCGCAACGAGATGAGTTCGTTCTCGGCCGTGGCCCTCTCGCCCGTGGCGGTCAATAAGTTCCTGCACACGGTCACTTCGTCGTTCACCCTCGCGGCGCTCTTCGTCGTGGGCGTTTCGGCATGGTACCTGCTCCGGGGCCGCGAAAAGCGCATGGCTTCCAAAAGCATCGCCATCGCCTCGCTCTTCGGGCTCGTATCGGCCCTGGCCACGGCCTGGACCGGCGACCGCTCGGGCGCCATCGCGGCCCGCACGCAGCCGATGAAGCTGGCCGCCATGGAGGCGCTCTACGACGGACGGGAGGGAGCGCCGCTCACGGCCGTCGGACTGCTGCGCCCCCAGGCCGGGCACGCGTCGGGCGACGAAGCCTTCTATTTCAAGATCGACATTCCGAAGTTGCTCTCGATCATGAGCTTCCGCGACGCCGACGCCTTCGTGCCGGGCATCAACGACCTGGTGGAGGGCAACCCCGAGCGGGGCATTCTCTCGGCCGAGGAGAAGATCGCCCGCGGGCACGCCGTCATCGCCACGCTCGACCGCTACCGCCGGGCGCGCGACGAGGGCGACGAGGGGACGATGCGGCAGATCGAGGCGCTGTTCGACCGCTCGACGCCGCAGGGCGGACACTTCCTGCGCGAGTACTTCGCCTACTTCGGCTACGGCTATCTGGAAAGCCCGCAGCAGCTCGTCCCGAACGTGCCGCTGCTCTTCTACTCGTTCCGCGTGATGGTCGGCGCGGGGTGTCTCTTCATACTCGTTCTGGGCCTCGTCTGGTGGTACAACCGCCGCGACCGCCTGGCCGCGAAGCGCTGGCTGCTGCACACGGCCGTGTGGTGCGTGCCGCTGGCCTACCTGGCCTCGCAGACGGGGTGGATCGTCGCCGAAGCCGGACGCCAGCCCTGGGCCATTCAGGACTTGATGCCCGTGGGTGTCGCCGCCTCGAAGATTCCGAGCGGCTCGGTCGCCACGACCTTCTTCCTCTTCCTGGCGCTCTTCACGGCACTGCTCGTCGCCGAACTGAGCATCATGTTCCGCCAAATCAAAATCGGACCCAAAAACGAATAAGCCATGGACACGCTGACTCTGCTGCAACACTATTGGTGGCTCATCATCTCGCTGCTGGGCGCCCTTCTGGTCTTCCTGCTCTTCGTACAGGGCGGACAGGCCATGCTCTACGACCTCGGGCGCACGGACGAGGAGCGCAACATGATCGTCAATGCGCTGGGACGCAAATGGGAGTTCACCTTCACGACGCTCGTCACCTTCGGCGGCGCCTTCTTCGCCTCGTTCCCGCTCTTCTACTCCACGTCGTTCGGCGGCGCGGCCTACGTCTGGACGGCCATTCTGCTCTGCTTCGTCATCCAGGCCGTGGCCTACGAATACCGACGCAAGCCCGCGAACGTCTTCGGCGAGAGGACCTACAACGCCTTCCTGCTCATCAACGGCCTGCTCGGCCCGCTGCTGCTGGGCATGGCCGTCTCGACGCTCTTCACGGGAGCGAACTTCACCGTGGACCGGCTCAACCTGGCCGGAACGGGCGGCGAGGCGGTCATCTCGCAATGGACTACCCCGTGGCACGGCCTGGAGGCCGTCGCCGACATCCGCAACTGGCTGCTGGGCCTGGCCGTGACGCTGCTCGCGCAACTGCTCGCCTGCCAGTACCTGATGAACAGCATCGACGACGAGACGATCGCCGCGCGCTGCCGCCGCCGGATCGCCGTCATGACCCCGGGTTTCGTCGGCTGCTTCGTCGGCTGGCTCGCGGCGCTGCTCGTCGCCGACGGTCTGACGGCAGACCCCGCGACGGGCGCAATCCGGGTCGAGGAGTACAAATACCTGCACAACCTCACCGCGATGCCCTATGTCGCCGCCGCGCTGCTCGCCGGTGTCCTGCTCGTGCTCTGGAGCATCTACACAGGCTGGCGGGGCAACCGGCGGGCCGTCTGGTTCGGCGGTTCGGGGACGATCCTCGCGGTGCTGGCCCTGCTGCTCGCCGCCGGCTGGAACGATACGGCCTACTACCCTTCGCTGGTGGACATGCAGTCGTCGCTGACGATCCGCAACTCCTCGTCGAGCCTCTTCACGCTCCGGACGATGGCCTGGGTGTCGCTCTTCGTGCCCTTCGTGGCGGCCTATATCTGGTACGCCTGGCGCGCGCTGAACCGCCGTCCGATCACCCGCGACGAAATCCGCGGCGACGGACACCAGTACTGAACCCAGACCGGGCGGAATACCCCCGACAGAAGCCCCTGCCGCACGGCGGCATCCCCCGCCCGTCCGCGCATGCCGGCACATCCGCCCCGACATGAAGCGGCCATGACATGAAAAAACGGAGGCTTGAGCCTCCGTTTTTTCATCCTGTCTTCCGGGAAAGCGACTTCCCCGGAACGTCTTCCCGCTCCGGAAACTATTTCGTCTCCTCCTTTCCGAAGGGGTATTGGTTCTGGTGCACGTCGTCGAACCGCATGCCCTTCTCGTAGGTCTTCATCGCGCGGCGCGACATGCCCATCGACGAGAATCCTCCGTCGTGGTAGAGGTTCTGCATCGTCACCTTGCGCGTGAGGTCCGAGAAGAGCGTCAGCACGTAGTCGGCGCAATCCTCGGCCGAGGCGTTGCCCAGCGGCGACATGTTCTCGGCGAACGACATCAGGTCGCCCAGCCCCAGCACGCCGCTGCCGGCCGTGGTCTGCGTCGGCGACTGCGAGACGGTGTTGATGCGCACGTGCTTCTCCCGGCCGTAGATATAACCGAAGCTGCGGGCGATCGACTCCAGCAGGGCCTTGGCGTCGGCCATGTCGTTGTAGCCGTAGAGCGTGCGCTGCGCGGCGATATACGAGAGCGCCACGATCGAACCCCAGTCGTTGATGGCGTCCTTCTTGCGGGCCACCTGGATGGCCTTGTGGAACGAGATGGCCGAAATGTCGAGCGTCTTGGAAAGGTAGTCGTAATCCAGATCGTCGTAGGTGCGGCCCTTGCGAACGTTGGGCGACATGCCGATCGAGTGGAGCATGAAGTCGAACTTGCCGCCGAAATGCTCCATCGTCCTGTCCATCAGGTTCTCCAGATCCGCCACGCTCGTGGCGTCGGCCGGCACGACGATCGTACGGCACTTCTCGGCCAGCCGGCCGATCGTTCCCATGCGGATCGACACGGCGGTATTCGTGAGGACGATCTCGGCCCCCTCCTCCACGGCGCGTTCCGCCACCTTCCAGGCGATCGACTGCTCGTTGAGCGCGCCGAAAATCAATCCTTTCTTTCCTTTCAGTAAGTTGTAAGCCATCGTAATTTTCGTTTAGTTCAAAAAAATCGGCTTCGCCGCCCGAGTCTCCTTCGGGAGGCCGTTTTCCGGGCCTTTCCACGGACGGACACCGCGGCGAAGCGGGGGTAAAGGTACAAAAAACGAACGACATTCGAACAAAACGGGCGAAAAGATCGCACCGCCTTCTCCGAAAGGCGGTGCACGGACCGGTGCGTCCCCGCTGCCGACGACACGGAAGCACCGCACGTCCGGCGCCGGACGATCCGCATGCCGCACGGTTCCGCGAACCGCCGCCGCACCGGAGGGCGGAATCAGCGTTCGGGATGAAGCACGTGCCTGCGATATTCCGAAGGAGTCATGCCGCGCAACTGGCGGAACATGCGCGAAAGGTTCTTGATGTCGGAGAAGCCCAGTTCGAGGGCGGCCTCCGACACGCTCATTCCCTCGCACAGGAACTGGGCGACCTTCTCGATGCGGGTCTGGATGATGTAGTCGTAGATCGAAGTCCCCATGCTCTTCTTGAAACGCGTCTCCAGCAGGCGGCGCGAGAGCGGAACCAGCGCCACCAGCTCATCGACCGAAATCTTCTCCCGGATATTTTCGTGAATGTATTTCAGCACTTCGGCGATATGCTGGTCGCCGTTGGCGTAAATGTCCGTGGACTGGCGCGTCACGATGTGCGTCGGCATGACCATCACATCCTCGCGCGGCGTCGCCGGGTCGCGGATGATCCGGTCGATCAGCTGCGCGACGTCGTAGCCGCCCTGCTCGATATTCTGGTTCAGCGACGAGAGATTCGGCTCCGACAGGCGGCAGATCGTCTCGTCGTTGTCCACGCCGAGCACCGCGATATCGTCCGGAATGCGCAATTTCCCCCCCCCCTCGCGCTGCTGGCAGGCTTCGGTGATATGATAGGCGTGGTTGTCGTCGCAGGCCATGACAGCGACCGGTTTCGGCAACGCACGCAGCCAAGCCACCAACTGCACGGGATCGTAGTTCCACAACTCGTTCCGGGAGCTTTTGTCCAGGGCAGAAAAACTGAATCCGGGGTTCGCCGCACGCACCGTCTCGCGGAACCCCTGCAACCGCTCGTCGGACCACACGACGTCGCGCATACCGTAGAACGCGAAGTGCCGGAATCCCTTCTTGAGGAAATACTCCGCCCCCATCTTTCCGGCCAGGAAATGCGGTCCGGTAATGTTGGGTATGTTCGGGAAGCGCGCCTCGAAATCCTGCGCGACGGTGATGATGCCCCTCTGCGCGAACAGCTCCACATTGTCCGTATTGTAAAACTGTCCGATCACGGCGTCGGCGCGCATCCTGCCGGCCAGCTCGAGCACGGCGCCGATGCCGAACTTGTCGCGGATCGACAGCGGCAGCCGGCAGAGGCTCCACGCCTGCCCGGCATTGCGGGCATAACGGGCGATCCCGAGCAGCAGATTGCGCGCGTAGGCTTCCGAGAAGTCGGTCAGAAAGAGGATACGTGCCATTCCGGAATATTTTTCCGGGATAAAGATACTCTTTTTCCGGAAATTTTTCCGCGGCACGGTCGTTTTTTGTCATCCGAATTCCCGGCTGCACGCCGGAAACCGCTTTTGCGCGATGCGAGGAATCAAATACGCAAATCGCCGCCATCCGACTCCGGAAGGCGCGCTACTTTTGTGAAAACCGAAACGAAACCGACCTTGACGACCATGATACGAAACCTCACCTGCATGCTGCTGGCCTGCGTCGGCACCGCCTGCACGCAGCCCTCCGACCCGATCGGATACGTCGATCCGTTCATCGGCACGGGTTTCCACGGCCACACCTATCCCGGCGCCGCCACGCCTTTCGGCATGGTGCAGCTCAGTCCCGACACGCGGGCGGGCGACTGGGACGCCTGCGCGGGCTACCACTACGACGACACGACGATCGACGGCTTCTCGCACACCCACCTCAGCGGCACAGGATGCGCCGATCTGGCCGACATCCTCTTCCACCCCACCCTCCGCGCGGAGGTGGCGCGCGACAGCCTGTACCGGCCGCAGCCCTACCGTTTCTCGCACGACGGCGAACGGGCTTCGTGCGGCTACTACCGCGTCGAGCTGCCCGACGAACGGCTGACGGTCGAACTGACGGCCTCGCCCCGCACGGGCGTACACCGATATACGTTCCGCGGCGACGGGCCGCGGCGCGTCATCGTGGACCTGACGCACACGATCGCCGAAGCGCGGATCGACCGGAGCGAACTGCGCCGGACGGGTCCCGCCGAACTCTCCGGAATGCGCCGCTCGCAAGGATGGGTCGCCGACCGGTACGTCTATTTCTGGGCCCGGTTCTCCGAGCCGTTCACCGACGTCGAGCTGCTCGGCGGCAGGCAGGCGGTGCTGACGTTCGCCCCCGGCACGGAGCACCTCACGGCAGCCGTCGGCCTTTCGTCGGTCAGCGCGGAGAACGCCCGCGAAAACAGCCTCGCGGAGGTTCCCGAGCTCGACTTCGACGCCGTGCGCACCCGCGCCGAAGCGTCGTGGCGGGAAGCCCTGGGACGCATCTCCGTCGAAGGCGGCACGCGCGACGAACGCACCGTGTTCCGCACGGCGCAATACCACGCCTGCCTGACGCCCAACCTGATGAGCGATGTCAACGGGCAATACCGCCGGCACGACGGAACGATCGCCCGGGTCCCCGAAGGGCGCGCCTACTACTCCACCTTCTCGCTGTGGGACACCTTCCGCGCATGGCATCCGTTGCAGACGCTCATCGACACCACGCTCGTAAACGACATGATCTTCAGTATGCTCGACATGTACGACGCCACGGGAGAACTGCCCATTTGGCCTCTCGCCTCGGGCGAAACGGGCACGATGATCGGCTATCACGCCGTGTCGGTCATCGCCGACGCCTACCTGAAGGGCATCCGCGGCTTCGACGCCGAGCATGCGCTCGAGGCCATGATCCGCTCGTCGAACCGCAACAAGAAGGGTTCCGACTACTACGTGGCCACGGGATTCATCCCCTCGAACATCAGGCGCGAATCGGTCTCCTGCACCCTCGAATACGCCTACGACGACTGGACGATCGCCCGCATGGCCGAAGCGCTGGGCCGCGACGAAACGGCCGAAGCGTACTACCGCCGGGCGCTCAACTACGTGAACGTGTTCGACGGTTCGACACGCTTCTTCCGGGGTCGGCGGTCCGACGGCGGCTGGACGACGCCTTTCGAGGAGTTCGCCACGGGACGCGACTACACCGAAGCTACGCCGTGGCACTACCGCTTCTTCGCACCGCACGACGTGAACGGCCTCGAACAACTGTTCGGCGGGCGCGAAGCGTTCGTACGCGAGCTCGACCGGCTCTTTACGCTCACCTCGGACGAAATGCGGCTCGACGTGGCCGACGTCACGGGACTCATGGGCCAGTATGCCCACGGCAACGAACCGAGTCACCACATGGCCTACCTCTACAACTATGTCGGAATGCCGTGGCGGACGCAGGAGCTGACGCGGCGCCTGCTCGACGAAATGTATGCCCCGACGCCCGAGGGCATCGTCGGCAACGAGGACTGCGGCCAAATGTCGGCCTGGTATATCTTCTCCTCGCTGGGGTTCTACCCCGTCTGCCCCGGGTCGAACGAGTTCGTGCTCACCGCACCGTTGTTCGAGCGCGCCGTGGTGCGGCTCTCCGGCGGACGGACGCTGACCGTCACGGCCGACGATCCGCAGCGGAACCGCTACATCGGCTCCGTGACGCTCGACGGCCAACCCGTGGAGACGAACGTCCTCACCTACGAACAGCTCATGCGGGGCGGCGAGCTGCACTTCGCGCTCCGTCCCGAACCGGACTTCGACCGGGGCACGTCCCCCGACGCCCGCCCCTATTCGCTGACCCGGGGCGAGGTCGTTTCGATCCCCTACACGACGCAATCCGCGCACCTGTTCACCGAGCCGGTCGAGATCACACTGGCGACGACCACCCCCGGGGCCGAAATCCGCTACACGCTCGACGGCTCGGAGCCCGGACCGCAATCGCCCCGCTACACCGAACCGGTGCGCGTGGACCGTTCGCTGACGCTCCGCGCCAAAGGCTTCAAAGCGGGAGCAGCGCCCAGCCACACGCTGACGCTCCGCGCCGAAAAGGCCCGGTTCCTGCCGCCCGCAGCCACCGAGGCCGCGACACAGGGCGTGCGGTACACATATTACGAAGGGCGGTTCGCCCGCACGGCCGACATTCCCGGAGGCCGTCGGACCGCTACCGGCGTCATGCCCGAACCTTCGATCGCCGGCGCCCTGCAGGAAGACCATTTCGCCTATCTGTTCGAAGGGCTGATCCGGATTCCGCGACGCGGAATCTGGGAGTTCGCCACCAAGAGCGACGACGGCAGCGTGCTGCTGATCGACGGCCGCAAGGTCGTGGACAACGACGGCTCGCACGCCTCGGTCACAGCGACCGGCCGCGTGGCGCTCGAAGCGGGGCTGCACGCCTTCGAGCTGCGTTATTTCGAGGATTACGAGGGACAGGAACTCTCGTGGAGCTGGAAAGCGCCCGGTGAAAAGGAGTTCACCCCGATTCCCGCCGGAAATCTTTACGTCGAATGAAAAACAACCTGCCATGAAACGACTTCTCCTGCTGCTGGCCCTCGGCGCCGCGACCGCCTGCGGCGACTCCGAACCGCGGCCGCTCGGCGTCATGACGCTCAACATGCGTTACGACAATCCCGAAGACGGTCCGGACAACTGGCGCTTCCGCCGCGAACGCATCGCCGGACTGATCCGTACCCGGAAACCCGACCTGCTCGGAACGCAGGAGCTGCTGGCCAACCAGTTCGACGACCTCCGCGCGGCGCTGCCCGACTACCGGGCCGTCGGCGTGGGCCGCGAAGACGGCGTCCGCGCGGGCGAGTTCAACGCGGTGCTCTTCCGCGACGGGACGTTCGACCTGCTCGACTCGGGCACGTTCTGGCTGAGCGAGGAACCCGGACGCGCCGGGTCGAAGGGATGGGACGGCGCCTGCGAACGGCTGGCCACGTGGGTCGTGCTGCGGCGCGGCAGCGACGGCCGGGAATTCCTCTTCATCAACACGCACCTCGACCACGAAGGCGAAACGGCCCGCCGCGAAGGCGTCGCACTGCTCCGGCAGCGCATCGACTCGCTGCGCGGCGACCGCCCGGTGATCCTCACGGGAGACTTCAACGCCGAGCCGGATTCGCCCGTGATCGCGCATGTCGGCGAAGACGGATTCCTGCGCGACGCACGCCTCACCGCCGCGGAGCGGTCGGGTCCGGCGTGGAGTTTCTCCGATTTCGGACGGATTCCCGAAGCCGAAAGGCCGCTGCTGGACTACATCTTCATCGGCGGCGGCATCCGGGCCGTGCGCTGCGAGGTGCTGCCCGACACGCTCGGCGGCGGGTATCTCTCCGACCACGCGCCCGTCGCCGCGACACTCGAATTCAACCGTTAAAAACAACCTGCAATGAAACCGAATCTCCGCCTTGTTCTGCTGCTCGCCGCGCTGCCGTTCTGCACGGTCGCCGCCGCGCAGCCTCCCGTGCTGATCCATTCGCACAACGACTACGCCCGCCGCGTACCGTTCTATCAGGCCTATGCCCAACAGGTTTCGTCGATCGAAGCCGACGTCTTCCTGCACGACGGGCAGCTCCTCGTGGGTCACGACCCCGAAGAGCCGAATCCGGCGCTGACCTTCGAAGCGCTCTACGTCGAACCGATCGCCACGCTGTTCGCCCGCAACGGCGGTCGTGCCTTCGCCGACTCCGACCGGCATCTGCAACTGATGATCGAGCTCAAGTCGGAGACCGGGCCGACGCTGCGCGCCGTCGCCGACCTGCTCGGCCGTCACCCCGAGGTGTTCGATCCGGCGACGAACCCCGAAGCCGTAAGGATCGTCGCCACGGGACGAATACCCGCCCCTGAGGAGTTCGGCGAATATCCCGAATACATCCGCTTCGACGGCGCATGGGACGCCGACTACACGCCTGCGCAGGCGGCCCGCGTCGCCCTCGTGAGCGCAGATTTCCGGGCTTTCTCGCAATGGAACGGCAAAGGGTCGATCATCCCGGAGGAGAAGGCCCGGCTGCAAGAGGCGATCGACCGGGCGCACGCAATGGGCAAACCCGTCCGTTTCTGGAACGCGCCCGAAGGCATCACGGTTTACTACACCTTCTACGACATGGGGATCGACTACATCAACACGGACAACCCGGAGGCCTGCGCCGCCTTCTTCGCCGACTTCGGCAACAAGAACTTCCGTATCGGCGACCGCCGCACGGCCGCCGCCGGCGTGACAGGGACCGAACGGCTGGACAAGACGACGCACGACTTCCGCGGGTTCCAGAACGACAAGCTCCGGCTCTCGAAGGGAATCGACATCTACCGCCCCACGTACCTCAACGACGGCGGCGAGGGCCGCATCAGGAACGTGATCTTCCTGATCGGCGACGGCATGGGCCTGTCGCAGATCGTGGCCGCGGCCTATGCCAACAAGGGTCTCACGCTGATGAACTTCAACTACATCGGTCTTCAGCGCAACAACGCGAAGGGATATTTCACGACCGACTCGGCGGCCGGCGGCAGCGCCCTGGCCACGGGCGAGCGGCATGCCAACCGCCACATCTCGACGAGCGAGGAGGGCCAACCCTACCCGTCGCTGAGCGACCATTTCCGGGAGAAGGGGCTTCCGGTGGGCGTCGTGACGCTCGGCAACGTCGCGGACGCCACGCCCGCAGCCTTCTACGGCCACTCGGTCGAACGCGACAACGCCGACGAGCTGACCCGCTGCCTGCTCGACGCACCGGTCGATCTGCTCTGCGGCAGCGGCATCCGCCAGTTCACCGAACGCGGCGACGGCCTGGACATGGAAAAGGAACTTGCGAAGAACTACCGCTTCGTCCGTTCGATCGACCGGATCAACGACGCGAAGGACAAGGTCGTCTGCATCGACGAACGGATGGAGGCCGCGGCCGAGGAGGCCAACCTCCCGCTGCTGGCCGAAGCCACGCGCGCCGCGATCGACAAACTGCAGGAGCGGGGCGACGGAGGCTTCTTCCTGATGGTCGAAGGGGCGAAGATCGACTACGCCGGCCACTCGCGCTGCCTGCCCGGCTCGGTGATCGAGATGCTGAGCTTCGACATGGCCGTGGCCGAGGCGCTGAAATTCGCCGACTCGAACGGCGAGACGCTCGTCGTCGTGACGGCCGACCACGAGACGGGCGGACTGACGCTCCTCGACGGTGACGAGCAGACCGGCCGCATCACGGGCATCTACGTCAGCGACGACCACACGCCGGTCATGCTGCCCGTATTCGCCTACGGCCCCGGCGCCGACCGTTTCTGCGGAACCTACCTCAACACGGAAATCGCCCGCCGCATCCGTTCCCTGACCGAATAAACAGACAACGCCATGAAACGAACCGTCGCAGCGACGCTGCTGTCGCTCTGCATCGCCGCCCAGACCGCCGCCCAGGGGCTGAAGTCGGGCCGTTACGAACTGCCCTACAAGAACACCTACGTAAAGGAGGTCTTCGTGGCCGAGAACGAATACCGCACGGCCGCGCCCGAACGCATCGAACCCCGGCCGTTCGACGAGGCGCGCAGGATCCTGCCCGCCCCGTATTGGGAAGGACACGACAAGGAGATCGAAATGTACTGGCACGCCTGGCGGATCGCCGTGGGCAACATCCGCCAGCCGCAGGAGGGATCGGGATTCGTCTCTCCCTACCTCGACATGGCCTACAACGGCAACATCTTCATGTGGGACATGTCCTTCATGATGCTCTACGCCCGCTACGGATACCGCTATTTCCCCTTCCAGCGGTCGATGGACAACTTCTACGCCAAACAGCACCCCGACGGCTTCATCTGCCGCGAAATCCGCGCCGACGGCTCCGACTGTTTCGAACGCTACGACCCCACCTCGACGGGCCCCGACCTGCTGCCGTGGATCGAGCTGACCTATTTCCGGCAGTTCGGCGACATCGACCGTCTGCACCGCATCTTCCCCGCGCTGTGCGGCTATGCGAAGTGGTGGAAGCTCAACCGCACGTGGCCCGACGGGACCTACTGGTCGAGCGGCTGGGGCACGGGCATGGACAACATGCCGCGCGTGAAACCCGAATACAACCCGATCTTTTCGCACGGCCACATGGTATGGCTCGACACCAACCTGCAACAGATGCTCGTGGACGAGTCGCTGCTCCAGATCGGATTCCACATCGAACGGTGGCAGGAGATCGAATGGATGGAAGAGGAGATGAAAATGCTCAAACGCTACATCAACGAACACCTCTGGGACGAGCGGGACGGATTCCTGCACGACCGCTACGGCGACGGATCGCTCTGCCCGACGAAGGGCATCGGAGCCTACTGGGCCCTGCAAACCGATGCGCTGGACAAGGAGCGCCTCGACCGGCTGGTGGCCCACCTTTCCGACACCACGGAGTTCGCCCGCCCGCACCGCGTGCCCTCGCTCTCGGCCGACCACGCCAAGTACAACCCCGTCGGACGCTACTGGCAGGGCGGCGTATGGCCCGGCACGAACTACATGGTCATCGACGGACTCTGGCGCAAGGGCTATCGCGCACAGGCGCGTGAAATCGCCGCGAATCACTACGCTTCGGTCTTCGAGGTATGGAAAAAGACGGGAACGTTCTGGGAGTACTACGCCCCGGAGCGGCCCGAACCGGGATTCATGGCCCGGAAAGACTTCGTGGGCTGGACCGGCCTGCCGCCCATCGCCGTCTTCATCGAGTACGTGCTGGGCATCAAGTCCGACTACTCGGAACGGCGGATCGAATGGGACGTCACCCACACCGAGGCGCACGGTATCGAACGGTATCCGTTCGGTCCGAACGGCGTCGTGGACCTGAAGGTCCGCCGCCGCGGCTCGTCTTCGGAAGTTCCCGCCGTGACCGTATCGACCGACGTGCCTTTCGACCTCACGGTGTTGTGGGGCGACGGACAGAGCCGCACCGTGCACGTCGAAAAGAGCGGCGAAGTGAAACTCGATTAACCCGAATCATTCCCCGAACATGAAACGACCGATCGTTTTGGCCTGCGCCGCCGTCTGGAGCGTCGTCTCCGCGCAGGCACAGCCCGCGACACTGCGTTTCGGCGAAAACCGAACGTTCAAAATCGCGCAGTTTACCGACATGCACCTCGATCCCTCCACGCCCCGCAGACTCGCGCAGGCCGGGAAGACCTTCGCACGGCTGGACCGTATCCTGGCCGGGGAACGCCCCGATCTGGTCGTCTTCACGGGCGACGTGGTGACGGGCGCCCCCGCCGAAACGATGTGGCGCCGCCTGTTCGACACGATGGAACGCCGCGGGATTCCCTATTGCACGGTGCTGGGCAACCACGACGCCGAGCAGGACCTCACGCGCGCCGAGATCGGACGTCTCGCCGCGTCCGGCCCGCATTCGCTCAACACGACCGGCGTCTCCGGCGAACTGTCCGACCTCGAACTGGAGGTGCTGGGCCGCGACTCCGGAGCGCCCGCCCTGCTGCTCTACTGCCTCGATTCGCACGCCGAATCGCAGATGGCGGGCATCGAAGGCTACGACTGGTTCCGGGAGGAGCAGATCGCCTGGCTGCGGACGCGCTGCGAAGCCCGCACAGCGGCCAACGGCGGCCGTCCGATGCCCGCGCTGGCCTTTTTCCATATCGCACTGCCCGAATACGCCGCGGCATGGCGGAACCCCGACAACAGCCGGATCGGCCGCGCCGCCGAGGACGAGTGCCCCGGGGCGCTCAATCCGGGCATGTTCGCCGCGCTCGTCGAAACGGGCAGCGTCATGGCCACCTTCGCGGGACACGACCACGACATCGACTATCTGGCGGCCGATCGGGGAATCTGTCTCGGCTACGGCCGCTTCTCGGGCGACGACACCACATACAACAACCTGCGACCCGGCGTGCGGCTGCTCGTACTCACCGAAGGCGAACGGGGATTCGAGACATGGATCCGCGAAGACGACGGCCGCAAGGTCGATCATGCCCGTTTCGCCGACGGCCGAATCACGGAAATCCCTGCGAAGCGATGAGAATAGGCGTGGATTTGGGCGGCACGAACGTACGTGCCGGCCTGGTGGACCGCGGACGCATCGTGCGTCTGCTTTCGGAGCCCTGCCGGGCCAACCGTCCGGAGGAGGAGGTGCTGGAACACATCGCCTCGCTCGTCGGAGCGCTGGTAACGCCCGGCGTGACGTGCATCGGCATCGGCGTGCCGTCGGTGGTGGATGCCGTGCGGGGCATCGTATATAACGTGGCGGGCATCCCCTCGTGGCGCGAAGTGCATCTCAAGGAGCGGTTCGAAAAGCGGTTCGGCCTGCCGGTGCACGTGAACAACGACTGCAACTGCTTCGCGCTGGGCGTCTGCCGCTTCGGCGAGGCCCACGACTGCCGCAACGTGGCGTGCATCGCGCTCGGAACGGGCGTGGGGGCCGGCATCGTGATCGACGGCAAACTCTACTCGGGCGCCAACACCGGAGCGGGCGAGATCGGCTGCATTCCCTATCTGGACCGCGACTACGAATACTATTGCAGCAGCCGTTTCTTCGTCGGCCGGGGCACGTCGGGCAAGGAGGCCTGCGAACGGGCGGCGGCGGGCGATCCCGAAGCGCTGGCGCTGTGGAACGAGTTCGGAGGCCACGTCGGACGGCTGGTCATGCTGACGCTCTACGCCTACGATCCCGAGGCGATCGTCTTCGGAGGCAGCATTTCGCATGCCTTCGGCTTCTTTCGGGCCGCGATGCTCGAAAGCCTCCGGGAGTTCCCCTACGCCCGGACCGTCGAACGGCTGCGCATCTACCGTTCGGAGATCGAACACGTCGGACTGCTGGGCGCTTCGGCCTGCGAATGACCGGACGACGATGAGAACGAACCGCCCGTACAACCGCCTGCTCGCCGGAATCGGCTGCCTGCTCCTCACCGGAGCGTGCGACCGGACGCTGTACGCCGATCCGGAAATCGCCGTAGTGCCGCGCCCCGCGGCAGCGGAACGCGGCGACGGCACGTTCCGTCTCTCGGCGGGAACGCCCGTCCGATACGTCGTCCCCGCCGACGCTACGCCGGACGAACTGAAGGCGTGGAGCCGGGCGACGGATGCGCTCGGCGAAGCGATGCTGCCGTTCTTCGGCACGGCGCCGACACCCTCCGAAGCGGCGGAGGCCGCGGCCGGAGCGGTGAACTTCCTCCGGGCGGACACTCTCCCGCACGACGCATACCGGCTGACGATTGCTCCGGAACGGATCGACATCGTGTCCGGCGGACCGCAGGGAGCCTTCTATGCGGTGCAGACGCTGCGGCAGCTCCTGCCGCAGAAGGCGGCGGGCACGGCGAAGATCCGTGCCGTGGAACTGCCCGCCGCGACGATCGACGACCGCCCCGCCCTGGCCTACCGGGGACTGATGCTCGACGTGGCGCGCCATTTCTTCACGGTCGAAGAGGTGAAGCGCACGCTCGACCTGCTGGCGCTGCACAAGATGAACGTCTTCCACTGGCATCTGACGGACGACCAGGGATGGCGCATCGAGATCGAACGATACCCGGAACTGACACGCACGGGGGCCGTCCGCCGGAGGACACTCATCGGCAGGGACCCCGGCGGCGAGTACGACGCGACATGCCGCTACGACGAAACGCCCTACGGCGGCTATTACACGCAGGAGGAGATCCGCGAGGTGGTCGATTACGCCGCCCGGAGGTTCATCACCGTCATTCCCGAAATCGAATTCCCCGGGCACGCCGTCGCGGCGCTGGCCTCCTATCCGTGGCTGAGCTGCACGGGCGAACGGTACGAAGTGCGCCAGACGTGGGACATCGACGACCGGGTGTTCTGCCCGGGCCGCGAAACGACCTTCGAATTCATCGAACACGTCCTCGAAGAGGTAATCGGCCTCTTCCCCTCGGAATACGTCCACATCGGCGGCGACGAGTGCCCGACGACCCTGTGGGAACGCTGCCCCCGCTGCCGGGCGCGGATGCGCGCCGAAGGACTCGACTCGCCCCGGCAGTTGCAGGGCTATGCCACGGCGCGCGTGGAGCGGTTTCTGCAACGCCACGGCCGCCGGCTCATCGGCTGGGACGAGCTGCTCGAAGGCGGCGTATCGCCCACGGCCGTCGTCATGTCGTGGCGCGGAACCGAAGGCGGCATCCGGGCCGCGAAACAGGGCAACCGGGTCATCATGGCGCCGACGACGCACTGTTATCTGGACTATTACCAGTCGGCCGACACGGCCGCCGAACCGCTCGCCTGGGGCGGATTCCTGCCGCTCGAAAAGGTTTACTCCTTCGATCCGCTGGAGGGGCTGACCTCCGACGAGGCGCGTTTCGTGCTTGGCGTGCAGGCCAATCTCTGGACCGAATACATCCCCGACTTCGGTCAGGCGCAATACATGCTGCTGCCCCGGCTGAGCGCGCTCGCCGAGGCAGGCTGGAATCCGCAGGAGAAGGATTACGACGACTTCCTGCGTCGTCTGCGGCGCCTGACGGACCTCTACGACGCCTGCGGATACCGATACGCCCCGCACGGTCTGCCCCGGAATCAATTCTGCGGAATCCGAGGAATATAGTACGCAAAAAGCACCCGCCGGAGAAAACGGAGGGAGTAACTTTGAATATCGGAATGCCGAAATATTTCAAAGAAGTTACGAAGCCCGAATAATTATAAAATATTTTAATAATAATTCTCCAAACCGCAGACCTTTTAACATTTAATTATTAACCTCAAACCTATGAAAATGAATTTGACTTTCTCAGGGAAGAGACGGGATTTCGCCCGCCGGCTTCTGATGAGTTTGCTGTTCGGCTTACTCATGCTTCCTGTCAGGGCGCAGGAACGCGTCACGGTTTCGGGGCGTCTGACCGACACGGGCCAGAATCCGCTGATCGGCGCCTCGGTGATCGAGGCGGGAACGACCAACGGCGTGACGACCGCCGCCGACGGATCGTATCGGATTTCCGTCGGCAGGGACGCCACCCTCGAATTCTCGTATATCGGTTACAAGCCGCAGCGGATCGAGGTGATGAATCGCACGGAGATCAACGTGACCCTCGAAGAGGAGACGACGATGATCGGCGAGGTCGTGGCGATCGGCTACGGCTCGCAGCGCAAGGAGGACCTCTCGATGGCCGTGACGACGGTCAAGGTGGACGATGCCGCACGCAGCCGCGCCTCGGACCTGGGAACGCTGTTGCAGGGCCGCATGCCGGGCGTGACCGTGATGCAGTCGGGCGACCCGATGCAGAAGGCCTCGTTCTCGATCCGCGGCCGCGGATCGAAGGGCAACGATCAGGGAACCGACCGCGGAAACGACGGTCCTTCGTCGGGCGACGGCGTGCTGGTCGTGGTGGACGGCGTACCCAATGCGCCCTACATGGTCGAGGACATCGAGACCATCACGGTCCTGAAAGACGCCGCCTCGGCCGCCATCTACGGCGCTTCGGTGGGATCGAGCGGCGTCGTGCTGATCACCACCCGCCAGGCCGAAGCCGGCAAGACGCGCGTCAATGTGAACGTATCGCTCGGATTCGAACGGACGATGAATCTGCCGACGATGCTCAACGCACAGCAGTTCTGCGACGTATGGGCCAAGGCGGTCGCCAATTCGGACAACGGCTCGCTGCCCAACCTCGCCAATCCGGAGGTTTACGCCGGCGCCAACGTCACGCGCACGGACTGGCTCGACGAGATTTTCCAGACCGGATTCACGCAGCACTACGGCGTGTCGGTGAGCGGCGGAACCGAAAAACTCCAGTCGATCCTCTCGGTAACCTACGACGACAAGGAGGGCACGCTGCTCAACACGTGGAGCCAGTCGCTCGGCGCCAAGCTCCACACGACGTTCAAACCCGTCAAGTGGCTGAAACTCTCCGAACGCGTTTCGTTCGAGTATTCGAATGGACAGGGCAACGTCAGCACCTCGCACACGGGTCCCATCCTGGGCGCCATGTGGTTCCCCGCATCGGCATCGGTGTACGACCGCGACGCCGAAGGGAACCTCGTTTACGGCGACAACGGAAAGCCCAAATACGGAGGCATCGCCTCGTCGGCCGACATGGAGGCCGGCGTGACGGGCCCGAACATCGTCAATCCGGTCGCACAGCTCGAAACGATGCGCCGCCGCTACCCGCGGACGAAGGTCTTCTCGACCACCTCGCTGGAGATCAAGCCGATCACCGAGCTGACGATCAAGTCCGAATTCACCGCCGACCTCGATACGCGCGAGGAGGACGAATTCTCGCCCGCAATCGACGTGCCGGGAGGCTCGACGACCGGAACACGCGACCAGTACTACTTCAATAACTTCCACACGCTCTGGGAGACCACGGCCACCTACGCGCAGGTCTTCGGCAAGCACCACATCAGCGCCATGGCCGGTTTCACGACCGACTACCAGAAGAACCATTACCGGGAGTTCCGCACGAAGGGCTACATCGACGCCACAGACCACAACATGGTCTGGGACTCGGCCGACGAATGGGCCAGCAACCCGACGGAGAAGCTGCGCGATTACGCCATGGTCTCCGTGTTGGGACGTATCGGCTATTCGTTCGACGACCGCTACTTCCTCGTCGGCAGCATCCGCCGCGACGCCTCGTCGAAACTCCCTTCGGCGAAGAACTACGACTGGTTCCCCTCGGTGTCGGGATCGTGGAAGATTTCCTCGGAGAAGTTCTTCCGTAACTCCCCGCTCGCGAAGGTGTTCGATCTGGTCAAACTGCGTGCGGGCTGGGGCAAGGTCGGCAACGTGACGCTCTACTCGCTGCCCAACCCCACCGAAATCCCGCTGCTCACCTACCCGAACGGCTCGCTCATCGGCGGCAACACCGTCTATGGAACCTACCTGGAGACGATCGCCAACACCGACGCCACGTGGGAGACCACCGTGCAGACCAGCGCCGGTCTCGACCTGCAGATGTTCGAGAACAAACTCGAAATCAGCGCCGACTATTATTACAAGGAGACGCGCGACCTGATCGACTACATACCCACTCCCCCGCAAATCGGCGTGGAGAACCCGCCGCTGGGCAACATGGGCAAAGTAATCAACCGCGGCTGGGAGTTCTCGGCCTCCTACCGCAACAGCGCGGCCGACGGCAAGTTCAACTACAGCGTATGGGGAACGTTCTCGACCAACAAGGGCTGGGTGGACGACTACGGCGCCCAGGAACTCGTGCAGCATGAGAACCCGAATATCAACAGCACGCCGATCCTCTACTCGGCGGCCGGGTATCCGTGGTACTCCTACTACCTCTACCGCACGGACGGCATCTTCCGCTCGCAGGAGGAGATCGACCGCTACGTCAGCAAGAACGCCGAGACCGGCGAAGTGACGCAGGTGCAGCCCGACGCCAAGGTGGGCGACCTGAAGTTCGTCGATACGAACGGCGACGGCGTAATCACGGACGACGACCGCGTGCTGACGGGCTGCTACACCCCGAAACAGACCTACTCGTTCGGCGGCTCGTTCGACTGGAAGGGATTCGACTTCAGCTTCATGTTCCAGGGCGTCGCAGGCAACTACATCTACAACGGCACGAAGCAAATGGCCATGAACGGCCGTGCGGACATGGGCAACCTCATCTCCGACGTCTATGACACGTGGGACTTCAACCCCTCCGGCAGCAAATATCCGCGGCTGGGTCTGGTGGACGACAACAACGGCAACTACGTGAAGTTCTCCGACGTTTTCCTCGAGAAGGGCGACTACCTGCGTCTGAAAAACATCACGCTGGGCTATACGCTGCCCAAACACGTCACCCGCCACATCGGTCTCGAAAAGGGCTCGCTGCGTGTTTACATGAGCATCGACAACGTGGCCACGATCACCGGCTATTCGGGCATCGACCCCGAAGTGGGCAACTACGGCATCGACTCCGGCGTGTATCCCGTGTCGCGTTTCTTCAACTTTGGTGTGAACGTCAATTTCTAAACCTCAACCGACCATGAAAAAGATATTAATGAATATTTGTCTGGCCGTCAGCGTATTATCGTTCTCGGGCTGTTCCGATTTCCTCGACCGGGAATCCTACGGCCGCGACACGTCGTGGAAAACGGACGAAGACGTCATGAAGGCCGTATATGCACTCTACTACTTCGTATCGCCCAACTGGAGCGAGCAGATCTGCGGCCGCGGACACATGTGGTTCGAATGCGCCAGCGACAACATCCTCATCGGCCGCGACCGTCCGGCCGTGGACGAAATCCGCGAATTCCGCATGTCCCCCTCCAACGACCAGGACGTGCAGGAGGTCTGGGGCGTCATGTACCAGAACGTGGCCAAGGCCAACAACATCATCAAGCTGGTTCCCGACCTGGGCATCACCCCGTCGGTGAAGAAGCTGGCCCTCGGATCCGCCTATTTCTTCCGCGGCTTCTCGATGCTCTGGATGGTTCCCTACTACGGCGACGATACGAACGGCGGCATTCCCATCATCCTCGACACGACGCCCATGGACGCCATGGACTCGCCGCGTCCGGACCACGTGCTGAAGAACTACGACCAGATCATCCAGGACTTCCGCGACGCGGCCGAGGAGCTGCCCTACTTCTCGGAGCTCTCCGCCGACCAGTACGGCCTGCCGCACAAAGCCGCCGCATGGGCTTTCGCCGCCCGCGCCGCGCTCTATGCCGCGCAATACGACCAGTCGTACTACGACATCGTGATCGAAATGTGCGACAAGGTAATGTCCCTGACCGGAGCCGACAAGCGTTCGCTCTACATCGACCCGAGTGACAAGTCCAAGTCTTTCGCCAACCTCTGGCGCAAGGAGCAGAACCACAGCTCGGAATACATCTTCTCGCTGGAAGGCGACGTCACGAACGGCGCGCGCTACCACGGCGTGACGTTCGTCAATGCCGGCTGGGGCCTCTACAACACGTGGGGATACTACACGCCGAGCAAGGAGCTCTGGGACGCTTTCGAGGAGGGCGACCAGCGCCGCGAAGCCACGATTCTCTACCCCGGCAACCACGTACGGTTCATGGGCCGCGACATCACTTTCGGCGGCTACTGCACCGACGGCTCGATCACCTCGTACACGACCAGCCACGTCTCGGCGGGCCTGATCAACCAGAAGTTCATCTCGCCATGGGAGACGGGCAGCTATTCGGAGGTTTCGAACCAGCGCGACAAACTCTGGAACACGCTCAACTGCTGTCTGATGCGCTATGCAGACGTCATGCTGATGAAGGCCGAGGCCCTGATCTGGACCAAAGGCGAAGGCGACGCCGAGGCCAAGAATCTGCTCGACGACATCCGCGAGCGCGCCGGCCTGCCGCGCGACAGCCGGGCCACGAAGGCACAGTTGCAGAACGAGCGCCGCTGCGAACTGGCCTTCGAATTCCAGCCCAGCCGCCATATCGACGTGGTACGCTGGGGGCTGGCCGAAGAGTACTACTCCAAACCGCTGCACAGCGTCGTTTCGAAGATGGTCGATGGCAGGATCGAAACCGAGGAGGTGGAGGTGTATCCCGGCCGCACGTTCAATCCGACCTACAACAAGGTGTTCCCGATTCCCCAAACGGCTTTCAACGGCACGGTGAACCTCACGCAGAACAAAGGTTATTAACCGAGAAAATTCGCACGGATTATGAAAATCGAAAATAAGATACTGGGAGCGGCCATGCTGCTGGGCACGCTCCTGCCGCTGGCCGGCGCACAGGCCCAGGACGTGAAACTCAAGTGCATGTCGTGGAACGTCAAGGCGCTGGAGCTGCGGGCCAATACCAACGTGACACGCGACATCACCCGGTTCGCCGAGGCGATCCGGGAAGAGGATCCCGACATCGTTTGCTTCAACGAGTTCGAAACCGCGAGCGGCACGATGGGCTCGAAGGAGAAACTGACCGAGTTCGCCGAAGCCCTCGGCATGTTCCCCTTCTTCATCTGGTCCTACGACAAGGACAACGGCTACTACGGAAACGGCATTCTGTCGAAATACCCGATCGTCAATTCGAAATCCGAGCTGCTCGGCATGTTCACGGGAGCCGACCAGCGTTCGGTAGGCTGGGCCGACATCCTCGTACCGACCGACGCCGCTCCCGACGGCGTGAAGGTACGCATCGTCTGCACCCACCTCGACGCCTTCGGCGGTGACGAAACCTGCTACGAACAGGCCAAGGAGGTGATCGCCTACGCGGTCGCCCCGGCCACCGAAGCGGGCATCCCCTCGCTGCTGATGGGCGACATGAACTGCGGCCCGGGAACAGATGCGATCAAGGAGTACCAGGCCTACGGCACGAAGTTGTGCAACAACGACGGCACGTTCGGCGGCAGCAAACTCGACTATTTCATCGGCTTCCCGCAGAACGAGTGGAGCTGTTCGGATTTCCGGGTGCTCGACTCCCAAGAATATTACGAGCTTTCCGACCACTACGCCATCATCGGCACGGCCGTACTGAACAATTAGAACAACGGAAACAACCAGAAACGATGAAAAACGCAAAGAAATACCTTTCGGCTTTGCTGGCCCTCGCAGTGGCAGCACCGACGTTCACGGGGTGCGACAACGGGCTGGACGAGTACCCCTCGGACGCCCAGATTCCCGCTCCGTCGGACAAATTCACCACCGAAATACAGTTCGTCTCGCGGCTGAGCGATGCCGCACTCTGCTCCGGAGCGTCCGATTACGAAGCCGTGCACGACTATATCGTCACGACGCTCGACGGCAGGAACGGCTCGTGGCTGACGGTCCTCGACCGTGCGGACAACGGCGATCTCCGGTCGCTTATGGGCACCGCGTTCGACTCCTACCGCTGGACGACCTTCGCATTCAACCGGATTCAGTCCCAAACCGCCTACCAGGGGAGCATGCTCTTCGTGAACCGGTGCCTCACGGAGTCGAGGGGCGAAGCCTGCGGCGCGGGTTGCTACGTCACCGGACTGACGACGGGCATGAAGGGCGTGCGCACCGACAAGAACGACCTGGGCGAAGTCACGGGCACGACCGAAGTGTCGTTCGACGTGAACGTGCTGACGGCTCGGTTCGAAACGGCCGACCAGATCTCGGCCTTCGGCGGCGGCGACGGCGTGCTGCGCTCGTTCTACGACACGAACATGCCGCTGCTGATGATCGGCACGGTCAAGAACGACCTCTTCGAATCGCTGCAGGCGGCAGGGCAGTCCGCCGGCACGAGTTACGGATTCAACGTCTTCGAAGTCAGCAAAGGATCGCAGTACACGATCTTCCTGCTCACCGAAGAGCGCTTCTGGGGTTTCAACAAGGTCGAAACCGAGACGATCGCCAACGGCATCGAAAGTTACAGGATCAGCGTGATGTGGTAATCCCGCCGCCGAAGCGGCAGAACGCTAGACAGCCCGGCTTCACGCCGGGCTGTCTTCTTTATATCCGCCCGCAGCGTCCGAGGGACCGGAAACGCCCGACGAAGTCCCGGAATCCAGAAATTCCGGCGGGGATGGGAACGACCCCGGCCGCACGGACATACATTCCGGCGTATTCCCGAATGCGGAAGCGAGGGAGGATAAAACGAAAAACGGCCGGAAACGGGCTCTGCGCACCTTTCCGACCGCATGCGGGATTTGTGGGAACAAGCGGATTTGAACCGCTGACCTCCTGCTTGTCGAGCAGGCGCTCTAAACCAACTGAGCTATGCTCCCTTCGTCGTCACATGAAAAAACCATCCTATTCGGGGATGGTTTCGATGTTGTGGGAGCTGAGGGATTCGAACCCCCGACCCTCTGCTTGTAAGGCAGACGCTCTGAACCAGCTGAGCTAAGCTCCCGTTAAAAATGGCTTGGGACTGCAAAGGTAATTCAATTTTTTCAAACTCCAAATTTCCGGCGGAAATTTTTCGTTTTCCGATCACCCGCTTGCAGGCGTTTTTGAAAGAACCTTACGCAACCCTCGCGCATCTGCGCCTGAACAAGGACTTGAACCTAGGACCCCATGATTAACAGTCATGTGCTCTAACCAACTGAGCTATTCAGGCTTTTCGAAGAACGTTGTCTATCGTTTTCGGAGTGCAAATATAGGGCAAATTTTCAATCCCGCAAAATTATTGCTCTTTTTTTTCGCAAAAAATGTACCTTTGCAAGGACACCGAACGTAGAAACATGAACAGAAAAACGATCATAACGCTCATTGTCTGCGCATTGGCCGCCACGGGCGTCGCAGCGCAGGAGGAACGGCCGGAGCTGGTCTTCGAACCGGCCGTCTGGGACTTCGGCTCCGTCCGCGAGGCCGACGGGCCGGTGCGGCACACCTTCACGGGAGTAAACAGGGGCGACCGGCCGCTGGTGATTCTCGATGTGACGACCACGTGCGGCTGCACGGTTCCCCGCTTCTCGAAGCGGCCGGTCCTGCCCGGCGACAGGACGGAGATCACCGTGAGCTACGATCCGACGAACCGCCCCGGAGCCTTCGACAAGGAGTTGTGGATCTACTCCTCCGACCGCAAACGCATCGCCACGCTCACGATCCGCGGCGAAGTCGTCCCGCGGGCGAAGAGCGTCGAAGAGCTTTATCCGGTCGATGCCGGCGGCGGACTGCGTCTGAACACGACGCTCTGCGCCTTCACTTACATATATCCCGGCGTCCGGATGCAGTCGTCCGTGGGCTATGTAAACACGTCGGACCGCACGGTAAGTCTCGAGCTCCGTCCCGATCCCGCGATACGCAGCGGCCTGCTGCGTATCGACGCACCCGAACGGATCGCCCCGGGTGCACGCGGCGCGATCAACATCTCCTATCTCGTCCCGGCCGACACCCCCCGTTACGGCACGCTGCGCGACGCGCTGGAGCTTTTCGTGGACGGCCGCAGCCGCGGCACGACGATCGTGGCGCACGGCATCGGAGCGGACAACCCCTCCGACATGCCCGAGGAGAAAGCACCCCGGAGCGAGGTATCGACCAACGTGGTGAAGTTCGGCCCCGTGAAACACGGCGGTCCCCGCCCTTCGCAGTCGCTGACGCTCTCGAACACGGGCCGCGGCGACCTGATCGTCCGGGCCGTGGAGTGCGGCGAAGGGCTTTCCACCCCGCTCGAACCGGGTCTTGCGGTCCCGCCCGGCGGTTCGGCCCGCATCGAGGTGCGTCTCGATCCCTCCGCGGACGGCTACGGCGCCAGAAGCTCCTTCCTGCTGCTGGTGACCAACGACCCCCTGCGGCCGATGCGGCGCATCCGGGCCACGGCCGTCATCGAAGAGTGACACCCCGCCCCCGCAGAAACGACACACAAACGGAAACGACACGATAACGATGTACCCCATTCTCGAAAAACGCGCTTTGGCCGAACAGATCTGGCTGATGAAAATTCTCGCGCCGCGCGTCGCGCGTTCGGCCCGTCCCGGACAGTTCGTCATCGTCCGCGCGGACGAACGCGGCGAACGCATCCCGCTCACCATCTCGGACTACGACGCGGCGGAGGGAAGCGTCACGCTGGTCATCCAGGCCATCGGCGCCTCGACGCGCAAAATCTGCGCCCTCGGCGAAGGCGACGCGCTCGCCGACTTCGCCGGACCGCTGGGCCGCCCCTCGGAGTTCGTCTCGACGCCTCCGGAGGAGCTGCGGCGCAAGCGCTTCCTCTTCGTGGCCGGCGGCGTCGGCGCAGCCCCGGTCTATCCGCAGGTGAAGTGGCTGCACGAACGCGGCGTCGCGGCCGACGTCATCGTGGGCGCCAAGACGCGCGGCATGCTCATCTACACGGAACCCATGCGCGCCGTGGCCGGGCAGCTCCATATCGCCACCGACGACGGCTCGGAGGGCGACAAGGGGCTGGTCACGCAGGTCCTCGAACGCCTCGTCGGCGAACAGGGCCGCCGCTACGACGAGTGCATCGCCATCGGACCGATGGCGATGATGAAGTTCGTCGCCCTGGCCACGAAGAAATACGGACTGAAAACCACCGTGTCGCTCAACACCCTCATGGTGGACGGCACGGGCATGTGCGGCGCCTGCCGCGTGACGGTGGGCGGACGGACGCGCTTCACGTGCGTCGAAGGCCCGGAGTTCGACGGACACGAGGTGGATTTCGACGAGGCCATGCGCCGTCAGGGCATGTACCGGAACGAGGAGCAGCGCGCCGCGGCGATCGAGGCCGAACGCGAGGCGGGACACCAATGTAAAATCGGTTTGGACAAATAAGAGACTATGGCGAACAGAATACCGCGCGTACCCGTGCGCGAACAGGACCCGCAGGTGCGGGCCGCGAATTTCGAAGAGGTCTGCCACGGCTACGACCGGCAGGAGGCGCTGCTCGAGGCGTCGCGCTGCCTCCGCTGCCGCAAGCCCCGCTGCGTCGAGGCCTGTCCGGTGGGGATCGCGATTCCCGACTTCATCGCCGCACTGCACGAAGGGCGTATCGCCGAGGCGGCCGGCATCATCGCCCGCGACAGCTCGCTGCCTTCGGTCTGCGGCCGCGTCTGCCCGCAGGAGACCCAGTGCGAAGGGGCGTGCGTCCTCGGCGTCAAAGGCGAACCGGTGGCGATCGGCAAGCTCGAACGGTTCGTGGGCGACTGGCAACTGGAGAACGCCTCCGGAGCCGCCGCAGCGGCCGTTCCCCGCAACGGGCACAAGGTCGCCGTCATCGGCAGCGGTCCCGCAGGGCTGGCCTGCGCGAGCGATCTGGCGAAGACAGGCTACGAAGTGAAGATTTTCGAGGCCCTGCACAAGGTCGGCGGGGTTCTCGTCTATGGCATCCCCGAATTCCGCCTTCCGAAGGAGCGGATCGTGGCGCGCGAGATCGAGGCGGTGAAACGGCTGGGCGTGGAGATCGAGACCGACGTCGTGGTGGGCCGCACGGTGACCGTCGATTCGCTGCTCGACGAGGAGGGCTACGAGGCGGTCTTCATCGGCTCGGGCGCCGGACTGCCCCGGTTCATGGGCATCCCGGGCGAGAACCTCAACGGCGTGGTCTCGGCCAACGAGTTCCTGACGCGCGCCAACCTGATGCACGCCTACGACGCACGGTACGACACGCCGATCCATGTCGGCCGCCGCGTGGCGGTCGTGGGCGGCGGCAACGTGGCGATGGACGCCGTGCGCACGGCCCGGCGGCTCGGAGCCGAGGCCACGATCGTTTACCGCCGTTCGGAGAAGGAGCTTCCGGCCCGCGCCGAGGAGGTGCACCACGCCCGCGAGGAGGGCATCCGCTTCCGGATGCTCACCAATCCCGTGGAGGTGCTCGCCGACGAACGGGGCTGGGTCCGCGGCCTGCGCTGCGTGGAAATGGAGCTGGGCGAGCCGGACGAGAGCGGCCGCCGGTCGCCCGTGGCGAAACCCGGCTCGGAGTTCGACCTCCCGTGCGACGTGGTCGTGATGGCGCTCGGCACGTCGCCCAACCCGCTGATCGCCTCCACCACCGAAGGGCTGCGCACCGACCGCCGGGGCTGCATCGAGGCCGACGCGCAGGGCGCCACCTCGCGCCCGGGCGTCTTCGCCGGAGGCGACGCCGTGACGGGCGCCGCCACGGTGATTCTGGCCATGGGGGCCGGACGCGCCGCCGCCCGCGCCATCGACGAATACCTGCGCGGCAAAGAGACCGCCCGGACCGAATGACAAACCCGCAATCCGTTTTCAAGATGAATCCATCCGCCCGTCCGATCCCCGGACAACGCATCCTCCTCCGGCTCGCCGCCGCACTCTGCGGCTTCGGCCTCTTCACGGCCTGCCGCACGGCCCACTCCCCCGCGCCGCTCGACAGGTGGCACGACGGGGAGCGCACGCTCCGCACGTCGTCCCCCGCCGTCCGTGCGGGCGAAACGCTCCTCTCGGAGGGCGACTACCGCAACTTCCGCCTCACGGGCGAGGCCCTCACGCAGCCCGGCGCCGAAGCGGCGCTGCGTTTCCACACCGACGGCGAGTCGGGCTACGACGTGCTCTTCCGCAACGGCGCCATCGACGGCACGCGCAAGAGCGGGTCGCTCGCCTCGGTCCGCAACCTCTACCGCTCGCTGGCCGAAGACGGGGAGTGGTTCCGGTTCGAGATCGCCGTGCGCGGAAACAACATCGTCGTCCGCATCGACAGCACCGAAGTCGTCTGCTACACCGAGCCCGGACAGCCCTACCGCACCGAAGCCCACGCCCGCCAACGGCTCGGCCACGGCGCCTTCGCGCTGCGCGGCCTGCAGGGCGAGGTCGCGTTCCGCGGCCTCGAGGTCGAGCGCCTCGGCGACGGAGCCCGCAACGAGGCCGACACGCTGCCGCCCGCGGACGAGCTCACGGACGGCGTGATCCGCCTCCAGCAACGCGATTTTCCCGTCATCGACTACCACGTGCACCTGAAGGGCGGACTGACGAAGGAGCAGGCGCACGCCAAGTCGATGAACTACGGCATCAACTACGGTGTGGCCCCCAACGCCGGGGAGGGCGGCGTCGGGCGGATGCTGGCCGACGACGGGGAGGTGTACGCCTACTTCGACGAAGTGCGGGCGATGCCCTTCCTGCGCGGCGTGCAGGGCGAGGGACGCAGGTGGACGGCGACCTTCTCGCAGGAGGCTCTCGGCGTATTCGACTACCTGTTCACCGACGCCATGACCATCATCGACCACAAGGGACGCAACGCACGCATCTACCGCCCCGAAGAGGTGCACTACGACGGCGTGACGCGCGAGCAGTACATGGATCGTCTGGTCTCACAGACCGAACTGATCCTCACCAACGAACCGGCCGACATCTACGCCAATCCCACGTACCTGCCCGAAGACATGCAGCCCGACTACGACCGGTACTGGACCGACGAACGGGTGGACCGCGTCCTGGACGTCCTGCAACGGTACGACATCGCGCTGGAGATCAACGCACGCTACCGGATTCCGAGCTTCGACATCATCCGCCGGGCCAGGGAACGGGGTATCCGCTTCACGTTCGGGACCAACAACGTCGATGCCGACTTCGGCCGGCTGGAGTACTGCCTCGAAGCCGTCGAACGGTGCGGGCTCACGGCCGACGACATGTGGTTCCCCTCGATGAGCGTGCGCCGCGAACGCCCCGTCGTGCTCTACAACCGATTCGATTGACGTCCCGGAGCGTCCGAAAACCCCGGACACATACAAACTGACACAACGGGAGAAGCGGATTCCCGACCGATTTCCTACCTTTGTCCCGGAAAATCCATTTAATCCGATTATGAAAACACTCAAAACCACCTTCGCGGCACTGGCCCTCTGCGGTCTGGCCGCCTGCACCGCCCCTGCGCCCGAAAGCGTAGCGGGCTTCATCGCCGATGCGACGATGAACACCGTCACCCTCCAGGCGCTCACCTCGGAGCAGACCTACACCTTCGCCACCGCCGAAGCGGACAAGAGCGAGGCCTACGGGCTGCTCGTCGGTTCGCCGGCCATCGTGGAGTACACGGGCGACCTGAAGAAAAACCCCGAGGCCGTCAAGATCTCGGCCGACCGGACCTATGCCGAAGCCGTCGGCCGCTGGACCGTGCCGGACCCGATCGCCCCTGCGAAGGTCATGGGCGTCGAGTTGCAGACCGAAGGCCGCGCACAGTCGATCAACATGGCCACGCTGATCTACACCGGCTGGGAGTTGCAGGGCGAGGCCGGCAAGATCCTGCTCAAGGGACAGAGCATCGGCAACGGCCAGACGATCGGGTTCACCGAAACGGGCGTCATCTCGAAGGACGCCGCAGGCCGTTACACCCTCTCGATCGAGGGAACCGGCACGGTCTATACCAAAGCGCAGTGACCCGCACGCCGTCCTCCAGGGCCGTCCTTTCCGAAGGGCGGCCTTTTTCACGGGCCGGAGCTTGGGCGAACGGATTAAATTGCGTAAATTCGCGGAACCCGAACGAAAACACGCCATGACGAATCTTCTGAGAAAACTGACGGGAGCCCTGCTGCTCCTCGCCTCCCTGCCTGCGGCGGCCCAGACGCCCCGCGACTCGGCCGCCCTGGCGCAGGCCGAATGGCAGACCACCGACCTGGGCGGCGGCGCCGTCGCCCGCCGGACGCAGACGGAGCTCTTCGGCACGCAGCAGACCCTCTCCGTGGCGATCTACCCCCGGCGGGGATTCTCCACGCTCGTCGTACAACCCGAAGGCGCGGCCCGGGCCACGAGCCGGCTGGGTGAGGAGGCCGGGGCCGACATGGCCATCAACGGCAGCTACTTCCACATGAAAAGCGCCGAACCGATCACCTTCGTCCTCTCGGACGGCGAGATCCGAAACCGCGGGACGATGAAACCCTCGCCGCTCACCAACGGCGTCGCCGCCGTTCGGGGACGCAAGGGTCGCCGGGTCGAAATCCTCCCCTGCGACACGGCCGACTACCCCCGCATCGCCCGACGTTACCGCTCGGCGCTCGCAGCCGGACCGATGCTGGTGCACGAAGGCGAAATCTTCATCTACGACACCGACGACACGTTCTACACGGGCCGCCACCCCCGATCGGTCATCGGAACCCGTTCCGACGGCAGCGTGGTGCTGCTCGTCATCGACGGCCGGTTTCCCGGCCGGGCCGCGGGCGCGACCATCGCCGAGACGGCCTACATCGCACGGCAACTGGGGCTCACCGAAGCGCTGAACCTCGACGGCGGCGGCTCCTCGTCGCTCTGGACCCGGCGGCTGGGCGTGCTGAACCACCCCACCGACAACAAACGCTTCGATCACGAAGGCGAGCGCGCCGTACCGAACGGAATCGTCGTATTCCGCCGGTAACCGTCGCCCGGGACAGCCCGGCGAGACGGTAACCGGGCATTGCCCGGAACGCCGCGGAAACCCGAGGACACCTCAGAAACCCCAAGACGCCACGGGCCCCCGGGACGCCGAGAAAAAAGGTCTGCACCGAAAGAAACGGAAGAAAAGGAATGATCCCCGGAATCACCACTCGATTTCGGGGATTCCGTGTTGTCGCAGATAGTCGTTCGCCCGGCTGAAATGACGGCATCCGAAGAATCCCCGGTCGGCCGAACGCGGCGAAGGGTGCGCGGCCGAGAGCACCAGATGACGCGAGGGGTCGATGATCGCCCCCTTCCGCTGGGCGTACGATCCCCAAAGCATGAAGACCAGGTGCTCGCGCTCGTCATTCAGGCGTCGGATCACCGCATCGGTGAACGTCTCCCAGCCGCGGTCGCGGTGCGAACCGCTCCGGAAAGCACGCACGGTCAGGATCGAGTTCATCGGCAGCACGCCCTGAACGACCCACCGCTCGAGGCGTCCCGACGCAGGGACGGGCCGCCCCGTGTCGTCGTGAATCTCCCGGAAGATGTTCTGCAACGAGCCCGGAACGGGCAGGCCGTCGGGCACGGAGAAACAGATGCCGTAATAAAAGCGGGGATCGGGATAGGGGTCCTGCCCGAGAATCACCACCCGCACGCGGTCGAACGGGCAGAGGTCGAAGACACGGAACAGGTCCCGGTTCACGGGACAGACCCGCTGCGTGCGGTACTCCTCCCGCACGAACTCAGCCAGACGGGCGAAATAGGGTTTGTCGAACTCCGGCTGCAAACGCCGCCGCCAACTCTCTTCGATCCGGACCCGCATGGCATTCGTTCCTTTACCGGCCGAGCAGCCGTGCGACCTCGTCCACGATCCGTTCGGGCGCCACCGAGGCGATACACCTGAAATCGCCGTACCGGCACGGCCGGTTGCCGAAGACCGAACAGGGGCGGCATGCCATGTCGGCCTGCACGGCATGCTCCGCGGAGCAGCCGTAGCCCAGGAATCCCAGCCCGGGATGGGTGGCCCCCCACACCGAAACCACGGGCGTGGCCACGAGCGAGGCGAGGTGCATGACCAGCGAATCCATCGACACCACGCAGTCCAGATGCGAAATGAGGTCCATCTCCCCCGCCAGACGCACCTTGCCGTACACGGCCGTCACATTGGGATACATGCGTTCCATCTCCTGGGCGAATCCCGCCTCGACGCCCCCGCCGCCATGTACGAAAACCCGGTCGTAACGTCCGGCCAGCAGCCGCACGACCTCGCGCGCAGGAGCTTCGGGATAGGTCTTGCCCTGCTGGGCCGAGAAGGGGGCGAATCCGACCCAGACGCCCTGTTTGGGACCGAACGGATTGGGCCGCACGGCGGGCGCCGCCGGCCCGGGATCGGCGAATTCGAATCCGAGCTGCCGGAAGACGTCGCAATAGCGCAGTACGGTGTGACGCACGGGTTCGGCGCCGCGGCCTCCGCAGCGGATGAACTCGCGTTTCTCGTCGCGGCCCTTCCGGATGTCCGCCACGCGGACGCCCCGCAGCCGCATCGCCAGCCCGAAGGTCTTCGACCGCAGCGTGCCGTGCACGTCGGCCACGGCGTCCACCCCCAGCCGCTTGGCCGTGGCGGCCAGCCGCCACATGCCGTAGAGGGAGTGGTGGGGCCCCTTGACGGCCACGGTCAGGAATCCGACCTCCAGTCCGGCGAAAAAGGGACGGAAGATCGCCTGCGTGGCCACCGTGACCCGCAACGCGGGATAAGCCGACTTCAGCGCCCGGACGGCATGCGCCAGCATCGCCACGTCGCCCATCGCCGAAGTTCGGAACACCAGCAGGTGACGGGGCGGCGTTTGTCTATTTTTTCCGGGCATAGAGCACTGGATTCAATGCCGGGTCGTTATACATTTTCATCTGTTTGTAGGTCTTCATGTACTTGCGGCCCGCCTCGATGTCCTCGATCAGCTCCTCGATGGCCCGCGACAGGTCCGCCCGCTGTTCGAGCAGCACGGCCAGCTTCCGGCGGCAGGCGTCGCGGTGGGCGTCGTCCCCGCGCTCCGTCTCGCGCTCCATGTGGTAGATCTTCAGCGCCAGGATCGACAGCCGGTCGATGGCCCAGGCAGGCGTCTCGGTGTTGAGCCGCGCATCGGCCGCGGGACGGACGTCCCGGTATTTGTCCATCAGGTAGGAGTCGATATACTCGACCATATCCGTCCGCTCCTGATTCGAGCGGTCGATGCGGCGCTTGATCCCGAGCGCCGCCGCAGGGTCGATCTGCGGGTCGCGGATGATGTCCTCGAGATGCCACTGCACCGTGTCTATCCAGTTCTTGTGGTAAAGCAGACGGTCGATCGTACCCTGCTCGAAGGGATTCTCGATCGGACGGTCCACGTCGTCCCAGCGGTGGTACTCCCCGATGGCCCGGTCGAAAATCCGGTTGGCGTTTTCGGTAAACATGGTTCGCAGTCTTTATTTTATGTTGCTATTTTCAGCGGAAAATCCTATCTTTGTCCGAAAAGATTAAACAAAGTTAATGAATATTTCCAGAAAAGCAATATTCCTCGCGGGAATCCTGCTCTTCTGCCTGCCCGGTCTGCTGCGGGCGCAGGTGCGCCAGACGCGCGAAGAGTACATCGACCGCTACAAACATATCGCCGTGGAGCAGATGGAACGCTACGGCATCCCGGCGAGCATCACCATGGCCCAGGGCATTCTCGAATCGGACTGCGGCAACAGCCTGCTGTCGCTCCGCTCGAACAACCACTTCGGCATCAAGTGCAAGAGCAACTGGCGGGGCGGAAAGGTCTATCACGACGACGACGCCAAAGGGGAGTGCTTCCGCGCCTACCCTTCGGTCGAAGCCTCCTACTTCGACCACGCCGAATTTCTCGACTCGCAGCCCCGCTACGACTCGCTCTTCGCCTACGCCTCGGACGATTACCGCAGTTGGGCGCGCGGACTGAAGGCCGCGGGGTACGCCACGGCCCCCGACTACGCGCAGCGGCTCGTGCGGATCATCGAGGAGAGCCAGCTCTACCTGCTCGACCGGCCCGACGGCGAGAGGCTCTACGCCCAGCGGTACGGACTTTCGCGCGACCCCGAGGAGTGGTTCTCGTCGCAGAGCAGCCTGGAGCGTCCCGCCGAAACGTCGGCCGTGGATCCGGACAACTACCGCGTGACGATCAACGCCCACGAGGGCTACAACGTCTATGCGACCAACGGCGTGCACTACGTGCTGGCCAAGGCGGACGACACGTTCGAGAACATCGGCCGCAAGTTCCGCATCTCGCCGCGCAACCTGCGCCGCTTCAACGACCTGAAGGACAAGAAGGCGCAGCCCCTGCCGGGCGAGACGGTTTACATCGAGCGCAAGAAGAAGCGCTGGGAGGGCAACGCCCAGCACCACATCTGCCGCGACGGCGAGACGGCCTACTCCATAGGACAGTCCTACGGCATCCGCACGCGTTCGGTCGAGAAGCTCAACCGCCTCAAGCGGGGCGAGAAGCTCGAAAAAAACCGGCAGATACGCATCAAGTAAACACACATACGTTCGAACCGAAAAATGGAAACAATCCCCCTGCGGCGACGGATCCTCGATACGATCGTCCGCAAATCGACCCTCAAGCAGAAGGTCTTCGACAACACCTTCTGGGCATTCAACCTGCTGAAGGACACCCTGCTGGAAATGGCCTCGGAGATGGACGACGAACTGGACGGCAAACTCGACCGCCGCGTGCGGATCGAATACCGCGACCGCGGCAAGTTCGAGGCCCAGTTGCAGGTGGCCAACGACCTGCTGATCTTCCAGATGCACACCGACGTCTTCGAGTTCGACGCCAACCACCTCGTCTGGCAGACGCCCTACGTGCAGGCCGACCGCGAAAATTCCTACTGCGGCGTCATCAACATCTACAACTTCCTCTCCGACTCGTTCAAGTTCAACCGCAACGCCGACGAAGGCTACCTCATCGGGCGCATCTTCATCAACCGCGAGCGCCGCTACTTCGTCGAGGGCAAACGGCAGACCTCGCTGCGGGCCATGGATTTCGGACGCGACGAGATCGACCGCGAAGCGCTGATCCCGGTACTCGAATCGGCCATCGCCTTCTCGCTCGAATTCGACCTGCTGATGCCCCCCTACGAGGGTAACAAGCGCGTCACGGTGGACCAGTTCAACACCAAGATGGACAACTCGAAATTCGTGACGGGCAAACGCCTCGGCTACGATTTCGACGTCGAGGACATTTGACACAACCTTATCTTTCATCCGCTTTGAACAACAAGACTCTCACCCTTCTGGCCCTCGCGGCCCTCAGCGCCGGCTCGCTCTCCGCCCGGGGCGAATACGACGAAATCGCACGTCTTCAGGCGATGAACGAGCGCGTGCAGGGCATCCGCTCGATGGCCGACGGCGAACACTACACCACGCTCGAGAACAACGACATCCGGCGCTATGCCTACGCCACGGCCTCCGAAGGCGTATCGCTGCTCCCCTCGCCCGCGCCGAACCTCGCGATTTCCGACTACGCCTTCTCGCCCGACGAGCGGATGATCCTGATCGCCTCGGGCCGCACGCCGATCTACCGCCACTCCTACACGACGCAGTACCACCTGCTCGCCGACGGCCGCATACGGCCGGTTCTTCAGGAGGCCGAAGCGCCGCGCGACGCCTCCTTTTCGCCCGACGGGCGGAAGATCGCCTACTCCGACCGCAACGACCTCTACGTCTGGGACATCGCTACGGGCAAAACGCGACGCATCACCGACGACGGGGCGTGGAACGCAGTCATCAACGGCACGACGGACTGGGTCTACGAGGAGGAGTTCGGCACGACGCGCGCCTACGCCTTCTCGCCCGACGGAGGGCAGTTGGCCTTCCTGCGCTTCGACGAATCGGAAGTGCCGCTGATGGAGATGATGCGCTTCGACGGCAAGCTCTACAACGAGGCCTACTCGTTCAAATACCCCAAGGCCGGGGAGAAGAACTCCGCCGTCCAGCTCTGGGTCGCCGACCTCGCGACGGGCAGGAAACACCGCATCGACACGGGCGGAGAGACCGACCAATACATTCCCCGCATCGGCTACACGCCCGACGGACGGCTGTGGTTCTACCGCCTCAACCGCCGCCAGAACACCTTCGAAATGGTGCTGTGCGAGCCTCACGGCGGCCAGCGCGTCATCTACGAGGAGCGCGCGCAGCAGTATGTCGAGCGCGTGGACGACGGCACGGTGACCTTCGTGGACAAGGACCGCTTTCTCGTGCGGCAGGAGAGCCACACGGGCTACATGCACCTCTACCTTTACAGCATCCGCCGGGGTTTCCTCGCGCAGGTGACCAAAGGGGCGTGGGAGGTGACCGCCGTGGTCGGCACGGACGGCAAACGGGTGTGGTATCTCTCCACCGAGACCTCGCCCCTGCGCCGCAACCTCTACAGCGTGCGGCTCGACGGCAAGGACAAGCGCCGCCTCACGCAGGGCGAAGGCTACTACTCGATCGCACCGAGCCGGGGTATGAAATACTGCATCTCGACCTTCTCGAACGCCTCGACGCCCAACCGCGTGGAGGTGTGCGACGCCGAGGGCAATACGGTCCGCACGCTCTGCGACAGCCGCAGGCTGCGCGAGGAGCTGGCCGCCTCGGGACGTCCCGTGAAGGAGTTCTTCACCTTCACGACCGAACGCGGCGACACGCTCAACGCCTACATCGTCAAACCGCGCGGCTTCGACCCCTCGAAACGCTACCCCGTGCTGCTGACGCAGTATTCGGGCCCCGGGTCGCAGCAGGTCGCCGACCGCTGGTCGCTCGACTGGGAGGACGCGCTCGCCGACAAGGGCTACATCGTGGTATGCGCCGACGGCCGCGGCACGGGTTTCCGGGGCGAGCGGTTCAAGAAGCAGACCTACGGACGCCTCGGGGCGCTGGAGGTCGAGGACCAGCTCTCGACGGCCCGCTACATGGCTTCGCAGCCGTGGGTGGACCCCGCACGCATCGGCATCTACGGCTGGTCCTACGGCGGATTCATGGCCGCGAGCTGCGCCCTGAAAGGGCACGGGCTGTTCAGGATGGCCATCGCCGTGGCCCCCGTCACCTCGTGGCGCTACTACGACACGATCTACACCGAAATCTACAACAACCTGCCGCAGTACAACGCCGCAGGCTACGACGACAACTCGCCGATCAACTTCGCCCGGATGCTCGACGACACGAAGACCCGCCTGCTGCTCATCCACGGCACGGCCGACGACAACGTGCATTTCCAGAACACCGTCGAGATGGCCCGCGCACTCAACCGTGCCGGCAAGCAGTACGACATGATGGTCTATCCGGACCAGAACCACTCGATGATGCCAGACGACACGCGGAACGTCCGGCAGAAGATGATCGACTACACGCTGGAGCACCTGTAACCTTCCGGCGCGTCGCTCGTTCCGTCTCCGGAAAAACGCTTCACCCCTGCCGCGATCCGGTTCGCAGCAGGGGTGAATCCGTTTCGGTCCGGACCGTTTCCGGACTATCCGGCCGCACCGGAACCCTCCGGAGCGGAGCGGACCGTCCCGTCCGGCCGCTCCGCGGCAGGCAGGCGCACCTCATAGACGTTCTTGTTCTGCACCGGGAAACGGGTCCAGTCGTTGAAGTTGAACCAGCGGCGTATCCAGCCGGGATAAGGGTTCCACCAAAGTTTCCGAAGCGGCAACGCCGACTTCTCCGCCAGCGCCGGATCCCCCGAAAGCACGACGACCCGTTCGCCGGCCGCCGCCAGCTCGCGTGCCGTCCGTTCGAGCTGCTCCGGCGAATCCGTGTGCCGCAGGGTGAGATTCTGCGGCATGTAGAACCGGGCATCCACCATGCAGCGTTTCTTGACCAGTTGCAGGTAGGAATAGAGGTTCCAGTCGCCGGTCACGTCCAGCGCCACGACCGCGGCCCCGCCGCGGCAATAGTCTCTCATCATGCGGTGGAAGGCCATATCTTCGCGTCCCGTGGCGACGGCATAGACGCAGGCGCAGAGATTCGCCGCAGCGGCCGCACCCACCGTCCAGCGCCAGGCCCGCCCGGCGAAAATCCGCTGCGGGAACGCCCCGGCGAAGAGCACGAGGAAATAAGGCGCGAAGAAGAGCGCCGGGAAAAAGAAGCGCAGTTCTTTGTGTCCCAGCAGGAAATGCACGAACAGGAACGGCAGCAGCATCCACGTCACGACGTGCCGCGGCCGCCGGACGAAGAACCACACCGTCGCCGCGAGCAGCACAGCCCCCGTGACGTAACCGCCTTCGGAGAACGCCTCCGTGAAGTAGTACCACCACGGCGACACGCCGAATTCGTCCATGTGGGAGTTCAGGATATTCTCGCGCAGGTAGTTGAGCGGCACGAGCGTCCACTCGCCGTAGAGCCAGTAATCGGCGCAGAGTCCCGCGGCCAGCGCGAGACAGACGCCCGGAACCATTCCGGCGAAGAGCCTCCGACGGCGGTCGTAGATCAGCAGCCAGATCCCGTACCCGGCCAGTGCGAAGCCCGCCTGATAACGCACCGCGAACGTCAGCCCCGCGACCAGACCCAGCGCCGCCCCCCACCGGAACTCGCGCTCCCGGGCCGCCTGCCGGCTGCGCAGCGTGAGCGCCGCGAGCAGGACGAGCAGGTTACCCGCGAACAGCTCCGCCGTGAAATGCACGTGCAGGTAGGCCATGCACCAGAGGAAGAAACCCGTAAACAGGAACCACCTCCGGCGGCACTCCGTGCCCAGTTCTCCGTGCACCGTGCGGAACAGGACGATCAGCACGGCCGACGAGAGGGCCGCGCTCAGCAACTGCAACAGCGCCACCAGCGCGAAAGGCGTATATAGTCCCGCGGCGAGCAGCAGGCGTCCCAGCGCCCAGGCGATAAAGGGTTGTATGCCCGGCCGCATCATGGCGTGATACTCCCACGGCATGTAATCCGTCGTCTCCGCGCCGAAAAGCTTCAGGCGGGCGTACTCGAGAATCTGGAAATGTTCGTCGGGATGGTAGAAGCCCCGGCAGAGCAGGGCGAACAGCAGCGTGAAAAGCACCCCGGCCAACATGATCCGGCCGGTGCGCCTCCGCTCGGCGGAGTTAATCGGGGAGGGGTCCATGCGCCCCGTAAATCGTGATTTCGTCATTGCGGGTGCAAAGATAAGGCAATTCGCCGGAATTACGAACGACAGGCCGAAATTTGCGGCGGCGCGTCCGTCCGGATCCGCCGCCCTCCGGAAAACGACGGCGGCGCGGAGTCGATCCGCGCCGCCGCGAAATCCGCCCGCAGGTCAAAGCCCGTAGGCGTAGAGATTGATGCCGTCATAGACCGCGCTCACTACGCCCAGCAGCAACACGCCGGCCAGACAGCACACGAGACTGATCCGCGTGCCGCGGTCGCTGCGGAAGGCCGCGATCGGCGCATCGGAAGGCGTAATATACATCGCCTTGACCACCAGCAGGTAGTAGTAAAGCGAAACGACCGTATTGACCAAAGCGATGAACACCAGCAGATGAAAACCGCCCCGGAAGGCCGCCGCGAAGACGAAGAACTTCGAGAAGAAGCCCGCGAACGGGGGAATGCCCGCCAGCGAAAAAAGCGCCAGCGTCATCGCCAGCGTCAGGCGGGGATTGGTCCGATAGAACCCGTTGTAATCCTCCAGCCCCACGCGGCCGCTATGCTGCTCGACGGAGGCGATGACGCCGAACGCCGTGAGGTTCGCCGCCAGATAGACCAGCACGTAGAACACGAGCGAGGTCATGCCGAAGGCGCTGCCCCCGATCACGGAGAGCATGATGTATCCGGCCTGCGAGATCGACGAGAAGGCCAGGAACCGCTTGAGGTTCCTCTGCCGGATGGCGAAGAGGTTCGCCACCGTGATGCTCAGCACCGTCACGACGTAGAGCATCGTCTGCCACACGGCGGTCATCGGGGCGAAAACCTTCACCAGCACGGTCAGCAGCACGAACGCCGCCGCACCTTTCGAAATGACCGAGAGGTAGGCCGTCACGGCCGTCGGAGCGCCCTCGTAAGTGTCGGCCGTCCAGAGATGGAAGGGCACGAGCGAAATCTTGAAGGCCAGCCCCGCGAAGAAGAAGACCAGCGCCATGACCTCGAGCGGCGAACCGGAGAGCCGCTGCGCCACGTCGTCGAAATAGAGCGTGCCGACGGCGCCGTACAAGAGCGAGATGCCGTAGAGCATCAATCCGCTGGCGAACAGCGCGCAGAGGATGTATTTGGCTCCGGCCTCGGCCGAATGGCCGCGGTACTTGTCGAACGCCACCAGACAGGCCGTCGGAACCGACGCCAGTTCCAGCCCGAGGAAGAACATCAGGAAATTGCCCGCGCCGATCATGAAGAACATGCCGAGCAGCGTCGAAAGCGTCAGCAGGTAGAACTCCCCCTGCTTGTGGCGCGTATCGTCGCGCCGCAGCCAGCGGTCCGCCTGGAGGCAGACCAGCAGCGTGCCGACCGTAAGGATGCTTTTGACGATGCCGTGCATCGGCTCATAACGGAACATGCCGCCGAACAGCTCGCCCTCGCCGTGCGGCAGGATATTGACCAGCAACTGCACGAGCAGCAGGCCGCAGGCCACGGCCGAAAAACGGCGGCGCGCCCGCTCCCCGGCGAACAGGTCGAACAGAAAGAGCAGGACGATCACCCCCACGAGCGTCACTTCGGCCTGCATGCAGGAAAACAGATTCGTGTAATTCATACTTCGCTCAATTCATTAGGTGAGTGATAACCGTCCCGACGCCGCCCCGGACCAGATCGCTCACCCAGAGCGGAGCCAGTCCCATGCCGGCCACGGCCACGATGAGGCAGACGACCGCGAAGCGCTCGTCCCACGTGGCGTCGGTCAGCGCGAGGTGTTCGGGATTGTCGCACGTCCCGTAGAGGATCCTGCCCACCACGCGCAGGATGTAAACCGCCGTGATGACGATCGACGTGCAGGCGACGATCGTCGCCACGCGGTGGAACGTATCGGCATGCATGAACGCGCCGTTGAAGATCGTCATCTCGGCCACGAAGCCGCTCAGCCCCGGAAGGCCGAGGTTCGCCAGGCCGGCGATCACATAGCCCACCGCCAGAAAGGGCATGATCTTCATCAGACCGCCCAACTGGCGGATGTCGCGCGTATGCGTCCTTCCGTAGATCATGCCGATCAGCGCGAAGAAGAGCGCCGTCATCAGACCGTGGCTCAGCATCTGTAGCACGGCGCCCGTGGCGGCCGTCTCGTTCATCATCAGGATGGCGAAGAGCACCAGTCCGCAGTGCGACACCGAAGAGTAGGCGTTGATATACTTGAGGTCGGTCTGCACGCAGGCCGAAAGGGCGCCGTAAACCACCGAAATCGTCGTCAGGACGATGAATATCCAGCTCAGCTCGTGCGCCGCCTCGGGCAGCAGGTACATCGCCACGCGGAAACAGCCGTATCCGCCGAGCTTCATCAGCACCCCGGCGTGGAGCATCGACACGGCCGTCGGGGCCGAGGCGTGGCCGTCGGGGCTCCAGGTGTGGAAGGGAAACAGGGCCCCCAGCACGCCGAAGCCCACGAAGACGAGCGGGAACCAGACGAGCTGCTCGGAGAGGGGTATGTTGTGCAGCCGGGCGATCTCCACGACGTTCATCGTCTGGGCACCCGAACCGAAATAGATGCCCAGTATGCCGATCAGCAGGAAGGCCGAGCCGCCCATGAGCATCAGCGTCAGCTTCATGGCCGAATACTCCTTGCGGCCGCTGCCCCAGACACCGATCAGCAGGTACATCGGGATGAGCGCCACCTCGTAGAAGAGGAACATCGTGAAGAGGTCCACCGAGACGAAGAACCCGAAGACGCCGACGCTCAGCAGGCAGAACCAGAGGAAATACTCCTTGACGTCGCGGTCCATCCGCCACGAGGCGAACGTCCCGGTGAAGACGATGACGGCCGACAGGAGCAGCATCGCCACCGAAATGCCGTCCACGCCCACGGCGTAGTGAATGTTCAGCGGCTCATACCACACGTGGCTGTCCGTCAGGAGCATCGCCGCCGTCTCGCCCGCCTCGCGCAGCCCCAGGAAGCGGAAGACCAGCACGACGGCCAGCACCAGCAGCAGCGACGATCCCGCGACCATCACGGCGCGGATCTGCCGCGTCGATTTCGAAATCCAAAGCCCCAGCATCATCAGAAGCGGGATGAGGGGGAACAGGGATAACATATTCATAACAGCGTCGGATTAACAGATGATGAAAACAAGGATCACGAGCCCCAGCGCACCGCCCAGCATCCAGATGCAGTAGCGCTGCACGCTGCCGCTCTGCATCTCGCGGACGGCACGGGCCGCACCGTTCGTGGCCGTGGCCAACAGGTTCATGAAGCCGTCCACGACATGACGGTCGAACCAGGCGATCGGCGTCGAAATGCAGGCGAAGATCACGCGGTGCGTGACGAACTGGTACACCTCGTCGATATAGAACCTATGGTAGGCCGCACGGTGCAGGGCGCCGAAACGCGCGGCCAGCCGGTCGGCCACGGGCTGCGCGGGACGGGCGTACATCCACGTGGCGAGCGCGATGCCCGCCGCGGCGACGCAGAGGCTCACGCCGGCCACCGACCAGTCGAGACGGATCGCGTAGGCCGCCCCGTCGCTCGAAACGAACTCCCCGAAGGGAATCCATCCCGCCCCCAAGGTCACCAGCGCGAGGAACACCAGCGGCAGAGTCATCGTCGCGGGCGCCTCGTGCGGCGCATGTCCGTCGTGCGGCGTGCGGTTTTCGCGGCCCCAGAAGATATTGTAGTAGAGCCGGAACATGTAGAACGCAGTGAGGCCCGCGATGAAGGTCATCGTCCATCCCATCACGGGGCTGAAGGCGAAGGCGGCCGAGAGGATCTCGTCCTTGGAGAAAAAGCCGCTCAGCGGCCAGATGCCCGCGATGGCCAGACAGGCCACGAGGAACGTCGCGTGGGTCACGGGCATGTGGCGCCGCAGTCCGCCCATGGCCGACATCTCGTTCGAGTGCACGGCGTGGATGATGCAGCCCGCCCCGAGGAAGAGCAGCGCCTTGAACATGGCGTGCGTGAAGAGGTGGAACATCGAGGCCATGTAGCCCAACCCTCCCGCATGGGGATCGGCCGAGGTCGAAACCCCGAGCGAGACGATCATGAAGCCGATCTGCGAAATGGTGCTGAACGCCAGCACACGCTTGATATCGCTCTGCACGCAGGCCACCGCGGCGGCGTAAAGCGCCGTGAAGGCCCCGACGTAGGCCGTCCAGTGCAGCACCTCGGGCGCATAGCCGACGAAGAGCGGGAACATGCGCGCCACGAGATAGACGCCCGCCACGACCATCGTCGCGGCGTGGATCAGCGCCGACACGGGCGTGGGACCCTCCATCGCGTCGGGCAGCCAGATATGCAGCGGGAACATGGCGCTCTTGCCCGCGCCGCCGACGAACATCAGTCCCAACGCCAGCGGGATCATCCCTCCGGCGGCGGCGAGCAGCTTCGCATCGGGCGTGAAGGAGAACGTCCCGGCATAGTAGCCGTAGAAGAGGATGCCGACGAGGAAGCCCAGATCGGCGAAGCGCGTGACGATGAAGGCCTTCTTCGAGGCGGCCACCGCCTCCCGCTTCGTGTAGTAGAAGCCGATGAGCAGGTAGGAGCTGACACCCACCAGCTCCCAGAAGAGGTACATCTGGAAAATGTTGGTCGCCACGACCAGTCCCGTCATGCTCATCGTGAAGAGCGACAGGAAGGCGTAGTAGCGCTGGAAGCCCCGTTCGCCCTTCATGTAGCCCAGCGAGTAGATGTGGACCATGAGCGAGACGGTCGAGATGACGACGAGCATCATCACCGAAATCGGGTCGAGCAGAATGCCCAGGTCGATATGCAGCGCATCGGAAATCGGCAGCCAGACCGTATTCCACGGCACGAGGGTCGGATAGAGCCCCGCAGCGTCGCGGCCGATGCCGAAGAAGTATTCCCAGGCCGCGAAGTAGCTCACCGCCGTCACGACGGCCAGGACGGCCGTACCGACGGCTCCCGCCACCGCGGGACGGAGCTTCATGCCGGCGATGCCCAGCACGAGGAAGCTCACGAACGGCAGGACGAGCAGGAGAATCGTATATTCCATAAAAGCGTCTGTTTTACGTTACCACTTCATCTCGCGCAGGTTCCGGACCTGAATGTTGCGGATATTGCGGTAGATGTTGATGATGATGGCGATGGCCACGGCCGTCTCGGCCGCGCTGACCCCGATGGCGAACAGCGCGAAGAAGAAGCCTTCGAGCTGGCCGGGAAAGAGGAAGCGGTTGAAGACGACGAAATTGATATCCACCGAGTTGAGAATCAGCTCGACCGATATGAGCATCGCCAGCAGGTTGCGGCGCGTGACGAAGCCGTAGATTCCCACGAACATCATGATCGTGGAAACGACGAGGTAGTACTCCATGTGTATCATAAGGCTCTCTGTTTTTTAACGTTTGCGCGCGATCAGGATGCCGCCGACGATGCAGGCCAGCAGCAGGATGCTGATCACCTCGAACGGCAGGACGTAGCCGTACTTTTCGCCGCCCATCAGCGCGTGGCCGATCGTCCGCACGGCCAGCTCGCCGTGTTCGAAGTGCGACGGCGGGAAGTCGTGCCGGAGCGTGACATAGAGGCAGACGCCCAGCCCGGCCAGCGTCGCCGCCAGTCCGGCGAAGAGCTTGTAGCCCTTCAGGCGTTCGGCCTTGTCGCCCTCGCTCGACGTGAGCAGGATCGAGAAGACGTAGAGCACCGTGATGCCGCCCGCGTAGATGAGCAACTGCACGGCTCCGAGGAACGAGTAGTTGAGCTGGAAATAGATGCCCGCCGTGCCGAAGAGCACGAACAGCAGGTAGGTCGCCGCACGCAGGATACGCCGCGTCGTGACGGCCAGCACGGCGCTCACCGTCGTAAAGAGCGCCAGCGCGGCGAAGACGATCGTTTCGAGTGTTATCTCCATGACTTACTGTTTATTGAGGACCTTGACCAGCTTTTCGCGCGTATAGACCGCGTGTTCGAATCCGGTCGAGAAGCGGATGGCGTCGTGCGGGCAGGCGTTCACGCACAGATGGCAGAACATGCACGACCCCAGGTCGTACTCGTAACGCACCAGCCGCCGCTTCGGACGCCCCGTCTCGGGATCTACGACGTTTTCGGTCGTCAGGCGGATCGTGCCGTTGGGGCATGCCGTCTGGCAGAGCCCGCAGGCGATGCAGCGGTTCTTCCCCTCGGCGTCGTGCGGCATCGAGAGTTCGCCGCAGAAGCGGTCGTACATCTTCAGCGTCGCCCGGTTCTCGGGGTACTGTTCCGTCACCTTGGGCGTGAAGAACTCCCGCCCGGTCACCTTCATGCCCGTGAGCAGCGTCCCCAGCCCGTGAAAAAGTCCTTTGATATAATTCGACATAGTTAGAAATGCAGTTTGAATACGACGACTACGACCATGAGCAGCAGGTTCACCAGACCGATCGGCACGAGGTATTTCCACTCGAGCGTCAGGATCTGGTCGATCCGCAGGCGCGGGAAGGTCCACTTGATCCACATGAGCAGCCAGACCACGAAGAAGGCCTTGCCGAAGAACCAGAGGAATCCCGGAATGCAGTCCATCACGGCGTTGAAGCCCTCCCAGCCCGGAATGTGCAGCGGCATCCAGCCGCCGAGGAAGATCGTCGCCGCCACGCCCGAGATGATGAACAGATTGACGAACTCGGCCACGTAGAACAGACCGAAGTGCATGCCCGAATATTCGGTATGGTAACCCGCCGTGAGCTCCGACTCGGCCTCCGGGAGGTCGAACGGACCGCGGTTCACCTCGGCGTTGCCGGCGATCAGGTAGATCACGAAGGCCACGAAGGCCGGAAGGTGGCCCTTGAACAGGAACCAGCCGTCGGCCTGCCGCTCGACGATCTCCGAGAACTGCATCGTGTCGGTCAGCACCACGATCGTGAGGATCGAGAGACTGATCGACAGCTCGTAGGAGATCATCTGCGCGCCGCTCCGCATGGCGCCGATGAGCGAATACTTGTTGTTCGAACTCCATCCGGCCAGCAGGATGCCCACCACGCCGATCGACGAGGCGGCCATCATGAAGAAGACGCCCACGTTGAAGTCGAGCACCTCCAGCCCCCTGTTCACCGGCAGGCAGGCGAAGGCCAGCAGCGAAGCCAGGATGACGATATAGGGCGCGAGGTTGTAGAGGAACCGGTCCGCATGGCGGATGGTGATGATCTCCTTGGTGAGCATCTTGAAGACGTCGCCGATCACCTGCAACGTGCCCCACGGGCCGACGCGCACGGGGCCCAGCCGGCACTGGAACGCCGCGCAGACCTTGCGTTCCATGAAGATCATCAGAATGGCGATCACGGTGTACATCAGCAGCAGACACCCGCCGATGGCCACGCACTCGACGAACGTCGCCACCCCGAGGGGCAGGAACGAGGTCAGCAGCCCGTGGATCCAACTTGTTATTACGCTGAAATCAAACATACTTTCGGATTTTTGCGTTTAACGGTCAATGTCCGGAACGACGTAATCGACCGTACCGCCTATGGCGATCAGGTCGGCGATCTTCGCTCCCCGCGCGACGGTCTCCATGCACGACACGAGCGGCAGCCCCGTCGAACGGAACTTCATGCGGTAGGGAGACTTGTCGCCGCGGCTCTCGATGAAGACGCCGAATTCGCCGCGGCTCCCCTCGACGGCCGTGTAGTAGCTGCCCTCGGGAATGCGGATCACGGGCTTCATCTTCAGCCGGAACTCCCCCTGGGGAATGTTGTCGATGAGCTGCTCGATGATGCGCATGCTCTGCTCGATCTCCCGCATGCGGACCATGTAGCGGGCGAAGCAGTCGCCCTCGGTGAAGAGCACCTCCTCGAAGTCCACCTTGCCGTACATGGCATAGGGATGGCGCTTGCGCACGTCGCAGGCCCAGCCCGAGGCGCGGCCCGTGCCGCCCGTCGCGCCGAACGACACGGCGTCCTCGCGCGAAAGCACGCCCGTACCCTCCAGCCGCTGCCGGGCGATGACGTTGCCCGTGAAGACCTCGTGGTACTCGCGCAGCGTGGGCCGCAGGTAGGCGATCAGCTCCTTGACCTTGCGCACGAAGTCGGGATGGATGTCGGCCTGCACGCCGCCGATGGTGTTGTAGGTCTGGATCAGACGGCCGCCCGTGGTCTGCTCCAGGATGTCGAGCACCTTCTCGCGGTCGCGGAATCCGTAGAAAAAGGCCGTCAGGGCGCCCATGTCCATGCAGAGGCACGAGAAGAAGAGCAGGTGCGAGTCGATGCGCTGCAACTCGTCCATGATCGTCCGGATATACTGCACGCGCTCCGGCACCTCGACGCCCATCGCCCGCTCGATGCACATGCAGAGCGCATGGCGGTTCTGCGAGGCCCCGAGGTAGTCGAGTCGGTCCGTGAGGGCGAGCGTCTGGGGATAGGTCAGGCTCTCGCACATCTTCTCGATGCCGCGATGGATGTAGCCGCAGTGCACGTCGAGCTTGCGGATGATCTCGCCTTCGAGCGCGACGCGGAAACGCAGCACGCCGTGCGTCGCCGGGTGCTGGGGACCGATATTTATCACGTACTCGTCCTCCTCGAAAATCGGCTTGCGGTGGCGGATGAAACTTCCGTCGTGCGTCAGCTCGAAACTTTCGGCCGTATCCTCGGCCACCTCGTTGCTCATCCGCAGCGGGTTGAGCGCCGGGTCGTAGTCCTTGCGCAGCGGGTGGCCCACCCAGTCGTCGCGCAGGTAGAGACGGCGCATGTCGGGGTGGTTCACGAAACGGATGCCGAAGTAGTCGAACGCCTCGCGCTCGTTGAACTCCGCGGCCTTCCACAGATCGCAGACCGTCGGCAGCGCGGGGTTCTCCCTGTCCGCCGTCAGCGTCCGCAGCACGACGTTCGCGCCCGTGCGCGTGGCTTCGAGGTGGTAAACCGTCCCGAGGCCCTCCTCGCCCCAGTCCATGCCCGTCAGGCTGCGCAGGAAGTCGAACCCCTCCTCCTTCAGCCGGGCCGCGAGGGCGTGCAGCCGATCCGCCGGGACGGTGAACAGGCCGTCGCCCGCCTCGCTCCATACGGCCGCGGGCTCCCAGGCCGTAATCTTATCTTTCAGGGTCGTATTCATCGTTTTCCTCCTTCTTCCACGTTCAACTCGTTCTTTTCGGCCGTGAGGTCGCGCCGGAGCAGCTCCTCGTACTCCTTCTCGCTGATCTGGCGGTTCACGCCGCCGAAGAAGCGTTGCAGGCGCACCTTGCGCTGGAGCTGCATCAATCCGTAGAGCATCGCCTCGGGACGCGGCGGACAGCCCGGAATATAGACGTCCACGGGCAGAATCTCGCCGACGCCCTGCACCACGTGATACGACTTCTTGAACGGCCCGCCGCTGATGGCGCAGCCGCCCACGGCGATCACGTACTTCGGGTCGGCCATCTGGTCGTAGAGCCGCCGGAGCACCGGGGCCATCTTGTGGGTGATCGTCCCGGCGACCATGATGAAGTCGGCCTGACGCGGGGAGGCGCGGGCCACTTCGAACCCGAACCGGGCGAAATCGTAGCGCGCGGCGCCCACGGCCATGAACTCGATGCCGCAGCAGCTCGTGGCGAACGTCAGCGGCCAGAGGCTGTTGCTCCGCCCCCACTCGATCAGGTTGTCCAGACACCCCACGACGACGTTCGTGCCGTTCTCACGCAGCTCGCGCGCCATCTTCTCGAGGTATTCGTTGTCGTTGAAATCCTCGTATTTCATCGACTTGATTTCCGGCATCTTTATTTCCATTCCAACGCTCCTTTCCGCCAGGCGTACGCCAGGCCCAAAACCAGTATCAACAGGAAGAAGAGGATGCTCACCAGTCCGTACATGCCCAGCTCCTGCACGACCACGGCCCACGAGAAGAGGAACACCGTCTCGACGTCGAACATCAGGAACAGGATGGCGAACAGGTAGTAGCCCACCTTAAACTGCATCCACGACTTTCCGCGCGTGGGGATGCCGCATTCGTACGCCTCGCCCTTCTGCGAGTTGTACGAGCGGGGGGAGATGCCGCGGGCGATACCCAGCGCCACCGCCACCAACGCTATGGCCGTAAGAATGACGACCACCAACAACGTGAAGTACATATCGAATCCAATTTACAGAATTATCCGTAGTACGGACGGACCCCGGAAGAGGTCCGCGGCGCTCCCGTGCGCGGGAGCCGGCAGGCCCGCCGGACGGGCCGCAGTCGGCGGGGCTATATCAGAATATGCCCCAGCGAGAAGACGTAGTAATCCACCGTGCGGAAACGGACCTCCGGGCCGTGCAGGGCAACCGGGGTTCCGAAAGCGGCGGCCACACAGGCCGACGGACGGACATCGGCGGGAATCCGCACAGGAGACTTCGATCCGCCGGCCGCATCGGGCAGCCCGGCCATGTCCGGAAGGGAGCAGACCGTGGCGAAGCAGAAGCGGACGGGCGCCGGAACGGGAACCACGTGCTGTTCGCACAGCGTGGCGCATGCCTCGTCCCGCACCCGCATCCCATCGGAGGCGGGCACGACGGCGCTCAACAGCACGAAGAGCAGCACGAACAGCGCATATTGAATTCTGAGCAACATCCTGCGAATGACGATTCCGCGCCGCGAAGATACGGTTTTTCGGCGAAAAAAAACAACACGGGGCCAAAAAATAGATTCTCCGGGGGATTCCGGACGCCGCCGCGATCCGCCGAAAACCCGGCAAAACCGCGGGAAACGGACGTTCCGCCCCCGGATCGCCCACCCCCATACCGAACGATCGCCGGGCCGTTTCCGGAGCGTCCCGGAACGCGTTCGGCCCGGCAGCGCGGAGGACCGGCGCGGCGGGGCGACACGGCAGAACGGGACGGCGACCCGGCGCAGGGGCGAAACCGGGGATGCCCGGCGATCCGAAGCGGAACCGCGGGACGGCAACGAATTAAAAGCCGCGACAGGCGTTTTTTCGAAAATTTTTCGTATTTTTGAGGGTAAAACCACAAATCCATAACCTAAAAAACTTTCCGATATGGAACTACCCTATTGCGAACCTTACAGGATCAAGATGACCGAGGCGATCCGGACCTCGACCCGCGCCGAGCGCGAGACGTGGATTCGCCAGGCGCACTACAACCTCTTCAAGCTGCGTTCGGACCAGGTGACGATCGACCTGCTGACCGATTCGGGAACCGGCTCGATGTCGGACCGCCAGTGGGCCGCCTTGATGACCGGCGACGAGAGCTACGCCGGAGCCTCCTCCTACTTCCGGCTCCGGGAGACGATCGAACGGCTGTTCGGCATGCCCCACTTCCTGCCCACGCATCAGGGCCGCGCGGCGGAGAACGTCATCTTCTCGGCGCTGCTCCGCGAGGGCGACATCGTGCCGGGCAACTCCCATTTCGACACCACGAAGGGACATATCGAATACCGCCGCTGTCACGCCGTGGACTGCACGATCGACGCCGCGGCCGACACGCAGCTCGAAATCCCCTTCAAGGGCGAGATGGACACCGCCAAGCTCGAAAAGGTGCTGCGCGAGAATCCCCGCGAGAAGGTTCCGTGCGTCGTGCTGACGATCACCAACAACACGGCCGGAGGACAGCCCGTGTCGATGCGCAACATCCGCGAGACGGCCGAGGTGTGCCGCCGTTACGGCGTGCCCCTGCTCATCGACTCGGCCCGCTTCGCCGAGAACGCCTACTTCATCAAGACCCGCGAGGAGGGCTACGCCGACAAGTCGATCAAGGAGATCGTGCGCGAAATTTACCAATACGCCGACATCATGACCATTTCGGCCAAGAAGGACGGCGTGGTGAACATGGGAGGCTTCGTGGCGATGCGTTCCGAGGAGCTGTTCCGCAAGGCCATGTCCTTCTGCATCATGTTCGAAGGCTATGTCACCTACGGCGGCATGTCGGGCCGCGACATGGACGCGCTGGCCGTGGGACTGGACGAAAACACGGAGTTCGGACAGCTCGACGCCCGCATCCGGCAGGTGAAGCTGCTGGGCGACCTGCTCGACGAGTACGGCGTGCCGTACCAGCGGCCGGCCGGCGGCCACGCCATCTTCGTCGATGCGAAACGGGTGCTGCCCAACCTGCCGAAGGAGCAGTTCATCGCCCAGACGCTGGCCGTAGAGCTCTACCTCGAAGCAGGCATCCGCGGCGTGGAGATCGGCTCGATCCTCGCCGACCGCGACCCCGAGACGCACGAGAACCGTTACCCCGCGCTCGAACTGCTGCGGCTGGCCATTCCGCGCCGCGTATACACCGACAACCACATCCGCGTGATCGCCGCCGCCTGCCGCAACATCTACGAGCGGTGCCACACGATCACGACCGGCTACCGTATCTCCTTCGAAGCGCCCATCCTGCGCCACTTCACCGTGGAGCTGGAGAAGATCTAAAGGCACTCCCGAAAAAAGCACCGGGGCGGAAACGCGGCTGCGTTCCGCCCCGGTCGTTTCATGCCGGGGACGCTCCGGATACGGTATCAGCCCGCGAAAGGCAGCACGCAGAGCAGCACCGCGACCGCCCACCACGGCGCCGGACGCTGTCCGGCAGGCAGCACGGCCCGCAGCCGCGACGACCGTTCCAGATAGAGCAGAAAGACGAACCAAAGGCCGCAGCCCACGGCAACCGAGACGAGTCCCCGCGCCAGGAATTCGTGTCCCACCTCGCTTACCGTTTCGGGACCGTAGCCGACGACCAACGGGTACAACAACGAAACGAAGTGCAACACGGCCCGCAATCCGGCGTACCACCGGGCCAGCGACAGCGCCCGGGAAGAGCCTGACACGAGCAGCCACAAGACCGCGACGGGAAGAAGGACCCCCAGCAGCACCAGTCCCTCGACCCAGAGCGTCTGCCAGTCCAGACTGCCCTTGACAAGCATCACGCTCCGCTCGAACGCCCACCGGGCGGCACACGCCACCACATAGGCTCCGAACACCCAAACCGGTCCGGGCAGCTCCTCGAGCCGCCGCAGCCGCCGTAACCATACCTCGTTCATCCTGCAAATCATTTGTTCGGAAGCCAATATACGAAAAATTTTCCGGATCTACCCCCCCCCGAAAAAATCGGTCCGGAACACCCGCAGGCGTCCCGGACCGGACCGTCAGCCGCCGCAAGGCGTCAGAGCAGCGTCTCGAGAATCTGCACGGCGTTGAGCGCCGCGCCTTTCTTGATCTGGTCGCTCACGCACCAGAACGCAAGGCCGTTGTCCGCTGTCAGGTCCCGCCGGATACGTCCCACATAGACGGGATCCTTGCCGGCGGCGAACAGCGGCATGGGATAGCTTTTCCGCGCCGGGTCGTCCATCAGCACCACACCCGGAGCCGCCGCGAAAGCCTCGCGGGCCTCCTCCACCGAAACGGGACGCTCGGTCTCGAGCCAGACGCTCTCCGAGTGCGCCCGCATCACCGGAACGCGCACGCACGTGGCCGACACGCGAATGTCCGAGTGCATGATCTTGCGCGTCTCGTGGAACATCTTCATCTCCTCCTTCGTATAGTCGTTCTCCGTGAAGACGTCGATATGCGGAATGACGTTGTAGGCGAGCTGGAAGGCGAACTTCTCCACCGTCGCCTCCCTGCCGGCCCCCAGCTCGGCGTACTGCCGCACCAGCTCGTCCATGGCCGCCGCCCCGGCGCCGCTGGCCGACTGGTAGGTGGAGACATGCACGCGCGTAATGTGCGAAAGGCGCTCAATGGCGTTCAGCGCCACGACCATCTGGATCGTCGTGCAGTTGGGGTTGGCAATGATCCGCCGCGGGGCGTTCTTCGCATCCCCGGGATTGACCTCCGGTACGACCAGCGGCACGTCGGCGTCCATGCGGAACGCGCTCGAATTGTCGATCATCACGGCGCCGTGCTTCGTGATCGTCGCGGCGAACTCGCGCGACGTGCCGGCCCCGGCCGACGTGAGGGCGAAATCCACGCCGCGGAAATCGTCGTTGTGCTGCAACAACCTCACCGTCAGGTCCCGTCCCCGAAACCGGTAGGTGCGCCCTGCGCTGCGCTGCGATCCGAACAGCAGCAACTCGTCGATCGGCAGCGGCCGCTCCCCGAGAATCTTCAGGAACTCCTGGCCCACGGCGCCGCTGGCGCCCACGATTGCGATTTTCATAGTCTTGCGTATTTACTTTACATGGTACAACAATATCCGTCATCCGCCCGGAACCGGACCTCTCCGCCGCAGTCCGGGCCGCCCCTTCCCCCGAGGAAGGGGTGTTCCGGCCGTGCGATTTCCCGAAAGCGGCCGGGACGCATCAATCGAAGAAGGCGTCGTCCTCGGCGATCCCCGTCTCCGAAGCGCGCTCGTCCGCGCCTTCCGGCTGCTCGTCGCAGTCGTAGCGCGGCATCAGCGTCGGCCGTGCGAACTTGTCCTCGCGGCTGATGCCCAGACGGCCGTCGCCGTAAACCGACTTCATGAACTCCCCGACGATCGGCAGCGCCATCACGCTGCCCTCGCCGCCCGAAATGCGATGCACCGACTGGTCCTCGCCGCCGACCCACGCACTCGTCACGAGCTTCGGCGCCACGCAGACGAACCACGCGTCGCGGTTCTTGTTCGACGTACCGGTCTTGCCGCCGATCTCCATGTCCTCGAAGCCGAACTGCCACTTCAGGCGGCCCGCCGTTCCGGAATTGACCACGCCTTGCAGCATGGTGAGCATCGTGTAGGCCGTGCGTTCGCTCACGGCGTCCTGCGACTGGGGAATGAAGCTGGCGATGAGGTTGCCCTGCCTGTCCTCGATGCGCGTCACGAAGATCGGGTCGGTGTGCACGCCCTCATTGGCGAAGGTCGAGAAGGCGCTCGCCAGTTCGAAGACGTTCGACTCCGACGAGCCGAGGCACAGCGCCGGCACGGGGTCGATGAAACTGCGGATGCCCATGTTGTGAATGAAGTCGGCCACGGCGGCCGGCTGCTTGGCCTGCTTCATGATCCACGCCGAGTAGTTGTTGCGGCTGCGCGCGAGGCCCCATTTGAGCGGATGGGGCACACCGTCGTAAACGACCTTCCCGGCCTCTTTCGGCGACCAGGCCGTTCCGTTGGCCGTCTCGATCGTGACGGGCAGGTTCGGGACCATCGTGCAGGGCGTCAGCCCGAGGTGGTCGATGGCGAAGGTATAGACGAAGGGTTTGATCGTCGAGCCGATCTGCCGCTTGCCCTGCTTGGCCATGTCGTACTTGAAATAGCGGAAATTCGGACCGCCCACGTACGCCTTCACATGCCCTGTGCGGGGGTCCACCGACACCATCGCGGCGCGCATGATCCCCTTGTGGTGCAGGATCGAGTCGCGCGGGGTCATCAGCGTATCGCGGTCGCCCCCGTAGGTGAAGATCTTCATCCGGCACGGCTTGTCGAACGACGCTTCGATCTCCTTCGCGCTGAAGCCCGCGCTCTTCATCTCGCGGTAACGGTCCGAATAGCGGACGGCCTGCCGCATGATCCGCTCGCGCTCCTCGCGCGTGGCATCCACGAAGATGCTCCGCGTCTGGCGGTACTGCCGGTCCATGCCGGGCTGGATCACCTTCTCGAGCTGCCGCTGCACGGCCTGCTCGGCGTAGGCCTGCATCCGGGAGTCGATCGTGGTGTAGATCTTCAGTCCGTCGCGGTAGATGTCGTAGGGTTTGCCGTCGGCCTTGCGGTTCTTGTGACACCAGCCGTAGATCGGGTTGTTCTCGTACTCCCGGACCGCCTCGTCGTAGTCCCACTCGGTGTAGAACTGGTTGCGGCGCGGCCGCTCGGCGTTCATCACCAGCCGCAGCATCTCGCGGAAATAGGTCGCCGTGCCGGCATTGTGCGACACGGGGTTGAAATTGAGCACGATCGGCAGCGCCGAAATCGAATCGCACTGTTTGCGCGTGAGCGCCCCGGCCTTCGCCATGCGCGAGAGCACCAGGTTGCGGCGCGCCACGGCGTTGTCGTAGTTGCGCAGGGGGGAGTAGCGCGTCGGGGCGTTCACCACGCCCACCAGCACGGCGGCCTCCTGCACGTTCAGCTCGTCGGGCTCCTTGTTGAAGAAGGTGTGCGCCGCCGACTTGATGCCGTAGGCGTTCGAACCGTACTCCACCGTATTGAGGTACATGGCGGCGATCTCCTCCTTCGTGTAGTTGTATTCGAGCTTGAGCGCCGTGATCCACTCCTTGAATTTCGACGTCACGAGTTTCGCCGTGCGTGCGATGCGGCCCCGGTTGCGGGCCGTGTCGCGCGGAAAGAGGTTCTTGGCCAACTGCTGCGTGATCGTCGAACCGCCGCCCTGCGAGGTGTTCTGCAACAGCAGGGTCTTCACCGCCACGCGCGCCAGCGAGGGGATGTCGATGCCCGAATGGTTGCGGAAGCGCACGTCCTCCGTGGAGATCAGCGCCGCGACGATGGGCGGCACCTCCCGTCCGTCGAGCCGGATACGGAGCGTCGAATCGGAGGGGAACAGGTCGGCATACTGCACGTAGGAGCGGTTCTGCACGAAGAACGTGCCGATCACCTTGCCGTCCTCCGAATAGACCTCCGTGGCGAGGTTGCTGCGCGGGTTCTCCAGCTCCTCGAACGACGGGATGCGGCCGAAAGTTCCCAGCGCCGTGAGCAGCAGCATCACGGCCACCAGCGCGAAGGGCGCGAAGGCCGCGCACCAGATCCATTTTATCGTCTTCGGGCTGACGCCCCGCTTCTTCGGTTGTGACATAGGACGGAATTTTGGGCAAAGGTACGAAAAAAATCAGAACGGAAGTCCCAGCGAACCGGCAATCCACACGCCGCCGGTCGAGGGCCGGTAACAGGAGAGTTTGAAGGTCGAGGTGGCCGAAGCGGGCTGTCGGAACGCATTGAAGTCAAAGACCAGATCGCCGCCCACGGACCAGATGCGCCGCCACTCCATTCCGCTGCCCGCCGGGCGGCGGAACTGCGCGTAGTCGCCCCCCGCGTTCAGGCGGATGCGCTTGAAGTAGAGCACCGAACCGATGCCGCCCTCGGGATACCACACCGGCAACTGGTAATCGAGCGAAAGAGCCGTATAGTCGTTCGAAACGATCTCCGACGAGGTGAAGCCGTGCGGAATGAGCCGCGTGGACTTGTAGCTGAGCGGCGCATACCCCGCCGGGAACTTGTAACCGCCCACCGAAGTCTGGTACGTCGCCGCCAGCAGCACCGAATGGTGCGGCGCGAAGCCCGGCAGGTAGCTCTGTCCGTAGAACGAGACGAGGTTGCTGAAGTCGGCATTGGCCGGATCGAACGTGTAGGAGGCGTTGAGCGCATATCCCCAGCGGGGCGCGAAGTCGCGGTGCGCGAGGCGCACCTGGTCCGAGAATCCGGCCCCGAACGAAAGTTTGTGCAACCCCTCGTTGAAGCCGATGCGCTGGATGTTGTGGATGCTGCCGTTCTCCCACTCGATCTTGTTCAGGTCGGCCACCATGCCGTTCGAATAGTTCCACCCGGCCGAGAGCGAGAGCTGCCGCGTATGGTAGCCGCGCTGGAAATAGAGCGGCAGCGTGGCCGAAAGCCCCACCGAATAGTACCGGTCGGGCGCGGGCTGCGACTGATAGACCGGATTCCCGGTCACCGGGTCGTACGAGGCGAGCGAATAGAAGAGCTGGTTGCCTCCGTACGACACGTCCAGGTCGAAGCGGAGTCCCAACCCGAAATAGCGCACGCCGAGCTTGACGAGCGACCCTTCGCTGCGGTTCCAGCCGTAGGAGGCGTAGGCTTCGGCGCTCGACAGCAGGTTCTGCGACATGAGCGTAAAGCCCAGATTGAGGTCGATCACGTGCTCGTCCACGGCCGCGAACGGATTGAATGCCAGCGGCATCCAACTGTGCACGTTCACCAGGTTCGGTCCCTTCCTGTAACGCTTCGCGCGGAACCGCTCCCCCTGCCGCACCGAATCGGCCGGCGTGAAGCGCACCGTGTCGAGATTCACCACCGCCCAGCGCCTGCGCGGCGGATTGACCAGATCGACCGGAAGCGCCGACGGCGCAACGGGCACGAGCAGCGTATCGGCCGCCTGCTCCGCCACGCGGTAGCCCAGCCTGTCGTAGGTCGTCACGAGCAGCCGTCCGCCCGCCGGCGCGGGGTCGAACGAGCCGTATTCGGAGGCGGTGAGACGGTACTCGCGGCGGGCGACGAGGTCGTAGCAGTGCGCCTCGTCCTTGCCCGAGGCGATCGACCCGAAATAGAGCTTCCCGCCACCGGCCCGCAGGTCCGACAGCGTGACCCGGGCGCCCCGCGTCACGGGATGCAGCCCCTCGGCGTCGATCCGCCCGAGCCACATGCCCTCGTCGTCGGTCACCAGCACGTACCACGCCACCGTGCGGTCGTCCCACGCCAGCCCGTGCAGCTCCTTCCCTTCGGGCGCTTCGAAGCGCTCCTCCGGCGCACCGTCCCGTTCGACGACGACCGTGTAACGGCCGTCGGGAGCGTACTCGATCCACCCCAGCGCCCCGTCCGCCGCCGTGGGATAGAGCGCCCTGCGGTATCCCCCGGCCGTGCGGGGACGCCCGTCGGCGAGGTCCATGTAACAGAGCTGCGAATTGACCCGCTGTTCGAAGAGCAGCGAACGGCGGTATTCGGTCCACCACACGCGGCCGCCGGCCATCGTCGGCCGCGTCGAGACCATCCCCGTGCGGCAGACGGTCCGCTCCCGGCCCGTGCGGCGGTCGATCCGCACGAAGCGCGTCGAGCGGTCGAAATCGGTCTTCAACGCCAGCACCGCCGTATCGCCCAGCGGCAGCGGCCACTGGTAGGTCGTATGGTTGCCCTCGGGAAGCGGCGTGAGCGTCGAGGCGCTGTCCCCGCTCTCCGGGAGCGAATCCCAGAACCGCTCCAGATCGTCGAACGTCTCGCGGAACAGCTCGCCGACGCTCGTGCGATAATATTTCCGCAGCGCGGCGTGCGTCGTCAGAATCACGTAGGGATTGCGCGAACCGTACCACGCCACCTTGTCCCAGACATTCTCCCCGTAGCGGTCGTAGGCATAGGAGCAGAGCTGGTAGCCCAGCTCGTAGTGGTCGGGAATGTAGTCGCGGTAGGAACCGCAGAACCACTTGTCCGTATTGCGGCGGTCGCGCGTGTCCCGCCGGTTGCGTCCCACGCGGCCCATCGCCCGGTAGGCCATCGTGAACGACGGCTGCAGGCCGCGGCCGTAGGAGGACATCATCGTTTCGGACATCACCGCATCGCCCTCCAGCGCCCAGAGGGGCATGAAAAGCAGCCCCACGGTCGAACCCTGCTGTCCCAGCAGACGGCTCAGCACGCGGATCAGCCCCCGGTCGAGGTTGTTGTACTGCACGGCGTGGCGGTACTCGTGGGCCACGAGCTGCTTGTACCACGGCATCGAATAGGAGTCGATGGCCGGCGAAGAGAGGAACTCCACGCGCTTGGGAAGGTACATGACCAGTCCGTTCGACTGGAAATTCTCGGGATGCATCACGAAGGGAATCCGCATCGGACCGTGGCGGAACCCGTAGCCGATCGAGGGCTGCACGGAGCGGATGTAGTGGAGCGTGCGCGCGGCCAGCCCCGACGCCGTGTCGGGATAGATCATCCGCACGTCCGTCGTGCGGATCGCGGACCATTTCATCGGAGCGTCCGCACCCCACGTGTAATATTGCGCCGCCGCATGCCGCACGCCGCCCAAGACGCACGCCGCCGCCAGCGCGAGAAGCCACCCCCGTTTCACCTACGACCCCGCTTTTTTACAGCCGTAGCCGGCTTTGGTGAGTATCTCCACGACGCGGTCGCGGTGGTCGCCCTGAATGACGATCTCGCCCTCCTTGGCCGCGCCGCCCACGCCGCAGCGGGTCTTGAGCAGGCGCGCCAGGTCGGCCAGATCGGCCCTGCGGCCCACGAAGCCCCGCACGAGCGTCACGACCTTGCCCGCCCGCTGCCTGCGGTCGAGCCACACGCGCAACTGCTGCCGCGCCGGAGGGAGCGTCTCGGTCTCGGGCCGCTCGTCGGTCCTGTATTCGAAATCGGGATCGGTCGAATAGACCATCCCGAGCCGCGATTTCCAATCGTTGTCCGCCATATCCGTTGTTCGAAAAGTAGGAATAAAACGCCGAATCGGCGCCGTTATTTTGCGCAAAAATACGAAAATATTTATCTTTGGGACGTATGGCTGGCAAGATTCGAGAAAAACTCCGCACGCTCAACCCCTTCGCCCGGCGACGCGGGACGGCCGGCGACCTGCCGCAGCCGCTCCCGGCCGACCCCGACCAGCGGCTCGTGCGGGTGTACGTCGAAGGCTACGAGGACGTGGCTTTCTGGCGCGGCATCTTCGACCATTTCCAGAATCCCTACCTGCGTTTCGAAATCTCGGTCCCCGACCGCGGCGACCTGCCGAAAGGCAAGAAGGTGCTGCTGGGGATGGTTCCCCGTTCGTCGGAGGAGCTGCTGCTGTGCGTCGATTCGGACTTCGACTACCTCTTCGCCGGACGCACCGAACAGTCGAAGGAGGTGAACGGCGCCCGCTACATGTTCCACACCTACGCCTATGCCACCGAGAACTACCTCTGCTACGCCCCGTCGCTGCACAACGTCTGCGTGAAGGCCACCAAGAACGACACGCACATCTTCGACTTCGTGCGCTTCATGCACGAGTACTCGTGCACGATCTACCCGCTGTTCCTCTGGTACGCCTTCTCGGCGCAGTTGGCCTCGGAAAACGTCTTCCCGCTCGTGGATTTCAAGCAGTCGGTGCGCATAGGCTACCTCGACCTCGAGGAGAACGGCGCACGGACGCTCGCCTGGCTCCGCCGCAACGTCGAGAAGCGCGAACGCCTGCTGCAACAGCGCAACGCGCGGATGATCGAACCGATGCGGGAGTTCGAGGAGCAGCTCCGCAGCCGCGGGCTGAAGCCCGAGAACACCTATCTTTTCATGCACGGGCACACGCTCATGGACAACGTGGTGCTCGTGCTGCTGAACACCGTGTGCGAAAAACTGCGGCAGATGTCCATCGCCCGCATCACCGCCTCCGAGAAACGGGGCGTGGCGCTCAAGAACGAAATGGCGAACTACACCAACTCGCTGCGGTCGATCCGCGACGTGCTGCTCGATAACGAGAACTACACCAAATGCCCGCTCTACCGCCGCCTCCAGCGCGACATCGAACGCTATATCGTCCGCACGATCTTCGAAATGCGCCGCCGGGGCGAAATCCGCGACCAGTCGGTCGTCGCCATTCTCCACAACCTGCGGCAGGGGCAGTGACGCCCCGCCGGACCCGGACACGCCGGGATCGCCGGCATCGTCTCCTTCTCCCGGAATGAGGCGGGCGCTCCTCCCTGAGGAAGAGCGCCCGTGCAGCAGCGTCGTTGCAGACCGCCGCTTACAGCCAGACCACCTCCGAGGCCATCGTTTCGGGATCGGTCGCCCGGCCGAAGAAACGGTCGCCGTCCACGCCGCTCATCCACGGAACGCCGCCCAGTCCCAGATCGTCGCCGATGCGCGACGCCTCGCAGTAAACGCCCCTGCCCCGCGACTTGTCGTAAACGCCGAAATAGCGTTTCTCTCCGGCGCCGAAGCGCACGTACATCCGGTCGGCGGTCTCGAGCAGGTCGTAATACTGCACGAAGGGGGATTTCCGCCACGCCTCCCGGAAATCCGCCCGGTCCCACGCATAGGAGGCGGGAGCGAAGGCGTGGTTCTCGAACCGCAGCTCGCCGATCCGGGGTTCGCCTCCGGGAGCGGAGAAAAATTCGGGCTGGAACTGGTGGTGGGCCATCACCCCGCCGGGCGCATCATGGAAAAGGGTCAGCACCTGCCACGCCCCGCTGTAACGGTCCAGTTGCTCCACGGGCGTCGCCTGTCCGAGCAGCGTCCCGTCGGGACGCGTCACAACGAGCGTTTCGAACCGCTCCGCATTCCGGCCCGCCGCGGAGACGTACCACACGAAGTTTCCGGCACGGTCGATATGGGTGAACAGCGCGTTGAACGGACAGGGGCTTTCTCCGCAAAAAGTCCGTTCGGGAAGCGAATAGGTCAGTATCCGGCGCGTGGCACCGTCGAGGACATACAAGGTATCCGCTCCGGGACTTACGAGCGCATTCATCGGAACGACATACTCCCCCGGACCGCGCCCGACCCGTCCCACGGGGCCGATGTAGCGGCCGTCTTCGCCGAAGAGCCAGACGCCCTGTCCCGCTCCGAACGGTTCGCACACGACCGGACGGCCGCCGGCCAGGCGCAGGATCGACCCCTCCGCGGCAGCCGGCACGCTGTCCGGCGCCTGCAGCCGCACGCGCCGCACCCCGCGCGTCCCGAAAAGCTCGGAAAGGGCGATCGTGTCCCGCTCGGCGAAGGCGTACACCGTCCGCCCGTCGTCTGTCCGGCCGCCGTCCGAACAGCCGGCAAGGGAAAAGGCCCGGATCAGCGAAGCAAGCAACAGCCCGCGCAACGTCCCGCGTTTCATAATCCGCCTATTCGCGTTTCCGCACGATGCGCACCGTGGCCTGCGTAGCCTGCCGGACGAAAACCTGCGGCCCGACGGCGTAACGCCGCCACAATTCGGGAGTGTAACCGCGCACAGTCAGCAGCTCCATCCGCTCGGCCTTCATCACGTCGAAACCCGCCTCGCGCAGCGCCCCGACCGCCTCGTCGATATGCCACGAATTATCGACGCAGAGGCTCAGATTGACCGCCGAATTGTGGATCAGATTGGTCTTCACGCGAAAACGCTCGAGCAGCGAGAAGATCGTGGCGAACTTCTCCTCGAGCACGAACGAGAAGTCGCGCGAACGGATCGTCAGCAGCACCTGGTCTTTCTTGAGAATCAGGATCGGCACGTCCACCGGCGCCGACATGCCGCGGATGACCGTACCCGGCTTGCGCTTGTCGCCGAAAGGCCGCACATAGAGCGGAATGTTCTTGTTTTGCAGCGGCTTGATCGTCTTCGGGTGTATGATCTGCGCGCCGCTGTAAGCCAGTTCGATCGTATCGAGGTAGTTCAGTTCGGCGATCTGCACGGCGTCGGGGAAGATCTTCGGGTCGGCGTTCAGCACGCCGTCCACATCCTTCCACACCGACATCGACTCGGCGTCGAGCAGATTGGCCACCACGGCGGCCGAGTAGTCCGAGCCTTCGCGGCCGAGCGTCGTCGTCGTACCGTCGGGCGCGCCGCCGATGAAGCCCTGCCCGACGAAAATCCGCTCCGCGCATCCCTCCAGCGCCCCTTTCAGCAACGCTTCGGACGCCGCCAGATCGACGCCGGCGTCCTTGTGCCGCTGCTCGGTGCGCAGGCAACGACGCATGTCGATCCAGCGGTTCGCCACCCCGGCGTAATTGAGGTATTCGGAGATGATCGTCGTCGAGACCAGCTCGCCGAAGGCCACGATCGTATCGTACCACAACTCCGCATCGCGGGGATCGTAGCCCTCGCCGGCCGCCACGCGCTCCAGCTCGCCGAAGAGCCGCTCGACCGCCTCCAGCCGTTTGGGACCGTGCCACAATTCGTCGATGATCGCGGCATGGTACTCGCGCAGCGAGGCGATCTCGTCCCCGGCCGCCTGCGGATCGTGCCGCTGCACGGCACCGAACACGCGTTCCAGCGCGTTGGTCGTCTTTCCCATCGCCGAAACGATGATGAAGAGGTTCTGTTCGTCGTCGATGATCTTGCGCAGGTTCCGCACGCCGTCGGCATTGCGGACCGAAGCGCCGCCGAATTTATATACTTTCATGATCTGTAAAAGGGCTTTGTCGTTCGAAAATCCGGTGTCCGGAACGCCCGGCCGCGCACGGAGGGCAAAACGCCCGGCACACGGTCCGGCGGGCATTCCGAATCGGTGCAAAAATACGAAAAATAATGCGGACCGGGAGCATGCCGCCGCATTTTTTCGCCCCGCGGCCCCTTTTGCCGCCGCGGCAGCCCGGGTCTGCTCCCGGAACCGGCCCCGCCGAACGTTCCGTCCGGAAATCCGCCCCGGAAACCGACGGACGGAGCGCGACATGCGGCGGGTACGCGGCCGGAAGGTCCCCTCCGCAGGAAATCCGTCCCGCGACGGCGGATCGTCCCCGATTATCCGTATCTTTGCCGTATGGACTCCCGAACCCCGAATCATCCGCACGCCGCCGGACGGCCCGACCCGGTCGTCATCCGGGAATACACGCCCGCAGACAAAGCGGACGTACTGCGCCTCATCCGGCTCAACACCCCCGCCAGTTTCGCCCCGGCCGAAGAGGCCGATCTGGACGAATACCTCGAACACCGGAGGGAGCTCTACTACGTCCTGCTCGCAAACGGCACGATCGCAGGATGCGGCGGAATCAACTTCGCCGACGGCGGAACCACCGCAAAGATCAGCTGGGACATCGTCCATCCCGCCTGGCAGGGCCGGTCGCTGGGGACCCGGCTGCTCGAATACCGGATCGAAAAGCTCGAATCCCTCGGCGGCATACGCCGCATCACCGTCCGGACGTCGCGACAGGCCCACCGGTTCTACGAAAAACGGGGGTTCGTCCTGCGGGAGGTGCGCAGGGACTACTGGGCCGAAGGATTCGACCTCTATGCCATGGAGTACACGGGACGGAGGTGACCGCTCCGGCCGTCATCGCCGCAGCAGCCGCTTCGAGAGGAAGCGCCGCACGGGTTCGTCGTAAAACCTCAGGCAGAGCCAGGCCAGCGCGACGGAACCCGCGACGAGCGCCGCGGCCCCGGGCAGCGATTGTCCGAAGGTCAGGTTCTCGTTCTTGACCCAGGCGTAGTAGAGGTAGATGAAGGGATAGTGCACCATGTAGAGCGGATAGGAAATGTCCCCCAGGAATTTGCAGATGCGCGAAGTCACGCGGTCCGTGGTCTTTCCCGAAGCCCCGATCCAGACGATCAGCGGGAAGAGGACGACGGCGCACAAAGCGTCGTACACGCCGTTCATCCACAGGTGTTCGCTTCCTCCGATCCGCGGCACGGACGCGAGGGCGACGACGGCCAGCGTGCCGATCCAGAACGCCCCGCGGACCCGGACCGGACGGAACGCGCGGGAGAGCAGCAGGCCCGCCGGAAAGGCGAACAGCAGCCGCAGCGAGCCGCCGACGATGTTCTCCCCGGTCAGCGAGAACCCGACGCAGATGTCCCCCAGCGGCCCCCAGACGGAGAAGGCGGCAAGCCCGCAGCCCGCCGCGGCGACCAGCACGGCAAGCGCGCGGGTGGACAGCCGGCGAATGAACAGCGCGTAGAGCACATTGCCTATATATTCGAAGAAGAGCGACCACGCGGGGCCGTTGAGCGGATACATCTCGCCCACGCCGCGGATCTCCGCACCGGGCGTCGCAGGGATCATGAAGGCGTTCATCAGCGTCGCCACGAGCAGCATCGCCACCGGGACCGCCGAAACGTCCCAGACCGGACAGCCCTGCGTGTAGAACATGACGGCGCCGATCAACGCCCCGATGACGACCATCGGTTGCAGGCGGACGAGCCGCCTCGTGAGGAACTCCCTGACGGTCATCTTCGTCCAGCGGTCGTCGTAGGCGTACCCCACGACGAAACCCGAGAGGATGAAGAAGAAATCGACGGCCAGGTAGCCGTGGTTGATGCGCTGGTCCAGGTGGCTCGTGGCATAGGCTTCGAACAGGTGGAAACAGACCACCGTGAGGGCCGCGACCCCGCGCAATCCGTCGAGCAGATCGTAGTGGGGTTTCGTGTCGGAGAACGCGGCGGCGGAGATACGGGACATGCGGAGTTCGGTGGGGTCAGGGTTTTACGTAACGGAATCCGGAGGCAAAGATACGAAAAATGCGGCTTCTCCGACTGTCCGGAGGCCGCATTTTCCCTGTTTGTCCGGATTATTCGCCCGGACCGCGTTTCCGCCGCTTACTTCCGCTCCGTCACGGGCCTGTACGGGACACCGATATTCTGGAACAGGAAGGCGTACATGTCCGTCGCCTCGTCGATCCGCTTCGAGGTGGGTTTCCCGGCTCCGTGCCCCGCCTTCGACTCGATGCGGATGAGCACGGGTTTGTCGCCCGCCTGGCAGTGCTGCATCGTGGCGGCGAACTTGAACGAATGCGCCGGCACGACGCGGTCGTCGTGATCGGCCGTCATCACGAGCGTCGCGGGATACTCGACCCCCTCGCGGATGTTGTGCAGCGGCGAGTAGCGGTAGATATAGCCGAACTGCTCCTCGTCCTCCGACGTGCCGTACTCCACGGCCCAGCCCCAGCCGATCGTGAACTTGTGGTAGCGCAGCATGTCCATCACGCCCACCTGCGGCAGGCAGACGGCGAACAGGTCCGGACGCTGCACCTCGCAGGCTCCCACGAGCAGGCCGCCGTTCGAGCCGCCGTTGATCGCCAGCCGCTCCTTCGAGGTGTACTTCCGGGCGATGAGGTATTCGGCCGCCGCGATGAAATCGTCGAAGACGTTCTGCTTGTCGGCGAGCATTCCCGCCTTGTGCCAGGCCTCGCCGTACTCCGAGCCGCCGCGCAGGTTGGCCACGCAGTAGATGCCGCCCTGCTCGACGAACATCAGCGCCGAGGGGTTGAAGCCGGGCGTCATGTTGATCTGGAAACCGCCGTAGCCGTAGAGCAGGCAGGGGTTCTCGCCGTCGAGCTTCATGTCCTTGCGGTGCGTGACGAACATCGGGACCCGCGTGCCGTCCTTCGAGGTGTAGAAGATCTGCTCGGTGACGAAGAGCGAGGGATCGAAACGCACCTCCGGGGCCTTGTAGAGCGTCGATTCGCCCGTCGCGAGGTCGTACCGGTAGATCGTGGCGGGCGACGTGTAGTTCGTCAGCACGTAGTACAGCTCCGTGTCCTCCTTCTCGCCGCCGAATCCGCCGACCGTGCCGATGGCGGGCAGTTCGACGTCGCGCACCTTCTTCCCGTCGAGGTCATACTGCGCCACCTTGTTCTGCGCATCCTCCAGATACTGCGCGAAGAGGTAGCCGCCGGCCGTGCCCACGCCCTCGAGCAGGTGTTCCGGGCTTTCGGGAATCACGGTCTGCGTCTTCGACGGATCGTTCAGGTCGATGCGCCGCAGCGCGTAGTTCGAGGCGTCGCGGTTGGTCACGTAGTAGAGCCAGCCGTCCTCGACGGTCACCGGCCCGTAGTCGGCGTCGAAGCCCGGCAGCAGCGTGCGGAACTTCGTCTCCGAAGTCTTCCGGTAGAGTATTTCCGAGCCCGACGTGCCGTCCGACGCGTAGATGAACAGCCATTCACCGTCCTCCGAAGGCCAGGCCCCGAAGTACCGCAGCGGATGCTCGCGGTCCTCGTAGATGAGCCGGTCGGCCGACTGCGGCGTGCCGATGCGGTGGTAATAGATCTTCTGGTACTGGTTCTGCGACGAATAGACGCCCTTCTCCGGTGCGTCGTAGGCGCTGTAATAAAATCCCTCCGAGTCGGGCGACCACTGCGCCCCCGAGTTCTTCACCCACTCGATCCGGTCCTCCGTGAGCGTCCCGTCGGCGGTGTCCATCACGCGGATCTCCACCCAGTCCGATCCCGACGCCGCGGCGGCATAGGCGAAATAGCGACCGTCCTTCGAGAACGAGGCGGCGGCCACGGCCACCGTGCCGTCCTCCGACAGGCGGTTGGGATCGAGGAACACCTCGCCCGCCCCGCCCGGCTCCCGCGTGCGGTAGAGCACCGACTGGTTCTGCAACCCGTCGTTATAATAGTAGTACCACCAGTCGCCGTGCTTCGACGGCGCCCCCTCCCTGGGGTAGTTCCACAACTCGGTGAGCCGCTCGCGGATGGCGTCGCGGAAGGGAATCTGCGACAGGTAGTCGTCCGTCACGGCGTTTTCGGCCTCGACCCAGGCGGCCGTGGCCTCCGAGAGGTCGTCCTCGAGCCAGCGGTAGGGATCGGCGACCTTCGTGCCGAAGTAGTCGTCCACGACCCCGCCGCGCTCGGTCTCGGGATAGGGCAGGAGTTTGATCCGCTTCATATTGTCACAACTTGCAAATAGCGCCGCCGCACCCAGCAGCGCGACGGTTCCGCTCGATACGCGCTTCATAAATCGGAGTTTTGAATGATGTCTGCGACAAAGTTAGAAAAAATCCGGAGATTCGGAACCGCAACGGCACGTTCCGCACCCGGAAATTTCCGGATCCGGTTTGCCCGTTGTCCGGAAAAACGGTATTTTTGCACTCCCGGATCCGCACCGCGCTTCCGGGGCCCGCCCCGGCGGGACGACCCGCCGGACGCGCGGCGGCCAAACGACAGACAAGCGAACGACTCCGATGAAAGGCATTCTGCAAAGGCTCCAGGGACACCCCCACGCAGGGGAGGCGACGGCCTACCCGATTCTGTTCACGATCGGCTTCTGCCACCTGCTCAACGACATGATCCAGTCGGTCATTCCGGCCATGTACCCGGTTCTCAAGGAGAGCTACGGATTCACCTTCGCCCAGATAGGGCTCATCACGCTGGTGTTCCAGCTCACCTCCTCGATCTTCCAGCCCTTCGTGGGGGCGTACGCCGACCGCCACCCGCAGCCCTATTCGCTCTCTATGGGCATGTGTCTCTCGCTGGCCGGACTGCTGGGGCTGGCCTTCTCCACGCGATACGCGGCGATCCTGCTGACGGTGGCCCTGATCGGCGGCGGCTCGTCGGTCTTCCATCCCGAAGCCTCGCGTGTGGCGCAGATGGCCTCGGGCGGGCGGAAGAGCCTGGCGCAGTCCATCTTCCAGGTGGGAGGCAACGGCGGAAGCGCCGTCGGGCCGCTGCTGGCGGCGCTGGTCATCCTCCCCTACGGACAGCACGCGGTGGGATGGTTCGCGGCGGCGGCCCTCGCCGCCTCGCTCATCCTGGTCCGCGTGGGCGCCTGGTACAGCCTGATGCTCGACCGCACGCGGCATTTCCGGCAAACCCTGCGGAAAACGGGCTGCGGACTCTCCGCCCGGCAGACACGCCGGGCGCTGGCGATCCTCGTGACGATGCTCTTCTCGAAGTACTTCTTCACGGCGTGCATGACCAGCTACTTCACCTTCTTCCTGATCGAAAAGTTCGGCATCTCCGTCCGGCAGTCGCAGTTCTGCCTCTTCGCCTTCCTCGCGGCCTTCGCCACGGGGACGCTGCTCGGCGGATTCCTCGGCGACCGCTACGGACGGAAGTACGTCATCCTCTTCTCCATCCTCGGCGCGGCGCCCTTCACCCTCGCGCTCCCCTACCTCGGTCTGGGCTGGACCGTGGCGACGGCCGTGGCCAGCGGCCTGATCATCGCCTCGGCCTTCTCCGCCATCCTGGTCTATGCCACCGAGCTCAAGCCGGACAAGGTCGGAATGATCTCGGGCGTCTTTTTCGGACTGATGTTCGGGCTGGGCGGCATCGGCTCGGCCTTCTTCGGCTGGCTGGCCGACCGGACGAGCATCGGGTTCGTCTTCCGGATCAGCTCCCTGCTGCCCCTGCTGGGCATCATCGCCGTCCGCCTTCCCGACCTGCAGTCCGGGAAGAAGAAAAAGTAGTCCCGCCGCAGGCGCTCCGGGAGGGGGGGGCATTTATTTTCCCGGTCCGTGCGGCCGATCCGAAAGTTATTCGTACCTTTGTCCGGGAACCGGCACACCGCGCGGAGACGCCGTACGGATACCCGGTTCCGCAATCCTCCGGCCCCGGGAAGGCCCGACCGTTCCAGCCGCCGGAACCGCAAGAAAACGGAAAACCATGTACGAAGAACTCAGAACAGCCGTAGAGAAGGCGTGGGAGGAGCGCGAACGGCTCCGCGACGCAGCGACGCAGCAGGCCGTGCGCGACGTGATCGGGCTCGTGGACAAGGGCCTCCTGCGGACGGCCGAGCCGGTCGATCCCGAGAAGAGCGAATGGCGGGTGAACGAATGGGTCAAGAAGGCCGTGATCCTCTACTTCCCGATGCAGCCCATGCGCCGCATGGAGGCCGGGGAGCTGGAGTGGTACGACAAGATGGAACTCAAGCACGGCTACGAGGAGCTGGGCGTGCGCGCCGTGCCGCATGCCGTGGCGCGCTACGGAGCCTACATCGCCCCGGGAGCGATCCTCATGCCTTCCTATGTCAATATCGGCGCCTACGTCGATACGGGCACGATGGTCGATACGTGGGCCACCGTGGGATCGTGCGCCCAGATCGGACGCCACGTCCATCTCTCGGGCGGCGCGGGCATCGGCGGCGTGCTCGAACCGGTGCAGGCCGCTCCCGTGATCGTCGAGGACAACTGCTTCATCGGCTCGCGCTCGATCGTGGTCGAAGGGGCGCACATCTGCCGCGAAGCGGTGCTCGGCTCGAACACCGTCATCACCGGTTCGACGCACATCATCGACGTCACGGGGCCCGAACCCGTCACTTACAAAGGGTACGTGCCGGCCCGTTCGGTAGTCGTGCCGGGCAGCTACCGCAAGCAGTTCCCAGCGGGCGAATACAGCGTCTCGTGCGCCCTCATCATCGGCCGCCGCAAGGAGTCCACCGACAAGAAGACCTCGCTCAACGACGCCCTGCGCGACTTCGGGGTTCCGGTATGACCGCAGGCAGCATGATCCGCCGCATCACGGAGACCACCTCGACCAACGACGACGCCCGGCGCCCCGAATACCGCCACGGCGACATCGTCTGGGCCGAACGCCAGACCGCCGGACGCGGCCAGCGGGGCCATTCGTGGACGAGCGCCGAGGGCGAGAACCTCACCTTCTCGCTGGTGCTCGAACCCCGCTTCCTGCCCGTCGGCGAACAGTTCCTGCTCTCCGAGGCCGTGGCGCTGGCCCTCACGGACACCTTCGCCGACTTCGGCATCGACACCCGCATCAAGTGGACGAACGACATCTACGTCGGCGACCGCAAGCTGGTCGGCATCCTCATCGAACACAGCTACACGGGCCCCACGCTCGGTCGCTCGGTCGCGGGCATCGGGATCAACGTCAATCAGCGCGTGTTCGACCCCGCGCTGCCCAACCCCGTGTCGATGGCGCTGGCCGCCGGCCGCACGTTCGACCGGGAGGAGGTGCTCGAACGGTTCCGCACGCACTGCGCGGCCCGGTACGCCCTGCTCGAACGGGGCGATGCCGACACGCTGCAACGCGACTACCGCGCCCGCATGTACCGGCTGGGAACGCCGCATCCGTACCGCCTGCCGGACGGCAGCCTCTTCACCGCCGCGATCGAAGGAGTCCGCCCGTCGGGGGAATTGCTCCTGCGCCACGCCGACGGCACGCTCCGCGCCTACCTCTTCCGCGAGGTGGAGTTCGTCATCGACCGCCCGGTGCGCTGATTCGGTTTTTTCCGCCGCCCGTATCCCTCGCCGGGACGGAGCGTTCGCCGGGTTCGGCTTCCCGGCACACATCAGGCCCGCGACAGATCGCCGGCACTCCGGAATCCGCATACGGATACGGCCGCGCCCACACTTCTCTTCCGACCGCAACCGCCGACCGACCTCACGGTTCAAACCCGGAAGACCGTCTTCGCATCCGAGACCGTTCGGAACGGAGCGGAGAGCCGCAGAAAAATCTCCGGAAAACCGAAGCCCGGAATATCCGGCCGGGAAGTGTAAAAAAGGGGCGGAATCTCTTGCTGTTACGGAAATAACAGTTATATTTGCATTACGGAAATCAAAAAAACGGAAAGTACCATGAACGTACCTGCAAATCTGAAATACTCGAACGACCACGAGTGGTGTCGCATCGAGGGAGACGTAGCCGTAATCGGCATTACCGACTTCGCGCAGAGCCAGTTGGGCGACATCGTCTTCGTGGACGTGCCGACCGTGGGCGAGACGCTCGCCGCCGGCGAGGTGTTCGGCTCGATCGAGGCCGTGAAGACCGTGAGCGACGCATTCCTCCCGGTGGGCGGCGAAATCCTGGAGTTCAACGAGGCCGTGGACGCCGATCCGGCCGTCGTGAACAAGGACGCCTACGGCGAAGGCTGGCTCGTCAAGGTCCGGATGACCGATCCGGCGGAATACGACGCCCTGCTCGACGCGGCCGCCTACGAACAGTTGATCGGCTGACGCCCCGCAGAAGCTGCCGTTCCGGCCGGGATCCGGCGAAAAACGAAACCCAAACAACGTTAAAAAGCATAAACGCTATGTCAAAAGTTACCGTCGTAGGTGCAGGCGCCGTAGGCGCGACCTGTGCGAATGTGATGGCTTGCCGCGAAGTGGCGAGCGAAGTGGTTCTCATCGACATCAAGGAGGGTCTCTCGGAGGGCAAGATGCTCGACATGTACCAGACCTCGACGCTGATGGACTTCGACACGAAGCTCACGGGCGCCACCAACGACTACAAGAAAAGCGCGAATTCGGACGTGGTGGTCATCACTTCGGGCATTCCCCGCAAGCCGGGCATGACGCGCGAGGAGCTGATCGGCACGAACGCCTCGATCATGAAGGGCGTCGTGGAGAACGTCATCAAGTATTCGCCCCGCGCCATCATCATCGTGGTGGCCAACCCGATGGATACGCTGACCTACCTCGCGCTCAAGGCTTCGGGACTGCCGAAGAGCCGCATCATCGGCATGGGCGGCGCACTCGACTCGTCGCGCTTCAAATGCTACCTGGCGAAGGCCACCGGCGCCAACATCAACAATGTGGACGGCATGGTGATCGGCGGACACGGCGATACGACGATGATCCCGCTCGTGTCGAAGGCCACCGTGAACGGCGTGCCCGTTTCGCAGTTCGCTTCGAAAAAGAAGTTGCAGGAGGCCGTGCAGAACACGATGGTCGGCGGCGCGACGCTCACCAAACTCATCGGCACGTCGGCCTGGTACGCCCCCGGCGCAGCGGCCGCGATGATGGTCGAGGCCATCCTCAACGACCAGAAGAAACTCATCCCCTGCTCGTGCTACCTCGAGGGCGAGTACGGTCAGGAGGACATCTGCATCGGCGTTCCCGCGATCATCGGCCGCAAGGGCATCGAGAAGATCGTGAAGATCGAGCTGACGAAGGAGGAGGCCGAGAAGTTCGCCGCTTCGGCCGACGCCGTACGCAAGACCAACAACGTCCTGCACGAGATCAAGGCGCTCTGATCCGCGGCACGCCCCGTCCGTTCCCCAAGGCCATCGGGCCGGCGCGCGAAAGAGGAGAGGGGCGGCCCGAAGAGGCTTCGGCTCTCGAGAAAAACAACGAAAAGCCGTCACTCCGCGCGGAGTGACGGCTTTTTCATCGCTTCCGGAGGCCCCCGGAGAACGGAAAAGAGACGAAAAGACCGGGACCGCCATGCGATCCCGGTTCGGAAAAAGCCGTCCCCGGCCCCGTATGTATCGTCCGCCGGCGGTCCGCTGCGGAAACGGCCCGGCCCGCGGCGCGCGGCGTCAGATATTGATGTCGAGAATCTCGAAATGGATCGTGCCGGCCGGAACCTCCACATCCACGCGATCGCCCTTCTTGTGGCCCAGCAGCGCCTTCGCGATCGGCGTGCCGATCGCCAGCTTGCCTTCGCGCAGGTTGGCCTCGTGTTCGGCGACGATCGTATAGACCATCTGCTTTTTGGTATTGTGGTTCAGCAGCGTCACTTTGCTCAGAATCTGCACCTTGCTCTTGTCTATCTTCGATTCGTCGATGACGCGCGCATTGGCGATCGTATCCTCCAGCTTGGCGATACGCATCTCCAGCAGACCCTGCGCCTCACGGGCGGCGTCGTACTCCGCGTTCTCCGAAAGGTCACCCTTGTCACGCGCCTCGGCGATAGCCGCCGAAATCGCCGGACGCTCGACGGAACGCATGTGGTCGAGTTCGTCCTTGAGTTTCTTGTAACCCTCCGCTGTCAGATAAATAATCTCTTTTGCCATACTAAAAAAACATAAAAAATAAAGAATCCTGACCCGGAAAGGTCAGAACCCCGTTGCATTCGTATAAGCAAAGATAGGAAGTAAAATCCATATTTCCAAATCTTTTTTCCGGCAGCAGTCCCCGCACGCCGTCCGGCAGCGAAACGGGATTCCTCCCCATCCGGGGCCCGCGACGGTCCGATCCGCCGGACCGCGAAGCCGCCCGCTGCGACACAGACCGTCCGCCCCGGCCCGCCGTATCCGGAAACGTCCCGCGGCAGACAGAGTCCCGGCGGAAACGGATGCACCCGCAGAAAACGGGAACAGTCCCCGAATGCCGGACGCCGGAACGCCGCCTCCGGAGGGGCAATATTTTTTTTTGCAAATCGTTAATTTATGCGTAACTTTGCGCGATAAAGCGCCGTAAAAGATTCTTAAATGAAGCAGACTTTCTCATACGCCGTGTGCGGAGCGGCCCTGGCAGCCCTTCTCGCCGGGTGTTCCGGAATCAACGCCCTGATCAAGAGCGGACAACCCGAACTGATTTACAGCAAGGCGCTGGAATACTACAAGATCGGCAAATGGCAGCGCGCCTCGACCCTTTTCGAAAGCGCGCAGCCCTACTACACCGGCACGTCGCGCGAAGACAGCATCTCGTTCTACAACGCCTACTGCAAATTCAAGAACCGCGATTTCGACACGGCCTCGACTCTGCTCGACGACTTCCGCCGCAAGTTCGGCCGCAGTGCCTTCATCGAGGACGCCGAAGGCATGTACGCCCTCTGCTTCTACTACCTCTCGCCCGGCCCGACGCGAGACCAGACGATGACCGGACAGGCCATCATGGCCATCAACGAGTTCATGTCGCGCTACCCCGAAAGCGACAGAATCGAGGACTTCCGCAAAATCAACGAGGAGCTGACGGGACGCCTGCACGAGAAGGCCTACATCAACGCCTACACCTATTATAAGATCGGCCGTTACAAGTCGGCGATCGTCGCGCTCAAGAACGCGCTGAAACAGTATCCCGAGAGCGGACACCGCGAGGAAATCATGTACCTGATCGTCGATGCGAGCTACCGTTTCGCCAGCAACTCGGTGCACGACAAGCAGACGGACCGCTATCTGGACATGCTGGACTCCTACCTCTCGTTCCGCGAGGAATTCCCCGAGTCGAAGTACAACAAGGAGCTGGAACGCATGGCGCAGCACGCCCGCGACTACCTGGACCGCAACAACAAGGACAACAACGAATAGAGATGGAAATCAAGAAGAACATCCCCAACAACACCATCACGCGCAAGCTGGTGGATCTGGACAAGGAGACCGGCAACATCTATGAAAGTGTGAACATCATCGCGCGCCGCGCCAACCAGATCTCCACCGAGTTGAAAGCCGAGCTCAACCGCAAGCTCGCCGACTTCTCGTCGCCCACGGACACGATGGAGGAGACCTTCGAGAACCGCGAACAGATCGAGATTTCGCGCTACTACGAGCGTCTTCCCAAACCGGTCATCATCGCCACCGAGGAGTTCCTCGACCACGAGCTGCTCTTCAAGGAGGGCAAGGACGGCGAGATGAAGGAAATCTGACCCGCAGCGCGATGGCATCCGACTCGACGGCGCGGCTCCCGCTGGAGGGACGCCGCATATTGCTGGGCATCACGGGCAGCATAGCGGCCTACAAGGCGGCTGTGCTGTGTCGTTTATTGAAGACGGCGGGCGCCGAAGTGCGCGTCGTGATGACGCCGCTGGCCAAGCAGTTCATCACGCCGCTGACGATGGCCACGCTCTCGAAAAATCCGATTCTGGTGGAGTTCTTCGACCCGGAGAACGGCGCATGGAACTCCCACGTCTCGCTGGGCGAATGGGCCGACTGCTACCTGATCGCCCCGGCCACGGCCAACACGCTGGCCAAAATGGCAGCGGGCATCGCGGACAACCTGCTGCTCACGACCTATCTTTCGGCACGCTGTCCGGTCGTCGTGGCCCCGGCCATGGACCTCGATATGTACGCCCACGAGGCGACGCAGCGGAACCTGCGGACGCTCGCGGAGCGCGGCGTGCGGATCGCGGAGCCGGGCGAAGGCGAGTTGGCCAGCGGTCTTCGCGGCAAGGGCCGCATGGCCGAACCGGCCGAAATCGCCGCATTCGTCGGCGACCTGCTCGGCGGCCCGTCCGGAGAAAAAAAAAAGAGCCTCGCGGGTAAACGCATGATCGTCACGGCCGGGGCCACGATCGAAGCCATCGACCCCGTGCGGTTCATCTCGAACCACTCGTCGGGTAAAATGGGATACGCCCTCGCCGGCGAGCTGGCCGCCCGGGGTGCGGAAGTCACCCTCGTCACGGGACGCACGTCGCTGCCGACGCCTCCGGGCGTCGAACGCGTGGACGTGCTTTCGGCGGCGGAAATGTACGACGCCGCGACCCGCGCCTTCGAGGAGGCGGACGGCGCCGTGATGTGCGCCGCCGTGGCCGACTACACGCCCGAACGCGCGTCGGAGACCAAACTCCGGAAAGGCGACGGCGAGATGACGCTCACCCTGCGCCGCACGCGCGACATCGCCGCCGAGCTGGGAGCGCGCAAGGGAGGCCGCCTGCTGGTGGGCTTCGCGCTCGAAACCCACGACGAACAGGCCCACGCCGAGGCCAAACTCACGAAAAAGAACTTCGACTTCATCGTGCTCAACTCGCTGCGAGACCCCGGCGCGGGCTTCCGCGGCGACACGAACAAAGTGACGCTGATCGACCGCGCGGGCCGCGAGGAGCTGCCGCTGCTCTCCAAACGCGAAGTCGCGGCGCGCATCGTCGATAAAATCGAAACGATCCTGAAATAACCTCCGCCATGCTACGTCGTCTGTCGGTCGAAAACTACGCGCTTATCGACAAGCTCGAACTGGAACTGGACCCGCACCTGAACATCATCACGGGCGAGACCGGCGCCGGAAAGTCGATTCTGCTCGGCGCCCTCGGGCTGCTGCTGGGCGCCAAGAACGACGGCTCGGCCATGAAGGACACCGCACGCAGTTGCACGGTCGAAGGGACATTCGCCCTCGCAGGGCCGGAGCTGGAGGAGTTCTTCGCTGAGAACGACCTCGAATACGCCGCGGAAACCACCCTGACACGCATCATCACCCCGGCGGGCAAGAGCCGGGCGTTCGTCAATGACGTACCCGTATCGCTCGCGCAATTGCGCGAGGTCGGGACCCGCCTGCTAGACATCCACTCGCAGCACCAGAACCTCATCCTCTCGTCGGAGGAGTTCCGCACCTCGGCGCTCGACACCGTGGCCGGCAACGGAGAGCTGCTGCGCGAATACGCGGCGCAGTACGCCCGCCTGCAGGAGCTGCGCCGCGAGACGGCCGCCCTGCGCGAAGCCGCCGAACAGGGGCGGCGCGACGAGGAGTGGCTCCGTTTCCAGACCGAGGAGCTGACGGCGGCGAACCTCCGCGCCGGAGAGCAGGCCGAAATCGAGGAGGAGCTGGCCATGCTGGAGAACGCCGACCGTATCGGCGAGGCCTTCACGACGCTGCGCAACGCCCTCGACGCCGACGAGACGGGCGTGTTGGTGCAGTTGAAAAACTCGGAGACCTCCCTGGCCCATATCGGCGAACACTACCCCGCCGCTGCGGAGTATGCCGCCCGGCTGCGTTCGACGCTCGAAGAGCTGAAGGACATCGGCGCATCGGCCGCAGCCGACAGCGAGCGGATCGACGCGGACCCCGAACGGCTGGCGAAGCTCTCCGCACGGCTCGACACGCTGCTCGCCCTGCAACAGAAACACCATGCGGCGGACGAGGCGGAGCTGATCGGCCTGCGCGACCGCTGCACGGCCCGTCTGGCGGCCGTCATCCACGGCGACGAACGGATCGCCGAAGCGGAAGCCGCCCTGCAAAAGGCGGCGGAAAAGGCACGCAAGCTGGCCGACCGGCTCCGCAAGGCCCGCGAGAAGGCCGCCCCGGCCTTCGCCGGACACATCCGCGGAACGCTCGCCCGGCTGGGAATGCCCGACACGGTTTTCGAGGCGGCGATAGACGACCTCGGGGAGCTGACCCGCACGGGCGGCGACAGCGTGCGTTTCCTCTTCTCGGCCAACCGCGGCCGGGCGCCGCAGAGCGTCGAACGGATCGCCTCGGGCGGCGAGCTGTCGCGCGTCATGCTGGCGCTCAAGGCGCTGCTCGCCGAACGGATGCAACTGCCCACGATCATCTTCGACGAGATCGACACGGGCGTGTCGGGCCGCATCGCCGATGCCATGGGCGAAATCATCGCTTCGCTGGCCGCCTCGATGCAGGTCGTGGACATCACCCACCTGCCGCAGGTAGCCTCGAAAGGCGCGGCGCACTTCGTCGTCTATAAACGCGACGGCCGCACCTCGATCACCCGCCTCTCGGACGACGAACGCATCACCGAGATCGCCAAGATGCTCTCCGGATCGGAGATCACCGACGCAGCCATCGCGCAGGCCCGCATTCTGCTGGGCCGCAACGGAGAGCCGCACCCCGCAGCTCCCGGCTGTTCCGACACCCCGGCTCCCGGATCGCTCTTCTGAGCCTTCCGCGCCCCAACGGCCGGGACGAAAATCCCGGCATCGTAACGACCTTCCGAAAGACATGGATTCCGAATCGCTCCTGGCGCTCGCCGCCGAAAACCAGCGGCGGGCCCGCGCCGTCCTCGCCGAACTGCAAGCCGAAGCCGCCTGGCGATCGGCCGGGGCTACCCCGCACCTCGTGGGATCGCTCCGCACGGGTCTGCTGATGACCCACCGCGACATAGACCTCCACATCTACTCCCCGGTCCTCAGTCCGGAGGGGAGCTTCGCCGCCATGGCACGCATCGCCCGCAACCCGCGTATCCGACGCATCGAATACGCCAATCTGCTCGACGCCGAGGACCGGTGTATCGAGTGGCATGCGCAATACGCCGACACGGAGGGCGACCTCTGGCAGATCGACATGATCCACATGTCCGTCGGATCGCCCTGGGAGGGGTATTTCGAACGGGTGGCCGACCGCATCTCCGCGGCCCTGACCGACGAGACGCGCCTCGCTATCCTCCGGCTCAAATTCGAGACGCCCGCGACGGAGCATGTTCCGGGCATCGCCTACTGCATGGCCGTCCTGCGCGACGGCGTGCGCACCCGCAGCGAGTTCGAGGCATGGCGCGCCGCCCATCCGCTGACGGGCATCGCGGAGTGGATGCCGGAGTAGCTCAGCACCGCGGCATCTCCCGGCGACGGGCCGTCACCTCCCGGAACATCCGGTTGAAATGCGACAGATCGCAGGGCCCCGTCTCCGCAGCGACCTGCGCGACAAGCCGGACCGATGGTACGGAGGCTGGCAAGCGGCCGACGAACCGGACCGGCACAAAAAATCCCCGGAAGCCGAAACTTCCGGGGAACTCTGCGAACAGAGGTGCGTCACCCGTGCGTCATTACATCATGCCGCCCATGCCGCCGCCCGGCATCGCCGGAACAGCCGGCTGCTCGGACTTCTTCTCGGCCAGCACGCACTCCGTCGTGAGGAACATCGAAGCGATCGAAGCGGCGTTCTCCAGTGCGACGCGCGATACCTTCGTCGGGTCGATGATGCCCGCCTTGAGCATGTCCTCGTACTTGTCGTCGCGGGCGTTGTAACCGAAGGCGTCCTTGCCCTCGCGCACCTTATTGACGACCACCGAACCTTCGCCGCCGGCATTGGCAACGATCTGGCGCAGCGGCTCCTCGATCGCACGCTTCACGATCTGGATACCCGTCGTCTGGTCCTCGTTCTCGCCCTTCATGCCTTCGAGAGCCGACGTGGCGCGGATATAGGCCACGCCGCCGCCCGGAACGATACCCTCTTCGACGGCTGCACGCGTTGCGGCCAGCGCATCGTCCACACGGTCCTTCTTCTCCTTCATCTCGACCTCCGTAGCGGCGCCGACATAGAGCACGGCCACACCGCCCGACAACTTGGCCAGACGCTCCTGCAACTTCTCCTTGTCGTAATCCGACGTAGCCTTCTCGATCGAAGCGCGGATCTGCGCCACACGTGCCGCGATGGCGTCCTTGGCGCCCGCGCCGTCCACGATGGTGGTGTTCTCCTTGTTGAGCGTCACCTTGTCGGCCGAACCCAGCAGCGAAAGATCGGTGTCCTCGATCTTCATGCCCTTGTCGGTCGAAATGACCGTGGCGCCCGTCAGGACGGCGATATCCTCCAGCATCTCCTTGCGGCGGTCGCCGAAGCCCGGAGCCTTGCAGGCGGCGATCTTCAGCGTGCCGCGCAGCTTATTGACAACCAGCGCCGAGAGAGCCTCGCCATCGACGTCCTCGGCGATAATCAGCAGCGAACGTCCGCTCTGAGCCACCGGCTCGAGCACGCCCATCAGCTCCTTCATCGTCGAGATCTTCTTGTCCGTCAGCAGGATGTACGGCTTCTCGAGCTGCGCCTCCATCTTCTCGGGATCGGTGATGAAGTAGGCCGAGATATAGCCGCGGTCGAACTGCATGCCCTCGACCACCTCCACGTGCGTCTCGGTTCCCTTGGCCTCCTCGACGGTGATCACCCCTTCGTTATTGACCTTGGCCATCGCCTCGGCGATCAGCTTGCCGATATTGCCGTCGTTGTTGGCCGAAATGGTAGCCACCTGCTCGATCTTCGAGATGTCCGAACCGACCTCCTGGCTCTGCTTGCGCAGCGACTCCACGACCGCCGAAACGGCCTTGTCGATACCGCGCTTGAGGTCCATCGGGTTCGCTCCGGCGGTCACGTTCTTCAGTCCCACGCCGATAATCGACTGGGCCAGCACCGTGGCGGTCGTCGTGCCGTCGCCGGCGTCGTCGTTGGTCTTCGAAGCGACCTCCTTGACCATCTGCGCGCCCATGTTGGCGAAAGCGTCCTCGAGCTCCACCTCCTTGGCCACCGTCACACCGTCCTTGGTGATCTGCGGCGCACCGAACTTCTTGTCGATAATCACGTTGCGGCCCTTGGGACCCAGCGTCACCTTCACTGCGTTCGACAGCGCATCGACACCCTCCTTGAGCAGCTCGCGCGCCTCGACATTGTATTTGATATCCTTTGCCATGATTTTTCCGAATTAAACGTTGATTAGATAATCGCCAGAATGTCGTTCTGCTTCATGATGAGGTAGCTTTCGCCCTCGATCTGAATCTCCTGCCCGGCGTACTTGCCGTAGAGAACCTGGTCGCCGACCTTGACCTCCATCTTCACCTCCGAGGTTCCGGGGCCTACGGCCACCACCTTGCCTGCCAGCGGTTTTTCCTTTGCCGTGTCGGGGATGATCAATCCTCCGGCCGTCTTCTCCTCCGCGGGATTCGGGAGAATCAGCACACGGTCCGATAACGGTTTTACGTTCATAGTTCTGCGTTTTTAAGTTTATCGTAATGTTGTTTCGCTTTCGCACCCTTCACTTCAACAAGAGATGTGCCAACTCCTTTTTGGCAGATTTTGCATGACAAACGAGCAGGACAGTCTGACATTTTGTCATCCGCCGCAATTTCCCCGCGATTTTTCGCCCGAAATTTTTGCACGTACCGAAAAAGAGTATTACATTTGCACTCCGAAAGGCCGCAAAAGGTCACACGGTGGATGTAGCTCAGTTGGTTAGAGCGTCGGATTGTGGTTCCGAAGGTCGAGGGTTCGAGCCCCTTCTTCCACCCTCGAGACGTAAGAAAATAACGCCGCAGAGAGAAAATCCTTATGTATCAATGATACGTAAGGTTTTTTGTTTTCGGGGCATAGTGTATTCGGAATCGGGTTGTCCTCTTCTCGATCCGGCCCCGTTCGTCCCGGTCCGGGAAGAGGACGCGAATTGCGG